>CAZPPG010000109.1:0-8766 GCA_964588385.1 uncultured Phycisphaeraceae bacterium
TCGCTCTTCACCCCACTCGAATCGCATCTTCAGATCGTCCCCTCACTTCTCATCATCAGCGGCTGCGTGCAGATCCCCTTTGCCGCAAGCATCGTGTGGCGATCTGCGTTACGCGGCGTCGGCGACGTCAAGGCCGTCATGCACCTCACCTGGTGGACGACCTACGCCGTGCGCCTTCCCCTCGCGTACCTGCTCTCAGGTGTTGACATCCCGCTCCCCGGCGGGGGCGTGATCCCCAACCCCTCCGGCCGCGAACCCTCGCTCGCATGGCTCTGGATCGGGCTGTGCACAGAGATCATCTTCCGCGCGGGCGCGTTCGGATGGCGGTTTCTCAGGGGACCATGGCAGGAGAGCCGGATCTGATCCGTGCAACGACGCCGGATCAGGAATCGGACTTCTCGTCGCTTGCGGCCTCGAACCGCAGCCGCTTGACCATCGCCTCGTACGTAAAGGGATTGATGGTCCCGATGTCTTCGGCAACCGCCTCGACCTCAAGGGCCGCTGCTTGGGCGACCATGCCCACCGCCTCCGAGCGGAACTGCTCGATGGTGTACGGCCGGATCTCCCGCACCCTCACGACGGCGATGCCCAGCCGCGACGGTATCGCGACGCTCAGCACCGCGTTCGGCTCGCCCTGAAGGGCTTCGGGCGTCAGCTTCGGATCCAATCCGGAAACCGCATCCATCACAGCGTCACTGAATGCCCGGTCCTGAACGTTGCGATCCGCGGTCTGCGCGCCCGCGCGGGAGATCGTCACGGCGTTCATCGGGAAGAGAAGCTTCGTCCCGTCCGTGTCGATCAGACGCGCCACGGCCTCAAGCGAGTCTGTCCGCGCCAGCGTCTCGTAGACGCCCTGCTCCGCAACCAGCCTCTGGTACCCTCTGATGGCCTTCCAATCATCGCGAAGCGTCGCCACATCCGCCATGCTGTCCGGTGGCGATGGCTGGCGCGCATCAAGCACGGTGAAAAAATACAGGTTCCGCGACGAGTCCTCGGCCGGTGAGTCGATCTGCGTCAGCCCGACCTGGAGCCCCAGCGTGGGATTCCCATCCAGTTCCTTCACCTGCAGGGCATACTGAGGGAACGGCGCCTGCACGTTGCCCAAACGGACGATCGCGCCGCCGATTCCCGGCAGCGCACTGAGCGCCTGGGCATCGGACCACGCCGCGTCGCGGGATTCAACTCGGGGCAGCGGGATCGTCACGCCCTTGATCGACTTGATCGAGTCAACGATCGCCTGGGCAATCTGTTCGAGCTTTGGCCGCTCGGAGGCCCACGCATCCGGGAGCTTCTTGTAGGTGCCGTCCACTTCCAGCCGTCGAGTTGCCTTGAGCACCTCGGCCCGCACAACTCTCACGATCTCCGTGACGATCTCCGCCGTCCGGGCCTCCATGTAGTCCGCCTTCACGATCTCGCGCTCGACCTCGTAGTCGCTCGGATACTTCGTGCGGTTGGACTCGTAGAGCTTTCGCAGCTCCACCCGATCGATCGGAAGAGCGCCCGAGATGGCGTTCCGATCGATGGTGAGCCACTCCACCTTCACTCGGGCCGACTCGCGATACCCGATCCCGTACTCACCGGTGCCCGGATCGACCGAGGCGTATTCGTCAAAGTGCGCCTTCAGCTCATCCTCCGTCGGCTCGGGAACCTCGCTCGCGAGCGCGGATCCCGGGAGAAAGATGTAGTCGATTGTGGCCGAGTCGCGGAAACGCCGTGCCGCACTGACCGTCTGGCTTGTTGTGGGACGCGCCGCAAAGACGTAAGCGTCCTTCAGGCGGATGATGCCGCGGGCCGCGGCCAGCACGCGAAAGCCCTCGGCTTCCGTGAGCATCGCGTTCCCTGCTGCGCCCGCCACCCGTGACTGCATCATCGTCACGCGATCGGCGATCTCCTGCTGGACCTGCGGGCTCTGCAGCAGCATTGAGATGTACTGCTGGGCCTGGGCGCCCAGATTCCGGCTGAGAGCGATCCGCACGATCTGTGTCGCGACCTCGGGCAGCCAGTCGCGTCCGTCCTCGCCCTCGCCGATGAGGCCCGCCCGATCGGCCTCAAGCTTGAGCAGCATCCAGTGCTCCGGCTGGCGTCCGGGCTCCAGACCGATGAGCATCGGGATCGTGGGGTCGATCGACTCCAGCATCCGCACCTCGGACGCGGCTCTCTGCAGGTCTGCGACTGTGAACGGCTCGCCCCCGATATCGCCGGCCTTCTGCTTCATCGGGTTGGGACCCAGCTGCTGGATCGCCTGGGGGGCAACGAATGCGATCATCAGCACAACGATGAAGAACGCCAGAAAGACAGTGCGATACTTGCGAAGAAACTTCAGCATGTTGCTGTTCCCGTCCGGTCGGACCCTGCGCGCACCGACACGCTTTCCACGCGCCAAGCAAAGACAACGGGGCCGCTGTCGCGGCCCCGCCGTCCGTATTCGATTATCGGTAGAGCTCGATGATCAGGTTGGGGTTCACGTCGTAGGGGATCTGGTCCATCGTCGGCACCGCCACCACCTTCAGCGTCACCTCGGACGGATTAAGCTCGATCCAGCCCGGAACCTCGTGCCCTGCCATCGACTCCATCGCTTCCCGCGCCAGCTTCTGGGCCTTCGGCTTCAGCGTGAGCGTGTCGCCGACCTGGCAGGAATAGGAGGGACGGTCTGTCTTCCGCCCGTTCACCAGCACATGGCCGTGAGCAACCATCTGGCGTGCGGCCCAGATCGTTCGCGCAAGCCCGGCCCGACGAACCACATTGTCCAGACGCTGCTCGAGCAGCGTCATCAGGTTGAAGCCGGAGTTGCCCGGCCGGCGAGCAGCCTCCGCCAGGTACCGGCGGAACTGCTTCTCAAGCACGCTGTAGTGGTAGCGGACCTTCTGCTTCTCATTCAGACGCAGACCGTAGTCGCGCATGCGGCGGCCGCGAAACCCGTGCATGCCCGGCGTCGTCAGCGCACGCTTGGACGTGTGCTTCGGAATATCCGCGACAGGCGTGCCCACGCGACGAGACAACTTCAGCTTCGGACCCGTATAACGAGCCATGCAATACTCCTTCCGCCCACAGGTCGGAGTGATCCGCCTGGGTGCCGCTCCGTCGTGCGGAGGTTGAGCGGCGATCTGCGCCAGGTTCCCGCGGCTGCGGTCCGGCATGGTGCGATCCGGGCAATACCCCGGGACTGGTTGTGAACCCGTATTGAAGGCCGCACACCCTCCACGGTCAAGAAGGAAATGCTGACGAAAGCCGAACAAGGGGCTCGAGAGGGCAAATTGGCACGCCCGATCGGCGATAGGCATGACGCGGATACACAGGGAGCGTCCGAGCCAGCGCGATCGCATCGAAGTGCGAAAGGAGGTTCTCAGAACGCGGCGCAGTACCAGCTCATCGAGCAGGACTCGATTCAGCAGAGCGAGGCTGCTCGCCGATCCCGCGACCTGCGAGCGCCTCGCAGATCTGGGCGGCTTGTAGACGAATCTCCGGAACCGCAATGGACTCCCAAAGAAGCGGCCGTCGAAGCGGCCCGATCGCAAAGAGATCGGCTGCAGCGATGCCCTCGCGATCAATCACACGCCCATCGTCGTCGGTTTCAAAGCCGAGCCCGAATGCGTCCACACGCGCCGTGCCGGAGTGCAGCAGCGAGTCGACGAGCTCATCTTTCCATCGCGAGGGATCCGTCGTCGGCCCCGTGCAGTTGACCACAAGGTCTGCGCGGATCGACCGCACCAGTTGCCCTGAACTGTCTGTGCCGGTCGCCGTGACCAGAACTCCGGTGGGCGTTGCTTCGATTGCACTGACGGCGCCCCGAAGGACTTGAAGCCGTCCCGAAGCCACGTGCGCCTCGATGCGGGCCGCAATCGAAGGCGCCATACGGTGCCGGTGAACATCCCAGAAAGGCCGGAGAAACCGGCAGAAATCACGGCGATCCTTGACGCTCCAGCCCTTCCAGATCTGCGCGGTGTGAGGCCGAAGCGAATCGATCACGCTCAGCCAGCTGCCGCCTGCATCGACTTCTCGCTCGCACGCCTCGCGCACGGCGCGGAGCACAGAGCGGAGCGATCCCCCGATGAGAAGATCGGCGGGAGAGAACGCCATGGCTTGCATCGACGTCGACGCATGCGCCCGTGGCAGAAGCCCGCGGCGAGATACCGCCGTGATCGTTCCGCCATGACCGAACGCGTCGAGAGTGAGCACCGTGTCGATCGCTGTCAACCCGGTGCCGACAATCACGACACGAGAATCCGGATCAAGCCCGTGCGGCAAGTCGGCCCACGGATTCTGGATCACGCGCGGATCGGGCGGGCCGTCGCCCGGCACACTCGTGACTCGCAGACGCGCAGGGGTGCCGTTGCCGATCGCGAGCACGACCGCATCGGCCGTCTGCCGCGTGTCATCCTCAAGCGCCAGCTCCCAACACCGTGGCCCGCGCTCAATCCGCGCGCATCGTCCGCGCCGCACAGTCGCAACGTCCCTGCGCACCGCGTCATCGAGGAGCGACCGCAGATAAGCGCCATAGACCGAACGCGGGATGAAGTCGGTCGCTGTGTACGCGTGGCCGCTCGCGCGAAGCCAGCGCAGCAGGTGATCCGCGTCGCTTTGAAAGGCGCTCATACGCCCCGCGGCCACATTCAGCAGATGCTCACTCCTCATCGTGCCGTACGCGACACCCATACCGGCGCGCGCGCTCTTCTCAACAATCACGGCACGAACATCGCCCATGCCGAAGCGAGCGAGGTGCGCCGCGATCGCTACGCCGCTGAAGCCGCCGCCGATGATCGCAACTGTCCGCATGATCGCCTCTCGGTTCAGGATGCATTGACAAAGAGGCGAAGGTCCCTCGGAATGACGAACACCTGATCCCCCTGCTTGAGCCGCAGCGCTCGATACCGCTCCTGCGGGAGTTCCACGTGAATGTCGTCATTCTCCGGCGATGAAAGCTCGACCTTGACGAGCGGGCCCGCAGCGTTCACATGCTTGACACGGGCATGGACGGTGATATCGCCACGTGGTGTGACATCGATGTCCATCATGTGAGGTCGCACGTACACGAGCGCATGGGCGCTCTCGTGGACACGGGCAGCCGAGTCCGAGCCCAGCCCGGGAGCCCCCGCCGCGATCAGAGGACGGCCGTTGACCATCCGTGCATGGAACAGGTTGACATTCCCCAGGAAGTTGTAGACGAATGGATTCGCGGGATGGTGATAGACATCCTCCGGAGAGCCCACCTGTTCAATCCGTCCGTTGCTCATGACCACGATCCGGTCTGCGACCTCCATCGCTTCCTCCTGATCATGCGTGACAAAGACGCTGGTGACGTGAATCTCCTCGTGGAGCCGGCGCAGCCATCGCCGGAGTTCCACGCGGACCTTCGCGTCAAGTGCGCCGAACGGCTCATCAAGCAGCAGCACGCGGGGCTCAACCGCCAGAGCTCGCGCCAGGGCGACGCGCTGGCGTTGCCCGCCCGAGAGCTGGGATGGGTATCGGTTGGCGAAGCGGTCGAGTTGCACGAGCTTGAGAAGGCGCATCACGCGCGTCTCGATCTCCTTGGCGCTCGGGCGCGTCTTGCGGCTCCGAACCCGCAGGCCGAACGCGACGTTCTTGAAGACGCTCATGTGCTTGAAGAGCGCGTAGTGTTGAAACACGAACCCGACCCTGCGCTGACGGACGTGGCGATCGGTGATGTCGGCTTTGTCGAACATCACCGTGCCGCGATCGGGGGATTCCAGCCCCGCGATGACGCGAAGGAGGGTTGTCTTGCCCGATCCCGAGGGGCCGAGCAGCGCCACAAGCTCGCCGGAGGGCACGTGCAGACTCACGTTGTCGAGCGCCGTGAAGGACCCGAAGGTCTTTGTGATGTTGAACGCCTCAATCGACATCTCAGTGCGCTCCTGTATCGCGGGCCAGGCGTGCAAACTCCCTTGCCGCGCGCCACTGCACGACGCTCTTGGCAATGAGCGTCAGCACGGCCATGAGCACCAGGAGCGCCGCGATCGAGAACGCGGCGGCGAACTGGTACTCGCCGTTCAGCACCTCGACGTGCAACGGCATCGTGTTGGTCTTTCCTCGGATGTGCCCCGACACCACGGACACGGCGCCGAACTCGCCCATCGCCCGGGCGTTGCACAAGATCACGCCGTACAGAAGGCCCCACTTGATGTTCGGCAGCGTCACGCGGACGAACGTCTTGATACCGGTTGCGCCGAGCGAGATGGCCGCTTCTTCCTCCTCACGTCCCTGCGCCTGCATGAGCGGGATCAACTCACGGGCAATGAAAGGGACGGTGACGAAGATCGTCGCGAGAATGATGCCCGGCGGCGCGAAGATGATCTTGATGCTGTGCTCCGCCAGCCAGTCTCCCAGCAGCGTGTCCGCCAGCACGCCCCTGGCGCCGAAGAGCAGCACGAAGATCATGCCCGCAATCACCGGCGAGATGCTGAACGGAAGGTCCAGAAGCGTGATGAACAGACTCTTGCCCGGAAACCGGAACTTCGCGACTGCCCACGCGCACGCCACGCCGAAAGCAAGGTTCAGCGGCACCGCAAACGCTACCGTCAACAGCGTCAGGCGCATCGCCGCGAGTGCGTCCTTATCCACCACCGCTTTCCAGAAGGTGCCGACGCCTCGTGCCAAGGCCTCATACACCACCACCGCCAGCGGCAGCACCAGCATCAGCGTCAGAAAGCCCGCTGCGAGCGCGATCATGGTCCACTTGAACCACGGCGCGTCCTGGTTGGAGACGCGTCCGGCCGCGGTTCGCGAGCGCACGCCGGCCATTAAGGTCGCACCCGCGCCCGCCATATCAGCGTTCCTCCTGAGCAGCGCCCATCGCATGCGTGTTCGAGTTCGTGCTCATGTGTGCGCGCTCCGTCGAGTCCACGCCTGCAGCAGGTTGATCACCAGCAGCATTAAGAACGAGACGGCGAGCATCCCGACAGCGATCGCCGTCGCGGCGGGATAGTTGAACTCCTCCAGGCGCAGGTAGATCAACAGCGGCGCGATCTCTGTTCTGCCGGGCAGATTGCCCGCGATGAAGATGATCGAGCCGTACTCCCCCACGGACTTGGCGAAAGAGAGGGCTAGCCCGGTCAGAACCGCAGGCAGGAGCGTCGGGAAGATCACTCGGAAGAACGCGCTCGACCGCCGTGCTCCCAGAGACGCCGCTGCCTCTTCGTACTCAGCGTCCAGATCCTCCAGCACCGGCTGGACCGTGCGAACAACGAACGGCAGGCTCACGAGAATCATCGCGATCACAACACCAAGCCGGCTGTACGCCGCCTTGATCCCCAGCGGCTCGAGAAACCGCCCCACCCACCCGTTCTGCGCGTAGATGGCCGTCAGAGCGATTCCTGCCACTGCCGTCGGAAGCGCAAAGGGCAGGTCCACAAGACCGTCCATGAGCTTCTTGCCCGGAAATGAGTAACGCACGAGCACCCACGCGATGACCACGCCGAACACCGTGTTCACCGCCGCAGCGATCATCGCTCCGCCGATGCTCAGCCCGTACGCCGAGAGCACACGGTCGTCGGTCACGATCTTCCAGAACTCCTGCCACGAGAGTCGCGAGGTCATCAGGAAGAGCGTGGACAGCGGCAGAAACACCACCAGGCTCATGTAGGTGACGGAGAACCCCATCGTCAGTCCGAACCCGGGCAGGACCGACAGCTGTCTTCGGCGTCTTGAGGAGTTGACGAGTGAGGCGTCCATTGAGTCTGCTCCGAGAACCTCTTGCCGATGCACTCGAGCCGGAAACCTCTTCCTCCGCCGTCAGGCGGGGGAAGAGGTGAGGAGAGAGACATGAAGGGTGGCCAACTCCGGAACGGACGGTCACTTTGACGCCATGATCGTGTCGAAGAAGCCGCCGTCGTCGAAGTGTGCTTTCTGGGCCGTGGGCCAGCCGCCGAATACGTCATCAATCGTGAAGAGTTCGATGGACTTGAACTGGTCGGCGTGCTTGGCGAGCGCTTCCCTGCTGCGTGGGCGAAAGTGGTGCTTGCCGATCAGTTCCTGAGCCTTGTCGGTGTAGAGAAACCGCAGGTACGCCTCGGCGGCTGCCCGGGTTCCCCGCTTGTCGACGACCTTGTCAACGACCGTCACGGGCGGCTCAGCGAGGATGCTGATCGAGGGCGTGACAATCTCGAACTTGTCTTTCCCGAACTCGTTGAGGACGAGGATTGCCTCGTTCTCCCACGAGATGAAGACGTCGCCGATACCCCGCTGAACAAACGTGTTGGTGGATCCCCTCGCCCCGGTGTCGAGCACGGGAACGTTCTTGAAGATCCTTGTGACGAACTCCTGAACCTTCGCCTCGTCGCCGTTGAACGTGCGGAGGCCGTAGCCCCAGGCCGCAAGGTAGTTCCAGCGAGCGCCGCCGGACGTCTTGGGATTCGGTGTGATGACAGAGATCCCCGGCCGAGCCAGATCGCTCCAGTCCTTGACGCCCTTGGGGTTCCCCTTACGCACCAGGAACACGATGGTCGACGTGTAGGGCGAACTGTTGTCCGGAAGCCGCGACTGCCAGTCGGACGGAATCAGGTTGGCCTGTGTGCCCAGCACGTCGATGTCGTACGCCAACGCGAGCGTCACAACATCGGCCTCAAGCCCGTCGATGACCGATCGTGCCTGTTTGCCCGATCCGCCATGCGACTGCTGGATCTCCACAGTTTGGCCGGTTGTCGCCTTCCACTCCTTCGCGAACTCGGCGTTGATCTCCGAGTACAGCTCTCGTGTCGGGTCGTACGAGACATTCAGCAGCGTGATCTTCTGCTGTGCGGATGCCGGCCCGGT
>CAZPPG010000110.1:0-8542 GCA_964588385.1 uncultured Phycisphaeraceae bacterium
GTACGGCGCGGGCTTGAGCGCTGAGATGGCAACTCGGCGCAGCTGCATCGGGCTGGATTGCTGCTCGACCTGCGAGCGAGCGGAGTTCTTGGAGCGACCTTTAGGCATGACATGTCTCCTGGCTGGACGAGCAGCCATGTGCCGGAACTTGTCGCTGATCGCTCGTGCGCGACACGTGTCGTGACTGCGCACCGAATGCGCAGAGTTCCTCGCAGGAGAACACCTCCCGCGAGCACGCTCACGCGCAGTTCGTCATGCGGTCGTAGCACCATGGTGCATGCCTTACGGCGCTGCACAGCGCTGCCACGCGATGCCGTATGTGACCGTGGATTACGCCCACGCCACACCATGCGGCAACCCGGCACAACGAATCGATCAGTGATGGATGAACTTGGGATCGAGAGACACGCTCGTTGGCATCGGCGTAGGCATTCCGCCACAGCCTTGCCAGCGGAAGCTTTCCGCTTCCGCCCTACCGCGTCGCCGGCATTCCACCGGACTTCTGGCGTCGGGCATTCCACCCTCGTCCAGACCGTTGAGCCGCACGTGAAGCGCGGTCCAGTGCGAGAACACTAATCGCGAACAGCTTCAGCGTCAAGGGGATCTTGCCGATTGCGGCGAGGAGTCAGTGCAATGTGGGCGGAATGCGGGCAAGACAGAACGCCGCCGACGCGCGATCCGAGGAACTCTTAACAGCTGTCTTGCGGACTCTATCGCCGGGCGGGAGAGGAGTGGAGCCTCGTTCAGCGACAGCAGCGGTCGGGCGAGAACGGTCGGGGACCGAATGTGGGGGTCTCTCCGCACATCAGCTCCGCGAGCATCCGTGCGGTTCCGGGGGCGCACTTGAGCCCGGTCATCTGGTGCCCGATCGCCAGCCACAAGTTCCTGTGCCGGGGAGAACGCCCGATAGCGGGCATCCCGTCGGGGAGGCAGGGACGCAGTCCAGCCCACGCCGCGGGCTCGGCCCGATCAGGTGGCAAGGCCAGCAGCCCGCGAGCACCGCGCTCGATCGCCCCAACGCGCCGCTCGTTGACCGAGAGGTCGTCGCCCACGATCTCGAGTGTTCCGGCGACACGCAGCCGATCTTGGTGAGGCGTCACTGTAACCTTGCGCTCTCCGAGCGAGATCGAGCGAACGGGATGAATGGATCCGCGCGGAAACTGCAAGGAATAGCCCTTCGCCGCTCGCATAGGGATGCGCAGACCGAGGGCCCGCCCGAGATCGCCGGACCAGTATCCGGCCGCGAGCACGTACTGCGAGCCAGAGATGTCTCCCCACTCGGTCTTGAGCGCGACCACTTCGTCGCCCTTGACGCGTGCGCCCACAACGGAACACCTCTCGACCACGCGGATGCCCAGTCGTTCCGCCTCCTGACCGAGACGGGCGACCGCTCGATCTGGCACGCAGTGGGCGTCGCGCGGGTACAGGATGCCCCCTATTTGCCGGCCGGTCACGATCGGCTCCTCATTGCGTAGGCGATCGGCGTCCCACCACTCCCAAGCGATTCCGAGCGACTCGGTGTACGACGCGGCACGCCTGGCATGATCTCGACCGCTCTCGGTTTCGAGGACCATGAGGAGGCCCCTGCGTTCGAAGCCGAAGTCCACACCCCCGGAAGACGCGAGCGATTCCCACGCGTCGACGCTCCAGCGGCTGAGTTCGATCAGTGCGGGCGCGTTGGCCCTGAAGCGCGAACGTCGGCTCGAAAGGATGAAACCGGCGAGCCAGCGGAGCATGGCGGGCTCGAGCGTCGGCCGGATGTAGAAGGGGCTCTCGGGATCAAGCATCCATCTCGCAGCCTTCATCGCGTACCCCGGCTGGGCAAGCGGAAAGGCGAGCGAAGGTGTGAGCCAGCCGGCGTTCCCGAACGAAGCCCCGTTCCCCGCTCGACCCCGATCTAGGACGACGACCTTCATGCCGCGCCGGGCCAACTCGACGGCGCACGCCAGACCGATCACGCCAGCTCCGATCACCACGGTATCACGGGAATCTCTGGCGTCAGCCAAGGCGTCAGACGAGTTGCCCGAAGCGTGCGTCATTGATCTTCCGGAGCGCTGTTGCTGGCAGAGTGTGGGGCGAAAGCGTCTGGAATTCGCTTACGTGCGACTCCAGTTCGGCGCAGTAAGGTCGAGTACGCGTCTATCGCGAACGGCGCCGGACGGGGCTCGCGAGCGCCATCGCGACGAACACCGAGAGTATTGGTGCGCTAGGTACCATCGATATCGTGAAGGTGCCGCTGTCGCTGAACGGGCCCATGGCATCCGTCACGAAGACCAGCGTGCTAAACGTGCCGTTGATGCGCACGGAGCCGTAAGCGGATCGGTCGCCCGCGATCGGCGGCGTGCCCGCGGGCGGCGTGGAATCTGTTGTAAACGGCATCATGTCCGTGACGAGAGCGAAGCTGTAGGCCGGTCCGCCGAACGCTGGATCGATCCCGTCACCGTCCGATCCGTCGTTCCCATTGAGAAGAGTCAAGCTGGTAAAGCCCGGCGTTGGCGCGAAGGAGAGCGCCATCCAGTCCAAGTTGGCGATGTGAAGCACAGGATCAGTGATCGGTGAACCGAAAGTCATTGTCACCAAGTTGCCTGCAAAGGCCAAGTAGGTGAAACCGACTCGATCCGTCGTTGGGGTCGTGGGGCTGAAAGCGATTGAATGGCTGAACTGGGGCGAGGAGCCGTCAATCGTCGAGTCGCCCAGGCCGCTTCCGATCGCGTTAAATGAAAGCACGGGGGCTCCGGAGATGCTCCCTGTGACCGCAATCCCACCCAGTGCTCCTGAGAACACTCCGACGCCGGAACTGCCGGGTGTGACTGAGGTCAGGTCGAGAAAGACATCGGAGTGGGCCATCGCGATCGGAAGAGTGGCGGACGTCAATGCGAGGCAAAGCGTGACGCACTTCATGGGTTTCTCCCGGGGGTTGGACGCGTCGGCCTGCGAGTGCGCGGCTGGCACGCCTGAAGGCAACTGCCGCTCACCGCAATCGCAAGCAAGTATACGCCAAATCTGGATATGTTTATCCATTTTTGTGAGTTTATGCCACTCAATTTGGTGGTTTCAGAAGTGTCGGAGCGCGCTCGACGGACATTTGCGCCATGGATCCGACACATTCGTGCCCCGTTCGGGTCGCTTGCGACCATTGTCAAGGGGAGCGCTGTGCCGCAAGGTTGTCGAGTCGATTCGGGCGCGGACGGGGCTGGGCGCGATCGCGCAGATGTATAGCCAATTGATCGCATTCTGTATCCATTTATCCACTATAATCGTCGTGAGGCTGTCCCATGAGCACATCATTCCGTGCCTGCATGCTTCTCGTTGTCGCCTGTTCGGACCTTGCTATAGCTCAACCGCTGACGACCGCGTTCACCTATCAGGGTGAGTTGAGGAACTCCGGTACGCTGGCTTCCGGCTTGCACGACCTGCGATTCCGCCTGTATGACGCAGTCTCGGCCGGAAACCAGGTGGGCTCCACGATCTGCTCCGACGAAATCTTCATCAGCGAGGGGCGCTTCACCGTCGTGCGGGACTTTGGATGCCAGTTCGCCGGGCAGCAACGGTTCCTTGAAATCGACGTGCGCGCTGACACGGGGTTGAACTGCGGCGACGCGACGGACTTCGTGGCGCTGGCACCCGCTCGCTCGCGCGAGGCTAATCGATGAACTTGGGAAGTGTGGCGTGCTGCGCATTATCGTCGCCGCGACGCCGAAGGAGACACGCCATGTCTGATCGCGCTGATCTTCCACCTCATAAGGCGTTCGCGGCCCAACGATGTGACCTGACGCCGGAGGCCTGCACGGCGTTTGAGGCCTTTCAGGGAGCGGTGTTCGCCGACGGCGCCTTGGACAGAAAGACCAAGCAGATCATCGCTGTCGCGGTGGCACACGTCACGCAATGCCAACAGTGCATCCGATCCCACACGAAAGCCGCGATTCGTGTGGGTGCCACGTCCCAGGAGTTGATGGAGGCGGTATGGGTCGCAGCCGAGATGAGAGCGGGAGCCGCGTACGCCCACTCAAACTTCCTGCTCGCTGCGATTCAGGAGGCAAACGACAGACCGTGACGCGACTCCAGCAACCACGTGTTCCGATACCTCCAATGCTGACTGGAGCTCGTTCTGCCCGCCTGACCCACCCACCTTTATTGCGTCACTCCGGCTGAATGCATCGTTGTCGCGGCATCTGCCACGCCAAGACGCACAACCGCCCGATGGCGATGGAAAGCACAGCGCCCACCAGCGGAAGAGGTAGTAGCACGCCCCTGACGAGGGACTGGTACTCTCGATGGGTACCTTCAGTGCGGAGCAGACCCTTGCAAACCCCCGCGCAAACAAGATCCAGCACTAGGAGCGCGAGGGCGATGTTGACAACTCGTATGGCACGTCTCGACGCCCGCTCACCCTGCTCGTCCAGGCGCCCCGCCAGCATAGCCGCAAGGATGATGAGCACGTCTACACCAATGATCGCGCCCATGGAGTGTCCAACGATGGCGTGCGTTCCATGAAGGACGTGATTGACCGGAGGAATCGCCAGTACCACACCGCTTCCGACTGCGAAAGCGGTCCACAGGCCGGCAGAGATATCGAGTGTCACTTCCGATCGTGGCCGCGAACCAAAGGACCGACGGATCATGAGGACGTGCCTGGCGAAAGAGACGATGCCCAGCAGGCTGGCCGCCAATGCGATCCACTTCAGCGGCATTGGTTGGCTCGATGCGTAGTGATGATGCCCGAACGTTGACAGAAGGGCGATGACAGCAAGCGAGTACATCCAGCGGCCCCTCAGCGGTCGGCCGCTTCCTGGCTCGACTCTTATGAGGATTGATAAGCCGTACAGCGCCGTGTTGAACCCTGCGAAAGATGTGTCGAGCGCGTGCCATTCAATCATCAATGCCCGCACCGGCCCGGTCTCCCCCAAGCCGAGTGCTCTCTCGATCATCCCAAGAACCGCAAGACACGAGCCCATCATGAGCAGCCAGGCGCCCTCGGGCGAAAGTCTGACCAATTTGCGGAGGTTCACGGCCGTCACGCAGGCGACACTGACGAGCAGCACGAGTGGCAGCGCTGTCAGCACCGGCGGCCACGACATGTACTCCAGCCCACTGCCGTTGCCTGAGACGATACCCGCGGCTCCCAACAGCATGAATACGCCCATTCCCGGTGGGATCAGCACAGGAAGAGGTCCCGCACAACCGCCGACCCGTCTGACCACCATTACGGC
This sequence comes from uncultured Phycisphaeraceae bacterium, assembly GCA_964588385.1. Classification (GTDB taxonomy): domain Bacteria; phylum Planctomycetota; class Phycisphaerae; order Phycisphaerales; family UBA1924; genus JAHBWV01. The sequence continues at coordinate 5,211 of CAZPPG010000110.1, forward strand.
AAGGGTGGCGATGCCAGCTACCAGAAGCCCGATGGCTCCCAGCGTGTGAAGGGGCTGGACGACCTGCATCGGCAGGATTGAAAGCCAAACATCAGGCCTGACCGTCTTTACGCCCAGGAGCATCCCTGTCCCGAGCGTCCACCCTACACAACAGATCGTCACTCGACTCCCAGGAATCCCTACCGCCCGCTCGCCATGTGCGTGCCTGCCGTCCAGTGGCCCTTGAATCATCGGGTTCTCCCCACGAACGATCGCCACCAAGCGTCCGCCGGAAACCGCCCGGACCCATCCATCGACTCCAGATACCGGATGATGTGCGAAATGGAGTCCTCGTCGAGATCCGCATACGACGGCATGCCGGGCGGCCCCGCGAGCAACATGGCCCGGATGTATCCGTCGGAAGTTCGCGAGACCACATTTGTGAGGTCAGGACCGATGTGGCCTCCGAGCCCTTGGATGGAGTGACAGAACTGGCATCCGGCGCTGCGCCAAGCAGATACGGACTCGCGATTGATCACAGGGTCTCCCGATCGCACCTGCTCAATCAGCGTTGCGTCCGGCAGGGGTGAGCACCAGACCACAATCGCGTAGCCAGCGAAGCCAAGCAGCGGCATGACAGACCGCAGCATGACTCCGTGAGCACACGGCTCCACGGCGGTCTCGGCACGACTCCGATCGGAACTGCGGGCAGTCGAGTGTCGCTGTTCATCTGGGTTCACACTTCACCCCGAATACATGGTGCAGTTGCCCGAGGGACACCTTTCAGGCTCTCGGCTCGCTTCCGCCGTAATACATGTCTTTCGTGCACGCTTGCATTGATTGTACACAATCCGCTATGATGCCTCAAGACGTGCGAGATCGCCCCGAGGTCCCAAGGGTCCGCGCGTGAAACCGGAGTGGGTGCCATTGAAGCTCTTTAGCGACGCAACCGAGTACGGGCTGAGGGCCGTGATCTGGCTGGCGGAACAGCCCCCGGGGACATACAAACTCATCGTGATCGCCAACGCGACGAAGGCCGCCCCTGGCTACTTGATCAAGGTGTTGCAAGCCTTGGCCCGAGTGGGAATCGTCACCGCCCAGCGAGGGACCCTGGGAGGATTCGCGCTCGCAAGGGACCCCGACGGCTTAACAGTACTCGACGTTGTGGCCGCCATCGATCCGATCGAGCGAATTCGGGTATGCCCGCTCGGAGTCCGTGCCCACGGCAAGAACCTGTGTCCGATGCATCGTTCGATCGACGAAGCGTTGGCGGCGCTCGAACGAGAGTTCGGTCAGCTCACGATCCGCTCGCTCCTGGGACACTCCCGTGCTTCTCCGGGACTGTGCATCGAGCGCTGCCGACCATCGCCACGCGTCGCGGTTTCTTGCACCGTGACAGCCACTTCAAAGGACCGTCGCGGCCCGAGCCACGACAGAAGGAAGAGAGCTTTGCGTGCCCGCACAACTGAGTCTTGAGCAAGCCCAGCGTCCCCCACACCAGAACGCCCGTCGATTCCGATGGAGGGTTGCCCAGTTCATCGTGCTGGCGCTGGGCCTGGCGCTGATACTCGCTCTCATCGTCACTCCCCGCGTCGGGCTGATTGCCCTATGGGATGTGCTCATTCCAGCCGCTCCTGCTCTGCTTGTCTTTGCGCCGGGACTGTGGCGCAACATATGTCCTCTCGGCACGGTATCGCAGTTGCCTCGGCATCTCGGCATCGGACGACGTTTCCGAACATCTCGCCCGTTTCGCAACGGAACGGCGATCGGTTCGGTGGTCCTGCTCCTGATTCTGGTACCTGCCCGCCACGTAGGATTGGATGACAGCGGTGTCGCGAGCGCCATTGCCTTGCTGCTCCTGGGCGTTATGGCGGCCGTCGCCGGCTTCATGTTCGACGGGAAGAGCGCTTGGTGCGCGGGGCTGTGCCCGGTCCACCCCGTAGAGCAGCTCTACGGGGTGCGGCCCGCGGCCACGTTCATAAACGCTCACTGCACGCGGTGTGTGAGATGCACTCCGATCTGCCCGGACTCGACACCCTCAATGAGCCCGATGACCTCAGGTCTGACCAGACTTCAGCGCATTTGCGGCGTGATCATTTTGGGAGGCTTCCCCGGGTTTGTGTGGGGCTGGTACCACGTCCCTGTCGAACTGGGCCCACAGACTTTGCAAACGTGGGCGGCCGCGTACGCATGGACCTGGGGATCCATGTGTATATCTCTCCTGCTGTTCCTGATGCTCCACCCGCTGGCGTCTCCAACCGGCCGCTTTCGTGTCCAACGACTGTTTGCCGGAATAGCGGTCGCGATCTACTACTGGTACAAGCTCCCCGCATTGCTTGGCATGAGCGGTGGAGGTGCGGCATTGCTGAGTCTGGGCGACAAACTTCCCGGTTGGCCGGTCTGGGTGTGTCGATTCCTCACGACAACGGGACTTATTGCATGGCTCGTTGCCTCTGCCAGAGGGTTCGCGAAGCGCTCGTGGCTGCATCGTCCTGCTTACGCAGTGGTCGCGGGATCGGGATCGCACGCTCAAGCTGAGCCTCCACGAGCCGCAACGGTCGTTGGCGGGTAGACACTTGGAGTATCACGCTGGGGCCGCCGGAATGAGCTCGGAACTGATTCCAGTGCCTGCCCCGTCTCGAATGGAGCGATCGGTACTGTGGTGCAACCGGCGCCTGCATTGATTCGTTACGGAGGGCCTTCACGATGTGGATGGCCCCGGCAACATCATCATCCGCAACACCTGCTCGGGGAACACTACGAGCTGGGATATCGTCGCGGGCAACGCCCTCGGCCCCATCGTCGGCGCGTCCACCAACGCCGGTGCCGTCATCGGAAATACCTACACTGGCTCCCTCGGGTCGGCCGATCCAAATGCCAACTTCACATTCTGAGTATTCTGCGTGCACTATGCCAGGGTCTTTGCGTGCCGACTCATATCACCTTTCGGCGGCGCGGCGTATCGCCCCGCGTCGGCGGGGCTGAACGCGTGTCGTGGATCTACATTTGGTAGTCGCGGCCCGACTACCATTGACACGACGCTCCCGCCCCAGAGTGAGGCGAGGAGGCGCCCGCGCGATTGGAGTGGGTTGCTCAGGCCGGTTCGTGGTCCGTCGCGTCTCGAAGGAGATACGCAATGATGTCTGCGGCCGTGTAGGAGGCGGCGCCGGTCTTCAGAAAGCGTGCGACATCAATCACGTCATCTCCCGATGTGACGAGCGCCCGTTCCCGGTCGTGCCCTGCCGTACCCCGAACCTGTTCCATGCCAATGTTCGCTAGCAGCGCATTGCACAGACACATGCGTCCGTACGTCTCCGATTCCAGTCCCCCCTTGCTGACATAATCCTCGACAG
>CAZPPG010000111.1:0-8474 GCA_964588385.1 uncultured Phycisphaeraceae bacterium
AGCGGGTAGTCGTCACTGGTGTCGCTGTCGATGTCGCGAGCTCGGAGTTCGTTGGCCAGGTTGAACGTGCCGGAGTCGTCCAGCTCGTCGCTCCCGGCGAACGTCCCGTCACCGTTGAGATCCAGGCGACGACGCAGCCAGTTGCCCGTTTGGGAAAGAGCGAGGTTGCCTGACCCGTCAAGCCACCGCTCGTCGCGTGAGCGGTTCGAGATCGAGCCAGTTGAGAGCGTACCTTCTTCGGCACGCACGAGACGGCTCAGATCGTCCAGCGTGTAGAGCACGTCGAAGTTACGGTTGCCCCCGACATTCTTGTGAACGGTGTCCACGATTCCTGTGATGTTGGAGGCAGAGTCGTATGTGATGTCCACGTCGTAAAAGTTGCGGGAACCAGTGATCTTGTAGCTCACCCAGCGGCTGGAGGTGACCCGGTTGAAGTGGTCGAGGTCGGGGTAAGGGTTCGGGCGTCAGGTCTTCAACCTTGAGCCGCCCCTGCGTGAGTTTCTGAATGTGGTGCTGGGCGACGACGCGGCTGGCCTCGTTGAGCGCCCGGATCGGGCTGACGGGCTCATCTCCGTCGAGCACGGGCCACTTCTCTGACAGAACCCGCAGCGCCCGGCCGTAGCTCGCAACCATCGTGTCCACTGGACGCAAATTCAGAGCCTCAAACTCACCGAGTCCTGCCTGCACCTCGTCGACGATCCGCTGTTGAACGCCTTGACCACCGAACGCTTTCCACAGCCCGACTTCATTGTCGTGTGTCTCGCGCTTGCGGCACACCACAAAGATCGAAGACTCCGCGGAAGCATTCTCCATGATGTGCATGCTGTTGCCGAACTCCGACTCAACCGGGTACGTAGCCGTGATGGTCCATCCGCTGTCAATCAAGGCCTGTGTCAAGGTCTCCCAGCCTGCCTGAGACTTGTGCGTGAACATGAGCACCATGCGACCATCCGACTTGGTGACCCGGTGGCACTCGCTGTACATCTCCCGCATCAACCGCTCGTACTGTTGCTTGGCAGCCTCTGCAGATCCGTCACGATGGGGGTTGGCGACGGCATCGCTTTGCTTATCCGTGAGATAGCTGTCGAACAGCCCGGGATACAACTCACGCAGTGAACGCTTCTGCCAGACGTAGAAATAGTCTGCGAGCTCCGAATACATGACATTGTTGTAGTACGGAGGGTCATTCACGACGACGTCCACAGACTCGTCGAGAACCGACTGCATCCTGGCGCCAGATCCATTGAGAAGAGACAGCGACGTGGCCGGAGGCGCACTCTGCAGGAGGCCCGCGAAATCGGCGAGCAGGCGATCGACAGCATCCAGAGTGTGATCGCTCGTGACGCCAAGGTCGAGACCCCGGTGACGAGCGAGGAGCTCTCATCCGTCCTCGCCAAGCGACTCTTCGTGAACATCGACACCGCCGCGGCGAAAGCCACCGCGGCCGAGTACAAGGCCTTCTACGAGAAGCACAAGGACCAACTTCCTGCTCGGTGCACGCGTGCCGCGGGCGAGGGCGCGGACGCGGGATACGCCGGGCTCATCGAGAAGTACTACCCATTCCATCCGACTCTCGTCGAGTTCCTCAACAAGAAGCTCGCGACTGCGGAGGACTTCCAGGGAACGCGTGGTGTGCTTCGCGTGCTCGCCTTCGCCGTCAAGGCGCTCTGGGACAATGCGATAGACACGAGCACCATTCACACGTGCCACCTCGACACGACGAACCCCGACCTTGTCAGCGAGATCCTGAGCAAGACCGAATCCGGCGACCTGATGAACGTGCTGACCGCCGACATCGGGGCCGTTCGTGGGCGTGGCGACACGCTGATCACCAAGAGCAACGCCGAGAACGCCGACATCGAGAACCCGCATCCCGGCAAGCTGCCCATGCAGGTGTACACGTGGCGGACGGTCTTCCTGCACAGTCTCGTGGGGCGCAAGCAGGGCATAGCGTCGAGTCTCTTTGGGCTCGTCCAGGAGGAGGCCAGGCTTGAGGTCGCACAACCCGGGCTGCCGCCAAGCCAGGTGGACACGGCCCTGAGCGAACTCGCCAAGCGAGCGTTCTACCTGCGGTTCCAGGACGGCAAGTACTTCGCTTCGCTCGAACCCTCGGTCAACAAGGCCCTCTCCCAGATCCGCGAGGGCATCTCCGAGAAGGAACTGCGATCCGCCTTGGAGGCCGCGGCCCGGAAGGTCGTGACCGCGCCCGTGCCGACCTTCACGGTTCACTACGAGGTCTCTGCTCCTGAGCACCTGCCGGACAAGCAGGGCAAACCCATGCTCGGCATCGTGAGCCTCTTCGCTGAGGACATTCAGCCCGACCAGTTTGTGCTCAACGAGCGTCAAGGAAGCCCACGCGAGCAGCAGAACCTCGTCGTGCTCCTGGTGCCCAACACGGTCCGCACTTCGCTCCAGACCAGTGGTCCGAGCGGCCTCTACGGAGACGACCAGATTCGCCGCAACCTCAAGGAGTTGGAGGCCATCGCCCGTGATGTCGTTGCGATGCGCCGGCTCCAGAAGAACCCGCAGAACTACAGCATCAACCCCAAGCACCTCGCGGACGACAATGAGGACGGCTTCCAGAGCCGGCACGCGGAGCGGGAACAAGCCCTCCTCACCCGCGTGACCCAAGCGTACAGCTCCCTCTGGTACCCACGGCAACGTGCTCAACATCGACAAGGAGGACCTCTACGGCTACGACGCGACCTCGTGCCGCGACTGAATGGAACAGGCACGCCCGCACCCGTGCCTCACATCGTCCGCGCCATCGGCCAAGCGTTCGCCCTGCACGAGGCCGTGGTGCGTTCAGGTGGGGAGGTCAACGCGATCGCCAAGGAGCACGGCATCCATCGCAGCCGCGTCCACCACCTGCTCCACCTGACGAGGCTCTCACCCGTCGCCATCCGGGCCGCCCTCACGGGCACCCTGAGCCCGCAGATCGCCCTTGAGGACCTGCACGACGCGGCGGACTCCCTCGACTGGTCGCTGCAGGCCGTTCGACTGGGCCTGCCAACCCACGCCGGTTGAGCCGCCCCGTCGCAAGCCCTTGCCCGAGACACTGCATGCCTCCCGGCCCGAGCCGCGGCTCACGCGAAAGCGGCCTACTCAGAACAATCCGTGCGCGCCATGCGGCCCGGGTCACCGCCAAACTGGCGCACTCAGAATCCGGCCGCGACGCGGGCCGATCTGGCGGTCTGGATGGGATTCTGTGGCATGCGCGCCCGCGAAACCTCGCGCAAATCCGCGAGGAACTGGCACACAATCGGAGACCCAGAGATCGGCGAACGCCGAGTCGGGGTTCTTAACGGAGACAACACCGGCCTGCCACAAGTCTCCTACATCCATTCGGAATCTGCGGCAGTCACAGATCGTGCGAGACTCGGCGCGAAGACAAACAGAACTCGCCCCTCGGTAGGGCGATCACAGACCGATCAAAAACGCCCAAATCGGCACAATATGGCAGGAAACGGCAACCCCGGGGAGACACAGAGTGTCTTGAAATGTCCAGAAATGTCAGGCTCCGAAGGGGCCAACCGTGGCAGTTTTGTCACCCCAGAAGCGGAGCAAAATCTCTCTAAAGACATATAGACCAATCACTTAGACCACTTGGCACACACAATGTCTGACACGAAAGCAGCCTTCACGCTACCTCCGCTGCGAAGACACCGCAGGGCAGATGCGGACAACGCATCACACATGCAGCCGAGTCATCGAGAGTTGGCATCTTCAGTGATCTGGTCAGGGACCGTGAGGACCAAACAGGAGCATGGGATCGGCGGCGCCAAAGGCTTGGCACCCGGCCCAACCGAAGTCTGAGGACTGACTCCGTTCGGGTCTCGTCGGTATTACTGCTCGATCGCGATGGCGGTCAGGTCCTCGATGGTCCAGACGCTTCCGAGTCCGGGCTGCCAACCCATGCGAAGAACGTTGCCGTTCGCATTGGTGCCGTATACGTTGAGCGTGCCGGCAGCGGAGCACGAACTGGTGAGCGCGCCAGTCGGCACGCTGGCGGCGGGTGTGTCGGAAGGCAACAGGGACGAGATGGCCCACTGGTCGGCAAAGCGCGGGATCCACCAGTAGACGCGGATGGTGCCCTCCGCATCGCGTCCCACGTAGTTGATGCCTCCCCAGGGCGTCGTGTAGGCGGTAAGGTTTCCACCGATCAGGGGCGAGCCGCCGTGGAGCGCGGTCAGGTTGCTGACGGCCCACTGCCCGGCGAAACGCGGCACCCACCATGTCGTGACCAGGTGGCCCGCGCCGTTCAAGCCCGTGAGGTTGATGCCGCCCCAAGTCGTGAGCGTGACCGCGAGTTGGCCGGAGATGGCGGGCGCGTTGGTGATGGCGCTCAGGTTGTCGGTCCGCCAACGGGTGAACTTACTGGGGTTGATCCAAACCGACTGGATGCGGCCGAGGTTGTCGATGCCCGCAAGATTCCACGTGTCCCAGCTGGGCACATAGCTGATCATGCTCGTGAACTGCGGGGTCATTTGGCCCTGCGAGGCAAGGTCGGCGGAGATATCAACAAAGTCGAAGTCGGGGCCGCCTCCGGCGACAGTGGTGAGCGACTGCTTGAAGGCAACGATATCGCCACCCTCGGTGATGCCCGCGATGAAGACGATGCGCTGGCGAATGGAAGTGAACTGCGTGAGGTTGCCGATGGGGGAACTGGTCGCCCCGGTCTCGGTCGTCAGGTTGCGGAAGGACCATTCGCCCGTGCTCGAGCGTGTGAAGAGGATGAGCCCCGAAGCCGATGTCGCGGCCACATAAGTGAGGCCGTCCTTCGGATCGGTCCACAGCACAGCGGGTGAGGTGGCGCTGGGTGCGCCGGTCTTCTCCTGGAGGTTCTCAAACACCCACCCCTTCTCGAAGACAAGGACGTGGCCGAGCGTATTGACCGACACGACGCGCTGCGTGCCGCTGGCGTCCGTAGTGCCGACGGGAGAACCGATTGTGGGGGCGGCACCTATGATCGCGACGATCGCCGTGGAGACGGCGCTCGTAAGCCCGTCGTTGTCGGTGGCAACGGCAAGAAAGGGTGTTGCACCAAGTGTTGCGCCGACGGGAACGGTGTACGCCAGCGTGAAGCCATCAGTCGGATCGGTGTCGCTCCCGATAAGCTCGCCCGTATCAGCGATGCCGTCGTTGTTTGTGTCGAGGAAGAAGTCCACGCGGGCGATGGATCCATCCGCATCGGTGGCGGAGTTGGCTGTGAAGGTAATGATCTGTTCGCGAACGGCTGACTCGATGGAAGAGGTCAGTGACTCGATGGTGGGTTTCGTGCCAGTAATCGTGACGACTGTGGCAGAGACGGCGCTGGTGAGCCCGTCGTTGTCGGAGGCGATGGCGAGGAAGGGCGTTGCGCCCAGAGCTGCGTTGGCGGGGACCGTGAATGCGATCGTGAAGCCACCAGTCGGGTCGGTATCGCTTCCGATGAACTCGCTCGTATCGGCGATCCCGTCGCTGTTTGCGTCGAGGTAGAAGTCCACGCGAGCGACAGATCCGTCGATGTCGGTGGCGGTGCTGGCTGCGAAGGTGATGGGCTGTCCGCGAACGGCCGACTCGACCGATGATGTCAGGGAGCCGATGCCGGGGGCAGAACCTGTGATCTCGACGCTCGTCGTGGAGGCGACGCTGGCACATCCGTCGGTGTCGGTGGCGATGGCGAGGAAGGCTGTCGCGCCGAGGACTGCGTCGACTGGAACGGTGTACGCGAGCGAGAACCCATCGGTCGGATCGGTGTCGCTCCCAATAAGCTCGCCCGAATCGGCGATGCCGTCGTTGTTCGCGTCGAGGTAGAAGTCCACGCGGGCAATGGATCCACCGGCGTCGGTGACGCTGTTGGCTGTAAGGGTAAAGGCGTGTCCGCGGGCACCTGACGGGCCGGAGGAAGTCAACGAGCCAATGGTGGGGTCGACGGAGAACTCAAAGGCCCCGATATCGGTAGCAAGCCCTTGTGGGCGGGCGAAGCCGCGCTGGTCGGTGGTCAATCCCAATGGGTTGGATCCGGTGTCGATTGCCGGACTGTCGGCGAGCAACGCGTGGGTCTGCGTAGAACCTCCGTTAAACGCGAGCGACCCGAGGAGAGGGTCGATCCCGACGATGTTGTTGTCAACGCCATTGACCAGACCTCCTGCGTTGACCGCATTCTGGATCAGGTTGTTCGTCGAGTCCGCGTCGAGTATCCCGACAATGTCTCCGCCGGAGTTGTTGCTGACAACTGTGCTCTTCATCACCGCAGCAAAGGCTCTTTCGAGATAGAGGCCCTGGTTCACGTTGAAGGAGAACGTCGAGTTGTTGACCGTGAGCGCCGTGGCAAAGGAATCGTTGTAGATGCCACCACCAGAGTTTGTGGCAATGTTCCCCGAGAGGGTCGAGCTGGTCAGTGTGAGGATGCCCTTGCTGCTGTTGTTGATGCCTCCGCCATCGGCCGCGGTATTTCCCGATACCGTTGAGTCGGTCAGCGTCGCCGTGCCGAAGTTGTTGAGGATGCCGCCGCCGCTGCCCGCGCTGTTTCCCGACACGGTCGAGTTGATCACCGTCATCACATTGGAATTGTAAATGCCGCCGCCCCAATATGCATAGTTACCCGACACGGTCGAGTCGATCAGCGTCGCCGTGCCCGAGCTGATGATGCCGCCGCCACCACCGTTCGCGTCATTTCCCGATACGGTCGAGTTGGCCAGCATCAGTGTGCCGGTGCTCCAAATGCCTCCGCCATTCTGCGCGTTGTTGCTCGACACGGTCGAGCCGGTCAGCGTGACGGTGGCGTCGGAGTCGATCCATATGCCGCCGGCCTGATAGCCCGCAGTGTTGGCCGATACAGCCGAGTAGATGAGCGTCACGGTGCCGCGAATACTCGAGATGCCAGCGCCATTCGTCGCAGTGTTCTCTGATACGGTAGAGCGCGTCAGCGTCAGCGTCCCGCTGTTCATAATGCCGCCGCCGGTATGTGCGTTGTTCCCTGAGATACGGCTGTCTGTCAGCGTCAGCGTCCCGCCATTCAGGATGCCTCCGGCATCGTGGGCGTTTCCCGCCGTGATGGTCAGTCCGCTGATCGACGCGTTTGCACCCCACATGATCTGGAAGACCCGAGACGTCAAGTTGCCGCTGACGGCCAGGCGATCGGCTCCGGGGCCGTTGATCGAAAGCTCGCCTGTGACATGCAACGGCAACCCGCTCAGCGTGATGACTCCGTCAGCCAGCGATTCGTGGAAGGTGACCGAGTCCGGGCCGGTGTTGCCGTTGGCCAGCAAGATGGCCTCGCGCAGCGTCGTCTGGCCCGGGTCGTAGTTCCCATCGACAATGTCGCCGATGTTGTCAACCAAGTAGCTGGCCAGAAGCTGACGGGATTCCAGCGACTCGAAGAACGCGTGGTGCTTGGACATTGTGTGCTCCGCTGACCGGGCAAGAGGAAAGCTCTGCGAACCCAGCACGTGGGCAGCGCCGCAAAGCTCAACATTGGCTTTGTCGCGTCGGGTCGTTGGGAAAACGCTCACTTGACGGATCGAATATAGCAGGCGGAGGGGGTCGACTCAATGGAATCGCACGGGTTCTGTGAGGGCCTTCGCTTAAGAGCGCCCGACGGGGCCGTCCAACTCCGTAGACGGGACGGTGCCAGTTGGCTCATGTGTCGATCATCGAGGCTCGCTCGCGACTCTCAGACGCCTTGGAGACTGAAACTGACCTGGTATCGATAGAACCGGATGCCGGTCGTGGCTGCAAGGGCTCGTCGGAGTCGCTGGTCGTGCTCCAGTGCGATGATCGCACCGTGAACCTCCTGCCCCTCTTCCGCAAGTTCGTCCATGACAAATCCCATGTACCTGAGGATCTGGCCAACCACGGCATCGCTCGCTCGACCTCGCTTGAGCTCAACGACGAGGAGCTTCTGCTTGTCCTTGCTAATGGCCAGAATATCGATCGGGCCCGTGTCGGTCGGGTACTGCTGGCCCTTGGGAATGCCATCTTCCTCGAAGATGTCGTAGTCGCGGCCCAACTCGGTCTGCGCCCAGTTGGCAACCAGGAAGTCCTCGAGGTGCTTCTCAAGCGTGAATGACACAAGATCGTCGTCGGATTGGGCTGACGGTGGCGGTGTCGCGGCCGACGCTGCAGGAAGTGCCGCCGCTCGAAGAAGCCCTTCCAACTCATCCGCGTACTTGGTCAGGTTAACCACGGTGCCTTGCGAGCTGACAGCTCGACGAAGTGGGTCGCTCATCTCCGAGTAGTCGATGACGACATTCAGCCAACGGACGGGGCGTCGGTGGGGCAAGACACCGGCAGGCTCATAGTGGTAAGGTCCAGTCACTTCGCAGACACGGGCCGTTCCTTCCCCTGTCGGGCAGAGCACGATATCCCCTGTCCTAATTCCCTTGGATACCGTCCAAAGGGCTCCCATGGCGAGGGTGCGATGGCGCGGAAGAGCGCGAGGTATCCCTGCCGTGCGCGGGCGCACGGTCATCGCCAGCGTTCGTGGTGGT
>CAZPPG010000112.1:0-8407 GCA_964588385.1 uncultured Phycisphaeraceae bacterium
GGGCGAGTGATAAGTTCTAGCGCGGGCGATTTGCCCGAGCCGGATGGCGCGACGACGACCGACCACAACACCGCGGGCTCGCGCCAGGAGGCGTGGAGTGCGATGGAGCGGGCGTTGCCGACCGCCGAGGACATCGCAGCCAAGGCGAGCGGTGCGAGCATCGCCTCATCAACCTGCATCGAACCCGCGCCGGCCCGCACCAGATCCGCCGCGGCCTTCGGCAGAGCCTCGGAGGGGAACGGCACGAACTCGGGCACGGGCGACCGCTCCGGCGTCTCCGGCGCGGGTGGCTCGTATGGCTGGGCCTCTTCGATCAGCCTGGCGATGTCGGCATCGCCCGCGCCGCCGTCGGCCACCCATGACCGCACGTCCTTGTGCCCCGCCGGCGGGAAGGCAAAGCGCACCGACTCGCACACGCCCACCAGCGCCGCGGCCAGGGTGTCGACGCTCCGCCGACCGGCGTCATCCCTGTCGCCGATGAGGACGACATGTCGGTCTCGGAGCAGCGTTGCCAACTCGTTCGCCGCCTGGCCCGCCATCGGCACGCCCACCGCCGTGAAGGCAAAGGTGTGCAGGCACGCCGTGTCGCTTGCGCCCTCGGCAATGAGGACAGGATCGCGCGGGCTCGTGCCCGCATAGGCGGGCAGGCCGTCGGCCGGGAAGATCAGGCCGCGCTTCGACCCCTTCGCCGCGGTGTATCGAGCCCCCGACGCCGGTGCGTCCCAGCGCGTGATCGTGCCGATCCGCTCACCCTGGGCGTTGCGCTCGGGGTAGCGCCAACCGCCCTCGAGACGCTCGCCACCGATGGCGAGCCAGCCGTGCGCGGCCGTGCCCGGCGGGATGTTGTTGGCATCGGGGGCCACGCTCATCGACGCGCTCCCCGTCCCGCCAGCGTCCCACCAGCCACGTTCTTGCCCTCGGCCTTGCGGTCGAGGTGTTCGCGGAGGTCCGACAGCCGCCACCGCACGACCCGCTCGCCAAGCCGGATCGGCGCGGGGAGCTCGCCACGCTGAGCCATCCGCCAAACCGTGCGAGCATTGACACCGAGGAGTTCCGCCACCTCGCGAACGCTGACCACCGCGACATCGGCCATTCGATTCCTGATCTCATCCATGAGTGATCACCCAGATCGCCACTGCGGCGCAGGACAACGGGAGCCGCGACGCACCGTGCGTCGGGGCGGGCTGGTTTGGGTTCGTTGCAGGTTGGGTCGCTGGGGCTGGTTCGTTTGCGTGCGTAGTCAGTCGAGGCCGTCCTCTACCCATCTACGCAAAGGCCACTCGGAGTGGCGAAGACTTGGCGGGACTTGCCGGGGTCTAGCGGGACCTCGGCACTCCCTATATGTGCGTGTGCCCCGAAAAGTGTCGCGCCGATTCCGAAGTTCCGTCGTCGCGAGTCATGGCCCGCCTCTGTACCCCTCTGTCGATCCCAGCGATCTGTTGCGCAGAACCGGCCAATGCGGGCCGAAATGCACATTCCGCCGTAGAGCATCTAACCCGTTCGCGGGCGGTTTCCCGAACATGTGGGTCATTTCGTGCAGATTCCCGTCATGGCCTGTCCGCAAAGGTCTTCCAGTATCCCTTTATGCAATTTCAAGGAAGGCTGTGGCGCGAATCACATGGTCAGTCCCCCGGCTACATACGCCGTCCAGCGATTCCCTGTCCGCCACGCCCGTGCCGATTTCGGCTGGGGAGGTAAGGTCGGTACGAGTCAACGCATGCCGCTCTGTGTGTTCACTATGCGGCCGAATGACCATCTGCCCGGAGAAACTGGCAACCGAGCGACCCGAGGCGCGCAGAGTCCACACTGGACATCTCGCGTCACGATCGCTCGTTTCACGACGAAAAGCCCAGCCGAGCCTTCGGTGGTTCGACGTCTAATTGGTCGTCGGCCATTTGGCAACGCCCTGCAGCTTTGCGGCAAAGCGAGAGAACGACTGAACCTTGCGCAACACGGCCAGATTGCCGATCGCAGTCATGATCGCGGGCGCGTGCTCGCGGTCGGTGTACTTGGTCCCCTTCGCCCTGTCGAAAGTACCCTCCAGCCACCCCTTCGGATCGGGGTGCCGCTCCGGCTTTCCCGGTGAGTTGATCTTCTGGAGGCGATCCGCGGTGATATAGCGCGGCACAAGAACGCTTTTGATCGCCGCCACGTCAGCGATGAGCCACGTCTCCAGCTCCCGTTGAATGCACACGAGCACCACGCGGGGGTCAGCCTCCAGCCCAGCGGCCGCCAGCGACGCGAGCGCCCGCTCGCGGTCCGTCCTTCGACAGGGTTTGAACTTCTTGTCCGCCCAATTCGGGTAGAGGTCCCAGACGACGGCCACCCTGTCGCACTTCCCCCCATTGAGAAGGGCAGTGGCAGCAGCGCCGCAGCCATCGAGCAACTTCGGCCGATTCACCATGACTGTTGGTTCATGAACAGTGAGACCGGGAACGAGCCTTTGCGCAGCGATGCGGCAGACCGCGCCGTCGGCGTAGCCCTCCACAATGAGTCCGAGTTTCATGGCTTCCGCTTCCTCGGCCTGGATCCGGAACCAGTCATCGTGTTCATGGTGTAGAGCTGGCCCGGCGAGAACTTCTCAGCCCACCCACGCAGTTCCGCATCGTCGGCGGGACGAGTGAAGGATGGCCCGGTCTCGCCGCGCTCCACGAACACAACCGTGTCGAGAGGGACAAGGTCAAGGAAGTAGGGCGAGTGCGTCGTGACCATGACCTGGATGCCCCGCCGCTCGACGGCGTACTGAATCTCCGAGACGAGCAGCTGGATGGTGCGGGGATCCAGACCGTTCTCGATCTCTTCGATGCAGATCAATGGCGGCGGCTCAGGGTGGCGCAGCACCGCCAGCAGCGCGGCGATGCGAAGGGTGCCCGTCGACAGGAGCCAGCCGGGGATCTCCATCGCGAGCCCGTCCTTGCCGTACGGCTCCATCAGTTCGAGAAACACCTTGCGTTCCAGAAAGTCCCGCTCCACTGGCCGCAGGTCGCTTGCGTAGGGCAGGACCTGACGCATCGCCTCGACGAAGCCGTTGAATGCGGCGAGTCCTTCTTCAGCACGCTGCGATGAACTGCCACGTCCGGATCCGTCACGCATGTCGAGCAGGTACTCCGCGAGATTGGATCCGTCACGCTCAAGGACGATGCGCACGCTGGTCCGCCGGCGGTCGCGGAGCCGCCCCATCTCGCGCGGGTTCATGTCAAGAAACTGCCATGTCTCCACGGACCGGCCGATCGTCTGCTGCAGGGCCTTCGCACGCGGCTGACGGACGCTCTTGACGTCCCGCTCGTGGCCGAATCGCACGTTTTCTTCCGCGACCTGGACCCGCTCGCCGCCTCGCTCGTTGCCGATGCTGATCGACGCGTGGTAGGCTTCGCGGAACTTCTGCTTGTTGTTGAACATGAGCGGACGCCGCTCGCACCAGCCGGTCAGCACGAACTGCAAGTGGCCCGTCGCCGGATCCCGCTCCTTGGTTCTGCCGCGCTTGGTTGCAGCAGCCACGGCAGCCTTGTGCCGCACGTGCTCGAGCCCGAGGAATGGATCAAGAGCCACGTCCACATCCTCGCGGGCCAGGCGCTGGACCAACTCCAGGGACTCCATCAGGCTGCTCTTGCCGCTGCCGTTGTTGCCGATGAAGACGGTCAGGGGCGTGAGCCGCACCGGCTTGCTGTCCACGATGGCCTTGAAGTTGCGGACGCGAAGGGACGAGACGGCGAGTTTGGGCTTCTTCGTGGGCATTACTTCACCAATCCTCGCTGCACCGCGCGGTAGGCGTTGAGGGCGTCGGTCTTGACCGGCTCGGGCACGATGGGAAACTGCCGCAGCACGTGGGCGAACTCATCTTCGGTGAGGCCGTACTCGTGAGCGATGAGACCGTCGAGTTCAGCGCGGAGTGCGGCACGCTCACTTTCCGAGGGCGCATCGGAGAGGATGATCGCGGCGGACCGTGCGAAAGCGGTCAGATCGCTTTCCGCACAAGCCAAGGCCGCGGTCCTCTTGATCACGGCGGCCACTGAGTGCTTGTTGGTTGGTAGTGGAACGGGCATCTGATACAGGAAGAAGGCGTTGATGTTGGTGGTCACGCTCTGTCGTAGTTTGTAGTCGAACACGAAGCTGTTGCCGAACGCCAAGCACCACAGCATGTGTGCGGCATCGAGCTGCGACTCCCAGAAGTTCAGCGAGTTGCCCGTGAAGTTCATGGCTGGAATGAGCGAGAGAACGAACGTGCGTTCGTTCGTGTTGCTGGCGATAGACCGATGCGCCAGCCTCACGCGCTGATAGGCCATCTCTTGCCCAAGATCATCCTCCCGCCCCAGCAACTGTTTCCGCCCCGCCTTCTCCTCGATCCAGTACCTCGGCTCGGCGTAGCGGTGGTCGAACTGCCAGATCATCTTGCCTTCGTACAGCGGCAGCCGCCCTTTGCCCGGCTTGTCGAGGAACAGCCGCGAGCCATCGGGCTTATTCGCATCGTTGGTCATGTGGAACTCGGCCGTCAGTCGCAGGTTCCAGCCGCCCTCTCCCTCGCTTCCAAGCATGGGGAACCGCAGCATCTTCTCGGCGATCGCGACATCGAGCGGGCTCTTGAACTCCATGATGGACAGGGAGTCGGGCGCGAGCCGCCGCGCGGTGGCAACGTCGATCATCACCTGGCCACGGGACTCGGGGTCGGGCCCATCAGGGAAGCGGCGGAGCTCTCCCACGTCGTGCCGCATGAACGCCGCGGGAAACCGCTTGGTGTCGCCCTTCTTCTGGAAGGTCAGGACGACGAACTTGAATCGGCTGTCGACGTCGTCGAAGACCTTACGGCGGTTCTCAAAGCCGACCAGCCCGGTCACGTTCGCCTTGCTAAAGAGCATCTCGCGAAGCTGCTTGGAGCCCAGGTCGGTGTAGATGCCGCTGGGGATGACGATGCCGCACAGCCCGCCGGGACGGAGCAGGTTGTAGCACTGCTCGACGAAGAGTTTGTAGAGGTTGATGTCGGTGCCAGCCTTCTTGCCGTTGACGACGCTGATCTGGTTGCGGTATTGCTGGGCGGATCGGTAGTAGGCGGACAGAGGCGGGAACTCCTCGCAGTACTCCAGCCACTTGTCGCGCACGTCCTCGTCCTCGAGCATCTTCTCCTGCTCGTCTTCAAACTCGTGGATGCTCATCTTCTTGCGGGTCACCAGGTCCGAGTGGTTCTGGAAGAACTCCTTGCCGTTGGGCTTGAAGATCTCCCACGGCGGGTTGGTGATGATGGCGTCGAAGCCGCCGCGATCGGCAACGACCTTGTCGAACATGTATGCCCAGTGGAACGGACGCAGGCGATCGATGTCGGTGGGGGTGACCGAGCGCTTTTTGTTGACCTTGGTGTCCTTCTTTTGGGGGTCCCATCCCAAAACGTGGTACTGCACGCCCAGGTCGTGCATCTCGGCCTGGAGGATGTCGTTGAGCTGCTGGCTGGCCGCCTCCGCCGCCTTGCGGATCTCGTCGCGCCTGCCGGTCAGGCCCTCGTCGTACGTCGCGGCGTCTTTGTACGCCCGCAGGAGGACATTGCGCCGGTTCAGGAGGGATCGGTACTGCTCGGCGAACATGTTCCGCTCGCGGCCGCGAGCGTCGAAGTCGCCTTCATCGACGTGCAGCAAACCGATGAGCGAGTTGCCGGAGAGCACGTTGAAGTCGATGTTGGGCAGCGGTTCGAGCTGATCGACGGTGTCGGCGGAGGCGACGAGCGTGAGGAACAGCCGCAGGCGGGCGATCTCCGTCGCTTCCTCCATGATGTCCACGCCGTAGATGTTCTGCGTGATGATCTGCTTCTTGATGTAGTAGAGAAGGGAGGGGTGGTCACTCTCAACCTGCTTCACACGGGCTTTGAGCGTCGGCGATCCGCTCATGCGGACCCACCCGAATACGCCGGTGTAGACATCCACCATCGCCTTCATCGCGGCGATCAAGAACGCGCCCGAGCCACAGGCAGGGTCGAGCAGGCTGAGCCCCGGCAACACCTCGTCGAGCAGGCGCGTCGCCAGCCCGTCATCCATCTTGCTCAGCATCTGGCCGACGGTGTCGAAATCTCGCTTCGGCAGGCCAGCGGCGGGCGAGCCGGGCGTGTTGACGCCGTCGAGGATCAGCCGATGGATGGTCTTCTCGCACAGGTAGTCGGTGATTTCGGGGCGGGTGTAGAACGCGCCGAACTCCTTCTGCTTGGAGGTGGTGTAGTTGATGTACTTCTCGAAGATGTAGCCGAGAACGTCCGGGTTGATCTCGTTGTCGCTGCCGCCGGGCGTGTCGTCGAGGTTCCATGAATAGCGGGAAAAGAGATCGAACAGGCGCTGGAAGGGCGCATCGGGCACCTTGATCTCGCGCTTGGCGTCCTCTTGTTTCTGCTCGACGGGATGCTTGAGGAAGAGGCCGCCGTTGAGGTATTTCACCTCGCCGAGCGGGATCCCCTTGTGCGGCTTGCGGAACTTCGGCGGCTTGGCAAAGCCCTCGAAGAAGAGGTGCTTGAGGAAGCCGTCGTAATACGTGTCGTTGCCCAGGGCGTCGCGGGACTCCTCAAGCTTCTGCTCCAGATACCGCCTGCCCGCGTCGCCGCCGCCGTCGATGAACCCCTTCTTCTGGAGGAAGTAGACGAACATCAAGCGGTTGAGCAGTGCGGAGACGAACCAGCGGCGCTCGCGCTCGTCGGGGATGCCCTCAACGGAGGTGAGGAAGTCGTCGTGGCGCTTGGTGAACTGCTCGAAGAAGTCCTTGGTAATGCGCTCGACATCGAACGCCCGAGTCCACTGTGCGATCCAGTCCTTGGGGTCGGTGCCGTCCGGAGGCCACTCGAGATTGGGCAGGTTGTAGCGGGCGACCGTCTTGACCGCGCCGCCAAGCGTCCAGCCGAAGGAGGCGAGCTGCGGCGTCTTGAATGACTCGCCCGGATCCTTGAAATAAGCGAAGCGGAACGAGGTGTAGTCGTGGGTGCAGATGAACAGGAGATGCTCTCGCTTGAACGAAGCTAGGCGCGAGTTCTTGCGCTTGCTCGGCACCAGGCCGCGGAGGATGTCACGGAGCGTGCCGGTCATTCCCCTGCCAGCAGCGTCATCCTTGAAGGGTGCGTCGTCGGTGAACTCGATCAGGAAAATGCCCCACGGGCAGTCGGCCGAAGGAACGAACTGTTTGATCCGACCTTCGGCCACCTTGCGGGAGAGGTTGCGGGCGCGGAGGTCCGCTTCCGGCCACTCGTATGTCACTTCCTCAGTCCGGGTGGCCGCCTCATCAATCGGCCACGCGAGAGTCCCGCTCAGGAGACCCTGGAGGAACGTCCGCTCGTCCTTGACGTTCGCGAGCGATGCCTCGATGTGCTTCGGCGTCGGCATGGGTCAGTTGAGCTCCATCCAACACTTGAGCACCGGCTTCACACTCACCGGCGCTTGGGCTGACTTGAGATACGTGTTCTTGATGTGTTTCTCGACGGCCTTGCGCGCGGCGGCGAGCGTGGGCTGGTCGATCTCGGTTCGGCGCTCGGTGTCGGGCGTGGAACGGATCAGATCGGCGATTGATTCGACCGTGAGATCAACCGGTGCCTCGCGGACCTTGTCGTCGGCGAGTGTGTAGAGATACCACACGACATCTCCGGCGTCCTCGGTCCATTCGCCAGCCTCGCCGGGGCCGGGGCGGGCGTAGCAGAAGAAGACGGCCTTCGTCCCGGGCTTGACGTGCCGCTTGCCGCTGAAGACGCGTTGCGGGAACTTGGCAAGCCGCGCGGCCAGTGTCGGGTCGACGGTCAGGAGTTGCTGGTATTCCAGGTGCAGCGCTTCGAGAGGAGTCTCGTGACCCTCGTACGCCTCGTTGAAGTCCTTGAGCGCGTCATAGTCGTCATCGGGAGTGAGGAGCTTCTTCCCCTCGATGCCGAAGGTTTTGCTGATGCGCAGCGTCTTGTGCGTGACCTTGCTGAAGAGCGTGAGCAGGCTGTTGAGCTCGTCGGGCGGGAGAAAGTTGTGGTAGGCGACATCGCCACGAATCGCGCCGCGGTCACCCGGATCGGGGTAATCGGCCTTGATCCTCGCCTCGATGGCAGGGTTCATGCGCCGGTCAACACGCCCGATGCGCTGCATCAGGCGGACCGGGTTCCAGTGAAGGTCGTAGTTGATGAGCCGAGTGGCGTCCTGGAGGTTGAGCCCCTCGGAGAGAACGTCGGTCGAGATCAGGATGCGGATCTCGTCATGCCCATTCGCTGCGAGTTCGGCGGGAGTGGTGCCGTTGTAGTAGGGGCTGAACCTTCGGATGAGCCCGCCACGATCGCTCGTGGAACCGCTGTCGATCTCCTCGACGCCATCGATCCCGGCTGCGATCAACTCCCGCTTGAGATACTGGGCGGTGTCCTTGAACTCGGTGAAGATCAGCACCTTGTGCCGGCTGAGCACAGGGTCCTTCTTGAGAAGTC
>CAZPPG010000113.1:0-8406 GCA_964588385.1 uncultured Phycisphaeraceae bacterium
GTCTCTGCGCGGGCACACTGGCAAAGGGCGTCAAGCATCATGCCGCTCGTGCCGGCGTCATCAATGAGAACCTTACGGAACCGCTCGATAGTCGCCACGGGCAGGTCGGGCCCGAGGAGAAAGTATCGGAGGTATTTGAGGAAATGAGGATGCTCAAGGATCTCCCTGCCGTGCGTCCCGTTCCCTTCGAAAACCGCGATGCGGGATTTGTTCCTGCCGCCGACGTTGAGCTCCGGGTCAGTGAGATACCGGCGTCTCACCTCGGGGATCGCGCCGCGTGCGATAAGCGATGCGGCGAGGCTGGCCGCCGCGGCGAGCGACTCCATCCGCGATGCGTACTCCCCGGACAGCTCAAAGTCTATCCGATCGAACAGGGCACTTTCTTCGGGCGTCAGAGGAACCGGCTGCGGTTTGGGGACGGTCACGGCCGTTGCCCCCGACTGAGGTGCCGCGACAGGAACCCCATGATGACCTGGTACCGGTCGCCGCTGCGGCGGAACTGATACTCATTGGCCATCTGCATTGCGAACCCGGCCGCGTGGCTCTCGGTCTTTTCCGCCTCGGGGAGCCGGCGCCACTCGTCAAGGATCGCTTGGAAGGCTTCTTCCTTTTTCACCGCTGCCCCACTTCCCGCCGCAGAGCCGGCACGGCTTGAGCCGTCTTCTGGACGGTCAGCCCGTTGTGGCCGCAATCGACCCCGAAGAGCACGTCGCGGACGTCTTCGAGGAACAGATTCAGCTCGCGCGCTATCGAAGCGTAGCTAAACATCTGGGTCTCGTCCGGGGTTTCGGCGATTTTGCGGTTGAGGTATTCCTCGCACTCCTTCGCCACCTCGTTACGCCGTTGTTGCTTCCGCTTCCGGCGCGGGTCGTTCCCGCGGTAGCCGTCGCGCGGGACGGAGATCGGATACGGTACCATGCAGTGCCTCGCTTGCCTGATTGGGCTACAAACATTTTAGCGCGGCAATGTACTTGTGGCTCCGCTCGTTGGTTACTCGCCCGGAGGCGTCCTGGGCGCCGTTGAGGATCACGTGGTATCGCCGGCTCTGGAATCAGTGGCAGAGGCCGAGTGGCACCCTCTGTGGGGGGCCTGGGAGGCGTTCTGGGCACCCTTGATGACCTCTCCGGTGTGGGTGCGGTCCCCGTGATGACGATCCACAAGAGCAAGGGGCTTGAGTACCACACGGTGATCTTTTTGGGGCTTGAGGACTCAGCGTTTTGGAGCTTTGCCACGCAGGCCAAAGAAGACACGTGCGCGTTTTTCGTCGCGTTCTCTCGCGCCAAGATGCGCGTGCTGTTCACGTTCAGCAGCCAGCGCACGACCAGCCCGCGCCATCAGAACTTCCCCCAGGCACAAAAGGGCATCCGGGCGCTCTACGACATCCTGCGCGCCGCCGGCGTCACAACGCGTCGCGTCGAGAAACTCCTGCAAGCATGACGGGCTGCTACTGTCATCGACCGGCAAAGCCGCGCCTATCTGGCTTTCTTATCGTGCGGCGTCGGCCCTCACGGTCGTTGCGAGTTCGCGGAAGCGGCACAGGGCGTTGGCGAGTTGCATCTGGCGCGGCGTGTGGCAGTCTGGCTCAAACAACAATGGGTTGCCGACGACGACGGCGATAGCCCGCGCTCGTGAGGTTGCCACGTTGAGCCGGTTGCGGCTGTACAAAAACTCCATGCCGCGTGGCGCGTCCTCGGGGGTGGAGGTCGTGAGTGAGTAGATCACGACCGGGGCCTCTTGTCCTTGGAACTTGTCCACTGTCCCGACTCGAGCCCGCAGGCGAGCGGTCAGGTCCGCGACCTGCGCGTTATAGGGCGCGACAACGAGAATGTCGTTCGTGGTGAGCGGTCGTGTTTGGCCGTGCCGGTCCGTCCACGTGACGCCTGGCTGGAGTAAGGACTCGACGAGTTGGGCGATGCGCTCGACCTCTTCGGTGGCGCTGTTCGTGTTCCCGTGGTGGTTGATGGGAACGTACCACAGCCCGGCCGGGCCGAGCCACCCGTGCCCGTTGATGCGCTGCTGGGAGAGCCCGTCGTGGGGCGCGAGTCGTTGCTCGTAAAAGACCTCCGAAGTAAAGCCACAGATGCTTGGGTGCAATCGCCACGTCTCGCTCAAAAACAGCCCGCGGTCCTGCGGGATCGTCTGGTGCTCGGCCAAAAGGTGCGCAAGGGCGGACGCGTCCGCGCCGGGTGGGTGGCTGCCTTGTGTGGGCTGGTCGAGCTGCTGCGGGTCGCCAAGCAAGATGATGTTCTGCGCCGCTTGCCCAACGGCCAGGACGTTCGCGAGTGACATCTGTCCGGCCTCGTCCACCACGAGAACGTCGAGGGCGTCGGCGTAGTCTTCGCGCGACCACAGCCACGCGGTGCCCCCAACGACGTTCGCCTGCCCGCCTTGGAGTGCGGCGAGCGGGCGGTCGTTCGTGGTCACCTCAGTGATTCCGGCCGGTCGGGGGTTGGAGGTTGCCGAGACCTTCTGCACGATTGCGACCGGGGTGTGGTCTTCGGCGCTGGCCTGGACGACCTCGTCGAGGAGGTGTCTGATCACGGCGTGGCTGACGGCTGTCACCCCGACCTTCTTGCCTTGGCGGACGAGGTCCACGATGATGCGAGCGCCGATGTACGTCTTGCCCGAGCCCGGCGGTCCCTGGATGGGCAGGACGCCGCGGTCGACCTCGGTCGCGCACCGTTTTGCCGCGACAAGGATGTCCTCGTGGGCGTTCGTAAGTGGCGTGGTTGCGTTGCGCCGGGGTGGGCGTCGCAGGAGAAGGTCGCGCTCTGCGCGGTAGGGTCCTGGGGCGTCGATCCCGTGTTCCTGCACCCAAAGGCCGAGGCGGTAGAGGCTGTCCGCGAGCTCGTTGGCGCGGACCGCGGTGTGGGCGTACGCGCTTTGGGGGTGGACGTCGGCCGTGTTCCCGGTCTTTTTGATGCTCACCAGGCGACGGACGGTGTCGATGCTCGTGACGGTGCCGAGTTTTTGTCCGCCGTAGTGGAGTTCGTCCTCGGCGCGCACGTCCGTCTCTTGGTCATGGTACGAGTACATGTCCGTCGGGAGTCGGCTGCGCCCCTCAAACTGCCGATTCGTGTGGCGCAGGCCGGCGATACCGCTTTTCTCGTCATAGAGGTCGTCATCGGGGAGATCGCGCAGGCGAAAGTACTCCCACCAGTTGGCCTTGCCTTCGCGGCGGTGATAATCGAGGACGTTCGCAAGAAGCCACCTTGCGGCCTGCTCGGGCGTGCGCTCGGCTTCGTCGACCGGGATGTCGGCCTTGAGTGCACCAACGAGTGCGGCGATGCGCGCCTGTTGCTCGTCAAGCGCCTCGGAAGGGGCGCCGTCCTCGATGGGTGGCCGTGGGACGTCGTATCCGGCCGCGACGAGGGTGTCGCGTTGTGCTTCGAGCCAGTCGCGCAAGCTCTTGGTGCTGGCGCAATCGTCGCGGTTATACCCTTCGATGGTTGCGCGCGTCAGATTGTCAAGCTCGGTGTCGCGCGCAAGCTCAAGCGTGTGCTCGACCAGGCGCATCGCGCTTCGTGCTTGCTCAAGGGGGATGATGCGCGAAAAGCGGTGGAAGGCTTCGAGTTGCTTGAGGCTGTACTGCTCGACGCTTGCGCGCACGCTTTGTCGGGCGATGCTGTGCAGGTCGACGAAGAGCCGGGCGCGCAGCATGCGGTCGATCTCGTCTTCGCGCGTCGCGTAGCGGCCCATCAGGCGCTTGAGCGCCCCTGGCTCGTAGGGCGTGAAGTGGTACACGTGCATCTGGGGGTGGTCGCGCCACGCCGTCATCACCGTGTCGATGAACGCTTCGAAGGCCGCGCGCTCGTCGGCTGGCGTGAGTGCCCAGCGTCCCTCGTACTCCTCGGTCGTCGTGAGGTGCCCAAAGAGGTACTCGCGACCATCGAGTCCGGCGAATGGGTCGCCTTCGAGGTCGAAAAAAAGGTCGGCCGGCGACGGGGCGGGCAGCCGCGTGAGTCCCTGGCCTTCAAGTATGGGGAGGAGTTCGTGGACGGGCCGTTGCCCAGTCCGGCCCTGGACTTGGACGCGCGCTTGTTCTCGCACGCGCTCGTAGGACTCTTTGGCGCCGTGATCGGGCCGGTGCTCCAACGGAAGTGGAAGGGTTGCGAGCTCGGCCACCGTGCGCACGCCCCACGCCTGGAGCTGCTTTTGCTGGACCTGCGTGATGCCCGCCACCAGGCTGAGGTGGTCGTCGCGTCGTCGGGTACGGTCGCAGTCTTGCCACCAGCGACAGGCGTCGCAATCCTGCATCCGGTCCGGGTATGTGCCAAGCGTCCCAGGAGGTTGCGCCACGCAGCTTTCGAGTTGCGCGCGCACGAAGCGGTAGTACGCAGCGTAGTCAAGCACGCGGTGCGTCTCGGTCGAGAAGCCTTCTCCGGGCATGACCACGTGCATGTGCTCGGGAAGCACTCCTTGTGCGGTCCCGAGGAGGTCGGAGTACAGCGAGAGCTGCAATATCGTGCCCGCCTTGGTGTCGCGGGAGAGTTTGCAGTCGTAGACCTCGTACGACCAAGCACCGAGACGGCTGGGCCGCTCGGCGCGCCGCAGGACGTCGGCGCGGCCGAACCACGACCCGCACTGCAGGCCTGCTTGGGCGATCACGTCCGCGCCTGCCTGGATCGCCGCCAACGTCTGGGCGACGGCATCAGCGTCCTCGGCACCGGCGAGGTCGACCAAGGCAAGTCCGCTCTGGCGCAAGGAGGCGAGGTATGCTGCCTCGTGCTCTCGCCCGCGCTCCTGCAAGATGATCACGTCGGGGTCGCGCCATTCTGGGGCTTCGCGCTCGCCGTGCACGACGTCTAAGTCCAGCGCGGTCAGATGATGGCACCCAAGATGATTGCTCAGGTCAGTTGCTGCAAGACGTACACCCTGAGTGGTACTTTTCATGAGATCAAGACTCCATACTCCCAAACAGGCAGACGCCTAGCATCGTACATCACATTGCTGGGATTTGCACCGTATCGCGCAAGCGGCGTTTTAAAGCTTGTGGCGGCCGGTCGCCCCGCCACATTCGCGACATAAGGAGGCCCAGTTTCTCAGAGTCGCTACTGCCGCGCTCCGTCGCAGGAGAATAGCCCCCCGAGAGGGACGCCAAGTTACGCGTTGCTCGCAGGTGACGACTGGCACTCCGATCCCGGGAGTTGAACGCTACGGCTTCGGTTCGCTGAAGAGCGCCGTGAGCCCAGCGATCTTCTTGAGGTAGCGCATTGCCATCCGCAGGGCGATGTAGCAGTCGTCCCGGTCGAAGTGCTTGCCCGTGGGGTGGCCTGCGTCGTTGCGGTTGACGCGCAACAGGTCGAGGACGGAGTCAAACGTCAGGCTCATGCCGTCCGCCAACTCTCGCGGGAGGTCCTGCTTCTTCTGGTCGAGGCGTTTGCGTACTTCGGCGAATTTCCTGTTGTACGGAATGCGTTCATCGCCGAGGGAGGCCGCCAGACTTGCATCGTTGTAATATTGCGCGAGGCGGTCGGCCATCTCGAGCATTGCCGCCTCGGACGCGACGCCAAGCATCACGGTAGTCGCGAGGTAGTTCCCGCCGGCATACGAGCGAACGGCTTCCCTCACATACATGCTCGTCGTGGCGCTCAGCCCGGGCACTTCGTTTGCGAGTCGTGCGAGATAGCCGGACGCGTCATCGGGGTTGTAGTCCTCGTCGCGCACAGCGGCGAGTCCTGCGGGCGTGAGCTGGAGCGTCCAGTTCTCCACCGCCGACTGCGACATGTCGATGTACGCCAAGCCTTGGGCGACGAGCGACCAGAAGGTCTGGTGGAGATCGCCCGCCGAGGGCGGTTGCGCCGGGAATTTGGCACGGACAGCCTCGCTCAGATAGTGACTCCCACGTCCCAATCGGCGGTCTGTCCGTGGTTCAGCTAAGAGGTGCAAGACAGCGCGTTGCAGCGCAAAGCGATCATCCATACGCAAACAGGATAGAGGATGACAACGTCCGTTGCCATCGGATCCCTTGGCGCCGGCGTGCTTTCCAAACATCTCGGCGTAGAATTGTTGTTATGGCGAAGCGTCGCAAGGAGTGCGCGAAGTATCGCTGCCGCGAAACCGCGGTCATTGGCGGGCGGTGCCAAGAGCACTTCGACGAGCACGAGAAGCGGCGGGTTCGCGCCGAGACCGCCCGGCAAGCGCTCAATACGGGGTGTATCGACGGTCAGTACTTGCCCGAAGGCGACCTGCGCGCCGAGTTCTGGCGTGTGCGCGACTGGTGGCATCAGGTCTGCTCTGCCATGATGGTGAACCGGGAGCACGCGGTGCTGCGGGACGAGACGGAGTACGCAATGTACTGGTGCATTGAGCTTGCCGCGCTCATCATCGAGGAACAACGCCGTGTTGGCGGGGAGGCGAACGTGGGGACGTTGCAGTACCTGCGAGGCGAGCTGTGGCAACGGTTCGCGAACCTGGAGCGCGGGCTTATGAGCAACGGCGTCGCACGCCCGACAGAGCGAAGGTAATGGCGGTTACGCGCGTCGGCAACCTCGGGCAGGTCTTCCGCGATGGGCAATCGGAACTACTTGTTGGGATCGCGCGCCTGTGCGTGTTGTACGAAGACTTGCGCTTAGAGCTCGAGGAGCTGCATATCGCTGACGAGAAACGGGAGGATGAGCGGTCGAGTGCTGACCAGTACCGCGTGATGTACTTCTTGCGCCGAGCGCTCTCCACGCTCATTGAGTTTCGCGGTGGGCTCACGACCGTGTGCAAGACGCCGGCGGTTCAAGCGCGCGACCTTGACGGCGCTCGATACGCGGTATATCGTGCAGGCGGATCAGTTCCTGCAGTCGCACTGGGATCGCCTCAAAGAACTACGCAATGAGTTTGGCGGCCACATCAAGCTGCCCGGCGTGCAGTTCGCGACCGAGCACTTCTCCGACGTTTTCGGCAGCGTCACCTGGAACCCTGCGCGAGATGCGTGGTTGGTCGCGTTGGAGTGCGACTTCGCCGGTCACATCGTAGCGGGAGCGATCAGCAGCAAGCTCAACGCCGGAACGGATGTCCGAGCAGAGCTGCAAGCGGCACTCGGCGTCATCTCCGAGGGGTTTGTGCACGCGCAGGCAGCCATGGTCGCGCTCGTCCATTCCTTTCTCTGGGAGCGCTTCGGACGCTAGGCCGCAGGCGTTCTTTGCCTAGTCCTTGACGCGCAGGAGTTGCACGGAAATCCCCAGAGCGCTGCTGCTCCATCGAGCGCAGCGTCCCGCGTATCCTGGACTGGTTCATCCCGGCAACCGGGTGAGACGCCACGCGACAGAATGCTGCGCTACGCGCCGAGATTCCTCTGGAACGCCGCCAAGAAGTGAGGAACACCTATGAGTCCGCGGTGCGTCCGTTCGCTGGCGTTGGGCGAAAACCGGGGAAAACGGCGTGCACTTCAGTGCGCTTCAGGAAAATCGTATCCTCTTTGATACATGATTTTGATGCGTTTTCCGAAGCTGGACGTCAACGATGCCGATCCGATGTTGACTGACTGGTGGTCAGCCGTTACCGTGCGCCGTAGTCGCGGAACTTCGATCATGAGAATGGAGATGCTCGCAGGTTGTGGGCCGTTCGTAGACGACATCCGGCAGCATCACCATCGTGGATCTTGAGGGCTCCCCAGTCCGGGTTCGCTGGCACCAAGCATCGGATCAGAACACGAATCTCATCGGTGCAAGAGGCGGGCAAGAGGTCGCGACAGGTCGAAACCAAGACCAACTCGGACGGTGGTCAGCTCATAGGGGATGCTTCGCGCCACATTGAGGCCGAGGGTGATTCCGGGAGAGAGTGACCACGAGGTCCAGGCCGAGACGCCGTGATCCGACACATCCGAGCCTGGCACGACGGTCTGGGGGCCATGCCCATAAAACGGCATTGTGCCCGCCGGCATCGAGCCAGAGCCCATTGAGCCAGTGCCCGTGACGGGCGGCATATGCCCAGGTGGCGTTCCTGGCATGGTAGTTGCCGCCGGCGCGGTTGCCGTCATCTGACTGATCACCATCTGGTCGCCCATCGCGTGGACTCCGAAGCCGTCCAGGCCAACGGTGAATCGTCGCTGGACCCGATAGTCAATTCCGCCAGATGCGTACAGCGAGTTCCCATTGCTGATAAAGGGGCGCTGGTAGCCGACGTTGTTGAACAGCGAGTTTGCGAAGCCGACGGTCACGAATGGCCGAACGCGCTCGAAACGCCTTTGCACGGTTCCATTCAGATCGACCGAGACGCGGCCCGCGCCCAAGCCCTGGTCGCGATTGCCTGTCGGAGCAGCGAGCGTGAGAGCTGCGCCGACTTCGTATGGCCCAACCGCTTGCCGGATAAACGCCGACGCGTATGCATCTCCGATTCCGGTAACTTCACGCTGGGTGGCAAAGATCCGATAGATGGGGATGCCGACAACGAACGCAAACCGGCGCGAATCGATGC
>CAZPPG010000114.1:0-8119 GCA_964588385.1 uncultured Phycisphaeraceae bacterium
CCCCCAGTGCAAGTGACTTTCGGAGCCTTGTGCAGAGCTCGATCTCTTTCCTTGAGATCGTGTCGGAGAGCAGGCATTCTCGCTGAGGACCCGGGATACCCCCGGGATCGTTGGGTTTTCACGCCCCGTCTACGATTGGCCCCATGTCCACAGAGCCCAACCGTGTCGAACTCGACCCCACCCTCACCACCACGCCCCAGGGCGAGGGCCTTCTCCCCGAGCAGCCGGCGCACAAGCGCGCCGACTCCCCGGAGATCTCCGCGAAACTCGACGAACTGATCGCCGCCGTCGGCGGCAACGCCGCCACCATGAACGGCCGCCTCGTCAAGGACCTCCTCACCACCGGCCTGAAACTCATCCCCGACAAGCGCGAGACCGGCGAGTTGAAGTTGATGACCGCCGCCGTCAAGGAACTCCGCTACGCCTACCGCATCTTCGCCCAGTACGCCGCCCCCCACAAGGTCACCATCTTCGGCTCGGCCCGGACACCCCCGGACCACCCCGACTACGCCGCCGCCCGCGACTTCGGCAAGTTCATGGCCGACGCCGGATGGATGGCCATCACCGGCGCGGGCGACGGCATCATGAAGGCCGGCCACGAAGGGCCCGGGCGCGGCGCTTCCTTCGGCGTCGCCATCCGCCTCCCCTTTGAGACCACCGCCAACACCGTCATCGCCGGCGATGAGAAACTCATCCACTTCCGCTACTTCTTCACCCGCAAGCTCATGTTCCTCTCGCAGGCCGAAGCGGTCGCCTGCTTCCCCGGCGGCTTCGGCACCATGGACGAGGCCTACGAGACCCTCACCCTCGTCCAGACCGGCAAGGCCTCCATGATCCCCATCGTTCTCGTCGAGGGCGAGGGCAACGACTACTGGCCCTCCTTCCTCCGCTTCGTCCGCGAGACCCTCCTCACCAAGAAACTCATCAGCCCCGAGGACGAGAACCTCTACTACCTCGCCAAAGATCCTGCCGACGCCGTCCAGCACATCCTGCGCTTCTACCGCAACTACCACTCCTCCCGCTACGTCCGCGACACGCTCGTCATCCGGCTCCACCACCGCCTCAAGGACGCCGATGTCGCCCGCCTGAGCCAGGAGTTCGCCAAGCTCATCAAGAGCGGCACCATCGAGCAGCGCGGCGCCCTCGAGCAGGAAGATGACCATCGAGACCTGCCGCGCCTCTGCTTCGTGCACACCCGCTAC
This sequence comes from uncultured Phycisphaeraceae bacterium, assembly GCA_964588385.1. Taxonomy (GTDB): domain Bacteria; phylum Planctomycetota; class Phycisphaerae; order Phycisphaerales; family UBA1924; genus JAHBWV01. Next base: position 1,203 of record CAZPPG010000114.1, read on the forward strand.
CACTACGGCATGATCCGCCGCCTCATCGACCGCATCAACGATTGTGATCCCGCGTGAACGCGGGCAGTGCGACTGCGACCCCGCCTAACACCCATCGCCCATCGCCCAGCACCCCGCACACCCCCTCCACCCCGGAGTCTCGAACATGACCCTCCTTCGCGCCGCCCTCGTTCTCGTTCCCATGCTCGCGCTCGCTTCCTGCGCCTCTCACTCGCACCAGGTCGTCGCGCCCGCGACCGATGCCCAGCGCGCCGACCTCCTGGACGCCATGAAGTCCCTCGAAGGCGAGTGGACCATGGTCGACGACAAGGGCAACACCCTCACCGCTGCGGTCTTCTCCGTCTCCTCCAATGGCTCCGTCGTCCGTGAGATCATGTTCCCGGGAGAGCCGCACGAGATGACCAACGTCTACCACATGGACGGCCCCTCCATGGTCGTCACCCACTACTGCGCCGGGGGCAACCAACCCCGCATGCGCGCCCGCGCCGACGCCGACCCCGCCGTCATCGTCTTCGAGCGCGACGGTGTCTCCAACCTCACCAAGCCCGAAGAGTCCTACATGGGCGGCCTGACCCTCACCCGCAAAGACGCCGACACCCTCGCCGCGCACTGGACCTCCTACGTCGGCGACAAAGAGTCCGGCGTCGTCGACTTCGAGATGAAGCGCAAGCGCTGAGCCCGCCCCGCTCGCGCCGGCACGCATGCCGGAACGGAACACCGCACCCGAGGGACGCACCATGAGACCGGCCAACCTCCGCCAGTTCTGCACCGACAAGTTCATCAAGGACCACATCCACGTCCACGAGGACTCCGGAGCCGGCGCCGCCAAGCGCGCCAACGTCAAGGCCCACCAGCGCGAGGTCGGCGTCAGCACCATGGTCTACATCGATGCCGAGTACATGAAGCTCCTCTGGGGCGAGGTCTTCGGCCGCAACCGCGACGGCACCTACGCCGCCAACGCCGCGGGCGCCTTCGAGACCGGCGACCACTACATGTTCATGGAGAGCACCGAGCGCGCCAAGGCCAAGCGCCGCGGCCCCGCCAGGTTCCGCTACGCCGTCCAGTACGACGACACCGACCGGCGCTACAAGGTCCACCACTTCGATGGCATCATCTGACGCCCGACACCATCGGATCGCGCTGTCGCGCACAGGCAACCCGAAGGCACTATCCTTGCTCACACGCGGGCTGGGCCGCGTCGGTGCCACGTCCCCTCCGCCCCCATGTCCGACCACTCACAGAACTCGTTTCTGCCCCCGTTGCGTCTGGAGCCGCTCGCCGGTCCCCAGGCCCCCACCATCGTCGCGCCCGTCGATAAGCCCACCGTCATCGGCCGCTCCTCCCAGTCAGAGGTCCAGCTCACCGACCAGACCATCTCCCGCCGCCACTGCATGCTCAGCGTCCGCGCCGGCACCTGGCTCATCACCGACCTCGCCAGCCGCCACGGCACCTACCTCAACGGCATCGCCCTCGTCGCCGAGCAGCCCACCAGCGTGCAGGAGGGCGACCTCCTCCGCCTCGGCCCCTGGACCTTCCGCGTCCGCATGGGCGAGCCGCTCAGCACCGGCATCCACACCACCAACGACATCGCCAGCACCTCCATGCGCGTGCAGGCCGTCCCGCAGCAGGAACTCCGCTCCCTCGCCCAGCAACGCCTCGAACTCCTGATCGAGTGCGCCGCCTCCATCAACACCGCGCAAGACGAAAAATCCCTCGCACGCACCGTCATCGACGTTGTCACACGAGGCACCGGCTTCGGACGCGCCGCCATGATCCGACAGATGCCAAGCGACGAAGTCGAGGTCATCGCCCACATCTCCGGCGGCGACACCGCCGGCGCCATGATGTTCAGCCAGTCCCTCATCCGCGCCGCCGCCGCAGGCCAGATCGTCCGCCTCTCCGGTGAGTCCGTCGCCAACTACGGCCAGAGCATCATGGACCTGGGCATCCACTCGGCCCTCTGCGCCCCCGTCCTCGTCGGACCCACCGTCGCCGCCTACCTGTATCTCGACGCCCGCCGCCAGGAACAGGGCGTCTCCTCCGACGCCGCCGCCTTCGCCCAGGCCGTCGCCCGTCTCACCGGCCTCGCGCTCTCCAACCTCAAGCGTCTCGATCTTGAGAAACGCCAGCAAACCCTCGAAAGCGACCTCAACGCAGCACGCAAGGCCCAGCAGCTCCTGATGCCGCCCTCTTCGGGCACCATCGGTGAAGTCTCCTACGCCGTCGTCATGCGTCCCGGCCGCTACGTCGCCGGCGACCTCTATGACGTCGTGCCGCTTAAGGACGGACGCGTCGGCGTCTTCCTCGGCGACGTGTCGGGCAAGGGCGTCGGCGCCGCGATCCTTATGACCTCCGCGCAGACCCACCTCCGCCTCGCGCTGCAACAGACCGGCGACCCCGCCCTCGCCGTCCGCCTCACCAACCCGCACATCGCCGCACGCTCCGGCGAAGGCCGCTTCATCTCCCTTTGGATCGGCGTCATCGATCCCAAGGCCGGAACCGTCACCTTCGTTGATGCCGGCCACGGCCACTGGCTGGTGCGCCCCGCGGACGGCCCCCCCTGCTCCGTCGAAGCCAAGGGCGGCATGCTCCTGGGCATCGACGAAGAAGCCGTCTACGAGAACGAGGTCCTGGAACTCCCACCCGGCTCGCGCCTCATCCTGTACAGCGACGGGGTCTTCGAGCAGACCGATCCACAAGGCGAACAGTTCGGCCTCGACCGCATCGTCGCCGCCCTCGCCGAAACCGATGGCCCCTCGCGCGATGTCGAGTCCCTGTTCACCTCTGTCGTCTCCTTCGCCGCCGGCGCATCCCTCGCCGACGACGTCACCGTCGCGTCGGTCCGGATGGGGTGAGGCCGTCGAACACGCTGTTCTCAGTCCATGAGATGAAGAGATCCTGGGGCGGGTTCGGGTCTCCAAAGAGCCGAATGGTTAACTGATACTCCGATCCCCGCCGGGCGGCTCTCGACCGAGCAACCCGCGCAGCCACCGTGGGTTCCCGCCCGGGCGCAATCTGCACCCGAAAGCCGTCCTTCAGGTTGTCATCCCACTCAATATCCCTCGACTCTTCCGCGCTCACAAACGCCCCGTCGAGCAGGATCCTCGCTTCCACGCTCGGAAGAACGGCGACGACCCGTTTGGAGGCCGGCTCTTGCGTCAGAATCGTGATCTGGCGTGCCACGTCCGCGATTCCGAAGCCCCTCACGATCAGCGTCCGTTCGTGGTCGTTGGCGCGAATGACCCACTCTCGCTCGCTGATTCCGGAAAGCTGCTCCGATTCCCTGCGACTCTGGCGCCATGTCGATCGCAGCCCGAATACACCGAAACCGACAAGCAGCATCATGACACACTGATACGCGATGACATAACCATTCACGTCCGACCAGCCGCGAACGACAATGTCGCACACTCGTGTCGGCTTCCCTGTCATCAAGGCGTAAGGCAGTATGCTCGCCATGAAGACCGCGAACGACGTCCACGCGATCATGAATCCGCGCGACTTCCACCTTTCGCGTGCGAGTCGACGCGGCACGTCTTGCGTGGCCGGCACGCGAGAGATCGCCTCGTCAACAAGGTCGGGGATTGACATCGGGTGTGATCGTATCAACTACCCCAGGCAGATAGCACATCTCCCTATGTGCGCCGTGCCACCGCCCGCTGGCCCGCTTGGGAAATCCTTGATGCTCTTAAGGCCCAACGGGCCGTCCCAGCCACAGCCCAGGGCAAGCGCCGGGGCGAAGCCCCAAGCGACGCCCTGGGGAAACACGCCCGAAGGGCGCATCCTTGGTGGAGCGGGCCGAAGGCCCCGGCCCTCTCTCCCCGGAGTCTCGTGCGATTATCGCGGCACGAGCGCATCCGCGCCGTCTTCCGGTCGGGACAATCACTCTCTCTCGTAATACTCCACAAACCACCCCAGCACCTTGGGCCACGCCCCCGCGAAGTACGCCCGCACCTGCCGGTACTCCTCCGCGTGCTCCGGAAACGCCCCCGCCAGCTCATCAAACCCCAGGTTCGTCAGCGTGATCTCCGTCGCTCCCTCACCCACCGCCCCCCCTCCTACTGGCCGAAGCTCCACCACCACATGCGAATGCTGCTGCCTCGCGTTCACAAACTGAGGCGGCGCGTTCCACGTGAACGACACCATCCGCCGCGGCACATACGACAGCACCGTGCACCCCTCACTCCCCCGCTCCCCCTCCGGTGCATCGTCGCTGAAATGAATCTCAAACGCCCCGCCCACAACACACTCAACCCTCGTCGTCCGTCCGCCCAGCGCCGCCGACAACCCCTCGCTCGTCGTCCACGCCCGCCACACCTCGCCAATCGGCGCGTTCACCACCGCACGCGCCACCACCGGCGCCAACGCCGCATCCACCGACGTCGCTTCCTGCTCGCCCTTCATCTTCAGATACCTCTGCGGCACCGCGGCCACTCGCGTGTACGGCAACTCCAGCATCGGCCTCGCCCCCTCCGTCCGCCGATCGATCCCCATGTACATCCGCGACACAAACGCATCATCCGATCGCTTCTCAAACTCAACATACATCTTCTGAGGCGAGGCCGGTGCCGACGCCACACCCTCCCCCGCCACCACCTCGTCAGCCCCGCCCGCCGTGTACACCACCATCTCAAACCCCAGCGTGTTCGGCGCGACCACATCAATATGCCCCGTCCCGATGTGCCCCTTCTCAAAGTAGTTGGTGTACTCCACCATCCCCGTCGCCGGATTCACACCCGCCACCCAGTGCGCGTGAGGCGACATCCCCTCCTCACCACCCAGCCATCCATCCGCGCCCACCCAGCTCCCATCAACCAGCCCATAGAACCTCGTGTGACCGAGGAACGTCTTCCCATCCGGCCCCGTCGTCTCAAAGACCCAGTCCCCTACGAATGACCGCAGCAGCTCCATCACCCCCCCCACCTCCGCCGCGCCATTCTCATTCCCCGGCCCCAACTTCTGCTTCATCTGATCCAGCGTCCACTGGTTCCCCTTGTCAAAGAACGCGTACGCCTGGTCCCACAACGCCCCCTCTCCATACCCAACCCCCGTGATCGTCAACCGCGTCGCCGTTGGTGACACCGGCTCGAACGTGATCACGCTGAACGCCTCGCGGCAGACCAACTGCAGCCATTCCGGCGAACCCTCAGGCGCCGTCGCCTTGATCGCCACCATCCGCCCCGGCTCAAACGCCAGGATCGTGTTCACGATCGACGTCGGCGCATCCAGATCAGCATCCGCGGCGTACGCCGTCCGGATCTGCCCACCCACGCGAAAGTCCACCCTCGCCTTCGCAACGCTCCACGCCCTCACAATCCCCTCCGCCGTCGTGAAGTGCGCAAACAACTCCTCAGCCGGCATGTGGATGATCGCGGAGTGCGTCAGCGTCCGCCCACCAATCGGCGCGGCCGCAACTACTCCTCCTGCCGGCGCCGCCTCCTGCGCTCGCGCCGACACAGTGGCGTGCAATCCGCCAAACGACACGAGCACACACGCCGACACCGCACACACAAGACGATTCATGACTCACTCCTTGGAACCCGCCGCAACCATCGCCCCACGCCCCTCAACCACCGCCGAAACCGCGAACAACACCATCGCCGCCCCCAGGAACACCGTCGGCACGATGAACCAGTGCGTCAGCGAGACCACCAGCCCAAGCCCCAGCGTCACCACATACGCGAGCGAAACCCGCCGCAGCACCCGCGCATCCCGCACGCTCCCGATCGCCACCATCAGACCCGTCAACGCCATCCCCAGCGCCGCGACCTCAAAGAAGTGCGAGAACCCCTCGAAGATCTCCATCATCGAACGCGGCGTCCCCGCAAGATCCATCCGGTAGTTCTCCATCAGATCCAGCAACTGCCGCTCCGTCTCGTCCCGCGCCGGCGCCGGCCGCAGACTCCCCGCAAAGTGCGCAACTCCCATCAACGCAAGCACCACGCATCCCGCCAGAAAGAACCCCGCACGCGAACGAAGCGACGCTGGTGTGGTTGACATCGTCTCCTTACCCATCCATGGACCTCCAGTTCCCAATCACATTCCCCCTCCGTCTCCGTGTCCTCTGTGCGGCTGTGGTGAGCCTGCTCTTCGACTTCGCTTCATCTGCCATCTGGCCATTTGCCATTCATTACCGCCACCCACCCACGATCGCCCCCGTCAGCGGCATGTACACCGCCTGATACGCCAGATCGATCAGCAGCGCCCTCATCGGCTTGTCGCTCGCGATCTGACCCGTCACCTGCACCGCCGCCGCGAGCACGAACACCACGCCACCCAGCATCGCTCCAGGCATCGCCGAGCTGATCTCCATCGCGCCGACCAGCAACGCCAGCACAAGCGACACCACGACATAGCACGCGATCATCGTCCCGAAGAACACCGGCGGCGGGCGCTTCGCCCTCATCTCCACCAGCTTCTCATCCGAGTACCCGTTCAGCCGCTGCCACGCCTTGCCAAAGAGCGCGGTGTACCACACCCCGCCCAGCATGAACGTCGCAAACGCCGCCACAATCACCGCCAGCCAGTTGATCGATCCAAAGTCGATAGTCATGAGACCTCCCAAGAGATTGATCCGAACACTCCCGCCCGCTCACCTGTCTCCCGTGCCCCTGTCTCCCGTGCCACTGACCTCGCTTCGAGGTCAGCGCTCTTGCCTCTACCTCAATGCCTCCGTGACTTCGTGACTCCGTGACTCCGTGACTCCGTGACTTCTCTTCATTTGCTATTTGCCATCTGCTCCGGCACCCGATTCGTCCCCACCGGCCGCCCATGCTCCAGGTCCGCCAGCGTCAACAGCGAATCGAAGTAGTTCCTGAACTGCGCCACCGAGTCGTCATACGGCGCCAGCGTCCCCGACGCACGCGCCTGCATGATGCCCCCCTCCATCACCGTCAACACGAAGTTGGCAAGCTGCT
>CAZPPG010000115.1:0-8045 GCA_964588385.1 uncultured Phycisphaeraceae bacterium
CGACCAGCATCCGCGAGATCGCATGGTCGAAAGAGTTCGGCTGTGAGGACCAAAGCAAGGGCCCGTGCGGCATCTGGCCACCCGCGGTCCAGGCGGGGCCGTTCGACTATCCACCGCGCACCTCGTGGATCATGTGGTCGGCTATTTCGGCAAAGAACGAAGGGCAGGCCCGGTTCCTGAAGCACGTCGACGGACTCGGATGGGACGTTCGCTCGTTCGCGCCGGCGGACAGCTTCATGGTGGACCCCGTGACGACTCTCTCGCTCTCCGCGGGCACGAGGATCGGAGAGCGGATGACCCGGTTCGACGCCAGTATCGCGTACATGATCGGGCGCCTGGCAGACCAGTGCCAGATCGTCTTGCTCTCTGATTCTTTCGCGCTCGCAGAGCCGCTCGTGCGTGCCAGCAAGTCTCGCTACGAAGCCGAGCGTCGGCTTGCCCGGGAGGAGAATCGCGAGCCGAAGCAGATGCCACCGAACATCCTGGCGTTCTTTGGCCGCGCTCTCGACCCCAGGTGGTATGCGGTCTTGCGCGATTGGCGGTCAGAGGGCATGAGCGATTGCGTGCAGTTCTTCGACCTTGAAACCAGGGCGCATCTGCTCTTTGGCGTGTCGCCGGCCCGGCAACGCCCATGGCTCGATCCGGACATCCCGGATCGCCGGTCCGAGGACGCGGTGAATCGTGCTCGCGCGATCGAACTCGAGCAGGAGAACCAGCGCCTGCGCAAACAGCAGAAGAAAGGAGGGAACCCCTAGCCACCCATAGTTCGCGGTTTTCGTGTGCTTTATAAGGCGGTTTATCGTCGCCAAATCACGAAAGGACCTCAGCAATGTGCATCGAATTGGTTTTCGCGCGCTCGGGGATGAGCCTCGATGCGTGCAAGCAGGCAGTTCGGCGGCTCGGCGGCTCCGTTGAGCCCATCCGTCGAACGGGCGAGATTCGTTTCTTCCACCCGACGATCGGCTCGTCGGGCATGATCAACAACCGACGCAAAGACGCACCCCGGCACGCCACAACGTGGCTCCGGCGGCTGGAGCGACTCGCGCTCGGTTCGAACACGCGTTGATGACGGCACGAACGCGGTGCAATCGTGTTGATTGCGCTGCTCTCTGTCGCGCTGACGCGGTTCGGGCCTTTCCGTTCCAGCGCGATCATTCCACACTTCAGGCCCATCAGAAAGGACATGGTTATGGGTAAGGGATCCAACGGCGGCGGTGGCGGGGGCAAGGGTTCGGGCGGCAGTGGTGGTGGCAAGAGCGGTGGCGGCGGGAACAGCGGCGGCGGATCGAAGGGTCCGGGCGGCTGGCCGAGCACCCACCCCGGCAATCCTTCCGGCGGCGGAAGGACGAACGCGCCTCCGAGCAAGTGAGTCCACCTGCCCTCCCGCGGTCAACGCCGCGGGAGGGCGTTCTTGAACCGCGCTCCATGCAACCCGGCGACAGTCGATGGCGTCAGTGGTCGGTTTCGACCCGGAACAGTGTCGCCCAGCCTGCGCCCTCGATCCGGATCGGGTCGCCAGCGATGCCGAAGAAGGCCTGGAGCCTCTCGGCGAGCCGCTCTCGCCGTTTCTGGTTCTTGGGAGACGCCTCCGGACTCCGCCAATCGAGCATTCCCCGCCCCTTGGCGAACGCGTACAGCAAGGCCCACTGGACATCGGGCTTGCGGGTCCTGGCCACGCCCATGCCCATCGAAGAAAAGTCGAAGACCCCGGCCTGCTCCTTCACGTTCACCGACACCGTGTGCGCATCGCTGAATCGGATCCGCACATCCGACCACCGCGCCCCGGCAGGCGTTGCGAACCTCGGCGTGTCGGACCGCGCGGCCGCGACCTTGATGTGTCGCGATGCGAAGTCGGTCAACGACTGCGCGAGCAGTTGCCTGGGCTCGAACACGCCCTCGCCCTGCCATGTCAGCGATTCGGCGAGCGTGATCCACGCGGATGCCCGCCCCTCCACCACGCGATTGAGCTCCTCGCTCGCGCCGGCACGCGTGGGCGTCACGAGCACAAACGGCCTTTGCGAGAGCGCCGAGATGTGGCCGGCGCTGCGGAGCAGTGATTGCGCGTCCCGGGTCGTCGCCAGATACACCGGGAACCGTTCGCCCTCGACCGGCACGTACTCGCCCAGCCACCACAGGCGGTTGCCCATGCCGACCGAAGAGGGCTTACCCGCCAGGCCCAAGGCCGTCGCCACGCCTCGGAAGAGGGTGTCCGCATCGAGCTGCCACAGCACGATGTCGTCGCGCCGGATCGGCGCGGATTCGCACGTTTCAGGATCGACCGCGACGATGTCGTCCTCGTCGTGGACTACGACCTTTCGGCCCTCGATCGTGCCCGGCCACGGCACCGACATGGCGAGCTCCTCCATCGGCCGCAGCAGCGGCTGGAGGAACTGCAGCTCGTCTCCCATGTGCTCGCGCCAGACCGACCGCACTCCGGCCCAGCCCTGTACCCGCTCAAGCGACTGCCACAAGCGCATGGCCGCCTCCCTTCACGAAGCCCCCACGGCGCAGGAACGCCTCGATGAGATCGGCGTCGGTGTCGCGCGTGTACGTCGCCTTGTTGCCATGCCGGATGGTCACGGGCCTGGGCTTGCGGCCGTCGGTGAAGCGCACCTCGAAGGTCGCGGCGCTCAGCAAAGCGTCCTCGGGGATGCGCTCGTGCGCCTGCTCGAGCGCGAGCAGCACGTCGTCGGCCTTTTCGACCTTGCGGCGGTGGAACGGACCGCCGACGTACATCGACAGCTCAACCAGGCGCACGGACGCGAGGCCCTGGATGTGCGAGCACGCCAGGCAGCGCCGGCCGACGGCACGCAGCGGCTCGAGGTCGTAGCGATCAGGATCGGCGGGGAACATGTCGCCGCGGCCGAAGATGTGCTGGCCGACGAGCTGTCGGTACGCGGCGCATTCGCCCTTGGTCCCCGCGTTGATGCGAAGTTCCCACGTCCGCCGGTCGAACACGATCAGCCCGTGCGCCATCGGCCGGTAACGAACGCACCCCGGCTTGCCGTGGTCGAGGCTGCCCTCGCGGCGGTAGGGGCCCCCGTGCCGGACGAGGAAACGAACCTCGTCGCCGTGGTCGAAGAAGAGCACCCGCGCCCCCGGGCCGCGGCGGCGGACCGCGTACCACGCGACGACGCCCACCTCCAGCGCCGCCAGGCGGTCCGGGCCGGGTGTTGCCCACGCCAGCGTCGCGCCGGCCGCGGGGACGAACGTCTCAAACGAGCGCCGGCGTGAGACGGAGATCTCGGTGTGGCAGCGCCGCACCAGGTCGGGGTTCTCGACCCAGACGCGGGCCGCGATGTCCGCGGGCGAGAGGTGGTCGTGCGGGAGCGCGAGCCCGGCCGCTTCCGCCGCCGCCAGCAGCGACTCCATCCCGAGCGGCGTGGCCATCTCGTGCATGTGCCAGAGGGCGTCGACCAGCTCGACCGGGAGCCCGCCGACGTTGGTCAGCAGGGCGATCTCGACCCGCTCGATGTCGAGGCGCTCCAGATCGGTTGGGAGCATGACTCCCTGGCCAGCAAGGAACTCGGCGTGAGGCCGTAGGAAGTCGATCAGGACGGCGGGGTCGACCTCCCGCAACGCGTACGCGCTTGTGAACCGACGGAACGAAAGACTGCTCATGCGACCGGGCCTCCGCCACGAGAAAAGCCCCGGTTTCCACCCGGGGCGGTTGACCCGAGTGTATCCCAAACCAGCCAATCTGAAAAGGTGTCTGTTTGGTCTTGACAGAAATTCCACAATGTGTCAACAACCGCTGTCAAATCAAGCACTTGCGAGTCGCACCAACCGCCCCGGTGACATCGGCACGGGGAGTTGGATCGGGCTTGTTGAGGTCAGCGATCGCCCGCCACGCCGCCCGCTGCCGGTCCCACTCGATGATGGAGACCAGCCGCCGCAGGTGGTGCTCGCCGATGGGGTCCTTGCCAGACTCAACCAGCGGAAGGAACAGGATCGCCTCTTGGATGTCCGGGGCGAGGTGGAGCAGGTTCATGATCTGGGTCACGCGCGCCCGCGTGACGTGCCCGACCTCGGCCAGATCGACCTGCCGGGCGACCGCGCCCTCGCGGATGAGATGCTCGAACCGGATCGCCAGAGCCATCAGCCGGGCGACGCGGGGCACGCGCCCCGGCGGCCGGTCTTGCGCGGTCGGCGCTGCGTGGCCGGCCGTCATCCGCTTTCGGCCGTGCGAGCCAAACGCGTAGTGGAACGAGGTCGTGATCGATGCCGGGATCGGCTTCTCGGTGGCGATCGCGTTGTCGTCGGGTTCTTGGATCATCGACTGACTCGCTTGGTTGGACCGGACGGCTGCGGCGGCGTGATGCCACCGATCCCGGCTTGGAACGTGACGGTGACGGCCTGGTTTACGCCGTCGAACTCGACGCTCGCGATAAGCGCCTGGAGCAGTTCGCACCGCTCGACGGCCGTCATCGCGGTCCACACCCCGTCGAACGTCTCGACGGCGCCGACCAGCTCGTCCTCATCGATGACGCGCGTGCTGTCCTCCGCGATCTGCTGGTCAAGAGCCGTGATCCGCCGCTGCGTGCGCTCGATCTCCCGCGCGGAATCCTCGTCAGCGGCATCCCGCAGCCGCTCGACCACGGCGCTGAGCCGTTCGCGCTCGCTGACGCGGGCCTCGGCCGCCTCGTTCAGCAGTTCCAGGGCCCGGCCGACCACCTCGCGGAGCGACTCGTCGTGACCGAGCAACGCCTTGATCTGCCCGACCACGAAGGCCTCCAAATCGGCGCCGGGTACCGACGGGTTTGGGCAAGTTGCGCGCCCGCGCTTCACCGCGTTGCAGCAGACGTAGTAGCGGTACCGCGCTGTCGCGCCGCTGGCCAGTTCCTGAGAGGCGCTCGTCGCCGTCATCGCGCAATTGCAGGCCTTGCACCGGACCAGGCCGCGCAGAAGCGCCGGCCCCAGGCCAGCGTGTTGGCGAACGAGCGCGCCGCTATTGGCGGCTGAGGCCTTGAGCTGCGCCTGCACGCGGTCGAACAGGTCGCGATCGACGATCGCCTCGTGCTCGCCGTCGTAGAGGTTCGTCGCGGGCGGGGGTGGGGCGGCGGCTCGCGTCACGCGGGCTCCTTGGTGGTCAGGCCGAAGAAGTGGAACCCGTTCCAGTGCGACCCGGTGATGGCGGCGGCTACCGCCGAGAGCGACCGGTACACCTTCCCCTCGTACTCGAATCCGCTGGGCAGGACCTGCACCTCGTGTTTCACGCCCCGGTACTGGCGGTGCAGCACAGTGCCCGGTACGGGCATCCGCTCGTCAGTCTGGCGGACAATCCGGCCCGTGACGGTCAACAGCCGCGCGCCGTCCGGCGGCGGGAGCGCGACCGGGATCGTCGGCGGTCGCAGGCGGACGTCCGCGTCGCGAGCCAGCTCCGCTGCCCGCCGCCGTGCTCGCTCGGAGAGGTCTCCCTCCGCCAGCGCCTGGATCCGCCAGGCGATCCGCCGGATGAGCCACTGCTTGTTCCCCGACCGCGTCGCCTCGCCGAAGACCTCCAGGTACCGCTCCTTGAGTGCGGCCACGGGCATCCCCGCCAGTTCGGCGAGGGCGTTCCGGGTCGCGGTCGGGGAGGAGGGATTCGGGGAAGTCTTCATCGGTCGTGTCTCGCGATCGAGGTCAGGTTCATGGCGTGCCCGGTCCGTCGCTCTCCGTTCCGCGACGGTGCCGTTCACCCGTGGGGACGACACTGAGGCCGCGATGTGGCGAGAGTTCAAGTCGCGCGGAGAAAGTGACGGCATGCTCGATGTCGGCGCCCTTGGCGGCCCTTGGCGCTTCGATCAATCGAGTCACACCCGCCGCCAGTAGCTCGATGACGCTGCGGGGAAGCGGGGGGCGGTGGATGTCTGGCGGCGACAGGATGGGACTGCGGGACGTGGACATGGGCGCAAGCGTGCTCGGGACGCTTCGCCTCTACCCCTCTGTCAACCGGTGGGGTTCGTTGCGCGGCGGGTATCGTGGACACCGCAAGAGTGACAGGGATGGAATGGGCACGCTCGAACATACTGGCGGCAGGGTCAGGACACGCCATCCCGCCACTTGGTGTACCATGCACCACGGTGGTGCAAATGCCCAAACACACTCCGTCCAAAACGTCCTCCGATTCCGCCCACGGCGGGACGAGGTTGTCAGTCACCCTTCCAGCGGACCACTACCGCGAGATGCAGGGCCTTGCCACCCGCAAGAAGGTCTCGATGGCCTGGGTGATGCGTGACGCTGTTGACCAATACCTCGCCACTCACGGCGATCCAGGGGCTCGAACTGGCTCCAGCCGGAAGTCTCATCCCCCAGCGTCAGGCAAAGGAGGCGCGTGACATGACCACCGAAGTTGTCGAATCGGTCGCCACGCTCCGGTTGGCCGCTCAAGACGATTGAGGAGGTGGCGAATGCCCTCGCCAAGGGATGATTTCAACGAGCTCATGGAGCGGGTCAAACAAGGTCGCGAGCTCACGCACGCGAGCTTCGAGCCCATCTACTACCTCGTGTTCCCGCCAAGTCAGATCCTGAATGTGAAACGCGAGTTGCCAGCGTGGTCGGCAAAGCTCCGTAACGAGGGGTGGGATGTCACCCGCTTCTCGATCGCGGAGGCCATCTCGGATCTTGTGACACAAGCACCGCTCCGCAAGCTGTGGGTCGATGCCGATCGCAGGGCTCCGCTTCAGTGGAAGAAGACCAACGATGCCATTGCAAACTTCTTGTCGCAGGGCGTGCTTCAGAAGCGGCTTGAAGATGCCCTCGCAGCGCTGGACGGAAAGAAGAACGCGATTCTCCTCGTCACCGATCTTGAAGCGCTGCACCCGTATCTCCGCATTGGCGCGATCGAGAGCAGGCTCGAGGGCAAGTTCCGTGTTCCCACCGTTTTCTTCTACCCAGGGGTCCGCACCGGGAAGACCCGCCTGAAGTTCTTGGGGTTCTACCACGAGGACGGCAACTACCGCTCAGTACACGTCGGTGGCTAACAGCATCGGTCTGGAGACGCTCGCATGAAGCTCAAGCAACTGTTCGATTCCAAACGCGACATCCACCGCACGATCGAGAAGGTCATCACCTACGGCGCTTCCCAGGCCAATCGCCTGCGCGCCGAGATCTCTGAGTACGTGGTCACCGATCACATCGAGGAGCAGTTCGAAGACCTTCTCTCCAAGATGCAGCTCGCGATGCAGGCCGGTGGCGAGCACGAGATCGGCGTGTGGGTTTCTGGCTTCTACGGATCCGGCAAGAGCTCATTCACCAAGTACCTGGGCATGGCGCTTGACGACAAGATCAAGGTCGACGGCGAGCCCTTTCTGAAGCACCTGCAGGATCGGTTCAAGAAGCCCCAGACCAAAGCTCTGCTCTCGACCGTCGCTAAGCAGCACTCAGCTGCCGTCATTCTCCTGGATCTGGCCAGTGAGATGCTTGCGGGCGCGACGATGGAAGACGTGTCGACCGTCCTCTACTACAAGGTGCTGCAATGGGCGGGCTACTCCCGCAACCTCAAGGTGGCAGCATTTGAGCGCAAGCTCCAGAAGGACGGTCGCTACGACGAGTTCCTCAAGAAGATCAATGATGATCTTGGTACCGAATGGTCGACGGTCCAGAGCGATCCGCTGGTGATCGACAGCCTCATTCCCGATATCGCCCACCGTATGTATCCGGCGATCTTCAAGACGCCAACATCCTTCTCGACTGAGACAAGCGAGTTCGTGCAGTTCGAGAACCAGCGTGTCCAGGAGATGATCGACATCGCTCGCCAGGCCTCGGGAAAAGAGCACATCATCTTCGTCGTTGACGAGGTTGGGCAGTATGTCGCCTCTCGGCAGAACCTCATCCTCAACCTGGATGGGCTGGCCAAGAACCTCAAGGGCCTGGGTGGCGGCAAAGTCTGGGTCATGGGCACCGCCCAGCAGACGCTGACAGAGGACGACCCTCGCGCGGCGCTCAACTCGCCGGAACTCTACAAACTCAATGCTCGCTTCCCGATCCAGATTGACCTCGAATCCAGCGACATCCGCGAGATCTGCTACGAGCGACTGCTCGGCAAGTCAGCAGAGGGCAAGAAG
>CAZPPG010000116.1:0-1307 GCA_964588385.1 uncultured Phycisphaeraceae bacterium
CTCAGTCTTTTCCCTTCAGCACTTCCTCGATGATCTGCTTGTCGAGCGTCAGGTCCGCCACGGCCTTCTTCAGCCGACGGTTCTCCTCCTCGAGCTCCTTCAACCGCTTGATCTGGTCGTCGCCCATCCCGCGGAACTGCTTCTTCCATCGCGCCAGCGTCTGCTCGCTGATCTCCAGCCTCTGGCAGACCTGCGCGACGCCCTGGCCCTGCGCTTCCAGCACCTCGGCCTCGCGCAGCTTGCGGATGATCTCCTCCGTCCCGTGCCCCTTCCGTTTCATCGAGAGCCTCCTGGGTCGCTTGTACCCGAAAAGCTCTCACTCGGTGTGGATCAGTTTTTTCAGGTCAGGTCACGCTCGCGTGCCCGACGATCCCCGAATCGCAAAAAGGGTGATCCCGTTGGCAGACGTTTATTCCGATCCGGTCCTTCCAGTCACACCGGGCGCTCCGGTGATGGTGATTACCGAGATCAACGATCCCAGGGGCCAAGACCTGCTCGGACTTCCTGCGTCCGCGCCGTACCCCCGGGCTAGGCTGAGCGGGGAGACGATCCGCAGCGCAAGCAGCCGACATCAGTGCGGCAGGCCGTTGGCATCCAGCAGCGCTCGCGCGCGTAGTGCATCAGGTACCCCGGCGCGTCGCGTCCTTGCAAACCCCGGAATCCCATCGCGAAATCGTTGACGGCCCGCCCGGGGCCAGGGCGTTCAGCGTGATCACGCTCGGGGCGTGCACCTGCGGGTCATCGACGTACCTCTGGCGGTTTGACCGCAGTGCCAGGCCTGCTATCGTGATGCAGCCGAGCACCCCGGGCCTAGCCCGAGGGTTACGCATGCAAATTCGGCGAATACCGGTTTCGAAGCTCAACCCGGCCCCATACAACCCGCGGCGGGATCTCAAGCCCGGCGACCCGGAATTCGAGCGTCTCGCGCGCTCGATCGCCGAGTTCGGGTGCGTCGAGCCCCTGGTATGGAACAAGCGCACCGGCACGCTGGTGGGGGGCCACCAGCGCCTGAAAGTCCTGATCGCGCAGGGTGCAACCGACGTCGACGTCAGCGTCGTCGACCTGCCCCTCGAGCGCGAAAAAGCGCTCAACCTCGCGCTGAACAAGATCGCGGGCGAATGGGATCAGGACAAACTCGCGGAGCTGCTCGAGGAGTTGTCGCAGATCCCCGACTTCGACCTCGGGATGACGGGGTTTGATCCCGGCGAGTCGGACGCGATCATCGCCGACCTTCTGGCCGAACGCGACGAGAGCCGCGCCGAGGATTTCGACATCGAGGCGGCGATCGAGGCGGCGGCGCGGCCCGT
>CAZPPG010000116.1:1317-7883 GCA_964588385.1 uncultured Phycisphaeraceae bacterium
CCGGCGACCTCATTGTGCTTGGGACCAACCCGCGACTCCAGCACCGCCTGCTCTGCGGGGATTCGACCGACCCCGCGCAGGTCCGCCGCTTGATGGACGGCCAGCGTGCCGGGTTGTTTTCGACCGACCCGCCCTACCTTGTCGGCTACGACGGTCTCAACCACCCGGTCGGCAGCAAGGCCGCTCGGGCCATGCGGCGCTCCAAGAAGGCCGCCAAGCGCGCCAAGAACAAGGACTGGTCGGGCACGTACGGCGTCACGCCCGCGAGCTGGGACGACCCCGACGCCAATCCCGAGTTGTACACGAGGTTCATCGGCGTGGCGGTCGCCGAGGCGATCCGGCCGGACGCCGCCTGGTACATGTGGCACGCGAGCCGCAACCAGGCGATGGTCGAGGCCGCGTGGGAGGAGCACGGGGCGAGAGTCCACCAGCAGATCATCTGGGCCAAGGACCGGCCGGTGCTCACGTACTCGTGGTTCACGTGGCAGCACGAGCCGTGTTTCTTTGGGTGGGTCCCGCCGCACAAGCCCGAGCGCCGGGGGCAGGACCACCCGAGCACGGTCTGGAACGTGCCCACCATCGCCCCGGGCGAACGGACCGATCACCCGACCAGCAAGCCGCTCGAACTCTTCGAGATCCCGATGCGCCAGCACACCCGCCCGGGAGAGGTGTGCTACGAACCATTCTGCGGCTCGGGATCGCAGCTCATCGCCGCCGAGCGGCTGGGCAGACGCTGCTTCGCGATCGAGATCAGCCCGACCTACTGCGACGTGATCGTGCGCCGATTCATCGCGTTCGCCGGCGCCCGCGCCGTCGCGCCCGAGATCGCCGCCAAGTACCGGCTCGTTTCGGGTCCGTCCCAGGTGCGAAGAACGCGTGAGCCGGCGGCGACGCCCACCCGCGATCGCGCACGGGCCGCCACGCCCGCCGGCGCTCGGAAGGGCACGCGATGAGTGCGCCCAATCCCAAGCCCGACGGGCAGCGCCGCGGTGCCGCAGACCCCGATCGCGCTTCCGGCGAGGTCTCGACGCCAGCGACCGAGGAATCGCTCGCGGCCCCCGATTCCATTCGCGCGATCGACGTCCTCCAGAAGCTCAAATCGGGCGAACTCAGCGGCAAGCTCTTGGGACCCGAGACCCGCCAGGCCGTGGTTTCGACGCTGACCGCCGACGGCGCGTCGGTCGCCGAGATCGCGGCCGTGCTCAAGGTGAGCGACCGCACGATCGAGCGCGACCGCGCCGCCATCGCCAAGCGCCTTGCTCTTCACAAAGACCCGAATCTGACCGGGGAGGTGCTCGGCCGCCTGCTGTCCGAAGCGGAACTCGCCATTCAGCGCATCCGCGCGACGCTGCGGGACAAGGGCATCGACCCCGCCGTGCGGATCGAGGGGCACACTCGGTGGTTCCAGATCATGGACCGCCTGGTCGAGCGCTTGCAGAGCGCCGGGCGCGTCGACCGCGCCCCCCAGCAGTTGCAGGCCGATCTGTCCCACCACGTGTCCATTCCGACCGCCGAGGCGTTGTCGGGCGAGCTGGCGCGTCTCAAGGCCATCAGCCCCGACAGCCCGGCCTTGCGGCAAATGGACTCGGTGCTCGCCCGCGCGCGGGCCGCCACGCTGGCGCGCGGCGTCGTCAGCGCTTCTGACGGAACGGAGGTTGTCGAATGAAGCCGGAACCCAGTCCCGCCACAGTCGATTCCAAGTTCGCTGGAATCGCGCCCGAGTACGCCCTGGCGGTGGCCGAGGAGCTTGGCCGCCAGAGGCGCGCCATCGCCTCGGAGTCCCCGAACCACTTCGCGCGTGTCTACTTGTCCCACGCGTTCACCGCGCCGCCCTGCCGGCTCCACAGCGAGGTGAACGCGCGTCTGACGGCCATGACCACGCGCCGAGGGACGCGCTTGGCCGTCGCCGCGCCCCGCGGGCACGCCAAGAGCACCCTGGTCAGCCTCGCCTACGTGCTCTGGTGCCTCCTGTTCCAGAAAGAGCCGTTCGTGCTGCTCGTGTCGGCCACGGCCGAGCAGGCCGGGAAGCTGCTCGACCACGTGAAGCGCCAGATCGAAACCAACCCGCTCCTGCGGAGCGACTTCCCGCATCTGGTCGGAAGCCGGGCTCCGCGGCCGTGGCGGAAAGACTCCATCCTGATTCCTTCGCCGCCAAGCGCCGGCTCGGCCATCCCCAGCGAGGGCTCGGCCGGTTCCCTGCTGACGTCCTACAGCGCGGGGCAGAATCTGCGCGGCGCCCGACACGAGCGGAACCGTCCGACCCTCATCGTCTGCGACGACCTTGAGGACAAGATCCAGGTGGCCAGCCAGGAGCAGCGCGTCAAGACGTCGGACTGGTTCGCATCGACCCTGCTCAAGGCCGGCTCACCCTCAACGAACGTGGTGGTGGTGGGCACGGTGCTGCACCACGACGCGCTCCTGGCCAACCTCATGGACCCGCGGCTCTCGCCCGGATGGGACCGGCTGGGCTACCGCGCCATCGAGAAGCCCAGCGCCTACCCCGAGCTGTGGGAGCGGTGGAAGAGGCTCTACCGCGGGGAGGACCAGCGCGAGGGACTGGGGGCGATCGACGCCGCCCAGGAGTTCTACGACCTGCACCGGGAGCGCATGGACGAGGGCGCCGTGGTCCTCTGGCCGGAGACGTACAGCTACCGCCAGTTGATGGAGATCCGGCTCCGCGAGGGCGAGTCGGCGTTCCAAGCCGAGTTCCAGAACACTCCGATCGACCCCGAGATGTGCGTGTTCGCGGTCGCGTCCCTGCGCTACTGGAACGCCACGTTCGAGTCGGCCGCGGAACTGATCGGTTCCCTCGCCGGGTTCGGGGAGTTCTACGGCGCCTGCGACCCCGGCCTCGGCGGCGCGGCCGGACGGGGCGACTTCAGCGCGATCGTGCTGGTCTACAAGCACTGGCCGACCATGACGAACTACGTGGTCGTCGCGGACGTGGCGCGACGCACCCCGAGCCAGACCATCGACCGGATCGTGGAGTACCTCAAGCTCTACGAGGTCCGGCTGTTCTCGGTTGAGAGCAACCAGTTCCAACAACTCATGGTGGACCAATTGATTTCGCGGCTCCGGGGCGAGGACATCGCAACGATTGTGTGGCCGGTCACCAACTCCGTGGCCAAGGTCCAGCGGATCGCGGGGTTGGAGCCGCTGGTGACGCAGGGCCGGGTGGTCTTCAGCAGCGCCCACGAGGTGCTCATGGACCAGCTGCGCGAGTTCCCGCTCGGGCGGCACGACGACGGGCCCGACGCCCTGCAGATGGCGGTCGCCGAGTCGAACCGCGTCGATGAGCCCCTGAACGACCCGGACCGGCCGCCGGGGCTGATCGGTTCGACGTCGGGGGCGGTGTGGTAATGGGCCGTGATCATGATGGTCTCGCGAGCACTCCGATACGGCCAACCCACTCGGCCGCTCCTGGAGCCACATGGCCGGAGCCCGCAGGGCGATTGAGAAAGCGGCGTAACGGAGCAGTGCCTCCGAGCGATTACTCCAACACGCCACTTCATCAAGGTGAGGGCATCGGGCCGTCGGCATTCGCGCTCGTCCAACTGGTCACACGGGTGTTCCCTTCAGCACTGACGGCAGCGACACTGAAGCTTTCCAATGGCGCAGACCGAATTCGGGAGAACAGAGGCCACGCTCAGCGGCATGGACGCCGCGACCGTGGGCTGGGATCAGGCGCGCGAAGCCCGGTCGGCAATACCGGTCGGCACCGTGCTCAACGGCCGATACCGCGTCCTGGGCTCGGTCGGTGCGGGTGGCTTTGGAGAGGTATACGAGTGCTATGACGAGAGCACTGGCCAGCGATTTGCGATCAAGAGTCCGCACCGTGCGGTGCAGGGAACTCGGATCAGAGTGGCGGGCTCACGGGCAGAAACGGAGCCTCGGACCGAGGACCGGGACGCGCTCATCCGGGGCCTTGCCAGCGCGGAGTACAAGGCACTCTCCGCAACACGCCATCCCAACGTCGTTCAGGTGTTCGACCGATTCGTAACCGAGGACGGACGTCCGTGCCTGGTGATGGAGTTCCTTCGTGGCGGGTCCCTGGGACGGCACCTGAAGGACCGTGCGGTCACGTTTCACGAGGGCGCGAAGCTGCTGGGCCAGGCGTGCGAGGGCATTCACGCGTGCCATCAAGCGGGATTCCTCCACCGGGATCCAAAGCCGGACAACATGATCGTTTCGGACGCCGGAGAGTTGAAGGTCATCGACTTTGGGATCGCGATCTCGCGCCCGGATTGGAGGCCCGAACCAACCCAGAAGCGCGGGTTCGCGGGCACCCCGCTGTACGCGAGCCCCGAGGCAACGACGGGCGAGATCCGGCTGCTCTCCCCTCGGAGCGACGTCTATTCGCTCGGCGTAATGGGATACCAGATGTTCACCGGTTCGCTCCCGGTACCGCCCGAGCTCGAAACTCATCCGATGTCCGTGCTCGAGGACAAGGCACGCATCACGCCGCTCCCGGCCGTTCGGCTGAACCCTCGCATTCCGCGACGCTTGGCCAAAGCCCTCGACAAGGCGTTGTCCATCGACCCGGACGATCGGTTCGAGAGCGCGCAGGACTTTGGTGCCGCGGTCGGGGAGGGTGTGCGCGGCGTCACGGCGCGTGTCCCTTCGAAGAAGTTGGAGAGCGGCGAGCAGCGGACCATGCTGACGCAGTCGAATGCTCCCCCCTCAATTGTCCGGCAGCTCGCGGGCCATGTCGGGGCGCCTGAGCCGGCGCCGGGCCGGGAATGGTTCGTGCGCGTGTACTACGCAACCGACCGAGCCCCGACGACGCTGAACTTCCTCCGCGGACGAGAGTTCTACGGCCATCAGCGTTCTGAGGCCGGTCTGCGTTACGGTGTGTGCAGGGTGAGCATCCCGAGAAACCACACGATCGGCCGGCTCGAAACCTGCAGATTCTGGCGTCTCGAGTTCAAACCAGATCCGAGCAAGCACGTCGTGCTGGAAGAGGCCCGCGAGCTTTCCGCGGACGCGTTCTTCAAGAGATTGGAGTTCGCGGCCGACACCGCCGACAAGTCTCTTTTCGTGTTTGTGCACGGGTTCAACGTCAAATTCAGGGACGCGGTGCTCCGAACGGCGCAGCTCGCTCACGACCTGGACTTCGCGGGCCCGCCCATCCTGTACAGCTGGCCCTCCCGCGGACGGCCCGATCCCCGGGCGTACCTCCGCGACGAAACCAACGTGCAATGGAGCTACACCCATTTCCACTCATTCCTGGTGCAGCTGTGCGCTCGTTTGGCACCGCGAGCCATCCACGTGATCGCCCACAGCATGGGCAACCGAGCGATCGCGCACTCGCTGGGTCTGCTCAGCTACATTCAACAGGCACCCGAGGGCGCGATCGACCAGGCCGTCTTCGCGGCGCCCGACATCGACGCCGATACGTTCAGTGAAGCCTGCCCACTGATCCGAAAGGGGGTCAGGCAAGTGACCATGTACGCGTCCGCACGAGATCGAGCGCTCCTGGCGTCCAAGCTCGTTCACGGCTATCGGCGAGCCGGCGATTCGCGGCCGGCTCCAGTGCTGATCGACGGCGTGCACACCATCGATGCCAGCGGAGTGGACTTCAGCATTCTGGGGCTGAACCACTCCTACGTCGCCGCGAGCGAGATGGCGATCAAGGATCTGGCGAAGATCCTCAAGGGACGGCTGCACCCAGACGCACGGGGACTGCGGCAGTTGGGTTCGAGTCCCAGGGTCTACTGGACACTTGAGGAGAAGGGCGAGGCGCACGGGCCCGAGCGGACCGTTCAATAGATGCTGGCCGAAGAAAAACCCCCGCCACGGGCGCGAGGGCTGGAAAGAGCGGCTTTCGAGCCTCAGTCTACTGCTTGGTGCTCGCGGCACCAACTGCGAACAAGCCGCGCCCGGCCTTCTTGAACCGCGACGCGCGGCCCTTGTCCTTGATCTCGCGCAGCATCGCGGCGTTGAGCGTAGCGGCGGGGGTCTTGCCGCCGGGACTCTTCCAGAGTCTCTGCGCGGCCATGGCCTCGATCATCGCCGCGCAGGTCATCGGCTGGCTGCGCTTGGCGAGCACCTGCGCCGCGGCGTCGAGGGCGCTGACCTTCTTGGGCTTCTTGCCCTTGGGTGCCTTGGCGTTCTTCTGCTTAGTGGCCTGCGTTGGCTTCGCACTCTTGGGCGTGCCGCGTCGGGCCGCATGCTTCCGGGCGGCGGCGAGTTCCGCCTTAGGGTTGACGTCGATCGACGCGACCTGCTGGGCGGACGGGTCCAGCCCCGCGTCGATGCGGTCGATGTTGGCCTGCGTTGCCGCGATGGCGTCGCGGCGGGCCTTCTCGGTGGCCTTGCTGCTGGACTGGACGCTGCTCTTCTTGCTGCTCATGGTCGGCTCCTTGTGCGCGGGCGGAAATGCCCGCGTTCGACATATGGAGGCCTAAAGCGCGCGCGTCAGCAAGGCCATCTGCCCAAATCCGCGCTGGTGGGTGGTTGCCCACATCTCGCCCACTGGGCGAAGTTCTGCCTTGCTATCGCGCGCCGGATAGTCGTCCATGGACCCCTGACTCGGCCACGTTTGCGCCGTGGGCCCGCGTGTGGCT
>CAZPPG010000117.1:0-1155 GCA_964588385.1 uncultured Phycisphaeraceae bacterium
CCCGCCGGATGACCATGTACCTGGGTGAGACCGCGTCCACCGCCCGCAGCCACGACTCGATCACCGCACGCGAAAGCGTCGTCGCCTGGGCCATCACGAATCGCTGAAAGCAGCGCAGGATGGACGCCGGCGGTCGCCGGTAACGAGGAATCCGGCAGCGGAGCGTTGCCACGTATCGCTTCATCAGGCTGAAGGAGGAATCCGGCCAGGCGCTCACGGCGTCGCCCCCTGCGGCAGCTCGAGCCCGACGTCGCGCAGGTCGTCCGTGGCGAGCTTGAGGTAGCCGTCGGTCGAGCTGGAAGAGCTGTGACCAAGCAGGTCGCTGATCGCCTTGAGCGGCACGGCCGCGCGCAGCAGGCTCACCGCCCGCGCGTACCGGAACGCGTGCGCACCGTGCCGCCCGGTGGGTTGCAGCCCGCAGCGGTGAACGTGCCGTCCAACGACCGCAGTCAGGCAGTTGCCCCTCTTGAACGGCGAGTAGGGCACTCGGTGCCGGAGGAAGACGGACCGGTGCTCGCTCACCGGCCGGCCGTGACGGAGGTAGTCGAGGATGGCCTCCCCGACCGAGGGAACCAGCGGCAGCTGGGAAGTACGGCCGGACTTCGACTGGGTGATCCAGAACTGTTCGCGCCGCCAGTCGATGTCCTCCAGGCGCAGCCGCACGATCTCGCCGGCGCGGAGTCCGTAGGTCGCCAGGAGTAGCAGGATGGCGTAGTCGCGCCGGCCGATGGCGGAGCGGTCGACCCTCGCCTCGGCCAGCATCTGCTCGACCTCTGCCTTGGTGAATGTGCGCGGCATCGCCTCGTTGTGGTAGCGGGACGGTGCGGAGACGCAAGCCGCCAGATCCCGATCGAGGTAGCCGGCGCCGTGGAGATAGCGCAGGAAGACGCGCAGTCCCTGGCACACGCCAGAGCGCGTCGCCCGACGCAGCCCGGCCATGCGCCAGGCGAGGAACGCATCGAGGTCGGCCGGCCCGAGTCGGTGCAGCCCGTCGCGGCTGGCCCGCTCATCGAGCCACTCTAGGAACCGCTCGGCCGTGCCCCAATCCTTGTCGAAGGTCAGCGGCGAGCGCCCGCGCAGCTCGATCATCCACCGTCGGAAGCCGTCACGGAGCTCCTGACAGAGTCGCTCACGCGGAGTGGCGGGCGGTGGCAG
>CAZPPG010000117.1:1165-7737 GCA_964588385.1 uncultured Phycisphaeraceae bacterium
ACCGGCCAATGGCCCGGGTGTACCCGGCTCGCCAGCTCGCCATCGCCGGTGGCGCATGCCCATAACGGCGTCGATAGCGGATCAGCTCGCCACGGAGGTACGACTCGACGTGTTCCGGTCGAACCTGCTCGGGCCGCATGCCTTCACGGCGCAGGTGATCGAGGAAGTGGCGGACCACACGTTCAATGTCGTACCGGGTCCATGGCCGGTACCGTGCGGCGATCAGCTCGTTGTGGACCCGATCGAGCTCCGGATGGGGCGACGGAGGTGGCGGCCAATGCCCGTGCACGAGTCGGAGCAGGCGGTGCATCGGGATCGTCGTCTCCCGTCGCCATTGTCCGAGGTCCTTCGGGCTGCGCCCATGACGTCGGCGGTACTCGGCCAGCTTGAGCTGGCGGTACGCCTCGACGTGAGCGGGCGTGACGGCCTCCACCGGGATCCTCCGCTCCTCCAGGAAGGCCAGGAACTTGCCCGCGGTGGAGAGGTAGTGGCCGCGCGTCATCCGGTGGGAGCACGTCCGGTGCATGTGGGCGCGGAACCGCTCGTACCACGGATGCGTCGGTGGTGGTGGCCACTGACCCTGCGTCCACCGGAGCAGCTCGTGCACCGCACCCGTAACCGAGCAGCGCCAGATCACCAGATCCTTCGGCTCCCGACCGTGCCGGCGCCGGTACCGCCGGTGCTCATCGGCGATGAATGCGGCTATATCGGCCAGCCGGACCTGCTCCGGCGCTACCTCGCGCCGTTCCAGAAAGGTAAGAAACCGACGGGCGACGATGCGGTAGCCGATGAGGGCTGAGCGCGAGAAGTGCGTCCTGCGCAGATGCGCCACGAACCGGGCGAGTCGTCGCCCGAGGTCTGATCCCGGTGGCCACGTTCCTTGAGCACAACGAAAAAGCTGGTGGATCGGCGCCGTGTGATGGCTGCGCCAATCCACCAGAGCGAGAGGCGCTCGCCGCTGACGTCGTCGGTAGCGGACGAGCTGACCCCTCAGGTAGGAACGAATGTGCAATGGCTGGGCGGCGGTGGGGTCGACGCTGCGCGCTTCGAGGTACCGCAGGAATGCGCGAGCGACGATGAGGTAGTGCTTCAGGGCGTGCCGACTGAACCGCCGGCGCACAAGGAAGCGTCGGAACCGCCGAACCCACGACGTAACGAACGGGCTGGAACCTGGCACGGGGCACCTCCTTGGAGACCGAGCCCCAAGAAGGATGCACCCTTCCCGTTATGTGCAGGAGTGGCCGCAGTCCGAGCGCGCGGGGCGCACGGAGGCCGGCTCAACTGCGCATAATCGCGTCCTCGCCATAATCACGCGTCTTCTGTTGCGACAACCTCGCCTTCAGCGGCGAGGTGGCGATGCACCGTAAGCACACGGTCAACGTCTTCCGCGACCTTCCCGATCTCATCTACCGCATGCTGTCCAAGGTGTCATCCATGCGGGAGCGAAACGATGGCGAGATCGCGGCGATGAAGGTCCGTGAGCTGCCACCGGCGCATGCGCATCACCTGATGGTCGAGGCGATCCGGGCGAATGTCTTGCCCGCCTCGCGACTGCCGAAGGTGATCGAGGCGTGGGAGGAGCCGCAGCACGAAGAGTTTTCCCCGCGCACGGCCGGGTCGCTATTCAACGCCTTCACCGAGGTGCAGAAGGGCGCGCCACCTCGGGCACAGATGGAAGGGAGCCTGCGGCTGTCATCGCTCTTTCGGAGGGAGTTGTCACTCAACTAAACCACCCACGGGGCCGTCGGATTCTCGACGGTCCCGTCCTATTTTCGTCGCCGAAACGATTGACGAAGCGGTCACGAATCAGTATACTCAACGTGCCGTAACGCATTGGCTTTCAAGCGACTAGCGCCGCGCTTACCCACTTCCAGTCGCAGCCAGCACCACGCGCAGCGTAGCCTGCCGTCGGAACTTCACGGCCCACAGAGGTCCTATGGCTACCAAAGGCACGAAGAAACAGCGCAACGGCAACGGGGCGAATCTCGGATTCGAGGCCCAGCTTTGGGCTGCCGCCGACGCACTTCGTAACAACATGGACGCGGCGGAGTACAAGCACGTTGTCCTCGGCCTGATCTTCCTCAAGTACATCTCCGACGCGTTCGAAGAACGCCACGGGCAGCTCCTCGCCGAGAAGGCGCAGGGTGCCGACCCCGAAGATCCCGACGAGTACCGCGCCGCGAACGTGTTCTGGGTTCCGGCCGAAGCGCGCTGGGCCAAGCTCAAGGACAATGCCAAGCAACCCACGATCGGCAAGACCGTGGACGACGCCATGACCGCGATCGAACGCGACAACCCGACGCTCAAGGGCGTACTCCCCAAGGACTACGCCCGTCCGGGCCTCGACAAGGAGCGCCTCGGCCAGCTCATCGATCTGGTAAGCAACATCGGCCTGGGTGACAAGGCGAGCCGGTCAAAGGACGTCCTCGGCCGGGTCTACGAGTACTTCCTCACTCGGTTCGCGAGTGCAGAGGGCAAGAACGGTGGGCAGTTCTATACGCCCCGTAGCGTCGTGCAACTGCTCGTCGAGATGCTCGCGCCCTACAAGGGCCGCGTCTACGACCCCTGTTGCGGCTCGGGCGGGATGTTCGTGCAGTCCGAGAAGTTCATCGAACAACACGGCGGGCAGATCGGGCAGATCAGCGTTTTCGGGCAGGAGTCCAACTACACGACCTGGCGGTTGGCCAAGATGAACCTCGCCATCCGCGGCATCGACGGCAAGATCGAGCAGGGCGACAGCTTCCACAACGACAAGCTCCCGGACCTCAAGGCTGACTACGTCCTCGCCAACCCGCCCTTCAACGACAGCGACTGGCGCGGCGACCAGCTCCGCGACGACCAGCGCTGGAAGTACGGCGCACCCCCGCCTGGAAACGCGAACTTCGCCTGGGTCCAACACTTCATCTCGCACCTCGCGCCGACTGGGCTGGCCGGCTTCGTCCTCGCCAATGGTTCGATGTCCTCGAACACATCCGGCGAAGGAGAGATTCGTAAGGCCATCCTCGAGGCGGACCTCGTGGATTGCATGGTCGCGCTCCCGGGCCAGCTCTTCTACTCAACACAGATCCCAGTCTGCCTCTGGTTTCTGGCGCGCGACCGGAAGAACGGGCGGTTTCGCGATCGACGCGGTGAAGTGTTGTTCATCGACGCGCGCAAGATGGGCTCGATGGCTGATCGCATCCATCGTGAATTGACCGACGCTGACACCGCCAGGATTGCCGACACCTACCATGCCTGGCGCGGAGACAAGGGCGCGGGCCCGTACGCTGAAGTCGCGGGCTTCTGCAAGAGCGTAAGGATGGAAGAGATCGCGAAGCACGGCCACGTGCTCACACCCGGCCGCTACGTTGGTGCCGAAGCGATCGAGGACGACGGCGAGCCGTTTGCGGAGAAGATGCAGCGGCTCACCAAGACGCTGCGCGAACAGCAGGCCGAGGCCATGAAGTTGGACGCCGCGATTGCCGCCAACCTGAAGGAGCTTGGGTATGGCGGGTGAGGCTTCCATCGGCACGAGAAGCTGGCTTTACCACCCCGAGTTCCCCGAGAACTGGGAACGCCGGCCGCTCTACTCAATGGCTCGGTGGGTAAACGGGCTCGCATTCCGCGACATCCAATTCAGCCCATCCGGAAAACCCGTGATCAAGATTGCCGAGATCAAGGGGGGCATCTCCGGCCAGACGAAGTATACAGAGCAGATCTTCGACGAGTCAGTTCATGTCAAGTTCGGGGATCTTCTGTTCTCATGGTCTGGGCAACCCGAAACGTCGATCGACGTCTTCTGGTGGAGAGGGCCTGACGGCTGGCTAAACCAGCATTCGTTTCGGGTGACTCCTGCCGAAGGAATAGATTCGACGTTCTTCTTCTATCTCTTACGGTACCTGAGACCCAGCTTTGTCGGCATAGCCCGCAATAAGCAGACGACAGGACTTGGACACGTCACGAAGCGTGACCTTGAGAACATTGAAGCCGCCTCCCCGGAGCTTCCCGAGCAATACGCCATCGCGCACATCCTCGGCACGCTGGATGACAAGATCGAGTTGAACCGACGGATGAACGAGACTCTAGAGGCAATGTCCCGGGCGCTGTACACTTCGTGGTTCGTGACCTTCGACCCCGTCCACGCCAAGGCTGAAGGCCGCGACCCCGGACTGCCGCCGAATATCGCAGACCTATTCCCGGATTCCTTCGAGGACTCGGAGCTGGGCGAGATTCCGAAGGGGTGGGGGGTGAGGAAGCTCGGCGACCTGCTGGAGCTGGCTTACGGAAAGGCCCTCAAGGCGGAGGATCGCCGTGATGGCAACGTTCCGGTCTACGGCTCAAACGGTCAGGTGGGCTGGCACGACCAGCACCTTGTCGATGGTCCCGGGATCGTCGTTGGCAGAAAGGGTAACCCCGGGATTACCACATGGGTTCCAACCAACTTCTTCCCAATCGATACGACGTTTTACGTTGTGCCGAAGCCGAGTTGCAGGAGCCTCGAGTTTCTCTTTCACGCCCTCCGAACCCATGATCTTGCTGCGCTCGGGGCGGATTCAGCGGTACCAGGGCTAAACCGCAACCTCGTGTACATGAGCAACCAGCTACTTCCGCCCGCGGAGATCTTGGGTCACTTTGACCGCATCGCAGGCGGATTGTCGCGCCGCGTGAACTTTGGGAACGACGCAACCCGCGCCCTCGCCGCTGTGCGTGACACTCTCTTGCCCAAGCTCATCTCCGGCGCGCTTCGTGTAGATCACAAGTCTCGCGATTTGAAAGGCTTGCCGAAATGATCACGCGCCTACAGCTGATTCGGAACATGGGGCTGTTTGACTCAGTTGATGCCGGCGCCGCGTTGCCCTTCGCACGGCACACCGTCGTCTACTCGGAGAACGGGCGGGGGAAGACGACTCTGGCGGCAATCTTCCGTTCACTCGCTACGGGAGATGGCCTGCCGGTTGCTGAGCGGCAACGGCTCACGACGACGAACACGCCCCACATCGTGGTTGAGTGCGAAGGCGGGCCGGCTCCCGCGGTGTTCCAGAACTCCACATGGAGCCGAACGCTCTCGAACGTCGCAATCTTTGATGACCAGTTTGTTGACGCGAACGTCTACTCTGGGTTGACGGTAGATGTGAGCCACCGTCAGAGGCTCCACCAGCTGATCCTTGGTACCCAGGCGGTGGCGCTGGGCAGAGACCTGCAGGCCCTAATCGATGCGGTAGAGGCGCACAACTCAGCCTTGCGAGCCAAAGCGGGCGCGATACCAACCGCTGACCGCGAAGGGCTGAGTGTCGATGCTTTCTGTGCTCTGCCGACAATTCCGGACGTGGATCGGGAGCTTCACGAGGCTGGACAGCGTCTCGTGGCGGCGCGCCAGCAAGCGCAGGTTGCAGCTACTGCGAGCTTCGAGGCAATCACCCTGCCGGAGTTCGACACCGAATCTGTGAACGATGTTCTCGCACGTAATCTCCCAGCCCTTGATGCTGAGGTTGTAACACGCATTCAGGCACACTTCGCTGGTTTCGGCGCAGGTGCTGAGGAGTGGGTCGCAGAAGGAGCCCGCCGCATCCGTGAGAGTGGCGCATCGACCTGTCCTTATTGTGCTCAAGAGCTCGCCGGCTCTCCTCTGGTTGACCGCTATCGGGTCTACTTCAGCAGAGCGTATGCTGGCCTGAAGGAGAGCGTGGCTGAAGCTTCCCGTGTTTTGAGTCGAACGCATTCCGGAGATGTTCCGGCCGCATTCGAGCGCGCCGTGCGCGTGATGATCGAGCGGCGGCAGTTCTGGTCGCAGTTTGTGAGCCTCCCCGAGGTCACTGTCGACACGGCAGCGGTCGTACGAGACTGGAAGGCCGCGCGCGAGGCAGTGGCGGCCATACTTGCTGCCAAGCAGGCCGCCCCGCTCGAGCCACTCGTGTTGCCTGCAGAGGCCAATGCGCTCGTGGAAGCCTACGAGGCTCATCGGCAGATCCTCGAAGACCTCAATCGACAGTTGCACGAAGCAAATCTGGCGATCGCTGTCGTAAAGGAGCGGGCAGCGTCGAGCAATCTGGCCACACTGACCCAGGATGTTGCGAGGCTTCGCGCAACGAGGGCGCGTCACTCGCCGCCGGACGCCGCGCTCTGCGAGGCGTATCTGGCTGAAAAGGCAGCAAAGGAAGTCACGGAGCGGTCCAGAAACGAGAAGCGGGCGGAACTAGAGCAACACCGAGCCACAGTGTTCCCTCGCTACGAAGGACGACTGAATCACTACCTGCAGCAGTTCAATGCTGGGTTCCGACTTGGGTCGATGAGCCATGCAGATACCCGAGGCGGTCCAACGTGCACGTACAATGTGCTCATCAACGACGTGCCCATCGCCGTTGGAGTCGCAGCGCAGCCCGGGCGGCCATCTTTTCGCAGCGCCCTGAGTGCTGGAGATCGGAACGCTCTTGCCCTGGCCTTCTTCTTCGCTTCGCTCGACTTGGATGCACGGTTGTCGGACATGATTGTCGTCATCGACGACCCAATTTCTAGCCTCGACGATCACCGCACGCTCACAACGGCACAGGAGATTCGGCGGCTGGCAGATCGCTCGAAGCAGGTCATCGTCCTTT
>CAZPPG010000118.1:0-7730 GCA_964588385.1 uncultured Phycisphaeraceae bacterium
TTCAGCGACGGACTCTGGCATGAGCAGTTCGATGAGCACCGGACTAAACACACCACCGCCCGAGGCTTCAGTCACTCCGTACGCCCCGATTGCGATGTCATAGTCAGCGTATGACTCTGGCTCCTCTACCCCTTCCTTGAGCGTCAGGTCCACCTGAACATCGAATGACAACACGCCCACCAGCCCCGCACTGTTCATCGCTCGTATCTGGATGTGATTCCATCCGGGCTGGATCTCAACGTTTCCCAGTATTCGATTGAACGTGCCAGCGTAATCGTAAGGGTCAAGAATGTGCGAAGGCCCGCCTGCCCCTGGGTCCTTTGTATAACCAACCGCTACGTCTTCGGGTGTCCCGCCGTTCACCACGACTTGGACAGACTCAATGAACCCTTCTGGCACAAGTCCAAGAGGTGACTGGATCAAATCGGCTATCGCGTCGTCAACGGATCCAATCAGGTGAAGGTCAGCGATCAGCTTGCTGGGATCAGCCGGATGGGGACGGGGACTCGTGACCGATCGGAATACCAGATCAATTATCGGCGTCGGGTGCGAGATCGGCAGAACCTGAGTAGGCGAGGTGAGGAGTGGCTCGCCGAGTGGACCTTTCTCAACCGGAACGAACTGCATCCCAACCGGGGTGACTCGCACAGAATCAGCTCGTGTGCCATATGTCGTGCTATGTGCCACGACGGATACAGTTCCTGTACCGGCGCTCGTTCCGACAGCAGAGACTGTTTCGATATAGAGGAGGAGTGGGTCGCCTTTCAGATCGATGCCGAGTTGATCTGCCGTATAGGTGCCCGGCGGGATGAAGTCGCCGCCCACGGCAAGCGACCGCTTGTCTCGCGCGGACTCGTTCGTGCGCCATAGCCTGATCGGTCCGGCCGAGCCCCCTAGGGGCGCAACCGCGTAGTCAATCTCGAATGTCGGTTCATCATCGGCCTTAAAGCCCGCCGCCCGAAGCACAAGCGGCGTGAAGCGAGTATTGAGGTCGGCGTCATCTCGCTGCTCCGCGTCTGTTTCACTTGCACCGTCGCTGTTATAGCCGTCGGCAAAGTCACGAATGCCATCCGTGTCCTGATCACCGAACCTCGCGAACAGCAACTTGCCAAAGCCCTCGCTCTCTAGGTCGTCCTCCTCTTCGGATGACTCCGGCAGCGCATAGCCGTTGTCATTATCTGAATCAACATCTACATCTTGCAGCGGTATGTGGAGCCACGCCACGCCGTTTCTGAACGCCGGACTGTCATCATGCGAGCCGAGGATCGGCGTTTCATCCTCAATTACCGCTCCACTGCCATTCAGAATGATGCTTGCTATCCAGTCATAGTCTGGGGGGGATCGCTTGGACCCCAAGTGCTGTAACGTGACTTTGTAGGACTTGCCGCGCTTGAACTTGAATGTTCGCGGCGGCGTCACAGCACCCAACTTTCC
This sequence comes from uncultured Phycisphaeraceae bacterium, assembly GCA_964588385.1. Taxonomy (GTDB): domain Bacteria; phylum Planctomycetota; class Phycisphaerae; order Phycisphaerales; family UBA1924; genus JAHBWV01. Next base: position 1,435 of record CAZPPG010000118.1, read on the forward strand.
TTTGTGGCGAATTGAGCCAACCGTAAGCTGCCATCGCTCGGATTGGCTAGTACTTGGATCGCCAACTTGAAGGTCTAGTTCGACGACATGGTCGCTAGCTGGAGGCTCGCCCCCATCCGAGATGTCGTTCGGATCACTGCCCTGGTCCACTTCGTCGCCGTCGGACACGCCGTCCTTGTCGCTGTCGGTATCCAATGGATCGGTGCCGTAGGTGTACTCATCGAAGTTGTTCAGCCCATCGCCATCGCTGTCTTCGAGGCCATCCTCAGTGCCATCGCCATCAGAATCGTCGGACAGCGGGTCGAGCCCGTTCTCGTACTCCCATCCGTCGGGAAGTCCGTCATTGTCGCTGTCGAAGTAGTCGGGGTTGGTGCCAAGCAGCTTCTCCAACACGTCGCACAGCCCGTCCATATCCCTATCGATTGAGCCGGGCGGACAATGCGAGGGAATGACATCTCCCGACCCCGCTCCGCCGCTGCTTCCACCGCCCGGTGAATCGCCAGAATCAATTTCCTCACCATCGGGCACCCCGTCACCATCCGTGTCGATCCGGGATGGGTCCCAGCCCATATCGCGTTCGTACTCGTCGATGATGCCGTCACCGTCGGCATCGAACAGCGCGTAGGTCGCTTCCTCTCCGTCCTTCAGGCCGTCACCGTCCGTGTCGGGGTTGTTCGGATCGAAGTCGTAGCCCCAGGAAGCCAATAAGATCTCCGCATAGTCCTGTACTCCGTCCATATCCGAGTCGAACCGCAGGTGATTCGTGTGTCTGGTTGTGCACACCTCTTCAAAGTCACTCAACCCATCAAGATCGCTATCCCGTCCGAGATCGGGTGTAGAGTTCGCGTTGAGGGGATCGCTGCGCAGAATCACTTCGCATCTGTCGGAGAAGCCGTCGTCATCGCAGTCAGGATCCTGCCAGCAAGGGTCCAGGTAATCTGGAAGCCCGTCCCCGTCCGTGTCCGGTGCCGAAGGACCACCGCCGATAGAGCATGAGGTGGAAGTCGTGCAACTCCCGACGGTATAGGTTACCTCGATATGGATTGTGCTCGTCTGCCAGAAGTCGAGGACGATGTGGCGCATCGCTTGGCCGCCCCACATGGACACAATTGCTCCCGTGTCTCCTGTGATCGACCATTCGTAAGTGCCACCTTCGGGGCTACCGATGGGGAAGATGTCATAGATGTTGGCGTTGTAGCCGGGGAGGCAACCATACAGCTCGACGAAGCACTCCTTGACGTTGAAGGAGCAATGCGCGCATGCGTGGCACCCATCTCCGTCGATATATATCACGCAGACATCGACCGTGCCGATGCCGGTGGTCCTGATGGTGACGCTCGGGTTCGTTGCGCTCCCCACGATTGCAGCTGGACCGGTGACGACCCAGTAGTATGTCCCGCCTGTCGGAATACCGGATGCTGTGAGGGTGATCTCTTCATAGAGAGGCAAGCTGTGCGTGGGACACCCAGAGATCTGCACAGAGCACTCACCAAACTCTGCAGGATTGATGACGCCGCAGCAGTCGCCCGTGCCTCCTTGCAGTTCAACTCCCTCGAACGAAGTCGCGGCGGCGTCTGGATACATTGCGTTCCATGATGCCAGGTAATCGGCTGCCTCTTCCGTGCTCAGCGCGAAAAAGCCCGTGCTCTCGCCTAGATTCGCGATGAGTGCACCTAAGTCTTCGGCGTTCAACTCCCCGTCACGGTCAATGTCCGCAATGGCGAGATCGTTCGACGCGTACCCCTCAAAGAACAAGAGGATGTCGTTCCGATCCACATCGCCATCGGCGTCAACGTCGCCGCTTGCATAGAGGGGATCGTTGATCGCGACGCGTTCCAGAAGCGCCTCGATTGGTGCGCGGAATGCACCGAGCAGCTCTCCGGTGCTGGTGGAGAAGAGGTACGTATAAGGCCGCACCGCCCCGTTACCCAGAACAGTTCCGCCCTCGATCAGTACATCGTCAACAAGGTCGCCGTCTTCGTCCGGAATCGAGTAGATGTCCAGCCCGATATGGCGGTCCTCCGGCCCCGTAAACTCACGCACGATCTGGCCTGTCTCGCCCGAGATCAGGTACGCCCTGCCAACGGTGTCCGTACCAACACCGACGCGGGGGGCCGTGACCAGAATGTCTGAGACCTGATCGTCTGTCGCATCGTCAATCACGAGCACTTGGTTCGCAAAGAGGTCGTTCGCGGTCGTTCGCTCGATCTCCCACAAGACGGCCTGATCGACGCCGCTGAGCGCCCGGAGCACGGCGATGACAGGTGTTACGGCGTCGTATCCGGTAGTGGCCTCTGGCACATCCGCAACCGAATCGCTGTTCGCGTCGAGAACTGGGTCGGTCGATTGGAATCCCGCGAGCGACGTGGTTGCAGTCATGATTACGGCCTCACGGGGCACCGCCATGTGAACCGCCGTCGCCGTCAGAGAGAGAAGCAGTCCGACCACCAATAGCCAAGAACGGATTGCGGGCATAGCAGCATCTACCTCGCGAAACGGTGGAGAGAGGGGATCAACTCGGATGGGTCAGGAGCACGTGGAGAACAGCTCGACAAAGACGAGGAAGTCGTTAATATCGACAAATCCATCGCCGTCAAGATCCGCACCAAGGTCGGAGACATTGAACAGGTCAAGGAACGCATCAAAATCGTCGGCGGTGACAAAGCCGTCTTCGTCATAGTCGATCGCGGCACACGTGGGACCAGTGGGGCGCACGTCGAGCCGAAGCACGGCTTCCACCTCGTCTTTGGTGTGGGTGTCTGTCAGTGTCGCGATGACATGGACGTACACCGAAGGCAGAGTTCCGGCGGTGCGATCCGCAATCGTGACGGCTCCAAGCCGAGAGAACTCGGAAACCACATAGTTATGGTCGATGGCACCATCGCCGTTGAAGTCGACGATGTCGCCGCGCTGTAGAATCGGAAGATCGTTGAGAAACAGGGCCTCGCCCGCGAGACCGTTCAGTCGCCACGCGTGAACAATGTCGCCATCGTTGTTCATGGCCATCCCTAAGATGGTGTCTCCAAGCACATGTTCGCCGATCGTGTCGCCGCTGCGATATCTGATATCGCCTTCCTCCAGAAGTAGCGAGTACGGTGTTGAACCCACAAGTGTGCGAGCAGCAGCGGCCCATTCCCCGCTGTTGTTGACACAAAGGTGATCGAAGCGATTCCATGTCTCACCGCTCAGGGAACCGACGGCCGCGACCTCGCTGGACTCGCGGATCAAACTCCCACCCGCCGCAAGACCGATCCCATCCATCACCAGGACCTCATTGCTTAGAGGCGAGACGTCGATCCGTGCGACGATCAGGTAATGGTTGCCGGATGCGGATACCGCGGACGCGGGGCCGACAGCGTCGATCGCTGCAAGATTGGCTGGGAGGCCCGGAACCGCTGTGCCGCCAAGCAGGACCGGAGCAGCCACGGATCCAGAAAAGAAGCCCGACAGGACGGTGGGTGAACCGTGTACATTGTCACCGGTAAGACCGCCTTGCCAATACAGGTCGCCGCTACTCGATAGGTGCGGCTTGGCCGCATAACGCCAGTAGTAGCCGCTATTGCTTGGGGCCGACTGTCCCTGGAGGGCGAGCACGACCGTTCCTTGCCAAACTGAACTCCGGAAGCCAAATGGGGCGTCGAACACGCGTGCGGCCACCGAGACATCACCCGCGTTATTGATCGTCACCATCGGTCCGTACCACGCTTGGCCAACGTCATTGATTGTCGCTTCGTCGAGCAACATCTCTGGTGGACCGACTGTCGCGGTACCGAAGACGTGGCTTATCCACCGTGGGCCTGCGCTAGGCAAGAACCCTTCTGGTTCCCCGGCTTGCGTCGGACCGCCCGGACGGGTTTCAATGACAGCGGCAAATCCGCCCAGACTATTCCCGGCTAGCGCCGTAATGGCACGAATAGACCGTGTCTGTGTAAGCGGACCCACGGTATAGCCAACGATCTGCTGCTCCTTGACTACCGCCTCGACGGAGATCACCCGATCGCCAGCGTCCGCCACACCTGTGTATAGGCATATCGCAGCCGTTGCTGTCCACCCGCGATGCATCATTCGCAGCATTGAGTCCTCCTGAAGTCAGACTGTCAACTGCAGTCTATCGTCCTCGACATGATCCGCAACCGGTTGAGTGTGGGGTTGGATCCCCATTTCTGTTCCCTTACGCAACTGTTGCTGCACCCAAGCGCGGATTAACACATTTTTCGCGCCGTCGCTTCGGATGACATACTGGGGAGCGTGGCCGGAGCCGCTTCATCACAATGGAGCGCATTTCGATCCGACCCGCCGCGTCCACATGGGCTGGTGTGTGGATCTTGGCGGGACGACTTTCCGCATTGTTCGGCTCCGTTCCCTCGCAAATAGCGATCCCCGTCGATGCGGGCGGGTTCCGCGGCCGCTAGGGGTGGTCGCTGGGCGACTCGTGGGGTATATTGGCGGTAGATCCTCCCTGGACGCTGTTGCGCGCGGATGAACAGCAGCACCCGCGTCGCGGCCCGCTCGGGCCAAGCGTCCTCAGCAGCCAACCCCATTCCGAAAGGCGTGGGGCTGGTTTCGTTCTGGGTTTGCCGGGTCGGCGCGACGCCCGCGCCACCGAATCGCGCACCAACGTATCGCATGTGTCGCATGTATCGCGGCAGGGCGGGAACTCATGGTGGTAGGCATGGCCGCAACGGCCGCATCGGCCGCAACCCGCCTCCCGGGGTGCGTGCATCAAATCTCAGGGACGCGGTTCCTGCTCCACGATCACCCAGCGTTCGAAATCCGGCGGTGTGCCCCCTTGCAGCCACGTGCGATCGACTTCGATTCGGAGGGTGCCCGAAATGGCCCGCCACGGGACCGGCTCGCCCTCGGGCAGCGCCTCATCCAACTTCTGGGCTCGCACCGCGCCGATCAGCTCCTGCACGGTCCCGCCCTCATGGAACGGAAGTTCGACCCAAGCCTCGGGAAGAAACCCGCGTGACACGGCAATCTCCAGCGGCCGGGAGCGCCGCATGCTGTAACGCCAGCCGACAACCTTTACCACCACTCGGTCGGGAGCGGGCAACGCAGGCGATGTGAGCATCACCCATGTTCCGTGGAAGCGGTCACTCTCCGAGTCCAGCCAAGCCGGGTCCACCCGAAGGCGGACCGGCGGGTGAACGCCGTGCCACGGACGACCGTTGGTGCGAAGGAATGCAGAAGGAGGATCGAACAGTTCCGGCGTGGTGGCGGCAAGGATTGCACCCTCTATCGCGGCCCGCAGCGCGGTGGCATCGGCCGCGGAGAGCGGCACGGGTGCGTGTTCGGGGTTGGCTTGCTCAGGTGTGCCTGTCGGCGGGGCAAGCAGCGCGAACGACCCAATGCCAAAGGTGCCCGTCTTCTCGACCTTTCCATTGCGGCCCAGGAGGAAGAACAAATGAGCATCGCCGCGGCCTGCACGCTGGGCCGCCAGTACTTCGACCTCGACGCCCGGAGCGTACTTCGGAATGTCTGCCTGAAGCCGCGTTTGAGCGGCAATGGGCTCAGCCGCGCGAGGCGTACAGCCGGAGAATGTCAGCGTCGCCCAAGCGATCATGATCGGCGTGAGCAGGGCGCGGAGCTCGGTTCCCATGCGTGGAGATTACCGCGGGTTTCACGTCGGCGTGGTAATGAGATCGTCACAGCGGCGTTGCTTGGCATTCAGCGCTCGCCAGTTCGCCCGCCATCCCTCGGTACCGCCTTGAGGGAGCGAACGTAGCCGACGGATGCCGGGTTCCCTCACGCGGGGTGCACGTCTTCCCCGGCCACGGGCCGCATGGACCGCACGGGTCCACCCCGTCACTTCCGTTCCTGCTCAGCGCGCCACGCCTGCCACATGGCCAGCGGGTCCGGGGCCGTCTCGTCCAGCACCACGCGCAGCACGGTGCTCACCCTGCCACACCGGTCGCACCCGACCCGATCACCGGGCTTGGTGGTGAGTTCGGCGTCGAGCGGCCCTTGCACGAACGTCTGCGGCCAGCCGCGCCCGCTACAGCGCGGGCACTCGCCCATCTCCTGTCGGGTCGCTTCCAGTTTCCTGAGCCGCGTGGTCAGGCGCATGCATTGTCCCCCCACGCTGTCGGCGGCTTCTGCTCCGCCTCCTGCTTCATGGACTTCTCAAGGTCGTCCACGCGGGTCGCCAGATCATCCAACTCGATCGACTCGCGGCTGAACTTGAGCAGGGAAGTCGCGGCCGAGACCCGCGCGCTCGCTGACAGCGTCGGGTCGGCCATGATCTTCGCCAGCGTCTGAACCGCCACGGGCGCGTAGCGCTGAGTCGCGGCGAT
>CAZPPG010000119.1:0-7712 GCA_964588385.1 uncultured Phycisphaeraceae bacterium
CCCCCCCCCCCCCCCCCCCCCCCCCCCCCCCCCCCCCCCCCCCCCCCCCCCCCACGCGGCGTGCACGTGATGAACATCACCGATGTCGGGCACATGACGGATGATGCGGATGGGGGCGAGAACGGTGAGGATCGGATGGCGGTCGCGGGGCGGCGGCTCTTGGAGGCGAAGAAGGCGGGGAAGCTGGCGGCAGGGGTTGATGTGGATCCGAAGGACCCGCGGCAGATCGCGCGGTACTTCGAGGGGCGGTTCAAGGAGGATGCGAAGAAGCTAGGGCTGAAGCTGGTCGTGGAGGCGGAGAGGGATGCGGGGTTGATGCCGCGGGCGACGGAGCATGTGGGCGGGATGATCAAGGTGATCGAGAGGTTGATCGCGCGGGGTGCGGCGTACGTGGTGGGGGACGTGGGAAGGCGGGTGGTGTATTTCAGTGTGCAGGCGTTCCCGGCGTATGGGAGTCTGAGCGGGAACACGCTGGATAAGTTGAGGGAGGGCGCGGGCGGGCGCGTGAGCGCGGAGAACCAGTCCGGCAAGCGTCACCCAGCGGACTTCCTTTTGTGGAAGGAGGACCCGTCGCACATCATGAAGTGGGCGAGCCCGTGGGGCGAGGGGTACCCGGGGTGGCATATTGAGTGCAGTGTGATGTCGGTAGAGGGGACGAAGGGGCAGAGGGGCCAAGAGACAGAGGGTGAGGATGTTGCGACGATGGTGGTGCCGGATGCGGAGCCGATCATCGATCTGCATTCGGGGGGCGAGGACAACATCTTCCCGCATCACGAGTGCGAGATCGCGCAGAGCTGTTGCGCGTTCAATGCCGAGCCGCGGGGCGCGACGTACGCGAAGATGTGGTTCCATCCGAGGTTCCTGCTCGTCGAGGGTGAGAAGATGAGCAAGAGCAAGGGGAACTTCTTCACGGCGCGGGATTTGTTTGCGAAGGGGCATGAAGCCGCGGCGGTGCGGCTGGAGCTGATCAAGACGCACTATCGGAGCAACGCGAACTTCACGGAGCAGGGATTGAAGGATTCGGCGCGGATGGTGGAGCGGTGGAGGCGGGTGGTGGAGGAGGGGGAGAAGGAAGGGGCAAAGGGGCAGGGGGCAGAGGGGCAGGGGGCGGCTGGTGGGGGGGCGGAGCGCTGCCGCGGGGAGTTTGCGGATGCGATGATGAACGATCTGAACATCGCGGCGGCGATCGCGGCGGTGAACACGTGGGTGGGCGGGATCGAGAAGCCGACGGCGACGGATGCGCGGCTGATGAAGGAGATCGATGCGGTGCTGGGCGCCTTGGGGCTGGAGCGGGCGGCGGCATCGGAGAGCGAGATCGGGATGTTCATTGGTTTGGAGCCGAGCCCGGAGGTGGAGGGGAAGCTGCGGGAGCGACGGGAGGCGCGGGCGCGGAAGGACTTTGCGGCGAGCGACCGGCTGCGCGATGAGCTCGCGGCGATGGGGTACGCGATCAAGGATGCGAAGGATGGGAAGGTGGAGGTGAGGAGGAAGTGAGGAGCAGTGACGGAGTGACACAGTGACGGAGTGAAGAGAGCGCCGAGGTTGAGGAGATCGCGGAGCAAGCAGCCCGAGCGTGAGCGAGGGGGTCAGAGATAGCGTCTCTGCGGGAAGCGGATGCGGCGCAGGGGGCGGCGCCCCTTGCAACCCCCGAATGCGTGCAGAGCCGGCGGCTTGTGAGTACAACTTCTCGGGAGAGTCGGGACCGGAAGGGGGCCAAGCGCGGGAGGATGCTGGATGCGGGGGCGGGTGACACTGCGAGGGCTGGTGCCGCTGGAGAGCGACGGGTCTGACGTCGTGGGGATCGGCGCGGTGCCGTGGGCGGAGCTTGAGCCGGTTGACGAGCCATCCGCTCCGATGCGGGTGCGGTTTGTGTGGATGGATGAGCGCGGGCGCGTGGTGCGGAGGCGGGAGCTGGGCGGGCGCGGGGTGTTCGAGGTCGTCACCCCTGCGGCGCGGGGAAAGGGGCGGAAGGGAACGTGGGCAAAGCGGTGGGTGCTGCCGCGGCTCGTCTGGATGCGTGCGTTGAAGCGTGCGGCGCGTGATGGGTCGCTGGTGGTGGTGCGGGATCAGCGCGGCGCGTGGTGGCTGGAAGTTTTAATCTGGTGTATGGCGATGGCCGTCGCTGTCGCGTTCGCGGTGCGGTGGTTTCATGCGCGGGTTGCGCCGCTGCTCGGGTCGAGCGATGCCGCGAGTGTGGGGCTCGTCATCATCATCATGGGAATCGTGTGCGTGTGCTCGCCGGGCGTTGTCATCATGCTGATGTGGCCGCGGCGGGACGTGCTCTTCGGGCGCGTCGCGCGGTGGTCACGGATTGATGCGAGCGGCATTCGAGCGGGGTGGAGCCCGGAGCGGGCGGAGCACTTCAGTTGGGAGGAGGTTGCGGATGCGAGCGTGTTCGAACTGCGGCCCAACCGGATTGTGACGAGCACGGGGCGCGAGGTGATGCTGAGCGTCAGCGCTCGCGGGCTGGAGTGGATCAATCAGAAGATCTGGGCGCCTCGAATCGCTGCCATGGAGGCGACGGACGCGGAAGGGCCGGAGCTGGAAACTCCAGACGATCTGGCGGAAGGCGCGGACGAAGAAGATGCGCGCTCTGGTGGGACACGGACTGTGGCCGCGCCATCCGAGGAGGCAATCGCTGCGATGGCCGCGGAGCGGCCAACGCGGGGGCGGCGGGGCTTTGCGATGATTCCCGCCCGGATCACGCTGGCCGGACTTGTGCCGGTCGATCCGACGCGGGACGGCGGCATCGGTGTTGTGCCGTGGACGGAGCTCTGGCGCGGGCCGCGTGGGTATGAGTGGCGCGATGCGGAGCGGCGGTGGGTGGTGCACGGGACGAGGCGGAAGCGCATCGTGCTCACGCTTGATCGCTCCTCGGCGCGGACGCATGAGTTTGAGAAAGCGGGGGACTTCGAGCGGCTGCTCACTCGTGCGGCAAGGCGCGGGCAGCTCCGTGTCGTGGTCGATCAGCGAGGTATCTGGTGCGCCGAGGCGTTCGTGTTGGGGATGGAGGTTGTGGTGCCGACGCTGTGTGCTGCGGCGATGGTGGCGACGTTCGGCGGGCCGCTGGAATCATGGAGCGTTGCCGGCTGGCTGCTCGTGGGTTCAACAGCTGTCGGCGCGGCGGGGCTTACCGCGCGGGACTGGCGCGAGCTGTGGCGATCGCCGGTACGCGTGAGGGCCGACTCGGCCGGGCTCGCGCTTCGCATGATGACGGGACGTGCGCGGCGCGTGGTGTGGGCGGAGGTGCGCGACGTGCGTCGGGCCGGTGACATGAGGATCACGACGGCGTGGGGGCAATCATTCACGGTGGCGTTGAGAGACCGCATGGATGCGCTGCTCGACGCTCATGTTCAGGACAGGGTGCGACATGAGCCGGAACGGGAGCCGTTCAACGCGCGGAATGTGCTGCGAGCAGCGATGCTTGGGGGTCTCTTCATCGGCGTTCTCGGCATCTACGCGATGGTGTCGAACGGAAAGCCCGTCTTTCCGGGTGCGGTCCACGCGGGGATGTTCTGCGGCGGGATGGTGCTCGCCGTTTGCGGGCTTTTGCTGGGGGCGAAGCGGCTCAGGCCGCACGTGATCTGAGTGCGTGTCGTGTATTCAGCTGAAAAGGACGGATGCGGCGCAGGGGGCGGCGCCCCATGCAACCCCCGAGGAGGGACGGAAGGGGAAGTGACTTCAGTCGCTCCTCGCCCTGCGGGCTCGTGCGCGACTCTGAGGCGTTTGAAGGATGCGTTGCGCGTGGGCTCTGATCCCAGGGCGATGCTTGCGGCTTCGCCGCGGCGCTTGCCCTGGGCTCTGGCTGGGGCGGCCCGTTGGGCCTTGAAGGCGTTGTCGCCTTCGGCGACGAGAAAGCGTTGTCGCTTTCGGCGACGAGAGGGCGTTGTCGCCTTCGGCGACTGAAAGGCGTTTTAAGGAAGCCGCGGAGCGGCTCTTGACCGGCGGCTGGCTCTCGCTTCGCGACCTCGCTGCGCCACCGGCAACGCTCGTGCGCCCTGCGGGCGGAACAATCAAGGTGCGAAGGTGCATGCACGAGCGGGGACGCAGCACCCCGGGCTCGCGCCCGGGGCTCCCTTTTGGCGTGGCGGTCATCGCTTGACGACATCGCTGTGCCGCGGGCGAAAGGGTGCGGGGTGTGGTAGCACGGGCATCGGTCGCGCAGCATGTGCCGCTGTGAACACACGATGAATGAAGATTCACGGGCGGGGCAGAGTCGTTTAGGGAGCGCGGGGTAGATTTCCTTCAACTCGACCTCGAGCGGAGGATTGTGCGTGTGACGCACGCCGCGTGGGGCAACGGGTTCTCGTGGCGTTGATGTGAGCGAAAGCCGTGAAACTCATCCTGATCATCATTCTGGTGCTGCTGGTTCTTGGGGCGCTGCCGATGTGGCCGTACAGCTCCGGCTGGGGCTACTTCCCGAGCGGCGGTCTCGGCCTTCTGCTCATCATTCTCGTCGTTGTGTTGTTGCTCGACTCTCGCCGGAAGGTGTGAGTCGGGCGCGTGCGTTCGGCACGCTCAAGGGGAATCACATGACCTATTCCATTCTCGGCGTTCTGCATCTGATTCTGTGGATCTGGGCGATCATCGACATCCTGGGGAGCGGCAAGTCCGCGGGCGAGAAGCTCCTGTGGATCCTGATCGTGCTTCTGCTGCCGCTGATCGGCCTGATCCTCTACGTCCTGCTGGGGCGCGGCGGCTGAGACGGGTCGCAACGCGTCTGCTCCCAAGCGGATGAACACGATTGTTTGAGAGACGACTTCGGGTCCCACGGGCACGCTGAGACGCATCGCGTCGCCCGTGGGATTCGTTGTTCATTCGTGCCCGCTTACGCGGACACGGGCGTTGACAAGACGAAGAGAATCATGCTCAGCGCGTGGCTTTCTCGGCGAGAGTCATGGTCCGCATTTACAGGATCTTCAGTGACGTCCGCTTCTCGAGTTCTGCCACGGGTCGCGCGATCAGGTCGTACCCATCCGCGGCGACGATTGCGCAGCGGACGAGCTCGCCGGGGCTGAGGCGTTCGCGCGACTGGACGTAGGTGATGGCGTCGATCTGCGGGGCCTGGAAGTACGTGCGGCCCTGATACAGGCGGCCGCCGGCGCCGACGCCGCTGGTCTTGATTCCAGCGCTCTGCGTCGCACCGTCGATCAGGACATCCACGCGGCGGCCGGACTGGCCGGGGCGGGACTCGTCGAACTCGGCGGCGAGGGCCGAAGCACGTGCGAAGGCGACTTCCTGCTGCGCGGCCATGACCTCGCTCTTGCGGCGGGTCTTGGTCGCGGCATCGACGGCGAGCGAAGGATCCTCATCCATCGTGCCGGCGGGTGTGCCGGGCTCGCGCGAGTATTCGAAGACGCCGACGGCGTCGAACTTCATGTCGCGGACGAGGGAGAGGAGTTCCTCGTGGTCGCGCTCGGTCTCGCCGGGGAAACCGCTGATGAACGTGGTGCGGATCGCCATGCCGGGGATGCGCTCGCGGAGCTTGTGGATCAGTTCGCGCTGGTGCGAGGCGCTCACGTTGCGGCGCATGCTGGTGAGCATATTGTCGCTGGCGTGCTGGAGCGGCATGTCGATGTAGGGGAGCATCCGCCCCTTGGCGACGAGTTCGGCGATCGCGTCGATGATCGGGTCGCTGAAGTTTGATGGGTACGCGTACATCAGGCGGATCCACGCGTTGGGCGAGCCGTTCTTCACCGGGCCGAGCGTCTCTTCGGCGACATCGTCGATGATGCGGAGGAGCGCGGCGAGGCCGCCACCGACGGGCGCGCCCTCGATGGTGATCTCCGCATCCATGCCCAGCCCGATGTCGTCGCCGTAGCTGGTGGTGTCCTGTCCGATGAGGTTGAGTTCGAACGCGCCGTCGTTGAGCAGTTCGGCGGTCTCGGCGGCGATGCGGTCGATGGGTTTGGAGCGCATCTTGCCGCGGATGGATGGGATGGTGCAGAACGCGCAGGCCTGGTTGCATCCCTCGCTGATGCGGAGATAGGCGTAGTGGCGGGGCGTCAAGCGGAGGCGAGTCGAGTCGTCCTCGAAGTAGCCGACGCCGGTGCCGTCCTTGCCGTTGACGGTGAGGCCCGCGGTTTTCATGCCCCGATCGCGTGCGGCGACGAGGGCGTTGCCGGAGATCCAGTACTTCGGGCCGTCGGTGGAGTCTTTGAGGTCTTTGCGGGTGGGTGCCTTGCCTCGCACGGCCTCGACGATCTTGTCGCGATCGAAGACGCCGATCATGGCATCGATGCCGGGCTCCCACTCGAGCATCTTGGCGCGGTGGCGCTGGACGAGGCAGCCGGCGACGACGACGCGCTTGACGCGTCCTTCCTGCTTGGCCTTGACGGCATCGCGGATGACGGTGAGGGATTCTTCCTTCGACGCTTCGAGGAAGCCGCAGGTGTTGACGACGATGGCATCGGCATCGGGGAGCGTGCTAGCGCCGCCGTAGGAGGCGCAGCCTTCAGCTCGTGTGGCGGCGCCGCGGGTGCCGCCTGGCGCAGCGTCGAGATCGCGGTGCTCGTGGTCGTGGGGGGGCTCGTGGATGCTGCCGCCCTCGGTGTGTGCCGAGTCATCCCAGCGTTCGGACTGGCCTCCGGTGGCAACGGGAATGATGCCGTCGAGGGCGAGGAGGCCGAGCATTTTCTCTGAGTCGACGAGGTTCTTGGGGCAGCCGAGGGAGACGAAGCCGACGGTGACGACCTCGGAGGAGGGCTGCTCCGGCGCGATGGGCTTCGGCGTCTTCTTGCGCTTGTTCTTTTCGGAGAGCTTGATGACGCCCTTGCCGGGTTTGAGGTTGCGGGCCGGGGCGCGGTCTTCGGGCTTGGTGTTGAGGCCGCGGATGGTGCGGATCTTGCCGCCGGGCCTGCCCTTGGCGGGATCGTCGCGTTTGTCGCGATCGAGGGAGGCGGGTCCGCGGCGTGGGCGGGGCTTGGCCGCGCCGGCGCTCGGCTTTCTGGACGCGGGGCCGGACGAGCCGGGGCGGGGCGCGCCGGGGCCGGGCCGGGCTTTGGGGCCGGGTCGCGCGTTGGAAGGAGAGGATTGCTGGGGGCGCTTTGCCATTCGTAAGTGAAGTCTAGGGAAGGGGGTTGAAGGTGGATTGAAGGGAGCTGGAGCGGGGTTTCAGGGCTTGCGCGACGGTCTTTGCGGGGCGGTGTGCGTGCGCTCGATCACCAGGCGTCCGGTCTCGGTGAGTGTGCATTCGCGGCGGGCGCGGATCTGGCGGATTCCCTCGTAGACGACCGCGCACACGGCCGTGGCGAGGTTGAGCGAGCGTTCGCCCTCGGCCAGGGGGAGCGAGACCACGCGATCTGGGTGCTGGTCGAGGAGTTGCTGGGGCAGGCCGCGGGTCTCGCGTCCGAAGATGAGATGGTCGCCCCTGTGGAGATGGACATCGAAGACCGAGCGTGTGGACTTGGTGGAGAGGATCCAGGTGCGTGCGGGGTTGAAGGCGGTTGCTTCGTAGGTTGCCCAGTCGGCGTGCTCGGTCCAGTCCAGGCGCGGCCAATAGTCCAGCCCGGCGCGGCGGCATTCTTTCTCTGAGATCTGGAAGCCCAAAGGGTGGATGAGGTGCAGGCGGCAGCCGGTGGCGACACAGGTTCGGCCGATGTTGCCGGTGTTGTTGGGGATTTCCGGCTCGCGCAGGACGACGTGGAAGTGGGGATCGCGGAGCAGGGGCTGTGCGGGCGGTGTCGCGAAGGGATCGGTGCGCGCGGCGTGGG
>CAZPPG010000120.1:0-7597 GCA_964588385.1 uncultured Phycisphaeraceae bacterium
GGCGGGGGGGTGGGGGCGGGGGGTGGGTCTGGGGGGGGGGGGGTGGGGGGCGTTTGGGGTTTGGGGGGTGTGGGGGGGGGCGGGGGTTCGGGCAGTGATGGAGGTGATGGGGGTGAGATCTGCTTCGATGGCGACTTGTGCGGGGTCGCTCTGGTCTTCGGTGTTTGTCTGCCGCGCTTCGGAGAAGGGAGTGATGCGCGATGGTGGCGAAGCGATCACTTCACGGCTGGTGGCGCGGGTGGCGCGGCCGGCAGCTCGGAGGATGGGCGGGTGCGCGGGGTGGAATGAGTCGGGGCCGTTGTCTGTCGCGGCGCGGGAATGCGCGGGGCTGAGGCGAATCGAGGGCGGGGGGGGGGGGGGGGGGGGAGCCGGGGGGGGGCGCGTGCTGATGGTGTGCAGCGCGCTGGCGGGCTGGGGCGGGGTTGGCTGGTGGGTTGGCGGCGGGGCTGGAGTGGGAGCTGGCGCCGGGGATTGCGGAATGGTTCGAGCGCTGGGGGGGAATCCATCGCTCTGGTAGATCGCGGTGCGGCGCAGCGCGGCGGCAGCAGGTGACACGGCGGGGCGTGCGGGGTCAAAGTGGAAGCGGGCGATGCGGAGGAGGAGGTGCGCAGCGCGGCGGGCGCTGATGCGCTGGGACTCGAGGTCGGGGCGGGGGACGCCGGGAGTGTGGGTGATGGCGTGGGTGATGGTGTGGGCGGGGCCGGGAGCGCGGGAGGGCGTGGCGGGTGTGAGAGGCGCGGCTGGCGCCGTGTGTGGTGCGGGGGGCGTGGTGGGCGTTGAGGGTTGTGCGTGGGGGGCGCTGGGCGAGGTTGGGGCGCGGGGGCTGCCGCGGCGTTCGGCTTCGGCGGCGTTGTAGGCGTGGAGCATGGAGCCGATGGCGTTGACGGCATCGGGGAGGAGGAAGGCGGCGAGCGTGCGGGCGCGGAGGGAGGCGGCGGTGCCGAGGGCGATGAGGCGGTTCTGGTTGTCGGGGCGGGTGAGCCAGGCGGTGAGCGCCTCGAGGGAGCAGCCAGCGCGGGAGGCGATGTCGGCGAAGGAGAGGGAGGGATCGGCGAGGTGGTCGATGAGCCGGTCGGTGAGAGATGGGTCGGGGTTGAAGACCATTGTGGGCGACGTACGGGAAATATACGGGATTCTGCATGCCAGTCAATAGGATTTTGTTCATTAATTGGTAGAGTACCATAAGGCATTGTGCGCACGGTAATTACGACCTCTAACGACGGACGGATTTTTCAAGACGACGGATCCATCGGTCCCACATTGTCGAGAGGACTTGGTCCGTGCAGCTACCAGCGGCTTCCCGAGATTCGGCTTGCCAGCCACGTCTTCTCGCGTCTTCAGCAACGAGAATCCAATACATGGGCTGGAGGGGCCCAAGCCCTGTGGCCGCAGTGGCCTCGGGCAGCGTGGGGCGACTCCCCGCCGGTCGAACGACCAACTCGTGGCTCAATCGATACAGGCCGCCCCAGCATTCTTCAGCGTCTGAACGCGAGAGTCGGATGTCGGCCGATTGGCTGATTGCCGGCGGTGCCGGCTCGATGCTAAACTCACTGAGCGAAGGCACATACGCATGCAAACTGCTGATGGTGTGTGTGTAGCCGCCGACCTCGGCGCCGATCCAACCGGCGACGACTTCCTGCAGACAGGTGAACTGCACGAGATTGTTCGGCAGACCCCTGAACACGTCGTTGCTTCGCGAGGTCTGGAGCCAGTGAAGGCGTCCCCGGACGAGACGAAGGCAACATAAGACATTGCAGGGCACGTCGCCCGACCTTGGAGCTCCATCGCCGTGCGGAAGGTCCTCGCGGGGGTCCCAGATCGACAGCACGGCTTGCCTCGTCTCACCATTGGTGGTCAACGCATCCGCTGCCCGCGCAAGCTGGTCAAAGCCCCAGCGGACTCGAAGGCGCGCGCCGTATGCCCCATGCGCTCTGTCCCGACTGCCCACAAAGATCGAGTAGCTCGGAAACCAGTGCGAGAGGAACGGCACGTCGTCACCACCGGCAAGGAGTTGCACAACCTCCGCCACGGCGAGGGCGACGTTCATCGCCGGCAACCGAGAAGCGACCCAGCGCGCGCGCGGGTTGGTGATCGTGATAACCGCATGGAGAAGTTCAACGGTCTTGCCAGCGCGGGAGTCGACCTCGTGCGTTCCGCAGCGGTGGATAAGCGCGTCAGCCGCATGCCGCCAAGCTATGTCGCCGGATTCTGCCTGGAAAAGATTCACACAGGGGCTCGATTCAGCTGCTTGGAAAGAGCTTCGTTCACATTCCACTTCGGTGGGAACCAGAGCGTGAGTGGCTCGAGCTTGGGTTGGAAGACCTGCTTGATGCGCGTCCTCCCGCTAATCCCTCCAATCTCTGGGTGGGCGACACGGGCGTATTTGTCGACCTCGCAGAAGAGATTCTGACAGTCGATGAGCTGGAGCCGGCGGTGAGCAAGGCACTCAAACTGGAGACCGCGGTCTTGGAATTCAGCGTCCTGGCGGTCGGCTACGAGCTTTATGAGGTCCACTTCGCTGAGCCCGCCGCGGGCGCTGAAGCACTTGGTGATGCCGTCGCGTGCCCCGGGACCTGGCACCACGAACGACATTTCATCGAAGTCTATGAGCGGCGTGTAGTTCAAGTCGATGCTGAGTTGGAACGCCAAGAAAGGGCCGAGCGATGGGTACGAACGAAGCACCTCATATACGCCCCCGAGATTCGGCGACTTCGTGATGCGGCTCACGACTTTGTCCCGCATCATGTGCTCGATCAAGGCGAGGTGATTCCGGTGCTTTTCGGCGGAACCAAAGGCCGATCGCGCAGAGGGCATGATGTAGGCAGGTGAGTAGATCCGCGTCCCTTCTGCGCGGGCCCGCGACAGAACAGCGGCATACAGAGAGGCATCGAAGCGCTTCCAGGTGAGCTCCCCGAGACAGTCTTGAAGGAGTTGCCAAGTCTCGATCTTGTTGAACAGCTTGAACAGCAGAGTGCGGAAGACCAGCTCGTCCGCCTGGTCCGATCCCTGGTAGATTACCTTCGCAATCAGATACTGGCTCACTCGGTCTGCGGCCCGGTATGCGTTGGTGAATTTGTGGCGCTGCAAGATGGCATCCGCCGTCCAGGGCCCGGGCGCTCCGCGGACACGGCGTAGGAGGATGGCTTGGCGCTCCGCCGCGAACCGCCAATAGGTGTGGTAGACGGGGCTCGTCTTAACCGGGGCCATCCGACTGAACACGTGCGGCGTCGATGGTCGAGCGGTAGAGGCTCTGAAAGGAGGTCGGCGGTGTGGGGTAGTTCGCGGCATCGTTGTGATCATGCGGGATTAGGTCGGCGTCGGAGCGCGAACCGCTGCAAGATCTGGTCCGCGTAGTCGCTATTCGCTTCACCGGCGCTCAGCACCTGGACTGGAAATGGGACACGTAGTGCTGCGATGAAATCCGAGTATGCGCCGCGGAGCTTGTCTGTCTGTCCCTGCGCTATTGGCGAACTCCCCGCGATTCCCATGAGCACGAAGGCTGCTGTCGGCACGACGAAATTCCAGTGGTGCTCGGCGAGTTGCTGGAGCAGCCCGAGCGTGACGGCGTCAACTCCCGTAACGCGGCCGTAAACCACAGTGGACCACCAATACCGGTCCATGATGACCGTGTCGCCTCGCGCGAGGCATGGCCGGATCGTGGTGTAGATCGCGTCGATGTGGGCGGCGGCGTGGAGCACTTGCAGGGCAGTCTCGTGGATCCGTGCGATCCCGTGAGATGCAGGGTCATGGTGGAGGTCGTGCACATGCTTGCCCAGCGAGCCGGGATCGTTGCCCGGGAACGCGAAGCATGACACGGAGTCACCTGCAGAGCGCAACCGTTCGGCCAGACGCTGGGAAGTCGTGCTCTTCCCGGCGCCGTCCGGCCCTTCCAACACGATGAGTCGTCCCGCGGTCAAGTAGCAGCCTCCGTGGTCGGCGCGGCCTTTGTCTCATACGCGCGGAGCGCGTCCGCGAGCCATTGGGTGGCGGATTTGGTCGCACTCCCTCTTTCGGGGAGCGCGACGAAGATGTTCACCCGTTCAAGCGGCAGTTCCATCTCGTGCGCCATGAACGCACCGAGCTGGCAGAGTCCAAGGTAATTGCCGTACCCGCGGTCGAGGATCCACTCGGTCGGGTAGTACGCCGAGACCACGAGCCCCCGGTCGGTCCATCCGAAGCTGACCTGCTGCAAGCACGGAAAGCCGCCCTGACCCGACCCGGTATGGTCGCGGGGCGGGTCGTAGATGGAGACCTGCATGGCGCTTCGCCGCGTGCGCTTCCCCTGGGCATGGTCCCTCCGCCACCAATCGATGATCGATCCGAGTTGGTTGACGTGAGTACCGTCTGGGCGAGGACTTGGGCAGTCGATCATGCGGAGGAAGTACGTTCCGTGTGAGTTGAGCGAGCAGAGCTTCTTAAGCCGCGGGTACACTTTGTCCCTGTAGTGGTCGAAGAGCTCGGCGGCCGGTCGAGTCGACCTGGGCGACCAGCACATGTGTGGAAAGATCGTGCTGGCGGTGGCGGAGACACTCTGGAGTCTGCGCCTGTCGCCGGCGCTGTTGATCGTGTCGATCGCCTCGTCAAGGGCGTTACGGACGTCCGCGACCTCGACCGGTTCACGAAGATCGTTGAACTCAGTGATGGAAAGCAACAGCGGGTGCTGGAGCGTGCTCCCCGTAGCATCAAAGACGCGAAGAAACGCCTGGGCCCAAGCCACGGACAGATTGCCGGAGGGAACGACGCAGTCTTCAGGCCTCATCTGGATCCTCCAGGTGCCGGTGGACGGCGGCGCCGTCGTAATTCTTCGGCATGACGCGGATGAACGAGCTCCATTCGGGACGCAGGCTTTCTGCGCGCGCAAGCCCGCGGCGCATCGCGCGGACAGTGATCCACTCCGCTCCTTCTTCGATGGTCTGAACAGCCGCCCCTTCCACCCGCGTGCCGCCGGGAAGAAACGCCAGGTCGCCCACTACCAAGTCCACAGGACGGTCCAGCCACTGCGCATCAGCCACGACCAGGTTCTCCGGGGTCGGGCGGCCACGCAGCATCTGGCGGATGCCGTTGGCCTGAAACCCGAGCAGTTGGTCGAAGGTGGCCTGCGTCAGTGAGCGGATCGTCCATCGCAAGTGATGTACCAGCGTCTGGTACCCGACACCGAGGTATGTGGCAACCACGAACAGCTGCTCGGGCGTGGGGCGGTCCATCGACCATCCACGCGACGCGAATGCACGGACGATCGCCGCCTGCGGCATGAGGAGGTGGCTGCCGAAGAGGTTGGCGAGCGACTCGTCCGGGTCGTCGGACCGGGCGCGACCGGTACCCGCAACGTACTCGTCGACCTTGGTGCCGTGGCCGAAGACGTGGTGCCCGATCTCATGGGCGCACACCGATGCCTGATATCCGGCCGGGCGGTCGGAACCGAGGATGATCGTCGGGTCGTCGCCTCCTGAGTACATCCCGGCAAGACTGGGGAGCGACTTGTACCAGACCTCCAGTTCGAGCTGCTGCGCGATATCTACGGCGCAAACGGCGTGGTCCGTCGGGATGGCAAGGCCCTTGCGGATCTCGATGGCCCTGCGGAGGGCCTGGCGAGCAACATCAACGACGGCTGCCATCGCCCCCCCCTCGCTTCTGGAGCGCGCTGAGCAGCTTGATAACGCGCTGGAGGTCGTCGGGCTTGAGCCGATGAAGTTCCTTCGCCGCAAGCTCGAGTTGGGGATCCACCGAATCCTGGTCTGGGTCGCCGGACTTGGTCAGCCAGGACACCGTGACGCGATAGAGTCGCGCGAGGGTTGAGAGTTCCTCCGCGCTGACCCTGCGCTGAACCGCCTCGATCTGACTAACGGTGGGACGGTGCCACCCCATTAGCTTGGCGACCTGCCCTTGACTCAGGCCCGCCTGCTCTCGCGCGACGCGAAGTCGCCGCGCGATGGCTTCGCGTTGTGCTACTGCTTCTTCCATTCTGTTCAGCCTCCCCTCTTCACTGTGGCCGCCTGCTGGGTCTGGGCCCATGCCTTGAGCTCCCCGAGCGTGCGCATGCGATTGCCGCTCTCGTGGATCAGCGGGTTGAAGTTGGCGGGGACAGTGATGCCCAGCCGCGCTTCAAGGTCGCAGGCCATCTCGACGCCGTCCTGGCTGGTGAGGCCCGCCTGCATCAGGTTGGCGCCGTCGCCCACGACCCCTGCATGACCCCCGCGGGCGAGGAGTTCGTGGACGATTCGCTCGACGGCCTGATCGGACTTGGTGCGCGTGGTCATGGGCAATCCTTTCAAGTGGTAAGAAATTCTTACCAGTTGGCCGGGAAGTAGTCAAGTGAACCTGGGTGGGTGCAGAACGATCGGATCCGCCGCTACGCCCCTCGCCCCACCCCCGCCAGCCACCCAGCCACCAGCCCGCCAAGCAGCGGCCCCAGACTGATGATCTTGTCCGACTTCTCCAGGTTGTGGCGGGCGCACAGCAGCTTCACGTTCGCCGCGGTGATGCTGCTGCCGCCCTTGCTCCAGGGCACATCGTGGTCAAAGTGCAGGTTGTCCGTGGCCCCGCAGGTCACGCAGCGGCCCTGGTCGCGCTTCCAGACTTCGACCTTGACCGAGGTCGGGATCTGGCGCGAGATCGAGAGTTCGCGGGCTTCCTCGGGCGCGGCCGGGGTCGCGGCCGGGCGCAGGAAGAAGCGGCAGACTTTCCGGGTGTGGAGGATGCCCTTGCGCCGGCCCGCGGGGACTTCGACGATTGCCGCGTCGATGAGCTCGTGGCGTCCGCGGTCGCACCAGATGCCGGTGGCGACCTTCTCGTAGACCTGGACGATCTCGGGCGGGGCATCGCCCGCCTTGTAGGCCATTGCCGCGGCAAAGAACTTGCCGTTTTCGGTGGGCTTGCCGGAGGGGAGGGTGAGGGGCTGGTCGGTCCGCTTGGGGTCGGGGTTGCGGCCGGGGCCGGGGCTCCAGCCTCCGCCGCGCGGGGCATCGTGGCCCTCGTACTCGAGCACGCCGCGGTCCTCGTGCCACTGGTCCTGGTAGGGGGCGCCCTTGCGGACGCTCATGAGGAGGATGGAGTAGGTGCCGGTATCGGTGGTGCGGACGCGGAAGTTCATGCCCTTCTGGAGGGAGATCTTCTCGCGGTGGCCCATGTCGTGGTAGGAGATGATCTCGCGGTAGCGCACGGCAAGGTTGTAGCAGAGGGCGGGGTGGCTTGCCGCGGGGGGATCGGCGGAAGGGGGCCACCCGGGCACGGGGATGGAGTTGAAGGACGCGTGGGGTGTGCGGCCCGTCACTCTGTTCCGGGTTCGTCGTGAACGATTGGTGAGAGATGGGAGTTGGTGACGGGTGGTTGCCGCGGGTGGGGATGGGGATGAACTCGGAGGGATCGGAGGGGAGAAGTGGGACGGGGAGGGGGAGACACAGATGACCCGGATGGCACGGATGGGGATGGAGTTGAAGGGCGACTGGGGTGTGCGGCCCGTCACTCTGTTCCGGGTTCGTCGTGAACGCGTATCGATGGGCGGGGATCGGTGACGGGTGGTTGCCCCGGGTGGGGATAAACTCAGAGGGATCGGAGGGGAGAAGTGGGACGGGGAGGGGGAGACACAGATGACCCGGAT
>CAZPPG010000121.1:0-5009 GCA_964588385.1 uncultured Phycisphaeraceae bacterium
TGATCGGGAGTTGGCGGGTCGTGTCGGAC
This sequence comes from uncultured Phycisphaeraceae bacterium, assembly GCA_964588385.1. GTDB lineage: Bacteria > Planctomycetota > Phycisphaerae > Phycisphaerales > UBA1924 > JAHBWV01. The sequence continues at coordinate 30 of CAZPPG010000121.1, forward strand.
GGTTCGTCGAACATGCTCATGGGGGTGCCTCGATGCCGCGAGCAGAATCAGCCGCCGTCGTGATTGGGTCACACACCGCCCTGACACCATGTCGGAACACGGCGTCAGGGCGGCATGGCCCTCGTCGATGCGAACACGCTTGAAATCACGCCTTCAGAACGGACAGGTCCGCACCGTGGTTGATGTGAAACGCCTGCCCGCCGATCACCAGTGCGGGGACAGACTTGACGCCGGCCCTCTCCGCTTCGGCGACTCGGGACTTGTGCTCGCCGAGATGGACGATCTCGACGTTGAACTTCGAGCGGTCGAGACCCTCAGCGACTGTGCGCTCGGCGGCGACGCAGACGGGGCATCCGGCGTGGTAGAACGTGGCTTTCGTGCTCATGATGTGCTCCTACTTGCTGACGTGATTGGACCGGCGGGATTTCGAAGGGCTCCGCCGATGGCCCGGTCCTTGGTTGTCGAGAGGCTGGCCGTTGACAAAGACATTCCACAGACGCGAGCCGAGCTCGTCGGCGACGGGCTCCATCTCGCCGCAGTCGATCCGAAGGTCGGAATCACCGATCGGCGCGTCAATCAGGAGGCAGTGATGCGGCTTGTGCGTGCCGGGATACTCGTTGGGTCGGAAATACGTGCAGCCGACGCACATCCGCGCCGTCGGCACCGCGCCCTGCTCCTGGAGCGTGCGGATCATGCCGATCAGGCCGCGCAGCAAGCCCGCCCGCTCGGACTCGGGCAGCGCATCGATGGCCTCCACCAAGGAAGGAGGCCATGCAGCGGCGGTTGTCGCTTCCCGCACACCCGGCTTGGTGAGGGTGAGCACGATGGCACGGCCGTCGGATTCGGACATTGCCTTGCGAACCAGGCCCTTGGAAACCAGGGTCGTGATCGCCTCGCTGGCTGTCCCCAACGTGATCGCCATCTGCCTCGCCACTTCCTTGAGACCGATGGGGTGGGCCGATCCCGCGAGGATCGACAGAATCTGAGCCTGCGTCGGCGTGAGGCCGCGCCTTCCGGCCGATCGCCACGATTCGTGCCGCATCACCAGTGCGAGCTTGGCGAGCCCGGCGAGGACCCGATCGGAAACGGACAAGTTGGATCTGGTTCGTGGCGACATCGGCGGCTGGCAAATGCTATGGAGTCCGAAGCATTGAGTCAACGCCCGGGGGACGAACCCTGCGACCACAATGATCCGCTACTTTTGCGAACCGGGTGCGTAGGTGGTGGATAGCGGGCCGTCGCAGGATGGCGGCGTTCAACTCACCATCGCTGGCGCCCGGGTCCGAGGTGGGCGTAGCTGTGCGCCGCCACTCTCTCGCTCAATCGATGGTTGCCGGCACTGATCCCAGGTGCCTCTACACTATCGGTGACAGGCGAACTGTGGATCGGCCATTGGGCCGCCCTTTGGGCGGCGTCAGACATGAGGAATGCCATGAGACTGCTCGTAGCCTATGACGGATCAGACGGTGCCAAAGCCGCTATCGACGGCCTATCGCATGCAGGCCTGCCCGAGAACGCGGATGTGGCCGTGCTTGCCGTCATCGACGGTCGCACTATGGCCAAAGCCGAAGCCAAAAAGCCCACGGCGGGGCCGGCGAACCGAGCGACCCCCGGAACGATGGAAGTGTGCTCTGCCGTCGCGGAGGAGGGGGCGAAGCGAGTACGCGGACTCTTCCCGACGTGGAACGTGGCGGCCGAGGTGTGCGTTGGAGCCCCGGCCTGGAAGATCATCGAGCGTGCGGAGACTGACGGTGGCGTGGACCTCATTGTCATGGGCTCGCGAGGCTTCGGAGAACTCAAGCGGTTGCTCTTCGGGAGCGTCGTCCATCACGTCGTCACCCAAGCGAAATGCTCGGTGCGAGTAGGTCGCCCGCCGCGGGGTCCGGATCGGGGAGGCGATCAGCCACTCCGGATCGTGCTCGGTGACGACGGGTCGCCGGATGCTCGGGCTGCCCTCCGCTCGGTGGCAAGCCGGCAATGGCCCTTTGGCACGCGGATCCTCGTCGCGACCTTTGAGACGGGCGTGCAAGCACAGCTCTCCAACTGGACACCCAACACCGTTTGGGGTGGTGACCCGGTCTTGGGCTCCGACTCCGTCGCGGAGCGTCCGGCGCTGCTTGTGGCGGCACAGGGGGCGGAACTTCTCAAAGCGATGTGCCCTGGTGTGTCGGTCACGACGCTCGTCCGTCCCCACGACCCCAAGTATGGCTTGCTCGACATGGCGGAGACCTGGGATGGGCCCGGCGCCGACTGCGTTTTTGTTGGCGCGACAGGAGTTCGCGGAATCGAGCGGTTCTTAGTGGGAAGTGTCTCCATGACCGTGGCGCTGAATGCTCCCTGCTCGGTCGAGATCGTCCGGCGAGGTGGTGCAGGGTCACAGCCGCGGGGCTGAGGGAGCATTTATGAAGCCCCCCGCCGCGCAATCCGACCGATCGCAGCAGGAGCCCACGGCTGTCACCGAGCTCGCTGAGAGGGTCAAAGAACTCTCGTGTCTGTACGAGGTCGCCGCGGTCTTTGCGGAACGGCGAGGGTCGCTTCGCGAGCGACTGGCGCGAGTCGTTGCGGTGCTCCCGGGTGCTTGCCGCTTTCCAGAACGAGCTGTGGCGCGGCTTCGGCTGGACGAGGTCGAGGTCTCTTCGAAGGGGAAGCCGCTCGATTCGACGACTCCGCACCTGCACGTAGCACTTCGTGTCGCAGGGATTGAACGGGGCGAAGTGGTCCTCGGGTACATGGAGAACCCGGGCACCGCGATGCACGAACCGGGCGGGCTTTTCCTCGCCGAAGAACGCTCGCTGCTGGACACCGTGGCCAGTCAGATAGGCGTGTTTGTCGCAAGCGTGGAATCCGAACAGCACCGCGCCGAGATGGAGGCAAGTTTGCGACACGCAGACCGGCTCGCGACCATCGGCCAGCTTGCCGCGGGTGTGGCGCACGAGCTCAACGAGCCGCTCGGGAACGTCCTGGGGTTCGCGCAGCTCGCGCTCAAGGCCCAGGATGTGCCCGCCCAAGTGCGAGCGGATTTGAGCCGCATCGCAGAAGCGGCCCTGCGCGGTCGTGAGATCATCCGCAAGATGCTCGTCTTTGCCCGCCAGGCGCCCGCATCAAAACAGCCGACAAATCTCAACGGAGTTGTCGAGGAGGCCATGTTCCTGCTTGAGGCCGGTTGCGAGAACCCCGGAGTGCGCTTCGTCCGCGAGCTGGGGGCCGGACTCCCTGATCTTGAGGCGGACCCCGTGCAGGTCCGCCAGGTGGTCACCAACCTGGTAATCAACGCCATGCAAGCGATCCAAGCCCAGGGCACCGTGACCGTCCGGACCGAAGCGAGCCGAGACGCTGTCGTTCTTTCGGTACGGGATACCGGTTCGGGCATGACGCCCGATGTGCTCCGCCGCGTTTTCGACCCATTCTTCACGACCAAGGATGTGGGACAGGGCACCGGGCTGGGCCTCGCCGTCGTGCAGGGCATCGTCGCCGGGCACGGCGGCACGATCGACGTGGAGTCCGCGCCTGCGCGCGGGAGTGTCTTCACTGTCCGGCTGCCGGTGCGCGCCGCATTACCAACTTGAATAGGCTCACACGACGTGACGACCGAGACTGCCCGCATCCTCATCGTTGATGATTCACCCGCGACCCGCGAGGTGCTGGAGCGCAACCTGCGCGCCGAGGGGCACGAGGTCCATTCGGCGGCGAATGTGGCCGCGGCCATCAAGGTCTTGGAACAGGCTGCGATTGATCTTGTCGTGACCGATCTGAGGATGCCGGGCGGCGACGGCATGGAGCTTGTCCGTTACGTTCGCGATCATTGCCGCGGCGTGGGCGTCATCATGGTCACCGGGTTCGCGACCGTCGGCGGCGCTGTCTCCGCCATGCGCGAGGGGGTGGACGACTACCTCCCCAAGCCGTTCACCGACGAGGAACTCCGTCACGCCGTTCGCTCGGCCCTCGACAAGGTGCGAACGAGACGCGAGGTGGAGAGCGCCGCTCCGGTCGCGGCGCCCGATGGGCTGATCGGGACATCGCCCGCGATGCAGCGCGTCTACCGCCTCATCGACCGCGCGGCGGGGGCGAGCGTGCCCGTGCTCATCACGGGTGAGAGTGGGACCGGCAAGGAACTCGTGGCCCGGGCGATCCACTACAGAGGCTCGCGGGCGTCCGCCCCGTTCCTCGCGGTGAACTGCGCCGCGATCCCCGAATCGCTCATCGAGAGCGAACTCTTCGGGCACGCCAAGGGCTCGTTCACCGGCGCGACCGCCGCCCGTCAGGGCTTCTTTGTCGCGGCGGACGGCGGGACGCTCTTCCTGGACGAGGTCGCGGAACTCTCGCCCATCGCGCAGGCCAAGCTGCTGCGAGTACTGCAGGAAAAGACGGTGCAGGCGGTCGGCGCGGACAAGTCCCGCACGGTGGACGTCCGCGTGATCGCCGCGACCAACAAGGACCTTGAAGGTCTGGCCCGCGAAGGCAAGTTCCGCGAAGACCTCTTCTTCCGATTGCACGTGCTGCCGATCGAACTCCCCCCGCTCCGCGAACGCGAGGGCGATGTGGTGCCGCTGTTCCGGCACTTTCTGGCGGCCGCCGCGGAACAGGATTCATCGCCGGCCCCTCGGCTCACCGACTCCGCGGTGGACGCCCTGAAGCGCTACCCGTGGCCGGGGAACGTGCGCGAACTCCAGAACCTGGCCCAGCGGCTGGTGATCTTCGCGGAGGCCGGAGTCATCGATACCGTAGACCTGCCCACCGTGATGCGATACGTTGCCTCGCCGCCACCGCCGTCCTCCGGCTCGTCTTCGGCCTCGCATCGAACGCTCCGGGAGGTGGAGGTGGAGCACCTCCGTGTCGTTCTCGAAAGCGTGGGCGGGAACAAGACCAAAGCCGCCGCCATTCTCGGGATCGACCGCAAGTCGCTGCGCGAGAGGCTCAAGGCTTCGGGTGGCCGAGATCCGACGGACGCGGGCGCGCATGGCAAGTGAGCAAGCCATGAGC
>CAZPPG010000121.1:5019-7536 GCA_964588385.1 uncultured Phycisphaeraceae bacterium
ACATCGTGGGGCGAACGCAGGAGTCTTTCCCACCGATGACGCTTGCTCGATCAAACTTGTCGCCTGCAGCAGTGGTTACCCGGCGGTGGCGGGCGTTCGTCGTGACGGCGTCGGTCGTCGCCGCGTCGATGGTGTACATGGTGCTGCCGCTGGAGATGGGAGAACTGGGCCGGCGGGCAGTGGCGATCGCGGTGTTCGCGGCGGCGCTGTGGGCGACCGAAGCCATCCCGCTCTTCGCGGCGTCGCTCAGCGTGGTGGGCTTGGAGGTGCTGCTGCTGGCGCGGCTGGGTGGAGGCGATGGAGCCGGCCGTGGGGGTGGGGGACTCGCGGGGACGGGCGACCTCAGTTACACCCAGTTCTTCGAGCCCTTCGCCTCGAGCACCGTGATCCTGTTTCTCGGCGGATTCCTGCTGGCCGCGGCGGTCCGCAAGCACGGGCTCGATCGTGTCGTTGCCGCGAGGCTCTTGCGCCCGTTCCAGAACGACTCCTACCGCCTGGTCATGGCGGTCATCTTCACGACCGGGCTCCTCTCGATCTTCATCAGCAACACGGCGACAGCGGCGATGATGCTCACGATTGTCACGCCGGTGGCTCGCGAACCGTCCACGTCCCCCCGCCTCAGGTCGGCGCTCATGCTCGCGGTCGCGTTCGGCGCGAGCATCGGCGGGTTCATGACACCGGTGAGCACCCCACCGAACGCGATCACGATCTCGCAGCTCCGCGCGATCGGGATCGACATCACCTTCGTTCAGTGGGTACTGATGGCCGCGCCACTCTCGGTCGGGATGCTCCTGGTCACGGGTGTGCTGTTGTGCGTTGTGCTGCGTCCGCCCCGGCAGGCGGTGGTGCCGCCGGTCGAACTCGGCGGCGCGGTCGCGAAAGACGGTGGCGCGGAAGGGCCCGACCGGCTCTCCGGGCGGGCTTGGGTGACCGCTTGTGTAATCCTCCTCACGGTAGCGGCGTGGATGAGCGGCGCCTGGCACAAGGTCGATGATGCCGCGGTCGCGCTGATCGCCGCGACGATTCTGGCCGCGGTCGGCGTGCTGGACCGCCGCGACGTGCGCTCGATCGACTGGGACGTGCTGCTGCTGATGTGGGGCGGCCTGGCCTTGGGCCACGGCCTGCACCTTACCGGCGTGCTTGAGTACGTGGGCGGCCTGCCCATGCTGCAACACGCCGAGGGCTGGGCGCTGGCCCTCGCGCTCATCGTGGGCGGCATGACCTTCGCGACGTTCATGAGCAACACCGCCGCGGCGAACATCCTGGTCCCGCTGGCGATCGCCCTCGCGATGGGTGGCGGGACGGGACTCGCTTCGGGCGTCGCGTCGGGTGATGCGAACGCCGCGGCCCGCCTGGGCGTGCTGGCTGGCCTGACGGTGAGTTTCGCGGTGTCGATGCCGATCTCGACGCCGCCCAACGCAATGGCCTATGCGACGGGGCTGGTCTCGTCGCGCGACATGATCCGCGTGGGCCTGCTCGTCTCTCTGATCGCGGCGGGCGTGCTGATGGCGGGGTACCTGTGGGTGCTGCCGTGGGTCATCGGGTAAGGCCGGTGTGGACGGGCGGGCGACGATCACCCTCTTCAATCTCACTCGCTCCACGGCCCTTTGTCGACTCGCGTGCTAACCCACCGCAGGGCATAGCACGCCGCCACCCCCCGATCTTGCCCGCTTCGGCGCTCGGAAAGCCCGCTTGAAGGTTGCCGCGTGAACTCAAGGCGAGACACGCCAGCGCGATGCGGTCCGTCGTTCATCCCGCGCGTTGCTGTGCTTCACCAGGTAGAGCAGCAGCCCGACGAACGCCACCGCGGCGACCGAACCGAGCACCCCGACGACCGAGATGTCGCGCTTCAGGATCACCGGCTCGATGGCGAGGCACACCGCCAGGACCACGACCGCAAGCACGATGGCTTTGCTCTTTCCGCTCATGGGGGCATTCTACTGTGCCGGCTTCTCCGTGCTTGGGCGCGGGGACAAACGCCCCGCTGGGTCGTTCCTCCCCGCGCGTCGGCGTGCGTGAGGCTGGTTTCCGCGGCTTCAGGCGGGGTCGCCGTGTGGCACGCGGGTTGCCATAGGTCCTGTGTCAACCTCACACGGAGAACCAGCACCATGACCGCCAACGGCACCGCCACGATCGACGCCCCCCGCGCCCCCCTCACCTCGAACGGCTCCGCGCCCAGCGCGGCCGCCCGCGCAGGCGGGGGCGAGCACCCCAAACTCTTCCAGCGCGTGCGCGATCAGATGGACCGCGCTGCCGAGGCCATCGGCCTCGCGCCCGAGGTCCGCACGATCCTCTCCTCGCCCGCGTGCGAGATCGGCGTCAACTTCCCGGTCAAGATGGACGACGGGCGCGTCGAGATGTTCTCCGGCTACCGCGTGCAGCACAACAACGTGCTCGGGCCGTTCAAGGGCGGTATCCGCTATCACCCCGACGTGAGCCTCGACGAGGTGCGCGCCCTGGCGGCGTGGATGACGATCAAGTGCGCCCTGGTGGACATCCCCTTCGGCGGCGGCAAGG
>CAZPPG010000122.1:0-7534 GCA_964588385.1 uncultured Phycisphaeraceae bacterium
GCGACGGCGCAACCGAGTGCCGCGTGCTCACCCGGGACAGCGATACCAAGTTCGGACGACCGTTCGACGATGCGCTGCGAGCCCACAAAATCACGCCGGTGCGCCTACCGCATCGCGCTCCGAACCTCAACGCCCACGTCGAGCGGTTCATTCAGACCGTGCAGAACGAGTGCCTCGACCGGTTCATCGTGCTGGGCACGCGACACCTCGATCACCTGATTGCCGAGTTCCTTGAGCACTACAACCGGGAGCGCCCGCACTCGTCGATCAAGTTCCGCACGCCGGTGGGCAGGCCTCCCCCGCTGCGCTTGGCCGATCACCCGGGGACGGTCCGGTGCCGAACCCGGCTCGGTGGCGTGCTGAAGCACTACTACCGATTGGCAGGATGAAATCCGCAGGATGCCCGAAGGGCCCATCGCGTAGCAGCTGCCATCAGATACGATTGCGTCATGATCCGACGACTTACAGAGTACCGGTTCTCGGTTTCACCTGATGTGGCCACGGACTGGAACGCCGAGCACGGGGGCAACGTTGGAGCTGTCGAGTTTCGCTTTGAGGTGGGATGTGACGGGACCTTCCGCGGCAAGGAAAAGGTCTGGGTGCCACACATTCACATGGCGACAGAGAACAGCGCGGGTGTGAAGGTGCCCGGTGAGTTTGGCTTGGGCGGTGCGGTCGCCAACACATGTGCGGCGTCAACGCCGGAACAAGCAACGCAGCTGATCTGCGAGAAATACCTTGAACACCGCGGCGATCCGTGGTTTCGCTCCTGATTGATGGAGCATCTGGCAGGGCCGCCGCGGGATTCATACCGCCTCGAAGCGTTCTTGTGGCTTGAAAGCGATTCGGCTTTTCGAGGCTTTAGAGGACACGACCATGCCGAAGTCAAAAGACCGTCCCGAGTTGCCGCCTCCTCAGATATCTTCAGACGATCTGCCGTTGTCGGAAATCGAGATTTCCGGGATCCACTTCCACATCGAGTTTGTGGATGTACCGGACGCGAAAGAGCGCTATGAGCGTCTCTTCGAACACCTAGGAGACTGGCTGCTTGCCGAATGGGAAAGTGAGCAGGCCGCAGAGACCAGACGTCACGGGTCACAAGCTGTCTAGCCGGGGGCGTAGTGCTTTCTCGAACCGAATCATGGTGTCGATCATGGCGTCCTGCGCGGCGGGCCAGTTGGTCTCGTCCTTCCAACCGGCGACGTCGACGGCCGCAGAGATCCGGCAGGCCCGTGCACCCTCAAGCGGATCCCACTCCATCGCGCCGCCGAAGTCCGCCTCGATGGCTGCCTTCTGCTCTTCTAGCCTGCGGAACAACTTCTTGTTGCCCTCCCCGGAGTCGGTATCCACATCGATGTACAACTCGACACGAGCGCCCTTCTTCAGAATGACGTAGTTGAAGGCGAGCCCACTGCGGCCGCCGGATGCTCCCACCCAGCCGGAGGTGCCGGGCGAGATGTTGGCGTGGAGCTTCGTGCGCTGCTTCGCTCGCTCAAGTAATCCCGTCCAAAAGCGATAACGGGAATCATGCCGCCCAGCGAGCTCCTTCTTCTTCTCCCCGGCTTCGGTCGTCCCCTCGCTCGGTCCGGTGATCAGCGTGAGGAGCGGTGCCGGAGACGATCCGCCGATTCGGACCGCCTCCAGCTTGACGAGGTAAAACCGTGCAAGACCGCTTTCATTGAGCCATCCGGCCGCCTTGACATGCTCCGGACGTGGCTCGCCGACTATCCAGATGGCGGTCTTGGCCTCAAGCGCGGCGAGGTAGGTCAGCAGCTTTCCGAGATGGTCGTGGTCGCTCTTGCCGAGCTGGTTCTCGATGATGACGGCCTCACCAAGGGAGTCCTCGGCGACGAGGTCGACGCTGAAATCTCCAGCGTCCTGCTCGCGATCGACGTTCGTCAGGACCAGGTCGAGCAGTTCGCCGAGCACGTCGATGTTGCCCTCAAGCCACTTTGTGAAGTCCAGGGCTTCATGCTTCCAGACTTCGCGGAGAGGGACGCGCTCGAGTTTACCGATGCCTGATTCTGCCATGAAGAACTCCTCTCAAATCCGCACTGGCGTGATCCCAAGGGTTGCCGCCTGATCGTGAATGCGCTTGAGGTGGTCTGCGGCACTCTTCGGAGGCAGTAGTGAAAAATGACTCGGCGCCTCCTTGGTCGGATCGCCCTCTCCCCATACGTGGTTGATGTAGACGCCCCATCTCACTGCTGGGCGCAGCTTTCCGCCGCCGATTTCGGCAAGGCGACAGCCGAGAACGACCCGCTCGCGATACGGCTCAGGCCAGAAGTAGTAGTGCACCTCAGCACCGTAAAGCCTGCCCGCCAACTGCGAGCGCACCCAGGCGGCCTTTGCCTCTGGGCTGGCGGGTGCCTTTCTGTGGATATGGACTACTGGCGGCTTCGTCCCGGCTGGGCGTTGACACGCACGGCGAATGCACTCAAGCGTGAATTCCTCGCAGGTCTCGTAAGGCATTGAGATCACGAGCAGATCCGAGTGCCTGAGCACCAATCGCAGCGGAATCGCTGCCTCCGAGACATTCGTCGCGGCTGGCCGCTCCGTGTGCAGCAGGTTCCAGAAATCGGAGGCGATCACAGATGAGAGGGCAGCCCTGGGCGTGTCCTCCGGGACACTTTCGACCTGCTGTGCCACCACGCGGTCGAGGGGCTCACGACGGTGGCCGAATGCGGCTTCCTGACCCCAGCCCGGTTCTTCCTCTCCCGGCCAGTCTGGTCCTGGCGGGCGTTGCACAAGGTGCTTCGTGATCTGGGTGAACAGCGCCTGTGCATCGCGTCGCATCTCACCATCAGGGATTGAGTCGATCAGGTTGCGGGTGGTGCTTTCCCAGGCGCAATCGCTGCCATCCCAGTACAGGCCGGATACAACGATTGGCGGAACAGCCGGGACTCGAAATACCGCCATGACAAGCGCATGGATGTACTCACGCCACCGCGGATCATTGGGCGCGGCATTCGGGTCAAACACTTGGGGCGTGAACGCGAACTCCTTGAGCATCAGGAGAACCTCTCCTTGAAATCCTGCTCAAAGAAGTCGTCCGGCCAGGGATCGACGAGATCACCGTTGACGTCGACATCAATGGTCTGGGCGCGCGACACCGAGCCCTCACGTCGCACATACTGGATGCGCAGTTGATCGGGCGTGAGCGACTGCCCCGACAGCGCCTGCTTACGAGTCGTCTCTCGAATCCGTCGCAAAACCCGAAGGATGAGGTGCTCGCTGTGGGTCTCAATCAGCAGCACTCGATTCGGCGTCGCGGTCATCCCTTTGATGATCGCATCGCCGAGGGCGGCTTGCTGCCGTGGATGCAGATGCAACTCCGGCTGTTCGAGCGCCACGAGCGGTCCGCCCGGATCGAGCAGCGCCACAATCACCGGGACGATCTGAGAAAGACCCACACCAACGTCTTGCGGTTGTAGCAACAGGTTCCGCCCGACATCCCGGAGCACGATCCGGGCTTGGTCCGGCAGGGACTTGATCGTCTCTGCCAGAATCTCGATGCGATCGATAAACTCGGGATCAGAGACCATCGCAGCGATGTTGGACGGCACCTGCTTGAACTCCTCGCGCTCCAGCCGATAGCCGGTGTCCAAGCGATCCTCAGCCTCGAGCCACCTGCTCACCTCTTCGAGCAACGATCCCTCACCCTCTCGACGAGCCGGGGTCATCTCTTGGCCATGCGCAAGCAGTTCCCATGCCTGAAGACCAGTTGACCAACGGCTCCGCCCCGATCGATCGCGAGGCTCGAACTGCCGCGGCGGCATCGTGCGAAGAGGACCAACGTATCTGAGCTCCCGCAATCGATCGCTCAAAACAACGGCCGGCCCAAAGAGCAGCATCGACAGCAGCGCTTCAAACTGGGCGGTGTCGGAAGCGCCCACGCCCGCCGCAGCAGGGACGGCAATGCGGTTCTCGAAGTGCGGAACCGGCCCGACGGGCTGCGGCACCACGATGACGGTGTCCTTCGCAGGCGTGCCGCCGGCCTGTTCGTACATCGAAGCGAGCGCACCGGGAATGTCGCGTGCCGCGTCCTGTTTCTCCTTGAGCAATCGCTCGAGTTCTTCGTCCTTGCCTTTCGCGCGATAGACCTCCTCGAGCTTTGCCTGCATCGTCAGGATTGCTCGGTGAAGCGTCGCCATCTCGCGATCGGCCGCGTCAAGCAGCAGGCATGGGTGTAGCCAGTTGATACGCCTGACCTCCGCATGAGGGCGCTCGCGCGGCATCCAGAACTCTGCAAAGTGCTCGCCATTCAACCAGACATTGCACGATCGCACAGTCGGACGATCCTCGGAGTCGATTTCCAGTTCGACTCCAGCGGACGAAATCTGACCGCGCACGCTTTCCGTCGCGTCCTCGTGGAGTTCTGCCTCGATCTCCGCCCCGTACCACGGGTAGGCCGGCAGTTCTGCGCCACTCAGGGTGAACTCCGCCTTCAGTCGGATGGCTGTGCCGATCTTGCGGCCGTGTACGAAGTTCCGAATACCGCCCAGATCAAGCGACTCCCCGCCGGAGCGGGTACGGTGGGCATCCAGATTCCGGTGCAACAGCACCTCGCGCAGGTAGTGCAGGGCGTGCGTCACGCTGCTCTTGCCGCCGCTGTTGGGGCCGAAGAGCAGCGTGATGGGCCGGAGTTCGATGCGCTGACGCTCGCCGAAGGCCTTGAAGTTCTCGATCTCGATGGCAGTAATCAAGGTTTTGTTCCTCGGGCAGGACGTTCGACGGGCGGGGGGCACGGCTCAGCCGGACGCCTTCCCGTTGTCGGTCGCGCCAGCCTCCAGCCGGGGCAGGTCCATCTGCTCCAACGTGGGTAGGGTAGTAGAACCGACGATCCCCTGGAACGTGCCATACAGGCCCGAAATCCCACAGACGACGGCCTTGATTTCCTCCTCGCGTGCCGCCCAGATCCGCTCCATAGCGGCCCGTTCCTTGTCGAGTCCTTTGCGAAGGGCGAGCAGAGGCTCAACCATGCCGGCGATCCGCTGGCGGAACTCAGTCCCGGTCACAAACTCGTATGTCCGTTCGGCCTTGCTTTGCTTGCCGTCCGCCGCCTGCCGCCCCTTGGCAACTTCCACGAGCCCGGCCCGCAACGCCCGCGCCAACTCGACCACACACGCCTTTGTGCAGATCCACACGCCGTCGATCTGGGAGATGTGCTGCGTGTCCGGCGGCATGGCTTCGGTGACGAGCACCGCGATCACCGCCTTGGCGTCGCGCTGGTCCTCGCGGAGCTTGGGCAACCAGGCGGGGCTCCAGTTGCGGGCGTTCTTCGATTCGAACAGAATGCTGCCGCATTCCAGCCCCGACGAATCCATGACGTTCTGTAGAACGTCCGCGCCGTGCACGCCCTTCTTGACCGGCACCACTGCGTCACGAGGAAATGCCCGCGCCAGCACATCCTCGAGAACCAGTTCCAGCGCCTCGCCCTGAGCCTGCTGCGAACCCTGCTCCAGCTTCCGCTTGAGGTCCTCCACCTGCCGGCGCAGCGCGGCGTTCTGCTCCTGCGTTTCCTTGTCCTTGAGGAGGTGCTCATCGTCCGCCTGCTTCTTGGCGGCGACGCGGATGGCATCCGTCTCTTCCTTGACGCGGCGGGCGACGTTGAGCTCCAGCGATGCCTTCTCTTCTTCGAGCGTCCGCTCCCGCTTGCGCAGGTCAAGCTCGGTCTGCTTGGATTGCTTGAGCTTCCCCTCCAGCTCGGTGATCCGCTCCGAATCGGCCCGGCGCTCCTCGGCCAGATCCGCCTCGGCCTTCTTGCGGGCCTGGGCCGCGATCGCGGCACGCTGGGCAGCGACGGCGGCTTCGACGCCGTCCTTCACCTTCTGGTCCACTTCGCTCTCCGCCTTCTCCAGGGCCGCCTTCTGCTTCGCCAGTTTCTGGGCCTCCTTGTCGAGGGCGGCCTTCTTGGCATCTACCTCGCCTTCGAGTTCCTCTCGGATGCGGCTTTCGACCTGGGCGGTCATTGCCTTGGTGATCTCGATCTTGGTCTGGCACTTGGGGCATTGGATCGTGTTTGCGTGGGGGATGGAGTTGTTCATGCCGGGCGTGATTGCAACGCCCGTGCCAGCCTGCTGGCTGGCATCAGCACGGCACAGAGTCCAGAGGCCGCACAAATGCCGTTGTGTGAGCACATGCCGGCTTCTGTTCCGTGGCGGTTGGCACACCTACGGTTGCTCGGACTCACTGTTCCGCTGCTGGTCCCTGCCGCTGACCAGGTTGGCACGCCGATTGCCAAAGAGTTCGGCAAAGGAACACCACAATGACGACCCGCGACGAACTGCTGCATCAACTCGGCGATCTAGAAACGAACGAACTGGTTCGCGTTTTTCACCAGTTCACATACGTGCCGGACGGCACCCTCGAGCGACTGGCTCAAGCCGCCCTGAGTGAGCAATGGGGTCGCGAGAACTATGTGCTCGAGAAGTACCTCGCCGTCCACGTGCCGTGGAGCATTCAGCAGGGACTGTTCACGGCTCACGGCGACCAGTTCGTCGTCACCGCAGGCCACCTTCAGACTCGCTACGGGACCCCGCTGTACCTCGTCTTCGAGCAGAACCGGCGGCCTGGCGCAACGCAGCCGTGGGTGATGAAATGGGTGGGCAGCGATCCGAGCGCGCCCACGCTCCCGACCCCTCCCGAGATTCCGGCTCCCCCCGCAATCTCCAGCGGCCTGGAGATCGTGATGATGCACGACCACATCCTCGGAGAGAATGCCGACCGCGTTCCGTTCCTGGCCGACACCCCCCGAGTTGCCCAGATGTGCGCTGTCGCCGGCGCGATCCAGTGGTCGATCAACCGGTCCCTCCACTTCCCGTACTGGTACTTCGGGCGCATGTCCCACTTGGTGCCCCTCTACCTCCAGAGCCGCGAGAACATCACGCAGGCCCCGGATGCGATCGCACCGATCCAGATTGGTCCGAGCAGCATGCTCGTCCGGACAGTCCTGATACCGCACATGCCGTACGCAAACGCCCGAGTGGCCGTGAAGCGCCACGACCAATTGCCGCCTTGGCTGCTCGACGCCTGGCACACCTATGCCGATTCCGAGGCTGAACCTCTCGACGACACAGAACCTGTCTCGCCCGTCACTGCCGTCGCGGCGAAGTAGCCGCACGCCGAGAGCATCCAAGGCATACGCTCCCCGAACCGCTATGGTGAATGCATGGCCAGCGCCCCCAAGTACGTCCAGAACGGCTCATTCGACGTTCCACCCGAGAAGTGGTCCGCGGCGATGATAGAGATACGCGCCATCCTCATCAAGAAGGCGAAAGAACGGGCGATGATCCCGTACTCGGATCTCGTGGCCCAGGTTCGGGCCGTCAACTTCAACGCGTTCGATGTGCGACTGTTCTCGATCCTCGGCCAGCTTTCGACAAGGGAGCACGAAGAGGGCCGCCCGTTGCTCTCGGTGCTCGTCGTCCACAAGACCGGAGACATGCAGCCCGGCGATGGGTTCTTCGAGTTGGCGGAGTCACTGGGGCGCGACACCTCGAAGCTGCTGGAGGCATGGATCGCTGAGGTCCAG
>CAZPPG010000123.1:0-7470 GCA_964588385.1 uncultured Phycisphaeraceae bacterium
GGTATTTACAATCTTTATACCGGGGGGTTTTGGGGTTTTGGGGGGGGGGCGGGGGGGCGGGGGGGGGGGGGCGGGGGGGGGGGGGGCGGGGGCTGCTAGACTCACCCCCTTGCATGTTTGGAGCCGACTGGCGGATTTGGCGGCAGGGAGCCGAAGATCAGCAGTCGGAGGTTGGCGTCGGGCCGTGACGCAGGATGCGACTGGCCTGTCGTAAGGATCCGGATCGATGGTACAACCGGGCGAGTCGCTCTACTTTGGACCGTATCGGCTTGTGCGCCCTCTGGCGGCGAGCGCGATGGCAGAGCGATGGCTCGCGCTGCATGAGCGGAAGCTGAGCAGCCACGTGGTGCACCGGTTCGAGCCGTGCCGCGATAAGTCGGAGCAGCGCCGGGTGCTTGGTGCGATCGAGCAAGGTCAGGCCCTGCATGGCCCGCATCTTCTTCCGATTGAGTTGTTCTCGCTTTCAATCGGTCAGAACCCCTGCGCCGTTACGCCCTACACGGGGAACCACGAGGGGATTCTGACGCTGTCGGGACTGCTGGAGGCCAAGGGCGGTCGGATGGCGGCGCCGGAGGCGGAGCGTGCGGTGCGGCATCTGCTTGAGGCGTCGCGGTATGCGCACGCCGCGGGGCAGGTGCATGGCGAGCTCCGGTGGGATGAGGTGCTGGTTGATCGGCACGGGTCGTGCGCGGTTGAGTTCTACGGGCTGGCGCGGCGGCTGGGGGCTGTTGCTGGTCCTGCGACGGAGCTGCGGCGGGACGAGATCCGATCGATCGTGGAGATGGGGTATCGGATGGTGACGGGGCTGAGTGCGGATGAGCCGCGGATCGCGCCGTCGCGTTTGAACAAGCGTCTGGATGGGTCGTGGGATGGTTACTTTGACGCGGGGCTTGATGCGGCGGGCGGGTTTGAGAGTGCGGCGGACGCTCTGGAGGCGTTGCCATCGAGCAGCCGCGAGCGTGAGCGTCAGCAGTCTTCGAGCACGGTGCGCGTGGTGTTGAGCAAGTTCGGTTGGGTTGGCGCGAACCGGTCGGTGTAAAGCAACAGGTTGGATGCGTGATCAGCGGGGTCCGACGGGCGGGGCTCCGCGGGGTGGCGGCGCGCTCTGGGGCACGTCGGCGGGTGTGGCGCGGTTGAGTGGTCGGGGGCCGGTGAGGAACTTGGCCTCGATCTCGAGGAAGCGGCTGCGCTGTTCCGGGGTGAGGTCGTGGCCGAAGCGCGTGAGAAAGGCGTCGGAGATCTCCGGTCCCTGGGGCTGCGTGGCGAGGAGCTCGAGCGCGTCGAGCCAGTGGTCGCTGGTGGAGTTGGCGAGGCCCGGATCGTCGAGCCGGTCGAGCCAGACGAGGGCGAGCGTGCGGACGCGGCTCAGGCGTTCCTGATCGGGCTCGGGGAGCGAGGGCTCGTAGGGGTCGGCGCGATCGGCGAGCGAGAGGGCGCGACCGGGACGGGAGAGGTTGAGCTGCGATTCGGCGAGGCGGACGAGGCCGCGTGCGTGTTGGATGGCGAGCTCGGGATCCGCGGGGAAGGGGGCGTCGGCGAGTGAGCTGAAGATGGCCTCAACGAAGTTGGGCGTGCGGAATGACTCGTCGGCGGCGAGGATGAGCGTGGCGAGGTCCATGCCGGGTGTGACCTGTGACGCGGCGGTAAAGAAGGCTTCCGGGGTGGCGAAGGGAAGTGCGCGGAGGAGGAGGAGGCCCTCGAGGGAGGGGCTGTGGGAGGCGATGGCGCGGACGGCGAAGTCAACGAGCGTGGGGTCGTCAATGGCGGCGATGACAAGGTCGTTGACGAAGGGGGCGTAGCGTGAGAGGGCCTCGGCCGCGGCGAGGCGCGTGGCTGGCTCGGGTGTGCGGAGAAGCGGGAGGAGTGTGCGCCGATCCGCATCGGTCCCGACGCGTGCGAAGAGCCTGATGCCGGGGGCCGAGAACGAGGTGACGGCGCGGGATCTGAGCTTTTGGGCGGCGTCGGCGCGGTCATCGGCGGTGAGAAGATCGGCGCGGTCGAGGGTGAGCGCGGCCTGGGAGGCGGACTCGCGGGCCACGGAGTCCGTGCCGAGCCAGCGGAGCGTGGGGGCGACCAGACGGGGCGAGGGTTGGCGGACGGCGGCGGCGAGGAGTTCGGCGACGACCGCGGGCTCGGTTTCGACGTCGAGCGCCGCGGTGATGGCGTCTTCCAAGCCGGGCTGGGCGAGGCGGTTCAGGAGGCGCGCGGCGGCGAGGCGGACGCGCGGCTCGGGCGAGTTCAGAAGTCTGGCGAGGGCGACACCGACATCGGGGGAGAGACGCTCGGCATCGGCGAGTTCCTCTTCGACGAGCGTGAGGCCGAGGGTGCGCATTTCGGGGATCTCGTCGGCGAGGAGCGCGACGAGGAGTTCGCCGTGCTGCTCCTGCGGCGCTGCGTCGAAGAGGCGGCGCGACGCCTGCACCAGCCGATCGATGATCAGAGCGCGCTCGCGTTCCCATGTGGGCGGCGTCACGGCGTTTGGCTGCGTTGAGACTGGTGCTTGCGAGGTCGGGGGGAGGGTGGGATTCGAGGGCGGCTGTGCGTGGGGTGTGCCGGGAGTGGGCGCCGGGGCTGGTTCCGAGAAGGAAGCCTCGGATTCGGACGCTCCTGCGCGGAGGTCGAGTGTGGATTGTGAAGGGGTATCGATCGGGCTGGAACTGGAGGCGGGCGTCTCCGGCGGGGGTTCGGAGGTTCGATTGGCGATGGCGCAGGAGGGCTGGAAGGCGAGCGCAAGGAGGGCGATCAGCCGGGTGAGTGAGGTCGTCGGCGGGGAGGCCTTGCGGGAGGGCCTGTGGGCGGTTCCGGCGCTCGGGAGGGGGGATTTCGAGGTTGGGTGGGGCATGCGTCGAAGAAGGAGATGCGTCGAATCGGATGTGGTGGGGAAGCGGTGCGGCGGGTGTTGTCCGGGATGGTACACTCTGATCGGGGCGAGACTCGGTTTGGATTGAACCGGAAGCGAGTTGGCGGGCGTATGTGCGTGGGGAGCTTCGGGCTTCTCGCCGGTTCCTGGGTGGCATGGCCTTTGGCAAGGGGCGTTCCGAGGCGATGAACGACTGGCACGAGGCAGAGCAGCACGTCGAGCGTGCGCACGAGCACTATGAGGCCGGGCGGTGGGACGATGCCGCGGTTGAGCTGCGGCGCGCGCTGGCTCTGAACCCGTATCAGCCGGAGTGGCACTTCAACCTTGGGCTGACACTGGAGGCGGCGGGCCGGTATTCGGACGCGGCCACGAGTTTCGGGAAGGCGTTCGAGCTTTCGCCGGAGGACGGGCGGATCGCGGTGATGACGGGCGCGAACCTGCTGCGTGCCGGGCAGGTGGAGCAGTCGCTGACGTGGTTTGATCGGGCGTCGGGGGTGGACTCGGCGGACCCGGTGCCGTTCGTCCATCGGATTGAGGCGTTCGCGCGTCTGGGTCGCTTTGACCAGGCCGAGCTGATGTTCTTCATGGGCCAGCAGACCGCGCCGGATTGCGCGGACCTGTACGCGGCGATGGCCGAGGCCTTGATGGACCAGGAGCAGTATGAGCGGGCGGTGTGGTGCCTGCGAGAGGCGGCGCGGCTTGAGCCGGAGATGCCGCGGGTGGAAGCGCGGCTTGCCGAGGCGTATGCCGCGACGGGTCGACACGAGCGTGCGAGGCAGTTGTTTCTTCGCGAGCTGCGTCGGGACCCGGGTGATATTGAGACGCTTCTGGATCTCGGCGCGTTGCTGGTTGAGATGAACCGGCTGCAGGACGCTGGCGAGAAGTTCCGGCGGGTGCTTGAGATCCAGCCGGACCACGCCGAGGCGCACTTCCGGCTGGGTGATCTGGCTGAACTGGCCGGGACGCCGCTGGAGGCCCACGTTCACTTTGACATCGTGATCCGGCTGGATCCCGGGTATCCGGGCGTCCGTCGGCGACTGGCGTCGCTGGTGCTGGAGCGTGAGACGGCAGAGGACGAGTCCGAGGCGCGGCGGCTCATGATGGAGGAGTTTGACGCGCTGCGTGCGGGCGAGGGCGGCGCGGCGGCCGCCCTGGAACGCGAGGATGACCGGTCGCTCGAGGCACTGGGCGAGTTGCTGCTTGACACGCGTCTTGCCGGGCTGGCCTCTGAGGTCTACCGGGTGATGACGGTGCGGCAGCCGGAGGGAGCGCGGGGGTGGCACCTGCTGGGTGTGGCGCACCTTGATGCGGGCGAGATGGACGAGGGGATGGAGCACGCGCGCCGGGCCGTGCGGCTTGATCCGAAGCTGGTTGCGCCCATGCACAATCTCGCGATGGCGCACCTGCAGCTTGGGAACTTCAGGCGAGCCAGATACTGGGTGCGCCAGGCGCTGCGCGTGGAACCGGATGATTCGGCGCTGCGGCGGCTGCGCCTGCGGCTGAACCTGCACAGCGTGGGGGAGGCGATCGTGGGAGCGTGGCGGGTGGCGGTGCGGCGTCGACCGGGGCCTGTTTCGCGAACGCGATGAGTCGGCTGAAAGGCCGGGCGTGAACGGCGCGAGATTCCTTTTGGTGCATGGGAACGCGGCGGCCCGGTGAGGCATGTCTAGATGTGACAACAGCCCAAGCCGATCCACGTGTACGCGGAACACTTCCTGAGTCAGCACTCGCTGTGAGCGGGCGCGGCATTGGGAGATCCGCGCTGGCAGAGACGTACGAGGAGGACTTTCGAGCGATCGCGTCGTACCTGCAGCGCCGGACCGGGGACGCGGATCTGGCGCGGGAGCTGGCGAGCGAGACGTATGTCCACGCGGTGATGTCGTTGGATCGGTGGAAGGACCGGGGCCTGCCGCTGCGATGCTGGCTTCTGCGGATTGCGACAAGACGGTTGGCGCATCATCGTCGGCGGGAGCGCGTGCGAGCGACGGCGCTGCTGCGTGTGTGGGGGCGAGGGGCGCGGACGGAAGAGGCGGGCGAGATGGACGCCTCGGAGGTGATGCGACGGGCGATCGCCGCGCTGCCTCGGTCGCAGCAGGATGTGGTGGTGCTGCACCATGTCGAGGGGTTGTCGGTGGAGCGTGTGGCGGCGGTGGTGGGCGTGCCGGTGGGAACGGTGAAATCGAGGCTGGGGCGCGGGCGTGCCGCACTGGCTCGTGTGCTTGGCAATGAAGGAGATCAGAGATGAAGGACGATGGGAATGGAGCGATGCCGGCGACGGTCGAGCGGGGCCTTGAGCGTCTGCGCGCCGAGCGATGGGCGGGGCGGGTGCCTGAGTTGGGATCGCTGGCGATGTGTGAGCGCGGGGCGCATCGACGTGCGAGAGCGCGACGCACGGGGATCGCGTGCCTGGCGGTGATGCTGCTGGGCGGAGCGTCTTACGCGGGGTATCGCGTGGTCGCGCAGTCCTGGGAGGCGAGCATCCGGGCGGAAGGGGATCGCGTGGAGGTGGTGCTGGACGGGGTGAAGGTCGATCCTGAGAGCATCGAGTGGCTCCCGGATGGGACGTGCCTGGTGACGATCAATGGTGCGAGGGTGCTGCTCGATCCGAAGCAGCCCGGCGGGGCGTCGGCATCGATCCGAGTGCAGCACGCGGAGGACGGGGAGAGGTGAGGGTGCGGCGCGAATGGCGAGGGATGTCTTGGTTAGGTGGCAGGCTTTCGGCAGTAGCAGTACTGGATGGGGGCGAGGGGGCGGAGGCAGCCCGCGCGTGAAAGGGCATCGAGCAGGTTGACGGCGGGCAGGAGATTGTGCTTCTCCATCGCGCGGGGCATGTGGACGTGACCCACGCGTTTCTCCAGCGTGAGCCCGGCATCGGCGACCATGCGTGTGACAGAGGCGTTCGTGATCCAGCGCGAATAGACGGCCTGGCCGACCGCGGTGCTCGTCTTGTTGATCCTGCGCGCGGTGAGAATGTAGTAGCTATTGAGATTGGCGTAGTTGAAGAGGATCGTGCCGCCCGGTTTCGTGACGCGGGCGAGCTGCCGGATGGCGTCGCCGACGCGCTCGAGATGGTTGAAGACATTGAGACTTATGGCGTGATCAAAGGTGTTGTCGGCGAAGGGGAGCGCGTAGATGGACCCTTCCACGTAGGCCCTGACAGCGTCCCCTTGGCCCGCGGCCTCGATGTTGCGACGCGCGACGTCCAGCATGCCGGGCGCGATATCGACAACGGTGATGCGGTTGGACTTCGCGGCCATGGGGATGGTGAAGCGCGCGGTTCCCGGACCGACCTCGACGACGTCATGAGAGCGCCAGTCGCTGGTCAGCGCGTTTACGATGTCCTGCTGCGCGCTGTTCGTGAAGGTACCGCCCGGGGACTCCCACCGTTGCTTGTCGTAGGCGGTGGAATCACCGGAATAGAAGCCGGAGTTGCCGGTCTCTGTGATCGCGTTGGCGGGGCTGGTTTCAGCGAGCATTGCGGTGTTGCTCCGGGCAAAGGGGCAAACGGGTGCAGGATCAGACGGAGGCAAGGATGTCGCGGTACAGGTCGTCGTTCTGCCGCAGGATCTCTGACGGGGAGAAGCCGGCTTCGAGCGTTGCGCGGGCGGCGAGGCCGAGCCGCTGCCGGAGCGCGACGTCGGACAGAAGTTCATCGAGCGCACGGGTGATCGCCTCGACGCTGAGGGGATCCACGAGCCGGCCGTTCTGCTGGGAGATCACCTCGGGCATCCCGCCGACGGCGGACGCGATGACGGGCTTCCCCGTGGCCATGGCTTCCATGGCGGCCATGAAGTAATCGGAGGGACCGAAGGAGTCAAGAAAGGGTGCGGCGAGCACGTCGCAGGCGCGCATGAGCGCCGGCATGTCGGAGACGATGCGGAGCGGGATGATGTGGGGTTCGAGCCCGAGCGTGTGTGCTTTCTGCCGCAGCGCGTCCATGTCCGCGTCGGCGGAGCTCTGCTTGAGCTCGGTGGTGATGATGAGTTTGACGCGGGGGTGGCGGGTTCGAACGATCGCGAAAGCGTCAAGCAGACGTGAAAGGTTCTTTTGGGCCTTGGCGTTGCCGACGAAGAGGACGGCGAGGTCGTCGGGAGTGAGGCCGAGGCGGGCCCTCTGCTCCGAGGCGTCGCCGGGTGCGAAGCGATCCAAGTCGATCGGCGGATGCACGATTGAAAGTTCGGATGGGCGGATGCCGAACGCCCGGAGGGAGTCGGCGACGTTGTCGCTCATGGCGGTGAGGGCGTCGAGCCCATGGGCGCTGCGGCGGATGACTGCACGCACACCCGGGGCGTTCCATCGTCCGGAGGCCGGCACGGGACAGTACATCGAGTGGATGGTGGGAAGACCGGAGGCGCGTTTGAGCGTCCATGAGACCGGGATGTAATCGGCAAAGCCGGAGTGGACGTGGACGATGTCGAAATCGTGGCGCCGGGCGCGGATCCACGAAGCGGCGGCGCGCGTGAACTGAAGACCGAAGGCGACCCTGCCGGGCTTGGCGAGTCGAAACAGCGAGGCAACTTCGAAGCGTGGGCTGATCTCCTGCGGATCGGGTGCTCGCCCTTGTGTGTATGAGAGAACCGTGACGCAGTGACCCGCGGCGCTTTGACCAA
>CAZPPG010000124.1:0-7397 GCA_964588385.1 uncultured Phycisphaeraceae bacterium
ACGCCACGCGCTCGTCCGGCAGCCCGCGCTCGAACACGAACTCCAGGCTCGCCAGGAATCGTCCGAGCTCCGACGCGGTCTGCTGGACCTGCGCCTGCTGCACCGCCAGCCGGATCGTCCAAGGCGAACGCTTTGACGACGGCCCCGAGCAAGACGCCGGAGGTAGGGCACTCCAGCCGTGTTCTCCCTAGAGGAATTAATTCTGAGAGGGGGCAGAAAAGCAGCGGCACCATTTGGACAAGGGTGGTGTCGAATAACGCCGCGCGAACGTCAATACCGGACGCTGTTCACTGAGAGGCCGTACTACCCCCTGTGTTGGTCTTCACCACCGTGATCCCCTCAGCGTCGCCGGTCATCCTGAAGCGCTCAAGACGCTCGCTGAACTTTCGTCGCACCAGTTCGACGACTTGCTCTCTCGGAAGAGCCGCCGCTCGGGAATTGAGCTTCCGCACTTCATCGACCGCTCCCTGCACGGTCTCCTCGTTGATGCGTGCTGTGTAGTGGGCCATGAATCTGTTCAACGAAGAGTTCCAAGCGGCCTGTACGACCACGTTGTTATGGGGAGACTGCTCGTCAAATCTGGGGAGTGTCTCCTCAAAGCTGTCTAGCTCGTCGCCGGATAACCGTTGTTCGGCGGGGACCGCTTCCCGGTAAGGGTCGACCACATACGCACACCGAATGGGCGGACCGGCGTAGACCGTTGCGAGGCGAACGGCAAACGAGAAGTGGCCGAAGAACAGAATCACTCCCTCCACTGATGCACCCCGCGTGGTCAGCATGATGACGTGGTCGGCAAACCTGCGCTTGGGCAGTTGGAGTGGTTCGCTGGAAGTGAGCCAACGAGCAAAGTCACCCATATGGCCAGTGCCCGCCTCAACGAATGCTCTCACGGCGTTGAACGGAGCTTCGAAAAACACACGTCGCGCCCTCGGTTCATGGGCAGCCACAAGGTTCGCGCAACACTTCAGTACAGCGCGGAAAAAATCAAGGCCTCCAAGGCACACTGGAATCGCGACCTCTCCGTCCAGCCGTTCCCGCGATTTTGTGCCGATGGATTTGATGCGCTGGTGATCAAAGGTTGCACCAGGGATCGCTTTCTCGACCTCGTGTAGTGCCCAGTCAATGTCCTGCTCTCGTCCCACCCTGATGCGCACGTGGCGATTGCCATCGTGCTCGACGATCTGCACAAATGGCCGCACGATCTTCGGTTCACCGCCCGGTCCAAGGTCAATTGTTTCTCCGCTCGTGACCTTCAGTTTCTCAAAGGGCTTGCCGGTCCCACCATGATCGCCCTTGGTCCCGAGCAGTACCCGAAAGGGGCGAAGCCCTTCTTCAAGCGCTGTATCAATACCTCTGCCAAATGCGCCCTGACAGGACTTGCAGATCAGGCTCGAATCCTGCCACCGAGCTCCCAGAAAGGCATGGATGATGTGCTCCTTCGGAGCCTCCTCGAATTCCTTGAGGCAGTAGATACATCGATGCATGGCGCAGAACCCCAGTGGGTTTGGCAGAGGCCGCTGCGGGACTACCACTGTGGCCATTGCCGATGCCCGAATGCTCTCAGAAGGACAACCGCCGCTGTTCCGGGAAGAGGAAGGTCAACACCCCAAACTCTCCCAACGAAATCGCCTGCTCGATAAACACCAAATCGCGATGAGTTCCCGGTAGAACACCTCGAAACCAGGACGACGCGAGCGTGCCTGCCTGAAACACGCCACTGGCAGGGGGGGCTTCTCCAGCAAGAGCACGTCCCGTTGGCGAGTCACGAGGCACCGCGGAAGGATCCTCGATCGTTCTGCGGTACCCCGCCGCATATGTCGAGTGCGAGAACCACTTCCACGCGAAGCCCGTCTTCTGCCACTTCACGAGCGTGCATGGAGCGAGATCAAGCTTTGTGAAGCGAATCGCCGTGCTCGTGATCGACGTTCCGAAGAGGTCCTTGAGGGCAAGGATGGTTTCTAGCCCCGCGAGCCTTCCCTTTGCCGCCTTCACAAATCTCGCCGTCGGCATCAAGAGATGGCACGCGAAGTGATCGGCTTCGATCTCGAGGGGATTGTCCGATTGGTGGTCGGAGTAGGAGGGATGTCGCGATAGTCCCTCCGTTTGAAGTGCTCTACGGTGGTCATCGATGTAGAAGTGGCCAAGCTCGTGTCCGAGCGTAAACCGGGCCCGCCCGGAGTCGGCGGCTCGAAGGCGTTCAAGGTTCGCGTAGACGTGAAAACTGTCCCCGTCGTACTCGAGCATGCCATCGAAGGCATCTTCGTAGCGACCAAAGCTCAGCGTGATACCGTTCTTCTTGAGAATGGCCTCGGGCTCCACGCGCCCGGATGGGCAATGCTCCTCAGCCACTGCTTCGGCGAGCTCCGCGATCTCTGCCAGCCGCGATTCATCAGCAATGCTACTTCTCACCGGTGTTCTCGCGCTTGACTTTGGCCCGGTCGGCCTGCATCTGCGCCTCGACGTTCTGAGAGATCGCTTTGCCCTCACGGGCGGCGCGTCGAAGATGCTGTATCGCCTCAGCTCCCGTGCCATTCAAGACGGAGGGAAACTTGATGACTTTCGCCGGTGTCGCGCAGGCAAAGATGTCGCGGTTGCGAAGTCTTTGTGGAGCCTCGATCTTCTCGCTTTGAATGAGATGGAGGACCGCAGCAACCTCTTCAGCCGTTTCCGGAATTCTCTTCCCCGAGTGCTTTAGGTACTCGCGGATGAGTTCCTCCGTGCGCGCGTCGGCGGCGTCGAAGTCGTTCGCACTGGATGGTTGCTTGTTCATGCTTCGCTCCTGACGCTGAGACTCGCGCGGCCATCCTCGACATGCTGTCGAATCTTGGCGAGGGTGCGTTTACGGATCTGGCGGATGTTGACGTCCGTGGTCTGGAAGGTACGCGCCAGCTTCTGGACCTCACCATTCGGAAGGCGCTGGTTCTCGGCCCCAACGTTGAGGTGCTCGATGGTGGCGAGGATGACCGCGTGCTCGCGAGGTGGCAATGCCTCCAATGCTTCGCCGGCTCGCCGCGCATCGGCCGACATCGTGCCGTATTCCCGTGAGGCGATTCTGGTCTCGAGCGGCCCCCAGTCATCAATCAGTTCGAGCTGCGTGTTCTCGTCGCGGAAGTAGTCGGCGACGATGTTTCTCGCGATGGCACTGACCCAGCCCAGCACGTTCAGCTGCCTCCCTTGAGCATCGGCGGCGCCGCACGCTGTGTAGGTGTCCGCTTTCTCGTACACGCGACCGAACGTCTCCTTCACGAGGTCATCAATCGTGTCTTCGTCCAGCACGTCACCCCACCCTCGGCGAATGACGGTGTACACGTAGTTCAGGTTTCGGCCATAGAACTCGGCACACGCCTCCTTCGCGTACTCCGGCGCGGTGTCCCGCATGGCCATCCATGCCAAGAGGTCTTCTTCTCCCTCGGCACGAAAGTCATGGTCAGGGGTCGGCATGGTGGCGCTCTTGGAGCGGCTTCCACCCCGCCGGTCCATGAAGAGTATACGGAAAAGCGTGACAACCAAACCCCCGCCGAACTCTCGCGGGCCCGGATGAATGAGCAAGACCGGGCCGATGGTTACTTACACGCTCTGTTGAGGGAGATTCTCGGCCGGCAGGTGACCCCCCATCTGTTTGGCACCCTCGAAGACGGTGGCGAAGAAGGTGCGGATGTCCGTGTGGTCCCCGTTGGTGAAAGCCTTCAGGAGCCCAGCGAGGGACGCGTTCGGGTTTTCCTGCACGCGGAAGAGCCGCTCGTCCTCGAGGACGATGGCGAGTTCGAGTTGGGTGGATGCGTCGAGCCGGTCGAGGCGTACCAGCACCCGGCGCCCGCGAGCAAACTGGTGGAGGCCCGCGAGCTCGACGTGAGGCTGACGGCGGAAGAGCCGCAGCGCTTGAGCGAGGTTGGCCGAGCGGCGGATCTGGACGGATCTCCAGTACCAGTTCATGTAGCGGCGAAGGCGCCGGACCTGCCATTCGAGGACCGGCGGATTCGGGTCGAATGCCCAGAAGGAGCGGAGGATGAGGTCCACCTGGTCGGCCAGGAACCGCTGCCGCCTGTCCTCCGTGTCGACGCGGCCGGGATGAGTGGCCCGCATCCAGTCCAGTTGGTGGAGGACGGCGAAGGTGTCGGCGGTGTAGTCGATGTACTCAAGGCAGTTGGCGAACTTGCCCACCTCATCCGCGGTGAGCTTGGTGAGCCCGTGGAACTCGTGGCAGAACTCATGGAAGAAGAACAGGCGGATCGCATCGCGCAGCTCGGCCTCGTTGCCTCCGACGGCCTCGCGGAAGCCCACGATGAGCCCGTCGCTGAGGCGCCACATCTGGTGGTCCTCGTCGAAGCCGTACTCGCCGTGGTACGGCTCGGGGTCGACGGTGTGCTTGTCGCACTGGATGGCCGCGAGGGGCCTGAGGGTGGGGAAGGGGGCGACGATCGCCAGCGCCTCCCTTGGCTGGAGCGGTTCGTACCAGCGCTTTCCCGCGTGACCGTCCTCCCGGAGACGCCGTGCGTAGCCGATGACCTCGTTGAGGACCTCGGTCCACACCCCACGCCGGTCTTCGTGAGCCTTCTTCTTCTGCTCGTCGGACAAAGGTCGCTCGGCGGCCGTCATGTCGCCATCCCGTAGCAGAATCCCCGGGTGATACTCGGGAATACCCTCGCGCATCTGGAAGCGGTAGGTCTGCACGGGCGGAGAGTTTCTGGGCTTCAGCTCCTGGCCGATGACGAAGCACACCGACACGGGCGCCGCGGCGAAGACATGAATGGTGTGAACACCCGGGCGCCAGGCGCGAATCGCACCGACCGCCTCTCTGACCGCCTTGCGGATCGCCGCCACGTCTGCCTCGGACGCACAATCCCAAGATTCGGCGTCGTCTTGGTTGGCCGGATGGTGATGTCGGCGAGCAGCTCATCGCCGACGTGGGGCCGGATGGACTCGTCGGTCACACGCCCGGAGACCGAAACCCGGATCACCGCCTGTCCTCGCGACGTGACAGCGGGACCGCCCGGGACATTGTCGGCCACGACCTCGAGCGTCTTCTCCGCGGTGGGCCACGACCAGGTGTCGTGGTGATAGTCGTGGAGGTGGACCTTGCGCTCATCGCCAAGGTGCGAGCCGAGTGCGATGACGTGCGGGATCTGGGCGAGACCGAAGTAGTGGAGCTCGGGGTCGGTCGCGGCGTCGGCCATTGCCTTGATCTTGAGGGCTGCCTCACGGAGCAGCGCGTCGTGGCCTTCCCAGTTGCCCGTCACGGCTTCTGTGTTGAGCGGTTGCGTATCGACGTCAGGCTCGTCGCGGTCGAAGGACTGAGCGTCTGCGGGGAGCACCCGCCGCACTTCAGCGCGGTCGATCTGGCGGAGCCCCGAATGGCGAATCAAGATCAGATGGGTCATAGGACACTTTCTGGTTGAAGCGGTGATTGCAGGGGCGACGGAGGCACGAGCGCGCGCGGGGCGGGGTGCTTCCGGGATACTTCCCAGGCGCGGATGGAGACACGCCCGACGATGATGAAGACAAGGAAATCCTGCTCGAAGGTGGCGCGCGTCAGGATCTTCTTCCAGTCGCGCTTGTCGATGCACGACGGCGAGGGATGGTCCTCCGGATGGCTGTGCCACTCGCCCAAGTAGTTCACGACCTGCCCCGATTGCCGCCACGCGCGGTCGACCGCTTCCTGTGCGGGCCTTCGAGCCCGGAAGAATGAGAACCGGCTGCGGCGGTCGGAGGGGGATGGTTGCGTGGCGACGTCGACGACCACGTCACTGAAGCCCTGGATCAAACGGCCCAGGAGAACCCCACCGGCTTCGGTGTCGGCCGGCCGGAGTTGCCGGTGCCGGAGCAGAACCTCCACCGCCCCGTCCGACAGTTCAAGCACGCCGCCGCCTGGTCGCGCGACCCTCATGGCGACCTCCGGGCACAGACCGGGCAATCGAGCCTTGCTACGTTGGCGCCGCGGGTTGTGGAATCATCGGCCATGGCC
The DNA here is from genome assembly GCA_964588385.1 of uncultured Phycisphaeraceae bacterium. Lineage (GTDB taxonomy): Bacteria > Planctomycetota > Phycisphaerae > Phycisphaerales > UBA1924 > JAHBWV01. Next base: position 5,963 of record CAZPPG010000124.1, read on the forward strand.
TCGCCCCGCAGTGAGAGTCGGAAACCTCCGTCGGTGACGGCGGACTTGGAGGCGACCCACGTCTTGAGGATGGTGGTCGGCGCCTCCTCGCGCATCGCAGCGATCGCCTCTCTCGCTGCTTCCAGACCCGCCCGTTCGGCGTCAAGGGCGCCGAAGGGCGTGAACGTGCCGGAGCACCCGCCGATCGATCGTTGGAACGCCTGGCTCGGCGCCACCAAGCTCGCCATGTTCATCGGGCCGTGGGTGTCGTCTTGCCGGAAGAGGCACGCGTAGCAGCCGGCGTGGCCGCCGCGGCCAACCCGCAGCACGTGCCCCCCGACCCCGAGCGGGTCGAGCCAAACGTGGATGCGGCGCGGTCCGTCGCGGAGGTACTCGTTGAGCCGCAGCTCGAGATTCTCCTCCCCCAGTGCCAGCACGATCAGGTCGGCCCTGAGGACCGGCGAGTCCCCACTATCGAGGCTCGCCTCGATAGTGCTCGGGACCTCGGTTACCTGAAGATGTGGAAACCGCGCCTTGAGGACAGCGGCCAGGGCGACCACCTTTTTCTGCCCCACGTGAGACGCGCCAAGGACGTGCCGGTGGATGTTCTCGGTGCGGAACAGTTCATCGTCGACCAGGATGAGGTGCCCGACGCCGCTCGCCGCAACGGCAGCCGCGGTGAAAGAGCCGACGGAGCCACACCCCACAACCGCAATGGTGGCTTGGCGGAGGTCGGTCACGGCGCCACCCCGCGGCAGGAGAAAGCCCGGGTCTGCCCGGGCGACTTCGACTCGCCTGATTGGTTCTCCTGCTGCCCGGGCAACCAGGATGTTGGGAGGGATCTTCCCCGGTCGAAAACCATGCTGCACCTTCGTCGCCGCAGTGCCGCGCAACAGCGGGACCTCGGCCGCAACGAGCACGTCACCGCCGCGGGCTAGCGGCGCTGAGAGCAAGATTGTTGCCGGCAGGCCGTGCCTCCCGAGCCAGGCTTTCAGGGCTCCCAACACGTCCGGGGACGTTACCGAGCCGATCAGTTCCAAGAGCTCGCGGAGTGTGATGGCCTTGGAGTAGGGCGGAGGTGGTGGGACCTGGTCCAGACGAAGAAAGTACGCGTCTCGCTGGCTCTCGACCGTCCTGCCGATGGCCCGCACCCAAGACCATGCCGCCCCGGAGTCCGGTGCGATGAGCGTCGTGGGCCCGGCCATGTCCACCTCGACCTGCCAGACCGGTCCGCTGGGCGTCGAGGGCGGGCAGATCGAGATGAACTCGGGGAGCGAGTCGCCCCAGTAGGCCTGGTACTCGCGCTCCATCTCAGCCCGCTGCTGGTCGGCGTCAGCGCCGAGGATGACATCGGCCCGGTCGATCGCGTCCTGCACGATGTCGGCGGGCCGCGACGTGTCAACGAGGGTCCCGGATTCCGGTGCCAGACAGAGCTTGCCCGACCGCTCGACGTGAG
>CAZPPG010000125.1:0-7377 GCA_964588385.1 uncultured Phycisphaeraceae bacterium
GCGGAGTTCGCTGCCGTGCTGGATGCGGCACGTCGTGCCGGACTCTCCGAGAAGCGCATCGAATCGGGAAGCACAACGTGGCAGAAGCTGATTGCGGGACCGGCGCCAACCTATAGCGAGTACGACCTGGCCATGGCGGCGTGGCTCGGCACTCGAGTGATGCTTGCGTCTTCAGGGTCTGGAAAGCCGTGGATTGGTTCCGCTCGCGAACGCATCACGCACATGGTGCTGGATGAAGTGCAGGATCTTTCCCCCAGCCATATCGCGACACTGCGTGCCATGGTCACTCCAAAGGGCACCATCACGATGGTCGGCGACCTCCGCCAGAACCTCAATACATCCGGCGGGATCCGGCGATGGGAGGACGTGGCAACACCCGACCTGAAGCGGGCGGCATTCACTGTCGTCTACAGGCAGACGCAAGAGATCGGGTTGTTCATCCACTTCCTTCAGGCAAAGCTGTTCCGAGATCGCCCCTCGTGGGAGCCCTCGTTTCTGCTCACGGGGGCCCGGCCGCGTGCGGGCAAAGTTCGCTCCTGGAAGCACATCGGCAAGGCAGTGGCTTCGGAGGCTCGGCACTGGCGCGACGCCACCCCCAGTGCAACGGTCGCAGTGCTGTACGATGGTCGGGTGCAGCCGCAGCGGCTGCGTGCGCTCCGCGACGAGATCGAGGCGTCGCTCCAGGATCAGCTCACGAGCGTCCATCTCATTGAGCCGCGATCCAGGGGCGGCCAGCTTCGCGAGACAGATTGCATCGTGATCGCGTCTGTGAAGCAAACCAAGGGCCTGGAGTTTGATGCCGTCGTGTTCATTGACAACAGGCAAGACTGGAGCCGGGATGCACGGGAGATCGACTCAAGGCTCAAGAACGGGTTGTACGTTGCAGCGAGTCGAGCCAGAGGCGGCCTCTCGTTCTGCATGCGTAGCCTCCCCAAGTGCTTTAACACCGGTGTAAAGAAGCGGCTTCTCCAGGTTGCCAAGTGGGAGTTGCCCGAGGTGGATGGGAAGAAAGAAGACCCAGCCTAGCTCCTATCGTGCCCGACTCATCAACCTACTTGGAGTACACGAAGCCATATGGCACTCAATCCAGTCGCCTACACCGAGAAGGTCGTCCGTTCCTTCCTGAAGTATCAGCTCTCGACGTATCCATTCGCCGATGCGAGTTTCCATTCGCAGATGCGGACGCTGCTGTCGCTGGACCACACGCGGCGCACGCCGCTGATGAAGGGGCCGTACGTCTCCCTCAGTCGCCCCTTTCGCGAAGGTGCGGCGATCAAGTCGCTAGCCGGGCAGGGGATTCTGCATCCGTCGATGACGGGCCTGGTGTCGCACGCGACCCTCTACGGCCACCAGGAAGCGGCCGTGCGCGCGATCCACGATGGCAAGCACACGCTGGTGAGCACCGGCACCGGCTCTGGCAAAACCGAGTGCTTTCTGTACCCGATCATCAGCAAATGCCTCGATCTGAAGGACAAAGGGGCCGCGCCGGGCATCTCGGCGGTGCTTGTCTATCCGATGAACGCGCTGGCCGAAGACCAGTTGGGACGCCTGCGTGAACTCCTGGCGGGCACGGGCATCACGTTCGCCATGTACGTCGGCAAGACACCGGAGAAGAAGGCGGATGTGGCGGGCCAGCGGCTGCGCGCCGGCGCGAGCCGCGCGGACTATCGCGCCGCCCTGAAGAAGGCGCAGGAACAACGTCAGGAGGTCGCTGTCCATCCGGCCGAGGAACGTTGCAGCCGCGAGGAACTGCGTGAGCCCGGTGGCCAGCCGCGGATCCTGCTGACCAACGTCAAGATGCTCGAGCTGCTCCTGACGCGGCAGAAGGATGTGGAACTCTTCGATAACGCCCGGCTCGACTTCCTGGTCTTCGACGAGGCGCACACGTTTGCGGGGGCGCAGGGCGCTGAGACGGCGTGCCTGATCCGACGGTTGCGTGCGTTCTGCGAAACGAGCAGCGCCGCAAGCGGAGCAAAGACCGTGTGCGTGGCAACCTCCGCCACGATCGCGGACCCCAGCGGCGGCGGTGACCCACCGCGGGACTTCGCCCGCCGCTTCTTCGGCGTGCCCAAAGAGGATGTCGCCATCGTCGGCGAGGTGTACGAAGCACAGGGCTGGGGGCAGAACCGTCGCGACCCCGGCCCGCCGACCGGCAAGGGCGGGGCGGCGGAAGTTCTGAAGGCCGTGCTGAAGGCAGTGGATGTCGGGGACTCTGGCGGCGCGATGGTGAGCGATGCGCTCAAAGCCCTCACCGGCAATGGACTCGCGGCGGAACGCCAGGGCGACTGGCGGGATGCGCTGTACGACGCGCTCCTGGAGAATGAGGTCGCGTACCGCCTGACGGCGGAACTGCTGCAGCCTCGCCCCCTCGACACGGTGGTTCACGTCCTTGATGGCGTACTCAAGCGCGCCGTCAGCGAGGAGGAAGTGCTGGCGTACCTCGCACTGGGTGCGGCGGCCCGCAAGCAGGGTCGAGCCCTCCTGCGGCCGGTCATCCATTCCTTCGTGCGCGGCGTCGGCGGCGCGGTGGTGACATTCCCCGAAACCCAGGATCGCCCGAAGCTTTGGCTGTCGGCGGAAGACGCCACCGCCCAACAACCCGCGCTCGCAAAGTTCCCGGTGCTGACCTGTTCGACGTGCGGACAGCACTATTTCGAGCATCACGCCGCTGGTTGGGAGTTCACTGCCAAGGCACCAGGCGGAGGCGAAGCGGTGGAAGATCGCTGCGTCTGGCGTCCGCAGGATGCATCAACTGGCGGCAAGCGGCTCGTCGTGACTGATACGGTGATCTCCGCCGATGATGGCGATGATGATCCGCCCAAGACGGCGCGGGTGCACGTCTGCCGTGCATGCGGGGCGGTGCATCCGCAGGGCCGCGACCGCTGTGACGCGTGCGCCGCGCAGGGGCAGATGGTGGAACTGCTCGCCGTGCAGGAAAAGGACGAGCGGCCTGGGCAGTTGACGCGCTGCGTCTCGTGCGGGCAAGGCGGGCGTGTCTGGAACGCTTGGTATCGCGAGCCTGCTCGCCCGGTGAAGGCCGTGCCAGTCGCCGATGTGCACGTGCTCGCCCAGGACATGGTGCAGCACGCCGAGCGGCGACGACTGCTGATCTTCGCCGACAACCGCCAGGAGGCCGCGTTCCAGGCCGGTTGGATGCGTGACCACGCTCGGCGATTCCGGCTCCGCTCGCTCATGTACGAGCGCATCACCCAAGGCCCGGTTTCTGTGGGTGATCTGACGAAGTTCCTCGACGATCGGCTGGAAGCGGACAACGACTTGTCGAAGATGCTTGTTCCTGAAGTGTGGCAGCAGTACCAGAAGGAAGCGGCAGGCACAGCTCACCAAGAAGACCGCAAGTACTTTCTCCGCATTCAGATCCTCCGCGAGATCGTCACGGGCATCAAGCAGCGAGTCGGCTTGGAACCGTGGGGACGGCTGCGTGTTGATTACCTCAATCTCTCCGGTGAGCATCCTTGGGTCAAGCACGAAGCGGCCGCGCTCGGTGTAGATCCGTCTTTGCTGGCCGACGGCATTTCCGACCTACTGGATCGGGCGCGGCGGGCGTACCAACTCCACGATTCACAGCAGCGAATCTTCGGCAGGTTCTGGGGCGATGGCGATCGTGAACTGCAGTATGGCTATCTCCCGGACATGGCGGGCATTCCCAAGGCCGTCAAACTCAGCCGCGATCCGGGCGACGAGCCGGGCCGCGTTGCACAGTGGCTCAGCGCGAAGGGCGAGACAACCGCTCGGGCTGCGGTCAAGAAGTGGGGAGTTGCTCCAGACAAGGCCGCGGAGTTCCTCGAGCGACTGTGGGCATTCCTCGCGGATGACCTGAAGATCCTTGTGCCGGTGACGCTGGTCGGCCAGCGGGGGAGCGCACTGCCTGGCTGCGCCGGAGCACGCCAGGTCGATGGCGACAAAGTCCGCTTGGTGCCCTCGCACGGATTGTGGCGTTGCCGCACGTGCCGCCGTGCACAGACTCGCACGACCCCCCACGGCCTGTGCCAGGCGTTCCGCTGCGTTGGAGTCCTCGTTCGTGAGGAGGAGAACCCAGACAGCTACGACCTTGATCTGCTGGATCACGGATCGCACATGGTCAGGGCACGTGAGCATTCGGCGATGGTGCCGGCATTTGATCGCGATCTGATTGAGCGTCAGTTTAAGGGCGACGGTGAGCAGATCAACACCCTCGTCTGCACTCCCACGCTGGAGCTCGGCGTCGACATTGGCGTGCTCGATGCCGTGCTGATGCGCAACGTGCCTCCGCTGCCAGCCAATTACTGGCAGCGAGTCGGCCGGGCTGGCCGCCGCCAGCGCATGGCTGTAGATCTGACCTACGCCAGACCGACCACTCACGATCGTTTCTACTTCAACGACCCTCAGAAGATGCTCGCGGGCCGCGTGGACCCGCCGCGCTTTAATCTGCGGAACCCGCTGATGGTGGGCCGCCACGTGAATGCGGCTGTCTTGACACGACTGCGGCAGTTGGCACGCCCGGGTTCTCCGCTCTCGGAGGGAGATCGGACCGAGCTAACAGAGGCGCTCACGACGACGTTCCCTTCGATGGTCAAGAGTTTCCTGTTCGAGGCCGACGGCAGGCTTCGAACAACACCCTTCGACGCATCGCCATTCCGAACCGTGGTGAGCAAGCATCGGGCGGATCTTCTCCAATCAGTCAAACGGAGCTTTGCCACAACCTGGCCGTCAGAGGATCGCGCGGTCATCGATGATGCTGTGCTTGAGACTGCGACGGACAGGACACCGGATGAATTGGAACGCGTCGTCAGCGTGCTTCGCCGCCGGCTCGCGTGGGCGCTAACCCAGCTTGATCGGCTCGAAGCCAAGCGGAAAGCAAGCGGCACACTGGACGAAGAGGACAAGTCGCTGTATCAGCGGTGCGACCGGCTGGTCAGGCGCATGAAGGGGCAGGACACACGGGGCAGGGGCGATGCCGAAGGCTACGACGATGTCGAGACGTACGGCGTGCTCGCTGCAGAAGGGTTCTTGCCTGGCTACGGACTCGAGAGTGGATCCGTTCGGGCGGTAGCACAACTGCCTCGCTGGCAGACGGGCAGCAGCGACTTCGTCCTGCCGCGTCCTCCAGCTGTGGCGCTTCGAGAGTACGTCCCTGGCAACCTCATCTATGCGAACGGCAATCGCTTCGTCGCGAGGTACTTCCAGCTTCAGCCACAAGAGCCTGCGTTCTTTGATGTCAATGTGGAAAGCGAAACGGCGACGGAAGTCGCGGGCGCGGGCAACGCTGCTGGCAACCTCGGGGCTGCATCCCTCCCGGCAGTGCCCGTGTGCGACGTTCAGCTGACGCACAGGTCCCACATCTCCGATGAGGAGGACTTCCGATTCCAAATGCCTGTCACGACGTTCGGCACCGAACGTAGTCGGCACGAAGCGGGCATGGCCTTCGCGTGGGGTGAGCGGCCGGTCCACTTTAGAAAGGGTGTTCACCTTCGGCTGGTAAACGTCGGGCCGACCAGGAAAGTGGACCAGAACGAGCTCGGCTACCCGGTATGCCAGGTGTGCGGACAAAGCCGCACGCCGTTCGCGTCAGTGGCAGAGCTCGACAAGTTTGGAAAGGACCACGCCCAGCGCTGCGGTCGACCTCCCGTGAACGTCGGTTTCTACGCCGACATCGTCGCCGATGCTCTCTCGCTTCCGATGTGCGCCGATAAGACCGAGGCGTATTCGCTCGCGGAGGCGATTCGCACGGGCGCGACGCGGGTTCTGGACATGGAGCGTGATGACCTCCAGGTTTTGGTTCTGGGCACACCGGGGAGCGACGAAGCGACAGCGATTCTGTTTGACCCAATGCCCGGTGGATCTGGGCTGCTTGAGCAGCTTTGCGAGCGGTTCTCAGAGATCGTTCAGGCCGTCACGCCGATCGTGTCGAATTGTCCGTCGGGCTGCGAGCGGAGCTGCAACGACTGCCTTCGCACGTTCCGCAACGCGTTTTACCACGCCTCGCTTGATCGACACCTCGTTGAGGATGTACTTGCCGCAAACGGTGAATCGCTGCGTGCTACGCATCCCATCCCCGCCAAAATGCCGGATGCGGCACCCAAGGGTGAACATCGTCCCGTTAACGTCGACGAGAATCGACTCCGCGAACAATTGATGCGGGCCGGGTTTCCTGAGGCCAAGCGCCACGAGCCGATTGACCTTGGGCAGCCGCTCGGTAAGACCTACCCCGACTGCCTATGGCCGGGGAGCGATCCTTCGGAACCGGGCATCTGCCTGTACCTGGACGGGTTGAGCGATCGATTGCATGGCAATCCCGTAACCGCAGAACGAGACCGCGTTCTTCGGGAGGCTCTTCGTGCGATGGGCTACGACGTCTTTGAATTGCCCGCCAGTTGCCTGGATGACAGGGCACGAATGACGCAGTTGTTCTACGACCTCGGGTTGCGATTGCTCGATCGAGATCGAGCCAAGACCTTGAGGTCAAATCCGAGCGCTTGGTACAACGATCCCTCACTTGCTGACTCATGAGAACAATCGTCGCGCTTGTTGCACGATGACTTATTTCGGTCGCTTTCGTGCTCGGGAGCGAACGAGGTCGTGGGCACTTGCCCACTTGCGCCCGACATGCCCACTGCTTGCCCACATTCGGCGCGTTCAGCGCGGATTCCTCGCGACATGGGCCACATCGCCTTGCCTCTGCGCGATGATCTTGCCCTCATGTGATCCACGCGGCCGCCATCGTTGAACCTGGCCGCGAGGAGCATGCTGCCATGATGAGCGAACATCACAGAGGGCCAACGAACGCCAACACGGCGACCGGCGCGACCGCCAAACCAGACGCCCCTCAGATCACGCCTCAGCCCTCGCTCGACGCCATGGGCAAGCAGGCCGCGCTCGACGCCGCGATGGAGAACGCCAAGCGGCTGCTGCGGCTGGAGACGCTCGAGACCCGCGGCCGCGACGCCTTGGACTTCCACGAGATCCCGGTCAGCGCGATCCGCGACCTGATCCGCCACGCCTTCGATCGCGGGTACCGGGATGGGCTGCACAGCGGCTACCGCCAAGGCAGGTCGGACGCCTGCGACGAGGCACGCGGCAAGGAGGCCCGAACCCAGCCCCGCAACCCCGACCTCGTAGACCGATCCACAACCGACCCGACGACCTGAAGCCCGCGATCTGCGGGCTTCGCTGCTTTTGGACCCGACGCGATCACGCACCACAGCACAGACAGGAGCAACGCCATGCACGACACCGACCTTCAGGACATCCTGCTCAACGCCATCCAGAACGTCCTCGATGCCCGCGACGAGGTCGAGGGCGAGGACGACGACATCGCGCTGGCCGAGATCGCCCGCGACATGGTCAACGACCTTGACGACCTCGCGAACGTCACCACCT
>CAZPPG010000126.1:0-7260 GCA_964588385.1 uncultured Phycisphaeraceae bacterium
CACCATGAAGACGCTCGCCGAGGTCGAGCCCCGCATCGCGATCAACGCCGTCAACACGCCCGGCGATGCGAGCAGCGCGTTCCGCATCACCCAGCCGGGCTCCTACTACCTGGCCGGCAACCTCTCCGTCGCGCCGGCCATATCCGGCATCGTGATCGACTCGAGCGATGTCACGCTGGACCTCTCCGGGTTCACGATCACCCACCCGACCGAGAACGACGGCGTCGCGGCGATCGGGGTCGAGAGCGTCCCGGGCCTCCACAAGGGGATCGTCATCCGCAACGGCATCGTCCGTGGCGGAGGTGTGGCGGGGGTGTATGCCTCGAGCGCGACCGGCGTGCGCGTCGAGGGCGTCACGGTCCGTGACGCGTACAACGTCGGCATCGACGTCAGCTACGGCGGGATCGTGACGGGCTGCGTGGTGAGCAACTCCGGAACCGGCATCAACGCCGCCGACGGCTCTCTCATCGAGAACTGCACGATGGACGGCAACGAGCGAGGGGCGTTCCTCTTCGGCGGCACGATCCGCAACTGCGTCATCCGCGCCGTCGGCAGCCCAGACGGGGTGGGCGTTCTCCTCATGAGCAACTGCCTCGTCGAGAACAACCATCTCTCGGCCGCGAGCATGGGGATGGACAGCAAAGGGATCCGCGTCACCGGGTCAGGCAACCGCATCATCGGCAACCACGTCAGCGGCTTCGCATTGGGCATCTACGGCGAGTCTGGGGCACTCAACAACTTCGTTGTCTCCAACACGGCCCGCAGCACGATCGGGGGATTCGTCTTCAACTCCTCTCCCAACGCCGTCGGTCCCATCAGCTGGACCCCCGGGTCGGGATTCACGACGAGCAGCCCCTACGCCAACTTCGCGTGGTGATCGCGCCCGCCCCGTCCTCTCAGGAGAGTCATCGGTGCCATCGACACTCGCTTCACACCTTGTCCCCCACGCCTTCCCGGGCCGCCTCGCGGACCTCGCCTTCTCCGTCGGCCTGCCGCACGGCTTCGCGGTGCTCAACGTGCCGCTGGAGAAGCTCGAGTTCGAGAAGCCCACGTTCATGGCCCCATTGATGGTGGCGTCGTCGGAGGTCGCCCTTGCGGTCCTCACCGTCGCCGCGCGTCCGGCGTACGAGGACGGGAGCGTCATGCAGTGGCTCCAGTTCTTCACCTCCGACACCACCATCACGGGCCATCCGATGGACCTGAAGTCCCTCATGCCGGGACGCATCGGGGCCAAGGACAAGGAGCATCCGGCGATCCTCGCAACGGCCGAGCAGGTGCAGGACGGCACACGCCTGCGCCTGCACATCGCGATGCTCGAGGACGGCGGGCGACTCATCATCGTGATGGCGATGGTGCCTGAAGAGCTCTGGCCGAGTTTCGGCGAGCAACTCGCCGCCGCCGTCGAGTCGTTCGCGCTCGACGCGCCCAAGGGCCCGACCACGCCCCTCGTCCCCGGCGCGCCCGTCCCGAAACTGGGCCACTGATTGCGTCCGGGCAGTAGACCCCACGATCTGGAGAACGCCGTGTCCATGGAACAATATGAGCTGTGGCTGAAGGCCCTCGCGAAGAAGCGCGAGCCCGCCATCGACGAGGCCTCGCGCCTCGCCGACCTGGAACAGTTCAAAGATGCCGAGGCCGCCGTGAAGAGGGTCGACGACTCGATCTACGGCGCGGTCGCACTCGGAAAGATGTATCGCGCGAAGCTCGAAGCGATCGTCGCGTCCGGCGCTGCCGGAACGCGCGAAGGCAAGCCCAAGGCCGAGCGGCTCTTCGAGCGAGCCCTTTGGTGCATGCAGTCCGCGTACCCCGAGCCCCACACTGCGATGGAAGGGGATAACTACGAAAGGGGCCGCGCGGAGGACCTCGACTGCCTCGTCAGGATCCTCGGCTATGACCCCGGGTCGGGCGCGCGCCGATGAACACCCCCTTCACAGAGGCCGTGTGCTCACTCGTCTCAACCGCCACGGGCGCGTCCGGGTCCACGCAAGGCCCGCTCTTGGCCTGGGCCCGGGGCTATCTGTTCTGCATCGCCGTCTTCTCACTCTTCGTCTGCTTCGTCCTGGGAATGGCCTTCGCCGCCGGCCCTTCCAAGCCGGGACACAATCCGTGGCGGACCGTCGGGCTCATCGCCACGATCCTGCTGGTGCCCCACGCGGGCTACCTGCTCGCGCCCTTCTCCATCGGCACCCGCTTCGGCACATGGGCCATGTGGATGATGCTTCCGCTCGCCGCGTTCGTGCTCCTGGCGCAGGTCTCCATGCTCCGCTGGCTCCCGCTCGGGCCTCGCGAGGGCGTAAGCGTCGGTGCGGCGTGGCTCAAGGCCGCAACCACCATCGCCATCCTGGGCGGGCTGTACGCGCTGCCACCGGTGCTGCTCTGGTGCTTCAGGGGGAGGTAGAGCCGCGTTTCTTGGTCGTTTGCCCTCCGTGGCCCCGCACAACGCGGGGCCTCATTGTTTTTCTTCCTGTCCCCAAGGGCCCCGCTCCCCGATCGCGTTGATGAGAATGTCAGCACGACCCCCCAAGACGCCGCAAGTAGGAATGGGGGGCCGACCAGCGGGAGTGTTTCCCGCCCCACGAACGAACCACATCACACCACGTTTCGCACGCAGGAGGTCTCTCATGTCCGCCACGATGTCCATCCGCGCTCTGCTCGCCGCCGCCGCCCTCGTCTCCGTCGGGGCCACCGCCCTCGCCGGCCCTCTCACGCCCCCCGACGGCACCCCCGGCCCGACGATGAAGACGCTCGAGCAGGTCGAGCCGCGCCGCCCGATCAACAGCGACACGGTTCCGGGCAACGGCACCGCCTTCTACATCATCAACCAGCCCGGCAGCTATTACCTCACCGGCCTCTCGATCGTGACCGGCGACACCGTCGCCATCCTCATCAACGCCCCCGATGTCACGATCGACCTCAACGGCTTCTCGATCGTCCGCGGCGGCTCCGACGCCTCCACCAAGCCGCTCATCCGCGTGAGCGCCGCCTCCTACACCAACGTCGTGATCAAGAACGGCACCCTTAAGAGCGCCGGCTCTCACGGCATCGAGCTCGCCAGCAACTCACGGGTCGAGAACGTCACCGTCGTCAACGCGGCAGGCCATGGCATCTACGCCTACGGCTCACGCAACACGGTCGTCGGGTGCATCGTCGACAATCCCACCCAGGACGGCATCAACGTTGGCCCGGACTCGCAGGTGATCGACTCCAGCGTCTTCTCGCCCGGCCAGCACGGCATCACGACCAGCACCAACTCGGAGGTCCGCTCCAGCAAGGTCCACTCCGCGTCCCAGAACGGCTTCAACGTCGCCTTCGGCACGCTCGTCCAGGACTGCACCGCCACCAACTGCACCGCCTTCGGCATCGCCGCCCAGCTCAACACCGGCGCCCAGCGGATCATGAACAACACAGTCACCAACTGCGGCTCCGGCGGCATCCGCGTCTACGGCTCCAGCCAGGTCGTCGGCAACACCGTCAACGGCTCCGGCCTCGCCGCGCCGGGCATCTCCGTCCTCACCGACGGCAGCCGCATCCAGAACAACCTCCTCTTCGGCTGGGGCGACGCGGTCCGCGTCGATGGCGCCGGCGACGACAACCTTGTCATCAACAACCAGGCCGTGAACCCCGGCACCGGAAACGGCTTCGCGAACGTGAACGCCGCCAACAACCAGATCGGCCCCATCGTCACCGCCGGCGGCTCCATCGCCTCCACCAGCCCGTGGGCCAACTTCAGCCACTGAGCACTGAAGCCGCGCCCGGGGAAGCGTCAGGGCTTCCCCACACCACGCAGAACACCTCCCACGCACGCACCCACAGGACCTCCTCGGGTGCGTGCGTCCTTTCTCGCGCACAGGGTTCTCGGCGGGGGCACGACAACGCCGCGATCGCTCTCCGACCTCTCGTTCCACGGAACCGCTTTCGGTATAGTGAGCGATCCATCGGGCAGCGCCCCCCGCGGCACATCGTCGATGGCAGATTGGAGTTTCTCATGGCCGACCTGAGCGTGGTCGTTGACGGATTGAAGCTGCCCAACCCCTTCGTGATCGGCTCCGGGCCGCCCGGCACCAACGCGAACGTCATCTGCAAGGCCTTCGACGAGGGGTGGGGCGCGGTCATCGCCAAGACCATCAGTCTTGATGCGTCCAAGGTCATCAACGTCGCGCCACGCTACGCCCGCATGCGCGTGGGGCCGAAGACGGACCAGACCATCGTCGGCTGGCAGAACATCGAGCTCATCTCCGATCGCCCTTTCGACACCTGGATCGATGAGTTCAAGCAGGTGAAGCAGAAGTACCCCGATCGCGTGCTCATCGCCTCCATCATGGAGGAGTACAAGAAAGACGCATGGGTCGAGATCGTGGAGCGCTGCCAGGATGCGGGTGTCGACGCATTCGAGCTCAACTTCTCCTGCCCCCACGGGCTCCCCGAGCGCAAGATGGGCGCTGCCATGGGGCAGGACCCGGAGGTCCTCCGCGAGGTCTGCGGCTGGGTGAATGGCGTCTCGAAGATCCCCGTGTGGGCCAAGATGACCCCGAACATCACGCACATTGAGGAACCCGCCCGCGCCGCGCTCGGCAGCGCAGGAGGCGGCTGCGAGGGCATCGCCGCCATCAACACCATCCTCTGCGTCATGGGCATCGACCTCAAGACCCTGCGTCCGGAGCCGACGGTCGAGGGGTACACCACCCCCGGCGGCTACTCGTGCAAGGCGGTGAGGCCGATCGCGCTCCGCATGGTCATGGAGTGCGCGCGGATGATGAAGAAGGAGTTCCCCGGTCGCTCCGTCAGCGGCATCGGAGGCGTCGAGACCGGCGACGACGCGGCCCAGTTCATCCTCCTGGGCGCCAGCACCGTGCAGGTCTGCACCGGCGTCATGATCCACGGCTACGGCATGTGCAAGACGCTCTGCGAAGGGCTCTCCGCGTTCATGGATAAGCACGGCTTCAAGTCCATCGAGGACTTCCGTGGCCACTCGCTCCAGTACTTCACGACGCACGCGGACCTGGTGCAGCGTCAGGCCGCGGCCAAAGCCGCGGAGAAGAACGCTGCCAAGGGCATGGTCACCAAGGACGCGGCGTGGTCCGGCGACAAGTTTGTCGAGCAGTCGAGCAAGCTCGTGTCGAACGATTGAGGCCTTGGGCATGCCACTGGCTGCTTGCCAGCCAGTGTCTCGCCCGGAACGCAAGGAATCCACGATGTCTCTGCTCATCACCAATGCCCGCATCGTCACCTCAACCGACGACTACGCCGCGGATGTCTACTGCGAGAATGAAACAATCTCGCGAATCGCGCTGGGGATCAGTCCCGCCTCCTGTGCCGCGGGAACTGAAGTGATCGACGCCAGCGGCAAGATCCTCTTCCCCGGCTTCATCGACCCGCACGTTCACATCTACCTCCCGTTCATGGGGACGTACGCGAAGGACACGTGGGAGACGGCGTCGCGAGCCGCGCTCGTCGGCGGGACGACGACGTTGATCGAGATGATCTGCCCCGGCAAGGGCGATCAGCCGCTGGAGGCGTTCGAGCTCTGGCTCGGCAAGGCCAAGGGCGTCAGCGCGTGCGACTTCTCATTCCATATGGGCGTGACGAGGTGGGACGAAGTGGCCGAAAGTCAGCTCCGCGAGATCGTCTCACGCGGCATCCGATCGTTCAAAGTGTTCCTCGCCTACAAGGGGGCACTCGGTGTCGATGATCGCGAGCTGTATCACGCCCTGAGACTCGCCAAGGAACTCGGCGTCGTCGTGACGGCGCACTGCGAGAACGAGACGCTGATCGCCGAGAAGCAGGCCGAACTGCTCGCGGCGAGTCACAAGGAACCCAAGTGGCACGAGCCCTCGCGCCCGACGACGGTTGAGGCCTCGGGCGTCGCGCACCTCATGGCCTTCGCCGAGCAGACGGGGGCGGAGGTCTACATCGTCCATACATCGTGTGAAGAGGCGGTCCGTGCCGCGCAGCATGGCATCTCGCGCGGCGTTCGCGCTCATATCGAGACCGTCATCCCCTATCTCACGCTCGACAACTCCTACGCCGAGCGCGAAGGTGATCACGGCTTCGAGGGCGCCAAGTACGTCATGTCGCCTCCCATCCGCGCCAAGAAGCACCAGGACTTCCTGTGGGATGCGCTCCGCGCCCGCACCGTGGCGACCGTCGCCACCGACCATGCCCCCTTCGATTACAAGGGCCAGAAGGAGATGGGTCGCTTCCCGAAGTCCGACTTCACGAGGATCCCCAATGGCATCCCGAGCGTTGAGAACCGCGTCGACCTGCTTTACACCTACGGCGTTGCCACCGGGCGCATGGACCTGCACGCGTTCGTCGACGCGGCGTCAACGCGTGCGGCACGAATCTTCGGACTCAAGGGCAAGGGAACGATCGCCGTCGGTGCGGATGCGGACCTCGTCATCTACGACCCAGAGTACCGTGGCAAGATCTCCGCGAAGACCCACCACATGGCCACCGACTACAGCGGCTGGGAAGGGTGGGAACTCAAGGGCCGCTCGAGCGTCGTCACCGTCCGCGGCAAAGTCATGGCCCGCGATGGGAAGTTTGTTGGAGAGATGGGAAGAGGGCAGTTGGTGGTGAGGGGATGAGCGGGAACGAGCAACCTGCCGCTCATCGATGCGACTGAGTGCGGCAAGAATCGAATCTCGGTGATGAGGATTTAGCGTCCCGAAGGTACGCAGGTGTGTAGCCGCGGGTGGAGCGAAGGTCGCAAAGGCGGCCGAGCGCAACCCGTGGAAGAAGTGTCATTCAATGAACCCGCCCCGGCGGGGCGGAGGACACCACACCGCCGCGCTTGAGCACGCTACGGTTGGAAGGGCGGCCGTCCCCAGCGCAGTATTACAATATATCGCGATCGCTCATGGCATCAGCTTTCAGGAGGATCTCCGCATGTTCGAGAACAAGTCCACACTTTGGGTCGTGCATATCGCCAATGACGCGCGGATCGCGCTACGTGCACAAGAGGAAGGATTCGTTTGCATTGGATGGACCAAGATCGGGAATCTTGCGCCCTACGACACGCGGGACAAGATGAAGGCCGCGTATCGGAAGGGGTTTCCGGAAGCCAATGACGGTTCAATCCGTTCGTCGTACGGCCAAGTCTTCCGTTTCGCGCATGAGATGCAGATCGGCGATCCGCTAGTTTATCCGATCAAGGGTTCTCGAGACATACTTATTGGCGAGGTCGCCGGTCCATATCGCTGGGCCCTAGGCCCTGTCTGACGGATCGTTTGTTCGGCGCACGTACGGCGCGACGGCAGT
>CAZPPG010000127.1:0-4599 GCA_964588385.1 uncultured Phycisphaeraceae bacterium
CGCCACGCCCCCCGCGACATGGCCGGGCCGCGCCCGATGCCACCGTGGCGGTCGGGTACTGCCGCCGGTCCACCGACCGCCAGGAGCAGTCCATCCCCGACCAGAAGAAAGTGATCGAGGCCTACTGCCGCGAGCACGGCCTCTCGCTCCTGCGCTGGTACGTGGACGACGCCATCAGCGGCACCAGCTCGACCAACCGCCCGGGCTTCCAGTCCCTGATCGCCGACGCGCAGCGCTCGGGGGGCCCCGACTTCCGCGCGATCGTGGTCTACGACGTCAAGCGCTTCGGCCGCGTCGACAACGACGAGGCCGGGTACTACCGCCACCTGCTCCGCGCCCGTGGGGTCGAGGTCATCTACGCGACCGAGGGGTTTTTAGGGGGCGAGACCGACGACCTCTTGCGCCCCGTCAAGCAGTGGCAGGCACGGCAAGAGTCCAAGGACCTCTCCAAGGTGACCATCAGAGGGCTGCTCAGCAAGGCCAGCACCGGCGCGTGGCTGGGCGGGGTCGCGCCCCACCGGTACGACCAGCGGTACGAGAACGAGCGCGGGCAGTTGCTCTTTGTCCTGCGGCACATGCCCGACGGCGGCAAGCAGATGCTCAACGAGAAGGGCAAAGTCATCCGCACGCTGGCGCGGGGCGAGTCGATCCAGACCTCCAAGCGCGACAGGGCACAACTGGTGCCGGGGGACCCCGAGCGCATCGACACAGTCCGGCGGATCTTCTCGATGTACGTGGACGAGGGGCGGGGGCTCAAGGCGATCGCCGACGTCCTCAACCGCGCGGGCACACCCACGCCCAGGGGCCCGGCGTGGAGCCACATCTACGGCGGCCAGTGGCGCGACAGCACCGTGCGGTCGATTTTGGTCAATCCTCTGTATGCCGGGGACATGGTGTGGAACCGACGCACCGACGCCCGCTTCCACAAGATCGTGAGCGGGGAGCGGGGTGACGGGATCGCGGTCGAGCGTGAGCACGCCCATGGCGCGCGGCTGGTCCCCAACGCCGAGGCCGACTGGATCATCGTGCGGGACACTCACCCGCCCCTGGTGAGCCGTTCGGTGTTCGAGAAGGCCAAGAAGGTGAGGACCACGCGACCGGAGAGCGTGAAGCAGGCGGGGACGACGAAGGGTGTAGTGGGGGTGGTGGGGGTCGTGGGGGGGTGGACCGGGTCGAGGTCGAGATTCCTGCTCTCGGGGCTGTGCCGCTGCGCGCTCTGCGGCAGCCGGTACCAGGGAGTCACGCGCGTCAAGGGCAAGGCCAAGCGCGACGGCACCAACGTGCGGACCTTCAGCTACGCCTGCGGCGGGTACGTCGCCAAGGGGACCAGCGCCTGCCAGTTCAACCCCGTGCCGCAGGAAGAACTGGAGAGCGCCGTCATCGCCGCCGTCAAGAGCCACTACGCCCAGTTCACCGGGCCGGGCGGGCACGAGCGTTTGGCCAAGGCGGTCAAACAAGCCCTCGGCGTCGAGCACGAGCAGGTGGCCGACGCCCGCAAGCGGATCGAGGCCGAGCGCAAGCACGTGGAAGCCTCGGTCGCCAAGCTCTTGGACCACGTGGACTCGGTGCCCAGGGATATGCTCAACAAGCGGCTGGGCGAGCTGCGCGAGGAGCGGGCCAAGCTGGACCACCGCCACCAGGAACTCGACCGGCTGGTTGTCCAGCAGGCCCAAGTGCAACAGACGGTGGCGGAGGTGGGGCGGTTCCTCGCGGGCCTGGAGTTCGTGTTCGAGCGCGGGCTGCCGGACGAACGGACGGCGGCGATCAGGCGGTGCGTGAAGGCGGTGGTGATTGACCGGCCGCGTGGAACAGCGAGTGTTACTGTTCGCTCGATTGCGTTGCCGACGCAGGGCGAAGACATAGAGCGCATCGTTTCACTGTGAGCCGGAACCATCGAGCAGTGAGCATCGTGCACACGCCTGTCCAGTAAGCACTGGTTGTGGGTTTGGAGCCTGGGCTGCTAGGTTCTGTCTCACGGATCGAGCAGCCTGAGACAGCGCTGGATCATGGCCAGCTTGACCATGGCCAGGAACGACGTGGCCAACTTCTCGTGCCGGGTCGCGATCCGGCGGCAGCACTTCAGCCAGCCGATGCACCGCTCGACGACATTCCGTCGGCGATACTTGCGGCGTGAGCAACGTGCCCGTGGCTGGTCACTCCGCGTCGGGATCACCGCCTCGATCCCGCGCCGGGCGCACCACGCCCGGATCCGCGGGTAGCTGTACCCCTTGTCTCCTGCGACGGCATCAGGCCGCCGCCGACGCGCGATCCGCACGGTGTCCATCACCCGCTCGAAGAACCGGCTCTCGTGACTCTGCCCGGCGCTCAGCACCGCCCCCAGCGGAACGCCTCCGGCGTCGGTCACCAGATGAAGCTTCGTGCCAAAGCCTCCCCGGGATCGTCCCAGGGCGTGGTCTTCGGGCTCGTCTTCGAGCCTTTTTTCCCGCCGCCCGCGGCGGAACGGTCGGCGCGGATGCTCGATCCATCCACGTTGAACTGGCTCCAGTCGATCCGGCCTTCCTGGTCGAGTTCCAGGTGCAGCGAGTGCAGGACGCGGTCGAACAACCCCTCGCGTGTCCAGCGCCGGTAGCGACCGTTGACGGTCTTCCAGTGCCCGTACCGCTCGGGAAGGTCTCGCCACGGCGCCCCGCTGTTGAGAACCCAGAAGATGCCGTTGAGCAGCGTGCGGTGATCGCTCCACTTCCCGCCGCGCTTCTGCTTGGGCAGGAGCGGCTCGATCCGTGCCCACGCCTCGTCGGTCAACTCGTACCTCTTGCCCATCGTCGGCCTCCTTGCCGACGGGCATCATCCACGATCACACCATCGGGCGCAACCTCACAGGCGCCGCACGTGCGCCGAACCACGCATCCGTAAGACAGAACCTAGGGCAACCACTGTTGGAGCAACGCAAACATCCACGACATGTTCTTTGACGCGGCGGCGACGCACATTGAAGAGCAGGGGCTCCTGGTCAGGCACGGGACGATGATTGACGCCGCGATTATCGAGCCCCGCAGGGTTGGCCACGTCCCGATGGGACCGTCACCCGCGATTAGGGCGCCTCATTCACGGCTAATCGCGGGATGCCGAACCTCGGGCACAAGAGGCACATCGCCGCCGACCTGCCGGGGATCGTGACCGACTACCGCTTCGGCACGGCCAAGCAGGCCGACGCGGACAGCATCGACGACCTGACGATGGGGGCCGACAAGGGGTACGACGACGCGGCCTTCATCGAGGGGCTCGAAGAGCGCGGGATCGACCAGCGCGTGGCGATCAAGAAGGGCGCGATCAGCCTCTCCACCGACGGGGGCGTCACCCGCTGGCTGTGCCGGCCATGAGCCGGCATAAGGACTTCAGGACCAGCCAGAGGCGACGGAGGATGATCGAGGAAGGGCTCGGCTGGACTAAGGACTTCGCGGGGCTGGCACGCGCGAGGCTCGTGGGGCGGTGGAAGTTCGCGATGCAAGTGATGATGACCGGCGCGGCCTAACCTGGTGCGGATGGCCAAGCTGATGGCGGCGTAGGGCGCGGCGCACACCAACTCACGAACCGGGCGCCCCGCGGAATCAGCAGGGAAAGCCCCACGCGACGGCGTTTTTGCAGCGTCCTGCTAGGGCTTCTTGCCTGACTGGACCGCCTCTCCGTCAACGTCGAAGTCGTAGTGACCCATCTTGATCTTGCGCTGGGCCTTTGTGAAGCACCACTCGGGAGCCGTATAGCTGTGTCCACGCGCCCGCTCGAAGCGATCCATCAGCCGCTGAAACACCTTCGCGAAGTCCTCCGGAGATCCTTTGGAGTCGATCATTGCGGCTTGACGGAAACGATTCTGGAGGTTCTTGAACTCACCGGCCAACATCGTGCACTTGGCGAGTCCGTCGTCAGCCTTGAGCGCCGCGTAGATGGCGGGCAGCACGCCAGCGAGCAAGGCGAACACGGCGCCAATGAGCTTGTAGCTGGCATCGCTGGCGCCCTTCAGGATGGACCACCCGGCAAGACCACCGCAGAGCACGTTGAAAATGACGAATCCCACACGGAACCACCGGAGGCAACGCAGCCAAATGAACAGGGTGGTGGAGGTGTAGAGGCACGACTCTGCAAGTCGCTTGCATTCGGCGATCATTTCGTTCGTCGCTGACGCCATTTGACCTCACAGCGGACAATCGGTGCCGAACACTTTTTGCCATTCCACGCCGGCACTGTAGTGGTCCCCTGCCTTCTCGTAGTCGCAGGCTTTCGATGACCGATTCAATGCGGACTCGGCTCTGCTCGCCCACGCGTCGCCGAGTGCCAGCTTTTCCGTGGTGCCGGGGACGGACACCGTGCCGTTGACGTACATCGTGAGCCAAGCGAAGAAGTCCTGCATCATGTACGGGTAAGACGATTGCCCACAATTGCGGTGTGCCCACTGGTCGACAAACGCGGTCCCCATCCGTTCCAAGCGGAACGAGTTCATCGGGACGTTGCACACGTCCTGCCAGCACTTGAGCATCCGAACCAGGTCGCGAGTGTTGCCGCCGCTGGCCTTGTCCGACTCCTCGATGGCGGCCTTCTCCGCCACAGGATCGGTGACCGTGTACGAGCCACCGCCGTTCGCGT
>CAZPPG010000127.1:4609-7161 GCA_964588385.1 uncultured Phycisphaeraceae bacterium
CAGATCCAGTACTGGCCGCTCTTGAGCTTGAACGCGGGAACGATCTCGACTCCGTACGTCGCAAAGGGCACCACCACGACCTGGCCGTCCCCCCGCATTCCCGTGAACTCGTAGTACTTGGCGAGTTTTCCTTTCACTTCCTGCAGCAGGGCGGACTGTTTGTTGCCGTGGCGTTGCTCGAACCGTTGGTAAACGTCGTAGGGAAGGACGAAGAGCACGTCGATGTCGCGGGGCGGTCGGATGACCGTGCCCTTGCCCCACGAGCCAACCAGCATGCTGTTGGCCGTTTCCGAGGTAGAGTCGTAGTACTCCTGGTTGAGCGCCTGACGGACACCTCGGTGCTTGGTCTGACCATCCGCCCGTTGGGTATCGGTCAACCCAAGGTTGGCCAGAAACCTCTCGAAGCGGTGCCAGATGCGAAGGCCAGTTGTGTTCGCCGCCACGTTGATCCCCCTGATTCACGACAGTGAGCCGAGGTGCCGAGCTTCCGAGTTGCCGTGGAGAGCCCGGCGACTGAAGAGATCCGAGTCGGATGCCTCCAGAGCGCCCTGCCTGGTCGCCGGCCGGCGCTCCGCGCTGGTGGGACGGGGTTGGGTGGCCCGAAACGCACGCTGACACGATCGGACGTTGTGGAGCAGGATCTCGTCCACGGCTTGGCCCGCCGCGGTCGGCGACGGCGTCCAGGTCAAGGTCCCGTGCGAGTAGGTCGCGCTCTGGCGCATCTTGGCCTTCATGTGCGGCGTGGTGTCCAGGAGCATGACGCGATGAAACACAGCCCCAAGGTCGGCAAGGTGGGCGGTCCCCCCGCGCACAACGAGTGTGAGCGGTCGTTTCACTAGACGCGCAAGCTCGACGAACTGTGCGGCGTGCCACGCTCGTCGGCTGGCCGAACGACCCATCGAGCCCATCTCGCAGGCGATGGCGCAAATATCGGCTGAGTTGATGAGGTACTCAGCCCACCGCTCGTAGTCGCGTGGCGTACGGGCGTTGATATGAGGTACGACCGGTAGGCCGGCAACCGCGAACTCCTCGACACAAGCCGCAATGCGAGCCATGCTCAAGAGATTGTCGTGCCGGACCGTATCAGCGTGCAGCGAAAAGTTTGGTACTGTGATGAAGGCCGGGCGAAGCCGCTTGAGAGACATCGCCGTCTGCTTCGGGAGCAATGCAGGCCAGAATGCCTCGACGTGCCGATCCGTGGCGACGCCAGTGAGAACAATTCGAGCCTCGCCGTAGACCTTGAACCTTGCGAGCACCTCCTCGCGGGAAGAGAACCTCGCCAGGCCCGAGCGGCAGTCGATGACCGAGTGCAGCGGAACCGCGACGGTTGGGAGATGCACGGGCCCACCCAGGCTTCCGCTATCGAGCAGGCAGGGGATGTAGTCGGGGAGCGCGGGCATTGATGCAATGCGGCCGCGAAAGGGCCGGAGTTCGAACCCGCCAACCTCGTTCACCAACGCTGTGTAGCGTTCCGGATTCAGCGGGCACGCATACCTCTGGCAGGTCTCCGGCTTGCCGCAGCAGAGGTCGAGACAGTTGTGAATTGGAGCGCCGACGCTGAGGCCGCCGCATGGGCCGCGGTCCACGCACGCGGCACAGCCGAGCTGAATCTCCCTCCCATTGTGGTGCCAAAGGGAAGGCTCGGCGAGCTGTCTCCGAATGGTGAGTGAAACGGGAGCCGCTTGAGTCATGGTTACTCCAGGAGAAGCTCCGCTTTCCCGGTCATAGAAAACAGCGCTGCAACTCTGCCGAGTCCGTTGGCACACGCGCCTCGCATTGTGTCGAGAACGCTTGGGGGTGGGTTGTCGACGTGTCCGACCGGCGTAACTCCCCGAACAACAAGAATCGCGTCACCGTCGCGCTGCAATCGATACGCCTCCCCTGCCCCGAACTTGTGACCTTCTCGGGGGGAGGCCACGACGGCAACTTTCACACGAGGCGCACCCGAAAAGAGATTCGGGGCCTCGACCTCGTCTAGGCAACGCCGCTGCTTCCGGATAAACGAGTCTGCCGCCTTCGTGATCGTCTCAACGCCCATAGCTCAAACCCTCCAGGACCGGGCTGTACACTCGGCCGCGTCCGCGGCGCGTGGATTTCAGGACGCCCTTCGATTCCAGAGCGGCGAGCCGGTTGTTCGCCGCGGACAGACTGACGTGAGAAAGAGCCTTTGAAACGGAGGTCGCGTCGAAGGTAACGCTCTCTCCGACGGCGGCGAGTGTTTCACGGAGCGCCGGGTCCAAGTGCCCGAGCACTTCTGGTCGTGAGGGCGTCCCCGAGAGATTCACGGCGCTGATCAGGACCGTGCTCGTGGCTTCAAGGGCGATTTCAAGCTCCTCGCGCACGAGGCCAGCAACGTTGACTGCAACCGGGATTACGCCCTGCGCCACGCTTCCGACTTCGCGGACAAGGGCAATCACGCCCTCCCGCAGCCAGCTAACCGTCGCAAGACGGACCCCGGCAAAGTCGAGAACCAGGACGCCAGGCTCAAGGGATTCGAGGCGGGGGCTGCCGAAGTGGGCGGGGCAGCTGACGGAGCGCGATGGTACCGCCAG
>CAZPPG010000128.1:0-6895 GCA_964588385.1 uncultured Phycisphaeraceae bacterium
GGCGCCGCGGGCGCGGGCTGGCGCGCACTGGTCGGCATCGCGGCGACGATGGAAAGGGCGAGGCACGCGAGGAGCGGGGATGCTTTGTGCATGGGACGGAGTGTAAACGCGGACCGCGCGGGATCATGACGGGCAGATGATGGGCGGGGCTTTGTCGGCGAAACTTGGTGCCGGCGCCGCGAAGCGTGGTCAAGCCGAAGCGGCTTGGCCACGCCACCCCCCACCCACCCGCAATTATCGTGGTGCTTTCAGGATCGCCAGCGCGGCACGGACCTCCGCCAACTGCTGAAGAAGGTGGGCGTGGAGGTCGTCCTGGTAGGCCAGCCAGGATTGCATCTCTGCTTGCGACGAGAGGAGCCGGTCCCAGTCGTAGTCGATGATGGCGTTGGCCGCGTCCCAGTCCGCGGGGTTCGGGCTCCAGGACACCGCCTGGAGGTAGTTTGAATCCGGAGCAAGGACCACGGCCATGGCCTGCGGGAGCTTGCGGGCGTACCGCTCGGCGTGGTGGCCGTAGCGGGTGAGCGCCGCGCGCAACGAGGGGTTCGACAGGCGCGAGAGCGCTCCGGTCGAGACCAGCTCGGAGTACGTCACGGATTGCGCCGGGGCGTCCCAGATGTACTGGGCATCCCGCAGATGCTGGCGGAACGCGCCCTTGTCGGCGGGCGGTTGTCCTGACCGCAGGGCGGCGATGATGGCGCCGTTGCTCTTGATGGTCGTCTCGTACCGGCCGACGGCCCGCGCCAGTTGCCCCTCGACGGCACCGAACTCTTCCGTGAGCCGCGCCATGGTCGCCCGCTCGGCCGCGGCCTGGTGCCGCGCCTCGTTCCAGTTGGCGGCCTGAATGCCGAGAAAGACGCCCAGGATGACGATCAGGAATTCGACACCGATCGCAAGCCAGTTCTGGCGGCGGAACTGCCTTGTGACGTGTCGGAGGACCATGGTGGGAGTGTACCGAGTAAGCTCAAAGCGCCTTCTGAGCGGCGGAGCAGCGGTAGAACGTGGGGCACGAGTGCGCCGCGGGAGGCGAGGTAGAAGCGGAGGGCGAGGAGGCGCGGCAACTCGCGGCACCCGCGGAAGTCGGGCCAGCCGCCCTACCCGGCCACATCATCGAGAAAGAGCACCGTCAAGGTCTTGCCGTAGGAGCCGAGACCAACCACGTCCTCTTTCAGTACTATTTGCGCGGCGGCTGGAAACCAGTCGTCCAGTGACGACCACGCCCCATCCATTCGCCCGCAGGAAATGTTTGAGTGATTGCTGTTGAACTGCCTCGTCTTGCACTGAGCGGGTAACGCCGTGCCCTTCTTCAGCCAGCCTACGCCCCTCAACCGCTGAAACGCCTTCGACGGCCACCAGTAGTCGATTGTGCTGTCGCGGCTCACGACGACAGCGACGGGGACAGCAGCGAGCTTTGCATATCGTAATGCCGTTGCCAGCACCGACATTTGGCAGAGATCCTTGAGCTTCTGAATCGCCGAGAAGCCGTGTGGAAGATTGGCGAGGGCTTGCTCGAACAACGGCTTCGGCATCAGCAGCGATGATGCGAAACAGTCCGCCTGCCGCTCATGCCACTCGTTCGATTCAAACGCACCACGGGATTGGTGAACGCCATCGCCGTTCGGAAAGAGCGCTTCCGGGTGTCCGGGCAAGAAAAAGTGCCCGAGCTCGTGGGCGATGGTGAAGCGCACGAAGCCGTCGTTTTGAATGTGCGAAGCGTGATAAATGCTAAACGCGTTGCCAACCCGCATCAAAAACCCAGTGACACCAGGCTCGATCGTTTGGCGTGTCTCTATGCCGATGTCGTGCTTGCGAGCGATGACCCGTGGACAGATCGGAAAAGTACGAAGTTGGTTCTCTTGAAGTACTTCGGCGGCGACCTCGTCGGCCTCCGCTTCCAACACTGCCATCGACCGCTGCATCTGTCACCCCCGCGGATAGAACTACTTCCGCTCCTCATTCTTCTTCGCGAGCAACTCTGCCATTTGTGAAATCGTCTGCTGATCGGTTGGGGAGAGGTTACGAAAATCGCGAAAGAGCTTGTCGGCAATCGCCCCCGTCGCTTGCTCCGCCGTCCGCCCAAGTAGGTAGTCGATCGACTCATTCAGGGCGTTTGCGAGCTTTGAAAGATTGCTGAACGATGGCGTCCGCTCGTCGGTCTCGAAATGAGAGATGTGTGCTGCCGAAAGCCCCGCTTTTTCGGCGAGCTCGGCTTGACTCCAACCTCGCTTGGCACGTTCGGCTTTTAGACGGTCCGAGAATTTTTCTGGCATTATGGGCACCTTGACTATACGCGGACGTATATAATCGCTGTACGTTCGAGTGGAGCCCCGCGTCGGGGCTTCTCTTTGAGCGGGGCAGTATACGGATTCGTCAAGCCAAGCGCTACGGGTCCAGAAAAGGACGGTGTACCGTGTACCAGTTTCAGATCGACGAGCGGCCCTTCGATTCCGTTGACCCGGTGCTGACCGGCCGGCAGCTTCTCACCAAGGCTGGACGGCATCCGGTGGAAGAACACTTGGTGCTTCACCTTGGAGCCGATCGTCAGTTGGAGGACATCGATCTCGAAGAGACGATCGACCTTCGCCAACCGGGCCAAGAGCAGTTCTTCACCTTCCGCAGCGACCGCAGCTTCAACTTCGAACTCGACGGTCGTCGACAGCCGTGGGGCGCCGACTCCATCTCCGAGAAGACACTCCGTTGGCTCGCGGGGGTGCCGGAGGGCTACCGCGTTTGGCAGGAGCGGCGAGCCCAAGAAGACCTCCGGCTCGAACTTGGGCAAATCGTGTCTTTAGAGCCCAAGGGTGTCGAGCGTTTCTACACGGGACGCGACGACACCAACGCTGGCCGCAAATGCATCGTGCTGCCAGAGTTCGATCAGCGGTACGTGGACCATCACGACATCACGGTGGAGGCCATGGCCGACGGTGAACGCAAGGGCGTGGTCTTGAAGCAGTTCGACACGGGCGGCCGGTTCGATCACGACACGACGGACATTCTCGTGGTGCTCCCGAAGGGCTACCCCGACGCCTGTCCCGACATGTTCTTCTGCTTCCCGTGGATCAAGCTTCGCGGTTCAGCGGGTTGGCCTGACCGCGCCAATGCGGAGTTCGCCTTTGGTGGACAGAAGTGGCAGCAGTGGAGTCGCCACAACAGCGAGTGGCGAGCCGGCGTCGATGGTCTGCACACCATGATCCGCCGCATTATCGCGGCTTTGAGGAATACCCAGTGACGCGGTATTCCCTGACCATCCAGCAACGTCACCTAGAGGAGTTGCGTGCTCAAGTTCTCCCATCTTCCGGCCACGAAGGCATGGCATACCTGCTGTGCGGCCGGTCCATCATTTCTCGCGATCCCTGGGACAAGCGTTCCGAGGATCGCTTTCTGACTCGTGAACTCATCCCGCTGAGTGCAGGCGACCTGATCTCGTCGTCTCCGGATCACGTCCGAGCCCGCACCGCCACCTACGCCAGTGTGCTGAGGCGGGCTGCCGACCTGAACGCTGTGCCGGTGTACGTTCACGGCCACCCGGGCGGCTTCGATCGGTTCTCAGCTCAAGACGATACGGATGAACCCGCACTGGTCGAGCTTGCCCAAAACCGCAACGGTCGCAATCAGCAGTTGGTTAGTTTGGTGCTGACTGGCACGGGCCGCCTGTTTGGCCGTGTGTGGCACGACATGCGGACCGCCACACCTCTGTCCATGATTCGGTCGGTCGGCACCCGATTCCAAATCGACTTCGAGGGTCACGACCGGGCTCGCGACGTCGAGGCTTTAAGCCGTCAGGCCTTGGCGTTCGGGCCCTCACTCAACGCCGGTATCGCCGCCCTTCGCTTTGGAATTGTCGGCTGTGGTGCTACAGGCAGTGCCATTGGTCAAATGCTTGCCCGACTGGGCGCCCGTGATGTTTTTACCGTCGATGACGATACCGCTGAGCGGACCAACCTCAACCGCTTGCACGGTGCCACGGCCAAAGACATCGGACAGAGCGACGACGAGCCGGGTCGCGCCAAGGTGGAGATTCTCAAGCGGTCAATGGAGGAAATCGGTCTTGGGGCACGCGTCGAGACATTCAAGGGATGGGTTGGCGATCCCGCATGCCGTGACGCCCTCAAGAGCTGCGACATTGTGTTTGGGTGCACGGATGACCATGACGGTCGCATGCTGCTCAACCGGCTGGCCTACTTCTATCTCATTCCGGTCATCGATATGGGCATCGGCATTGATGTTGTCGATGCCGCGCCGCCGCGGGTGACGCTCGCCGATGCTCGCGTCACCGTGGTCCAGCCAGGGGCTAGGTGCTTGCTATGTCGTGGAATCGTCGATCCGAAAATTGCCCAAGAGAACGACCTCTTGCGGCAAAATCCCGCCGAGTATTACCGCTTGCGTGAACTGGGTGAGCTTTATGTCCGCGGCGGTGGCAGGCCAAACCCAGCCGTCGTTACCTTCACGACCGCCGTTGCCTGCATGGCCCTTGACGAACTGCTGCATCGACTGACCGGATATCGTGCGGCGGGCAGCGTTGACCACCGTGTGAACAAATTCCGACTGCTCGAGGAAAAGCGGCCGGGGTCGAGGGCGGGCCCATGCCGCGTCTGCATCGACCAGAGCTATTGGGGCCGCGGGGACGTGGTTCCGTTTCTCGATCGCACGGGGTAAGTATAATGCGTGCACTTGTGAGATACTTGCTGGTCAAGACAGGCCTTATTCCAATGCCTGATCTTGTGGGCCGCGTTCAACCAGACCACCCCGCACCAGGTGAGCTTGTGCTTGGACGACTAGTGGTCGTGCGGGATGGAACCGTGCAGAAGTGGACTTGCCTGCGTTGTCCGTGCGGCTGCGGCGAGAAGATCCTCTTGAATCTCTCTGCCACAAAAGCACCGCGGTGGCGTGTGTCCCTGGATTGGTTGCGGCGTCCCACGGTGCAGCCGTCGGTGTTGCAGGTACGAGGATGCCGCAGCCACTTTTGGATCAAGGACGGTTGTGTGGAATGGTGTACCGATAGTGGTCACAAGTCACGAATATCTTGAGCCCTGTGCTCGCTGGAATACTTCGTCACCGGTATCGGATAAGAGTGCACCGCGAGGGAACGAATAGGGGCGGTGAACGGCCAAACGCGACCACTCCTGGCACCCGAGAAAGTCAGGCTACCCGCCGAGATCGATATCCCGCCCGTCAGTTTTTTCTTGGTACTCGCGAAGAGACGATCCGCTGCTGCTCCGCGAGAGGCTGTTCTAGTCAGGCCGCGATCGGCCTTACATTCGGAGCCACGACGATCTCAGCCTCCGTCTGCCTCTTCACATCCTCCACCGTCACCCCCGGCGCGAGCTCCGTCAGCACGAACCGCCTCTTCCCCGCGTCCATCTCCAGCACGCACAACTCGGTGATCACCATGTCCACGCAGCGCTTGCCCGTCAGGGGGAGGGAGCACTGCTTGACGAGTTTGGGCGTGGGGGGCGGGGTGGGCTGGCCGGGCTTTTCCTTGGCGCGGGTGACGTGCTCCATGGTGACGACGACGCGCTTGACGCCGGCGACGAGGTCCATGGCGCCGCCCATGCCCTTGACCATCTTGCCGGGGACCATCCAGTTGGCGAGGTCGCCTTCCTCGGAGACCTGCATGGCGCCCAGGATGCAGAGGTCGATGTGCCCGCCGCGGATCATGGCGAAGGAGTCGGAGGAGGAGAAGAAGGAGGCGCCCTTGCGGGCGGTGATGGTCTGTTTGCCGGCGTTGATGAGGTCGGGGTCGATCTCGGATTCGCTGGGGAAGGGGCCCATGCCCAGGAGGCCGTTCTCGGATTGGAGCCAGACGTCCATGCCCTCGGGGACGTAGTTGGCGACGAGGGTGGGCATGCCGATGCCGAGGTTGACGATGTAGCCGTCCTTGAGTTCGCGGGCCGCGCGTTGCGTGATCTGGTCGCGGGTGAGGGGCATGGGGGGAGTGTAGAAAGCGCAAAGCGCAAAACGCAAAGCGCAAATGCGGAGGGAAGGGGAAAAACGCAGAGCGCAAATTCGGAGGTGCCTCCGCACGCAGCACCCAGCACTCAGCACCCAGCACTCACCTCCAGCACCCAGCACCCCTTCCCCAAGGCCTCGCGACACTCTGCTACCCTGATTCCCAACCACGCTTCGGGATCGCACTGGGGACTTGGCCCGAATGAAGCCGGTCTGGCTCCGCAAGTGGTACCTCGACGCCGTCGCCGATGACGGGCGGGCGTTCATCCTGTACTGGGCTTCGCTGCGGCTGGGGCCGGTGAGCCTGGGCGTCGCGAGCGTGTTGGAGGCGGTGCCGGGGCGGGAGCCGCGGACGCGGACGAGCGTGAGCGGGTGCGAGGAGCCGCGGGAATCGGGCGGGGTGGTCACGTTCGAGAACGACTCGTTTGCCTGCCGCGGCAGGTGGAGCGGGCGGTGCCCGGCCGTCGAGCGGGAACTCCTGGCAGGCCCGGACGGGGCGATCCGGTGGCGGTGCATCGCGCCCTGCGCCGAGGTCGATCTCGAAGCGGGCGGCGAGCGCCTGCGCGGCCTGGGCTACGTCGAGGTGATGGAGATGTCGATTGCGCCCTGGAAGGTGCCGATCCGCGAGCTGCGCTGGGGGCGGGCGGTGGGCGCGGCGGAGGGCGTGCGCGGCATCGGCTCGGTGGTGTGGATCGACTGGCGCGGGCCGGTGATGCGGACGGACGTGTTCCTCGACGGGGCGGCGGCAAGCGCCCGCGTCGGCGATGACCGCGTCGAGGGGGAGGCGTTCGAGCTTGGCCTGATGCGCGACCGCACGCTCCGCGACGGGCCGATCGGCACGACGGCGCTGGCGGGGATCCCGGGGATCTCGGCGTGGGCGCCGGCGCGGTTCCTCGGCACGCTCGAGACCAAGTGGATCAGCCGCGCGGCGTTCGCGGGAGCGGGCGGG
>CAZPPG010000129.1:0-6797 GCA_964588385.1 uncultured Phycisphaeraceae bacterium
CCGCCCGGTTCAAGAAACACGAACGCGGCGTCTTCGTCGCGGGGAAGGGGGCCTGAGCCATGCCTGCCACGCCTACCCAAACCCAACTCGAGGCCGTGCTGCAGGCCGCCCTCTACCTCCTCGGCGCGCGGCAGGACCAGATGCTCACCCTCGAGGAATGGACGGACCTGGCGCGGGCCGTCGCCGCCTGCCAAGAACGCAAGACGGGCGAGTACCTGACCGAGCACGACCTCGAGGACATCGCCGAGCGATACGCCCTTGAGTGGGACGAAGCGACCGACGGCCCGCTGCCCAACCTCGACGAGTGAGGCATTCATCACGCCTTGCTCCCAGCCGCGACGCTCGTCGCGGCTTTCTCTTCGGTCGCAAGGTGCCATCCAAACCCCAATGGCGACTCATCGACACATCGATCATCCGGGCTCGACGAGGGTGTCGTCCTGAGGCGAGTGGGCACTGCACGCACATTGCTTGCAACTCGGGCATACCAGGCTCACCTTGCCCCGGGATTGATGGCACGGCACGGATAGCACGTCACAGCCAAGGAGGGCATCGATCCATCCGTCACCACGGAACGAGCTGCCGTTGACCAGACGTTCGATGTTCTGCAACTGAATGACCGGGAACCGTGTGCCGCAACGGCATCGAAACACGCCCCACACCGAACTGCATCCAGGGCACTCGACGCTGAATGCCGCCGATGGGAGGTCAAGAAGCTCAAGATTGCCGTGCGCTTCCCAGCAAACCGGACATACGCACAACTTATCGATGCTCGCGAATGCTGTGTCAATCTGTGCACGACACTGCTCGGCACGTTCATCTGCATCTCGGCGTGCATGTTGGGCAGCCTTGCCGCCAGCTGATGCCGTGGCCTTGTAGAGGGCGTCCCTTGCAGAGGACAACAGGTCGGCCAGTCCCTTTTCACGCGGCTTCGGGCGTCTCAGCACGCGCCACTCGTCACGATTCTCTCCCCGCACCGTCCACTCCATGCCCGCAGGTGTGCCGGGTATCGAGCATCGCACTTTGGGTGGATACGCAAGCAACTGTGGAGCATGCAGCTGCCACCGCAGGTACCGGGCGACCCGCTCAACGCTCGCGATGTCCCATGGGGAAATGGGCAGTGACGAGAGCTTCGTTCCGTGCGTAGTGCCAGGCGCCCAAGCAGAAGCCGAATGCCAATTGGCCGAAGGGTGCAGCTCGGCGGGAGAGCTCGCCTGCACGCGAGGCGCGGGCAGGTGTAGAAGCAGGACATGGTCCTCCGAAGCTCCCGTCGCTGCGTCGCTTAGTTGTCGTCGCAGAGATTCAATGTCGCCGCCAGTTTCGCCGTCAAGCACCGCTGGAACGCCAACCACTCGAATGGCGACGTTGCCGCAGCGGATCGTCACGACCGCATCTCGCGGCGGAGTGATAGTGCAATCCGCGACAGGGCCCACCAGCTGGATCGGTATGTCATCAACGGTCGTGCTTTGGAAGGACACTTCCGGCTGGAGGTGCAGTTGCTTAGCAGCCCGCACTACAACAAGCCAACTGAACCACGACATTGCCGAACACACTGATTGCTGCCGCTCGTAGACCTGCTGATCAGAAAGCGGCCGCTCAGCCCCGAGCTCCGTCCAGCGTTTCCACAGTGTCGCCACTTTGCGATAGTGCGGGTCATTTGAGAGGATGTTTGTATACCTCAAGCCGCTGACGGGCGCACCGTGCGGCACTGCACGGTACAGGGGGGAATCGAGCAGTCCAAGCACTCGTATGTAGAGGGCGTCGAGCCGGGCTTGGGTGTGAACGGCGACATCTGCCGCGGCATCGTCTTGGATAGCCTCGGCCCAGAGTGCGTAAAGACGGTCACGTCGCCAGTGGTGCCCACTCGCTGCCCCAGAAGCGTGGTCGCTGATCTGGCTCAACATCCGTCGAATGTCTGCCAGCCTCGCCAACCGCACCTGCAGGTACAGCCTGATGTGGTCAACAAGCCGAGCCGCCAGCCGATTTTCATAGATGTCGGCGTTCTCATCCGGCACTAAGCACAGGACCCTTCGCGGGCGCACACCGAGAACAGTTGGCCGCTCCCAGTCTTCACGGTGGGAGGCGAGCCGAGCGATGGCCTGCCGGGCCACACGCCGCGCTCTCGCTGTGGGAACCAGGTCGGATTCCACCTTGAGATGCGTTCGAGGCATCGCGCACACAGTCTCGAGGAATACGAGATTCTCTTCGAGAATCTCATCGAACGTACGAATTCGAAGGTAGTCATCGAGTCGCGGCGCCAACGGTGATGCCGCCACCCAGTCGTCCCACACCGCCCGCGAAGCGAGCCTCGCCTCGAACTGCTCATTCATCTGGGAAAGCGCGTCGGTGTCCGCCGACGACGCGAGCACACGCTGGCTGAACTCCCCCTCCCACCTTGCCAATCGGTCGCACTGGACCGACCACGAGCGATCTCGCCGAGGCACGACGCGGTCGCCATCAGCAGCCTCTATCCCGTTCACGGCGGCCCCAGCAGGACACGACGGCAACCACCAGCGCCCCGGCACGAGCGCGTTGTCGCCCTTGCGGACGGGTCGTCCCGATAGCAGATCCTTGAGGTCGGTGGTCATGACGCGGCCTCGCCCTCCTCAAACGATCGGGTGCGTATGAGCGAAGTCAACAGCTCCTCACACTGAGTCGGTGCCGGATCGAGCTTGCGGTCCTTCCACCGCGACCGAAGCGCCGTGCGGAGTTCCTGCAGTTCCTTCACGCGCACATCGTGGCGATTGCGCAGCTTTCGCAGAAGCTTGGTGGCGACGACATGGTCGATGGCTTCGCCGATCGTGCCCCCAGCCGCCACGATCACCGGGGCATATCGGGTGATTTGCCTCTCCAGGCGATTGCCCCAGCCGATGTTGAACTTGCCTTTGAGCTCCGGTTCCAACGCTGTGACGAGAGCGTTGGCCTCTGTGGCCTCCCGCACATGGCGCTGGCACGCTGTGTCGAACAATCCGCGAAGCGCGCTGCACGACGCTGGCGGCGGCACTGATGCCGCGGCTGGCTTGAAACTGGTCGGATGCCGGGGCAGTTCCATTGTGTGCGCCCGGTCATACGTCTTGTCCGCAAAGTCCTTGGTCGTTTCGTCGTGGTTGGCGGTACCCACAAACCACACGTTGGGCGGTACCGCAATCGCCGTGCCCTCTTCGAGCAACCGCGTCGGCCGCCTCGGCGGACGACTATCCATCAGCCCAAGTTGCGGGAGATTCGGCTTCTTGGGGCTTTCGAGTTCCGACAACAGATCAGCGCCGAACTGTTCGATGTACGACAGGTTCATCTCGTCCAGCACCACGATGAAGAGACGATCGGACCAGGTAGGGCACTGCGCGGCGTACAGCGCCTTGACAAAGGATGATTCGTGATACTTCTTGTCGAACGCGTTGTAGTACCCGAGGAGGTCCTGACGATCACGCCATCCGGCCTGCACGGCGACGATGTCGGCGTGTCCGCCGAGCGCCTTGGCAAATGCCCTGGGAAGGCTGGTCTTTCCTGTTCCGCTTATTCCCTGAAGAAGGTGGAGGCGGCTCATCGCTAGACCGGCCAGGAAGCAGCGGATCGTGCCGTCGTCGTAGAACAGAGCCTCATCTGCGGCCATCCGATTGCGGACGTCATCCACAACCTGCTTGAGGTTGGGAGGCTGATGGAAGCGTGCTGGGGGATTCTGGTATTCGGAATCCGCAGCGTCCATCCGCTCGAGTTCAGGGTACGGATTGCGGCCCGACGCCTGATTCAGCCGACCTTCAACCTCAATCTGAAGCTGGTCGTTCGCTTCCTTGAGCGCGGCATTCCGTAGTTCGAGGCTGCGCAGCGCCACACGCTGAGTTTCCATCTCGCCCACTGGCATCCGCATTCGTTCGAGTTCTGATCGCGCTTGGGACAGGGCGGCACCCAGGCGTTGGTTCTCGACATCCAGAACGTCGACACGCTCCTGCGCCTTCTTGTATAGTTCCACTGTCGCCTGTCCCGGCCGCGCGTTCAACTCCATTTGCAGACGGTCCACCTCCTTCCGAAGGTGGTCCCGCTCGCTAGTCAGGTCCACAAGCGATGCGCCTCCAGCGGTGCCAAGAATCGCCTCCAGTTCCTTCACTCGCAGTTGCGACCTCTGGAGTTGGTCACCCACGCGCTTCTGTGACTCCACGCCTCGCTCAATGGACCTTTCCAGTGTTTCAATGCGGTCGTTGACCCGCGCGGTCGCCTGCTCCTCGGCCAACAGCTCCATGTCCTTGATATGCTCAAGCTTGTAGGTGATCTCTCGCTTGGCACGTTCGATGTCAACGCGCTCTTTTCCGAGGGCAGCACGGTCTTTGTCTAGGACCTCACGCTCCTGCTGCAACAACGCCCTCTGGGCATCCACCTCCGCAACACGGCGCTGGTGCGCGGCTTCGAGTGCGTTCCGGGCATCGCGCAGCTGCTCAGGAAAACCCTCACTCGCGGCAGCCTGTAAAGCGAGCAACTCTAGCCTGCGGGCTTCCATTTCGGAATCTCGTTTGGAAACGTCGGTCTCTCTAGCCGACAATGCGAGTTCGCGTCGTTCCAGTTCCTCCAGCCTGGTTGCGACCTCTGCTTTCGCCCGCTCATGTGCGATCCGCGCGGCGTCCGCTTGATCCTTCAGGCGATTGAGGGCGTCCCTTGTATGTCGCACACCGCGAAGGGCCTCGACGAGCTCTGCCCTCGATACCTGCGTACTGACGGGGGGCGAGACACTTGCTGGCGAGGCTTCGGGGCTTCCGCCGGCCGTGAGCGGGTCCGGTGAATCTGTAGTTGCCGGGACCGGCGCCTCGTCTCCGCACGGGCTTCGTCGACAATTTGCTGATCCGACATGGCCTCAAGTCCATCGGTTGGTCCAACTGCCCCAGAAGGGGAGTCGGCACCTAACTGCCCGGACGCGCCGACGCCACTGTGATGGTCTGACGTGGGAGTTCCCCCCTTCGAGAGGGGAGAGCCACCTGCCGATGACAGGATGGTCTGCGCAGAATGCCCAGGCAACCCACCAAAGCCGCCGGTACTTCCGGGATATCCGCCGGCCTGCTGCCAAGGCTTGTTTTTGTTCTTGTTCTTCTTGCTCATGCCTGCCTCCGCGTTGCGACGGGGGCTGACGCAGCCACACCGGCGAGTAGGGTCTCAATCATCCAGTACACCGTTGCGATCAGAAACTCCACGTCTCCTTGATCCGGAGCTGCGCCACCACTGTCATGCGCTGCTTCCCCAGCAATCATGAAGGCGCGATCAAGCTCATCCATGAGGTTTGGCCGCAATTGGGCTGCCTCCCGCAAGGGATGGTCCGCTCGCTCGGCGGCAAGCAGCAACGTCGCCATGACTACGGCGCCCAGCTTCGAGAAGTGTCCGGCTTCGAGGACCGCTCGCATGTCCCGCGGGCGTACGGAAAAGCGACGGGGCAGCGAACCCGTCAGACCGCATGCCTGCGCCGCAATCACCAGCTTGTCTCTTAAGAATGCCTCGTCTGCTGGCGTGTTGTTGAGGGTTCGGACCCTGCCCAGAAGGGGCGAAAGCGGAAAGGCTGATGCCAGCGATGCGAAGCACGCCTCGATGGCGTCTCGCGCAGCTTGGGCCGAGCGACGCAGGTTGCGGTTCTTCTGTGCGGTGAACTTTGACTCGCCATACCACAACAGTGCGTCCTCCATGCTGACAAGGTGGTCATGACCACGCCAAGTACGGAAGCTCGTGCCGAGCTTTGTCGCCACCTGATCCTGCGCCATCTGCCAGACCAGGGATGGATCGACCGTGTCCGCCGAGGTGGGGTGCAATGTCTGCTTCCTCGTCAGCCGCCGAATCTGTTGGTCGAACTCCTTGTCGGAAGCACGCAGTCGATCGGCGGTATCCAGAAGCCGGCGGCTCTCGCCCAGTCCGAATGGATCCATGATGCGCCAGTCGTCGCCTTCATCGCCCTCTTCGAGTGCGGTGCTGTAGGCCACAGTGGCGAGGAACATTGGCGTCGCACGCACATCGATGACATTGACGCGCCTCAAAGCCGTCGGGCGAGCGCGATAGCCATCAGGGGCCGTGTCATGC
Organism: uncultured Phycisphaeraceae bacterium; assembly: GCA_964588385.1. Classification (GTDB taxonomy): domain Bacteria; phylum Planctomycetota; class Phycisphaerae; order Phycisphaerales; family UBA1924; genus JAHBWV01. The sequence continues at coordinate 6,043 of CAZPPG010000129.1, forward strand.
GCGTCGGCGCGCCCCGACGATGCCGATCGCAGATCCGCAAAGTGCCGCCGAATGGCTGCGAGAACGTCGTTGGCCTCGGGAACGGCCGGCTCGTCCGGATGCGGCGGTCTCACCGTGACACATCGCTGCTGCCGGGAATCGGCCACTGAGCCGGTTTCGATTCGAAGGCCATCTTCTCCCCGTGTCACGTCGGCATACTGCAGTTGGTCGGCGACCCGAGGCATCACCAGACCCGTAATGCCACACTGGAGAACATGGACGACATTGATGCTCGTTGCCTCTATCTCGCCGGCATCCAAGGCGTCCATCCCTTCGGTCGTGATGCCCGCGCTCTCATCAAGTGTTCCTTGCTGCACGAGGGATTGCTGGATGATCTTGACGAGCTTTCGGTCGATGTTCAGCAGACTGCCGATATGCTCGGCATCCGAGATTCGGGCTCGAGCGCAACCGAGCACGGCCCGCTCGAACGGACCGAGGCGGGTGCTCGGACGCGATGGGGCAGCAACTCTCCTCACCCAAACGGGCCAGAGAAGCCACTGGCCCTTCCGGCCATCGGGCCATCGAAGGTTTGCCATCTGGATAGTTGTGGCCAGGTTATCAAATGCGGACGCCATGGGCACCTCCGCAGAACATGTGGAACTGTCGCAACGCTGACACCCCTGGTTCGTTCGCCAGGACGTCGTCCTTGAACATGTCGGCATCACCAACCACAACCAGTAGCCGTTGCTGGCGGCTCATCGCCACGCACACCCGGT
>CAZPPG010000130.1:0-6672 GCA_964588385.1 uncultured Phycisphaeraceae bacterium
CCCGCCGCCCGGCATCAGCACCCGCGAGATGTTCCCGAACCACGCGTCGAGCATTGCGTCGAACGCCTCGTCGCTGACGAAGTCGTTGGCCAGCGGCCGGTCCTTGGCCCTCATCTGCTTGCCCGTGCCCTTCTTGCTGCCGGGGTTGCGAGCGGCGTCGAAGCGCTGGTGGTGGTTGCGCGGCTGGGTGTTGGTCGCGCTGAACGATGACAACCCCGCCGCGATCGCGTTGTTGCTCCGCGGCTCGACCTTGACGTTGTACGGCGGGTCCGTGTTGCAGAGGTGGATCACCGCACCATCGAGCAGACGATCGAGGTCCTCGACGCTGCCGCTGTCGCCGCACATGAGGCGGTGGTTGCCGAGGATCCAGATGTCCCCGCGCTTGGTCGTCGCCTCGTCCGGCGGCGCTGGCACGTCGTCGGGGTCGGTCGCGCCGACCTCAAGTCCCGGCTCAAGCAACTTCGAGATCTCGACATCGCTGAATCCCAGCGACCCGAGGTCGATGTCCAGCGCCTTCAACTCGCCGAGTTCGATGGCCAGCAGGTCGTCCGACCACTCAGCGATGAGGGCCGTGCGGTTGTCCGCGAGTCGGTACGCCTTGGCCTGCTCGGGCGTCAGGTTCGCAACGTGAACCGGGACCTTCTCCAGCCCGAGGTGCTTCGCCGCCTTCAACCTCGTGTGCCCGACGATCACGACGCCGTCGCGGTCAACGACAATCGGCTGCCTGAAGCCGTACTCCTTGATCGACCTCGCCACCGCTTCGACCGCGCCGTCGTTCACACGCGGGTTGTTCGGGTATGGCTTGATCTCGTCCACGCCCCGCATCTCAATCGCCATCCCTGCTGTCGTCGCATTCGTCATGTGTTGCCCCTTGTTCCCACAGCGACCATTCATTCAGTCAGCGCGCACTCGCGCGAAACAGTTCGTCGTCGCGCCCGTCGCTGCTGCCGTCGCTCTAAGACTCAATCCACAGAGACCAGAAGGACGCTCATGCCCTCGGGCATCTCGATGGTGAGCGGGAGCGCACCTTGACCCAGACTTCAGGGTCAGGGAGAAGGGAGATGATCCCGACGGAGCCGCGGTTGGCTTCCCATGGCTGGTCTTTGCACCATTTCGCTCGCGTGCAACGAGCCGCTCTCAGGCCAGCAGAAGCGCGGTACAGATTCCGGCGGCGGATAGGTCAAGCCCGCCGACTTATGCACGTCGAGCCCTTGATGGCGGCTCGTTACCAGTGCGATGCCCCTCAGGACTACAGCCGGTCGCACGCCGGGGATTATGACTTTCGGCCATGATCCGCGCATGCATTGGAGTTGTCTAGACCTTCATCGCATACTGCGCCCCCAGCGTCCGGCGCGTGGCGGCGCACCGCGCTGCACGAAACAGCACATGCTGCCTCCGCGTTGCACGGAAGATTTCCCATGTCTCTGGCACGATTCGTGGGTTATCCACATCGGCGGTACGGGCGCTCGCCGAAGTCGTCAAACGGCAATCTTCGCGACCTGCTCCGGTGCTCACGCAGCGGCGGACTGGACCGGAAGACTGAGCCTCAGCCCCGAGTTCACGTGCTGGCCGTTACTGCCACTTGCGCACAACCTGAGAAGGTTGTGCGAGCCGCTGGCGGCAACGATGATGGCGCGTTTGACGGATTCCTGGCCCCGGACCTCGGCGAAGTCGATGGGTGCGGCGGCGGTCTTGAGGAGAGAGGCGATGTCGACGCAGGGTGTGGGGTCGAGTTCGATCGCGCCGGAGATGAGGCCGACGACCTCTGCGAGCGTGCGCACGCCATAGACATCGATGCCGGGGACGAGCGCGGCTTCGCTGGCGTTCTCGGCGGGGACAATGACGCTGCGCATGCCTTTGGACTTGGCGAGAGAGGCGAGGGCGATGCCGCCACGGATGGGGCGGACGCGTCCGTCGAGCGCGAGTTCGCCGGCGATGAGCGTGGTGCGGAGGTCGAGGCCGTCCTGGTCGATGTCGGTGGCGGGTGCGGAGGCGCTCTTGAGCGTGGGACGGTGCGATGAGGGAGGCGCGGCGCGGATGATGCCCTGTGCGACGAGGAGGCCGACGGCCATGGGGAGGTCGTAGACGGGGCCTTCCTTACGGATGTCAGCGGGGGCGAGGTTGATGAGGATCTTCTGTGAGGAACTGAAGTAGCCGGAGTTGGCCATGGCGGCGCGGACGCGCTCCGTCGCTTCCTTCACGGCCATGTCGGGGAGACCGACGACCGTGGTGCGGGGATCTTCGGAATCCTCGACGTGCACCTCGACCTCGCAGGCGAGGGCGTCGATTCCTTGCAGCAGGTAGGATTGAACTCGGGCCAGCATGGCAACAGCGTACCGAACGGGATGCGAGCGGGCGCGGACGAGCAGGGAGGCAGAGCGATGGCGCAGGCGTCACAGGTGTCCGGCGGAAGCGCGGTCCGCTTGCAGGATCAGCAGTTGCAGCGGGTTACGGGGCGGTCGATTGTGTGCGGGAGAGTCGAGGAAGGGGCCTCGGACCCGATGCCCTTCGCGGCGGTGTCGCCCCCCGGCGGCGAGCCGATCGGCGTGTCATTCCACGCGGCATCGGCGGAGCAGGTTGAGCGGGCGGCACAGGGGGCGTGGCGGGCGTTCCATGTCCTGGGGCAGCGCGGGCGCGACGATCGCGCGTTTCTGCTGGAGCGGATCGCGGCGAATGTGGAGGCGATCGGCGATGACCTGATCGCGTGGGCGTGCGCGGAGACGGGTCTGACGGCGGCACGCATCCGCGCGGAGCGAGACCGGACGACCTACACGTTGCGCATGTTCGCGCAGGTTGTGCGAGAGGGGAGCTGGGTTCGTGCCGCGATCGATGTGGGTGAGCCGGCGCGGAAGCCGACACCGAAGCCGGACCTGCGCCGGATGCTGCGGGCGCTCGGGCCGGTGGCGGTGTTCGGGGCGGGGAACTTTCCGCTGGCGTATTCGGCGGCGGGTGGGGATACGGCGTCGGCGCTCGCCGCGGGTTGTCCGGTGATCGTGAAGGGGCACCCTGGACATCCGGGGACGGGCGAGCTGGTGGCGCAGGCGGTTGCGAAAGCGGTTGCGGAGGCGGGGTTTGATGCGGGGACGTACTCGTATCTGCACGCGGGTGGGCCGCGGGAGATGGAGATCGGCGCGATGCTGGTGCGGCACCCGTGCGTGCGCGCGGTGGGCTTCACCGGGTCGTTCGAGGGCGGCATGGCGCTCGCGAAGATCGCGAGCGAGCGGCCGGACCCGATCCCCGTCTTTGCGGAGATGGGATCGACGAATCCTGTGTTCCTCCTGCGGCATGCGCTGCAGTCGCAGGGCGAGAGCATCGCGGAGAAACTGGCGTCATCAATCACGGGATCAAACGGTCAGATGTGCACGTGCCCGGGGTTGCTCTTTGTGCTGAAGGGCGAGGAGACGGAGGTTGCGCTGCGGCACCTGACAACGCTGCTGGAGCACACGCCCCCCCAGCCACTGCTGAATCGCAGAACGATGGAGACGCTTGCCAAGCGCGTGGGCGAGGTCACGCGGACGAAGGGTGTGGAGCTGCGCGTGGGTGGGGGTGGGCGCGGGATGGCGATGGAGGTGTCGAGGCAGGGGGTCACGAGTGGGATCGCATCGGGCCCGGGCCTGTTTCGCACCACGCTCGCGACATTCCGGGCGGAGCGCACCTTACATAAGGAGTGTTTCGGGCCCGTGGCGATTGTGGTCGTGTGCGAGACGGAGCAGGAGATGCTGGAAGGGGCATCGCTGGTGCAGGGGTCGCTGACGGGTTCGATCTTTGCTTCGGCGATGGACGCGACGCTGGCGACGAAGGTGCAGGGCGTGCTTGAGCAGCGTGTGGGAAGGTTGATCTTCAACGGTGTGCCGACGGGTGTGGAGGTGTGCCATGCGATGACGCACGGGGGGCCGTACCCGGCGACGAATCAGGCGCAGTCGACGGCGGTAGGCGCGTTGGCGATCGAGCGGTGGTGCCGGCCGCTGACGTATCAGAATGCGCCGGAGCAGAACCTGCCGCCGGAGTTGAAAGGTGAGAATGCGCTGGGGATCGAGCGGGTGGTGAACGGGGTGTGGACGAGGGCGGGGGTGTAAGGGTCAGGGGGACCTGTTCGCCCGCTGGCGGATGCCATCGTCTCAATCATCGTCGCCGTCTTCGTCGTGACGGGAGCTCGGCGTGTGGTTCCTGGACTCCGTTTCGGCCTCGCCGAGCGAGATCCGTGTGCCGAACATCGGCAGGGTGGTCTGCTGCGTGTTGGGGTCATATCGAGCCATGAGCGAGAGCGTCCACGCGCCGGTGATGACGAGGAACACGGCTGCGGCGAGCGGGCGCGCGGAGCGAATGGCGATCGACGGGTCGCCGCTCTTTCGTCCGTGGATCATGCTCGCGGTGATGTTCTCTTTGAAACGAATGGTGTGGACGAGCACGCCGAGGATGTGCGCGCCGACAACTGCGAGCATGGCGTACGCGAGGATCTCGTGGAGGTCCTTCACGCTGTCGTTGCCGGTGCCCATCATGAAGCCGGTAACGGCGAGACCGATGATCAGGCCGAGCATCGCGTAGATGGCGTAGGCGGAGGCGGGGTTGTGCCCGATGTGGCGTGAGCCCGTGCCGCGGGCGACGCCGGTCAGGTACGCGAGCACGGCCGCGGGCCCGTAAGTGAAGGATGTGAAGCGCGCGAATCGTGTGCCGAGGACGCCCCAAATGAGGCGGAGGCCGACCATGAGCGCGAGCGTGAGGCCGATGATGGAGTGATATGGAAAGAGCGGGCTGTCATCGCCCAGGAGCAGGGCGATGACAGCCGCGATAGAGAAGCCCGATGCGAACAGCCAGTGAAAGAGGCGGGTGGGAAGGTCCCAGATCAGAACGCGGGACATGGAAAGCTCCTTGATTGCGTGGGCGGGGCTCGAAGGGAACTTGGCTACCGACGGCGGCGGGGCGCCAAGACGGGCAGCAGGGCGATGATCATCGCTGTCGATGGCGATGGCACGGGGCGGAGCACGAAGGAGTCGATGGTGTTCACAGTGTTGGTGAGGGCGTGATTTGTGCCGAGAAAGAGGCCGCCCGTGAAGGTCCCGAGAATCTCTACAGGCAGGGCGGAGCCGGTCAGTGTGGGATCGATGTCGGGCGGGAGCGCGGCGGGGTTGGCCTGCAGGATCGCTTCGGCGTTGCCGCGGAAATAGGTGTCGAGCGGGTCCCAGGAGAAGTTGGGCTCGACGGGAAGAAACGCAAGATACATGTTGTGGATGAAGTTGCCATTGATCGTGCCGGAGGAACCGGAGGTCCAGCACTGCAGAGAGAGGTCCTTGGGAACTTGGGAGCCGGGTTCGGCCTGCTGGATGTTGTTGACCTGCATGGTTCCGACGCCGGCGGTGACGCGCTCCCCGTTGTCGAGCGTGATGCTCAGGAGACGGGTCGCTCCGAGGTATCTGGAGGTGAAGCCCTGCTGGACGGGCGCACCGTTGCCCGGTGTGTAGACCGTGGATCCGGGCGTGGAGTTCTCATACTGGAAGACGCCCGTGAATCGGTGGTAGCCGCCCCCGACGGTCGTGTGCCCGGTGAAGTCATATGTGACGATCGCGGCATTCGAAACGGACGCGAAGAGGGCGAGTGAGGTGAGCGTGATGAGCTTGTGCATGGGTCTCTCCTTGGTGTGTGCCCGCGCGACGGGTTATGAGTCACGTGCGCCTGGTCGAGATGCGATGAGGGATTACGCGCAGTTGCCGAACATCTCAAAGAAGCCGAGGAAGTCGAGAACATCGATGGTGCCGTCGGGGCTGTATTGATCGGGGTCAAAGCTGCCGCACGGAGCGGGCTGGCCGTCGCAGTTGCCGTAGTCATCCATGAAGTCGAGGAAGTCGAGGATGTCGGCGAGCCCGTCGCCGTTGTAGTCGGCGGTGCTGCAAGGGTCGCTCACGATGCCGCTGAGAGCGAACGCACGTCCGTCTCCGAGACTGAAGTACATGTGGGCGCCACGCATCCAGTAGAACGTCATGCCGGGGCCGTCGCCCTGAGCCCATCCCCAGCTTCCCGAGAACACGGGCGTGCGTCCCACGATGGATACGAAGTAGCGGGTATCGGCCTCAAAGCTGAGGGGCGTCACGAGATCGACGGTGAACTTGTAAAGACCGCTTCCGGCGTATGCAACCGTCGGCGCGAGGTAGATCTCTTCGCTGATCGGCTGGCTGTCGGCGTAGAAGATGTCCGGCTGAGAGGCGACGGTGTGCGGATCCTGGTTGTAGAAGTTGACCTCGAAGCCGAGGGGCGGCATCGCCTGTCCCCACCACTCGACGCGTGTCACCGTCGCGGGCGCGTCGAGGCTGAAGCTCGCCCATGCGATGGAATCGTTGTCCGAATCATCGTGGTCCGCCGGATCGATCCAGAGCTGGGAGTTTCGGAGCACGCCTCCGCCCGGCCTCATGCTCTGCGTGTAGACCGGCGCCTGCGCGAGGGCCGAGGATGCCAGCACGGAGACCGCGACGATCGCGCCGATTCGTGCCAGGTTCTGTGATGCCGCCATGTGTCGCTCCTTATGGGTCCGGCGCGGCATTGGCCGGCGTTCAAGTGTGAACGGCGCCGAGGCCGAGCGGATCCAGCAGAAGCATCGCACGCGTGGCATGGGCCTGACAGCGGGGACTTCTGGACTTTGGAGATTGGCGTGCCGGGCTTTCCCCGGCATGGTGTGCGCGG
>CAZPPG010000131.1:0-6579 GCA_964588385.1 uncultured Phycisphaeraceae bacterium
AAGTCCACTAAGAGCTCTCGGGCACTTCGCAGTCCCTCGGCAAGCTTCTCGGTGGGCACGCGACTCCTGGCGTCACCCTTCACCGTCGAGGTCTCTCGAGTTGGTGACAGACCATCGGCGATGCGAGATGCTGACCTGGTCAGCGACTCGGCGATGCTCACCGGAACCGTCGTGGTCGTGTCAACCATCTCGGCCGACTCGACCCTCCGAACCCACTCTCGGAGATCATCGATCAACGTCACGAAGTCCGGCCCGATCTCTCCAAGTGACTCGCGAAGGACCTCCTCAGATGTCGCCCACGTCTTTGACAGGTGCTGCTGAAAGCCGCGCCAGTACGACGCAAGCACCTCGCGCCTGCCCTTGAGCATCGCAACGCTGGGCTTGTCGGGTGCCTCACGCCCCGCGATCGCGCTGGTCGCGCGGCACACCTGCTGCAAGAACTTCTTGGTCGTCTGTACTGGCACGCGATCCGCTCGGATCGACTGTGTCAGGGTTTTCAAGTAGTCGACCATCTCCTCGTTGAATACCAGCACACGCATCGTGTCCTGCTCATGGAACGCCGCGTCACGTCCGACCTTCAGGTTGAGTCCAGCCTCCATCCACTGCTGGTCTCGCAGGCACGCGATGCGCATCAGACCGATGCTGGTCTTGCCGCATCCGGGTGGCCCTTCGATGAGCACATTGTCCGCGAATGGCAGCAGCATCACCGTGCGCTGGTCCCGATCAGCAAGGACAATGATGTCGTTCAGGCCGATCGCCGTCGCTGCCTCGTGTTCCCTTGCAGCGGGCGCTTCCTCGAAGACAGGCGCCTCTGCGGCGGCCAATTGGCCTTCGTCCGCAATATGCACGTCGCCCGAAGCAAGCGTGTAGAGCGCGTCGGTCACGGTGGGGAGAATCTCACCCCGGAACTCCGCAGACACATCGATGTCGTACTTGACGTGGGTCGATCCCGACGCAATCTGAACACGCTCCCCCACCGGCTTGCCACGGATCTCCGAACTCAGCGGGTGAGTCCAGGGCACCACGACCCAGTCATCTGTGGTGATCCATCCGGGTGCGCCGTTGGCTCGGGTGAACAGAAAGCACGTGGGCTCACTACGGCCGCTGCGCCCGGTCACCGTCGTCTCAACCTTGGCGAAGAAGGGCTCCTCACCGATCTCCTGCATGCCTCTCAGCTTCTGCCGCTGTGCCTCATTGAAGGCCTTGTGCACGCCCGGCGCACCGGTCATGTCGGGGACCAGCTCGATCCTGCCCCGGCTCAACTCCGTTCGAGCATGCTCGCGCACCTCTTGTGCGAGCTGCCGATCGCGTGCGACCTGCTCGCGCAGCGTCGCGACCTCCGCGTGCGAGAGCGTTCTCGTCTGATCTTCCGACATGTCGCCTCCCAGCATTGGTTCAAAGCAGCCAGCAACGAGCAGCAGCTATTCAAAGAGCCCGCCAGTATCCCCTTTCTTGCGTTGTCTTTCAACCCCCTTCCCGTCAGTATCTCGCCCGGGTGGGTTCAAGTGATCGCTCGGCGGCTCACGACCCTCCAACTCTGCCTTCAGGCGTTCGAAGCCTTCGGCACCGAGCAGGTTGCGGGCATGCAGGGCGCACTCACGCCAGCTCTCGGCGGCGTCTTGTGAAAGTTGCCAGTCGTAGAACCGAGGTCCGAGCGTTGCTGCTACAGGCTGGGGCTGCTCGGCACGGTCGTCGTGGCCGAGGCCGAGGTCCGCGAGACGGAAGCTCTCGGGGAGCATCCAACCCTCTGATGCGTCAATCGAGCCAATGAGGCCATTGACGCGTGGCGAGGGACTTGTCGCTTGGCCGCAGAAGGCGGCGATGGCGTCGTCGCGCGTGCCGCCCGCGGCCGTCACAGCCGCGATGAGGGATTGGAGGTCGGCGAAGGCGGCGAGGGTCAGTACAGTGTGCCGCTGCTCAGGGGGGTCGTGCTTGTCCACGCGCCAGAACCCCTTGGGGTCGAGGCGGCGGGCGAAGACTTTGTTGGTGGCGTCGGCTACAGGGTGGTCGCATTCCTTGAGGATCCACTTCAGTTCGTCCAGGTCCAGCTCGTAGAGCGCGGCAACAGCGGCATCGAGGATGCAGCGCAGGCGGAGCCGTTCGTGGGGCGAGGCAGCGACATTAAAACTCCGATGGGCCTGCGGGTCGGACCCTCGTACCGCCATCCAGGCACTTGAGAAGGGTGCAACAGGGCCACACAGTCGGAGCGTGATGTCTGCGAACCGGTGAGCGCAGGCTGTTGACAGTCGGTTGGTGGCGGGCACGGCAACTTCGTCAACAACGAACGAACTGAGGTTGGCTTGGCTCATGCGCGGGCGCAGCTCACTGTCGGCAACAAACGACGTGAGTATCGCAGTCAGCACCGCGGCTCTGCTCGCGTCAGTCCCCGAGAACATCGCCATCGAATGCCCAGTGAGCGCGTTGGGCAGCATAGTGGCGATCAGGGTACGTTGATTAGTGGCGTTCTGAACCGCGCGGAAGCCAATCCTGTGGCGGCCTGAACGACTGCCGCCGCGCCATGAACCGATCACGAACTGTGGTTCCGGCAGGAACGGTTCGTACGACGCTCGGGCAGTCCATCGCGTGCCGTGACTGGCACCAGCGCGATAGTCGGACACGGCAGCGTCGAGCTGCCAGATCATCGCGCCCTGATACAGCGGTACCCGACCTACGGCGCTACTGGGCGCAAAGAGACACGCGAAGAGCGGATGATGCGACTTCTGAACGACGATGACCATCCGACGTGGAAGGTGATGTGGAGGGGGTGAGGCTCCGTCGATCAGCTTGCGGAGGGTGAGGTGCCTGTTCCCCGGCGGTAGACCGCATCAAGCGAGCGTCCTGAAGAGTCGCGTCATTCGTCCCATCCGCTACGACACCGGAAGCGTCCGAAGATAGATGTCGGGACTCACACTGCTCGGGGGTGGCGGCCTCGTCCGGGATGACAGGGAGGTTGGCGGTTGAAGTCTTGGACTTGGGTCCTGACTCGAGAGCCGTGTAGGTTTGCCGAACCACGACCCCGATCCCGGTCAAGGCCAGTTGACGCATCCACCCGCGCGACGTATACTCCCCCAGAGTATGTCTGCCTACCGCGCCCAGTTCCGGAGTTTCATCGTCATCCTCTTGGTGGTGGCGATTCCGTTGTGCTGCTGCAACTTCCGCATGCTGCTCGCCGGGGAGATGGGGTGCCATGCGGCATTCTTCTTGGAAGATGGGCTTGTGCGCGCTTCCCCGAGTCCGGCGAAGGACCACGGTTCCCGCGCCCAAGGGTGCTGCCACGGCAAGTCGGCGACCAAGAGCGGGGCTTCCGACCCGGGGCCCGAGAACGACCCGTCAGATCAGCCGCGGGACTGCTCATGCGACAAGAGCGGCGGGAAGATGCTCTCAGTCGAGAAGTCTGCCCTGGAGCTCCCTGCCCAGGTTGTTGCAGTGGCTTTCGAGTGGGCCCCACGGCCCGAACTCCGGCCTCTGGACCCGGTCCGCGGGCATGAACAGTTTCCTCCTGCGGTTTACCGACCTCTGACTTCGCTGGTGCGCATGCACTGCGCGCTCATCGTGTAGCAGAACGGGTCCGGACTTTGCCCCGGAGCGGCGTGCGACGCTTCTCCAGGGGCGATTGCGCCGGACGGCTCTCGCGCGCACCTCTGAGCTCCCTCTTCGCGTTTGCACGCCCAGTGCTCATTCCTTGACTGATGGAGGTTCAACATGTTCCTTCGCGCATGTGTCGCACTCGCCGCACTGCTCGCGGGCTGTGCCGGCGCCCCCACCACCACCGAACGAGAGGCGCGGGCGAACCTTGAGAGCGTCCGGTCTGCCTACCGACCCCGAGACGCGAAGCCGGCGCTGCCTTCGCTCGGCACGGAGTCGCCGCTGGCGGACTACTTGCGATACGCGATGCTCAACAGCCCCCGTGTTGAGGCCGCGTACTACGCGTGGGCGGCGTCCGTCGAGCGCATCACGCCCGCGCGGTCGCTGCCCGACCCGCGTCTGACTTTCGAGGCCGACATCACCGACGTGCTCGATGCGGTCATGCCCGGCCTCATGCTCGAGCTGCCGGGACCCGGCAAGCTCCGAGCGGCCGGTGATGTGGCGGCGGCGGAGGCGCGGGTGGGATACTTCGGCTTTGAGAGCCAAGTGCTCCAGGCTGCGTACGCCACCAAGTCGGCGTACATCCGGCTTCACTTTCTTGAGGACACGATCCGGGTGCAGCGCGAGGCGCTCGCCCTGCTCGGCGACGTCGAGTCGCAGGCGCAGCAGCAGGTCGGCGCCGGACGCGGAACGATCCAGGACGTTTTGCGTGCCCAGATCGAGCGCGAGCAGCTCTCCAACCAGATCGCCAACCTGGAGGACTCGCGGGGCGTGCTGGAGGCCGAGTTCCGGGCCGCACTCGGTCACTCACCCGCCGATGTCTCGGTGCCCGTCCCAGGCACGTTTGAAGTCGGAGCGTCGCCCCCGTCCGCGGACGCGGTGCTGGAGATCGCGGCGAATCGCAACCCGGTGCTGCGGCAGATGCAGGCCGATGTGCGTCGCGGCGAGGCCATGCTCGATCTGGCCCGAACCAGCCGGGTGCCCGATTTCACGGTCGGCATCGAGGCCGATGTGAAGGCGAATCCCATCATGTGGCGTCCGACGGCCAGCATGACACTTCCGATCTGGCGCGACAAGATCGAGGCTGAGATTGCTGCGGCGCAGGCGGACAAGCGGTCCGCCGAGGCGCGGCTCTCCGCCGAGCAGATCGCCATCGCCGCCGAGCTTGCCTCCCTGCTCTACTTGTACCGAGAGAGCGGGCGCAACGAGGCGTTGTTCGGATCGGCGCTCTTGCCGAAGGCGCAGCAGTCGCTGGATGCGGCCCGATCCGGCTATGTGACCGGTCGATCGACGTTTCTGGACGTGATCGATGCCCAGCGCCGCTTGCTCGAATTCGAGCTGAGCGCCATCGAGGCCAGGACCCAGAGGGAACTGGCGATTGCGTCCATTTCACTCCTCATCTCGGGATCGGCTCCGGACGGAGCCCCGGTCCTGCCCATCAGCACTCCCGACCTCGCGGAGCCGAAGGAGGTCCGTCCATGAAGCGCAGCACCATCATCTTGTCGGTCCTTCTCGTTGCCGTGCTCGCCGCGGCTGGCGGATACTGGCTGGGGCGTGGCGGCGGCCATCGGCCCCCTCCCACCGAAGGAGCCCCGGCCAGCGCGGCACCCGCTCCTGCCAAGCAGGCCTACACCTGCTCGATGCACCCGCAGGTGCGTCTCGATCAGCCGGGTGACTGCCCGATCTGCGAGATGCCGTTGATCCCGGCTGCGTCGGCGACGGCGGGCGCGGCTGGTGAAGCACCCACGCTCCAGCTCTCCGAGCGCGCGCTCGCGATGGCGAGCGTGGAGACGGTCGCGATTGAGACCAGGCCGCTGGCCCGCGAGTTGCGGGCGGTCGGACGCATTGAGTACAACGAGTCCTCGCTCGCGACGATCACGCCGCGCGTGGACGGCTACGCGGAGCGGTTGTTTGTCAACTTCACGGGCGTTGAGATTCGCCAGGGCGACCACCTCGCCGAGGTCTACAGCCCCGAGCTCCTGGTGGCACAGCAGGAGCTCCTCATCGCGATGCAGGCGGGCAACGCGGGCGAGGCGCTGGTGAACGTCGCCAAGACCAGGCTCCGCCTGCTCGGGCTCACCGATGAGCAGATCGCTCTTCTGGTTGAACAGCAGCAGACCACCGACTGGGTGACGCTCTACTCGCCGATCAGCGGCACGGTCATCGAGAAGGCGATCGTCGAGAAGGCGTCATTCAAAGCCGGCGACATCCTTTACCGGATCGCCAACCTCGATTCGGTCTGGGTCTACCTGGAGGTGTATGAGTACGACCTGCCTTGGATTCGCTACGGCCAGAGGGTGCGGCTTTCGGCGGAAGCGATCCCGGGGCGCACCTTTGAAGGGGTTGTCACGTTCGTGCAGCCCATTGTGAACGACCAGTCCCGGACCGTGCGCATCCCAGTCCACATCGACAACAAGGACCACGCGCTCAAGCCGGGGATGTTCGTGACCGCGTCGATAGAAGCATCGCTGACGGCCGAGGGCCGGGCCGCGCCGACGGGCGTCGAGGGCAAGTACACCTGCCCGATGCACCCGCAGGTGCTCAGCGAGGCCGACGGCGAGTGCCCGATCTGTGAGATGTCGCTGGAGCAGATCCCCGGCGACCCGGTGGAGGCCCACGGCGACGCGTCGGCGCATGCGGCCGACGCCCATGCGCACGAGGCGGCACCCGGCGGGATGCCGTCGCTCGCGACCAAGTACTCCTGCCCGATGAAGTGCGAGGGCGAGAAGACCTATGACCAGCCCGGGCGCTGCCCGGTGTGCAAGATGAAGCTCAAGGAGGTTCCGGCGGAAGCGGGCGCGTCGGCGTCGAGCGCTGCCGGTGGCGTGCTGGCGGTGCCGGTGGCGGCCGTGCTTGACTCCGGGACGCGGCGGATCGTTTACGTGGAGAGGGCCCGGGGTCTGTTCGAGCCGCGGGAGCTCACGCTTGGCCCCAGAGCCGGCGCGTACTACCCCGTTCTTTCCGGCGTCTCCGCGGGCGAGCGCGTCGTGACGC
>CAZPPG010000132.1:0-6519 GCA_964588385.1 uncultured Phycisphaeraceae bacterium
GGTCGCAGGCCAGCTCGACGCCGTCCTGACTCGTAAGACCCGCCTGCATCAGGTTTGAGCCGTCGCCAATGGAAGTGGGGTGACCGCCCCTCCTCAGAAGTTCTCCCACGATGCGGTCGACTGCCTGATCGGACTTGGTAATCGTGTTCATGGACGTCCTTTCGTATGGTACTGGAATCTTACTGCACGGCGCGGCTGAGTCAATTCGAGGGATAGGGGTTCCTCTGCCACTCGGGGCATGCGCTCACCGAGAACCGGCACGGGCTGGTGATGTGCGTGCGTGTGGACGAGGCGTGCGGCACCGCGGAGCGCGAGAACAAGCTGGCGATGCTCGACCATCTGGAGCGGCGGCACGGCTTATGTCCGGCGACGCTGGGCGCCGACAAGAGGTACGACGCGGGGCCGTTCCTCTTGGAACTGGAGAGGCGTTGGATCGAGCCCACGTGGCCATCAAGAGCGGGAAGATCGATCCGACCAGTGAGCGGGCCGACGGCGGGACCCGGGCCCGATGGTTCGTCCGCGGCGAGCAACGCAGCGCGGTGTTCAGGAAGAGCCAGCGACGAAGAAAGCTGGTGGAGGAGTTCTTCGGATGGGCCAAGACGGTGGCGGGGATGAGAAGGGCCAGGCACGTGAGGCGCGAGAAGATCCGGCAGTGGTTCGATCTGGCCGCCGCGGCGTACAACCTCGTGCGGATGAGGAGCGTGATGGCCACGTGACACGCCCTGCCGCACGGAACAAGCCGGAAGAATGAGGCACGACTCCGGACACAGAGCATGCTCAAGCCCCGCCACGACGGCCATTGTTCAACGGCCTGCTAGACCGTCGGGGCGGGCGTGCTGGAAGCCATTGACGAGACGCGGTCGGAGCAATCCATCGCGGCTTCGGTGACGCCCTGGCTCTCCGCTTCGGAGTTCAAGACCGTGGAACGCAAACTGCGGACCACCGGAGATCATCCGTACGACCTCCGCTACGGCAATCGCTCCGGTGATGGCGCCGACGAACGGCACGGCCACAGACACCCCCGCGAGTTCAAGGTCGCCGCATCGCTTCTCTTCGCGAACACGCCGATAGAAGGCGTTGTTCGCCGCGAGCCGCTCGGCGTCAACACTGCCGGAGCCTGGCTTCCAGATGTCCTTTGCCTTACCGCTTGCAAGCGGGAGCGTGTGCACCTCGATATCGTCGAAGCTCGACACGCTCCCTCCGACGCCCACCACCACAGTCGCTTCGAAGCCTAGATCGTCGAGAAGCCACCGTGGCCCTCCGCCATCAAAGGCCGCGATGCAGAGGGCCGGTTCGGAGAGATCCCGGCGCATCCGTTCGTCAACGCGGCGGTCCACGACGCCGGGATCAAGCCCGCGGCCATTGAGGAATCGCGCTGCGATCGAAGTCTTTCGTCGGCCGGCGTCGGGTTGCATCATGAGCACTTGCGGACCGAAGTTCGCCGGTATCGCGCGATCGAAGTCATGAAGCAAAATCTGAGCCGTAGATGGGTCTTGGTACGGCAACATTGACCAAGCCCAAAGAACTCCCTGGCCGAGATGCCCGAGGCCCATGAGCCAGAGTTCCGCGGGCAAGTAGTTGAGGGCAGGCCCTCGTGCACTCGGATCATCCACGGCGAGATCGGGACGCCAAAGCGATAGCCCCACCGGCCGCATGAGCGCCGCGGCGTGGACGCCACAAGCATCGAAGAACCTCTCCGCGAGGTAGAGTCCCGCTCCGGCAGTACCAGTAAGGGCGTGCGAAGGCCCCCGCTCTAGGCGGCTTGGCCAGTCTGGCGGAGCCAAGTCCACGCACCATCCGTGATGGGCAACTCTGAATTGACCTTGGCCGCCTCCGCCGAGGCACACGTCCGCATTAGCGGGTGCGTCCGCTTCGACAGATTCTGCGCCCAGCGATCTGAGCGCCTCGCCCAAAGAGCTGGCCGGCCAAGGAACGAGCGGCTGCGCCGCGAGCACTCCTCTTGCCGCTTGGATGCGCAGCGGTCGCTTGAATACGCGAGGCATGAGATTCGCAAGCGTGAGCAGAAATGCTTGGTCTGCCGACGAACCTCGAACGCTCTCGTCCGCCCAAGCCGTCACGTCCACCGCCGACAGGACCGCCAATGCCTGCTGTGGATCAATCTCTCGTGTATCGACGAGGAACTTCCCTACCCGATCAAAGCCATCTGCCTCAGGCCGCATGGTGACATCTCCTACAGCAAGACGAGCTTCGCCCGCGCCGGTGCGGCCCGACGGCTCCAGCATCTGCTTCCGTGATATTCGTGAAGCCCAACTCCATCAAGGGTCCACCAGCGCATCTGCGCGAATCTCGGGAGAATGATCGCAAGGTGCCCCGCTTCGGGAATCATTGGGTGGGCCTGGTCTGAATCGCTCTGATTCACCCACTCGGTCGGATGGGTGTGAACATCGGCCACGACGCGGCGCTTCGACTCGCGACAGATTTTCCAGAGTTTCGAGTACCCGCTGCTCGAAAACCGGATAATCCCGGACTCGATTGCGTGCGGATCAAGGGTGTCATACGGCACATACGCATGAGCGCGATCGACCCGACCCTTGCGGTCACCGAGGATGAACGCTCCGCTTTCCCGCTTACCCAGCCCCCGCGCTCGGAGGTCCAGGACGAGGCGCCGCCAGAGCAGCATCGGGACCTTGAGCGTGCGCTCGATGTCAGACGCCGGTGTAGTTTCGCGAGTTGAGGAGTTCATAGACAGCCTCCAAGAGATCGACGATCGTGCGCCGTGCATGCCATGCCTGCCGCTTGTAGGTCGTCGGCCAGTCGCCGTGGTCGGAGAGCGGGCGACGGTCCATCGGGTGATAGAGGCAACTTCCTGGTGCCTCAGGCGGCCAGTCGATCCGGAATACCTTGGCTACATCCCCCCTTCCCTTCGGGTGGAGCGCGAGAGCGAGCGGCGCATTCCGCTCGTGGTCCCAAAGTCTTGAGGTTGGGGCTCGACTGGGGTACCCCTCGCAGTTCACCTTCAGGTAGAACGCGGCCGGGCTATTCGGACGAGCCGCGGCGGCGATCAGGAACACGAGCTCGGGAAATCTCACCTCGGGGTCCATGTTTTTCCACCGCCCCTCTGCCTCTCCGATAAGAAATGCGGCAGATTGCAGGTCTCCCCGCAACGCCGCTTCGTCCGGTGATGTGATCGTGATGTCGCTCATCCGTTCACCTTCGGCCCCGGAACGAGCTCGACACAGAGGCTGCAGTTCCCCCGGGTAAGGAGTTCAGCAAGACGCGTGTTCAGCTTCAGGTCATCTTCCGAGCCGCAAAGCCGCAGCTTGAGCGTCTCGGCATCTTCGCCCTCAAGCTTCCAGTGCCGGCGAGCCCATCGCAGCACCCGGCGAACGCGAGCGCTCGGCTGGAAGCGGTGCTCGACCGAGTCCTGCTGGTACTGGATGGTCACCGCAACCCGGCGGCAACAGGAACAGACGATGCGGGAGCCGCGGCCGATACCGAGAGCCGCGAGCGTCATCGAGAGCTTCTCGCCCCCGTGCTCCTCGTCCTCCCGCTCGTCATCTTCCTCACCGTGAGCGTCCTTGGGGACGAACGCCAGCATCCCCTCTTCGCCCGCCACTCCCGCGCGTGCGAGCACCTCGCCCAACGTGTCGGTGGCCCGGGCACGGACCGGAGGGCCGTCGCCAACCCCCGACTTCGAGACGAACACCTGGAAGTCCTCGATCGTCTTCGCACCTTCAATAATGTCCATGGCGATACACTCCGTTTGAATGCTGCCTGGGCCTGGCCAACCTCCCAGGACCAACGAGATCCTTGGAGTGTCGGCCTTCCGTCAGCACATCTACGGAAAATAGTACCGATTTGTTCTTTTGAAGTCAAACAGAAGTGGATTTTTTGCCGAAAATGTTCTAGACTACGCGACAGCGATGAGGGATGCCGGAGAATCGGCATCTCCTGTGGTTCGCGGTAGACACCCATCCCCTCCAAGGACTGCATGGCACCCACCGAACACTCACCAACGACCGCGTCATTCGACCCAAGGGTCTTGGGCAAGAGGCTCGCCGAGGCGAGGAGTAACGCTCAGTTGACCCAAGAGCAGGTGGCCGAGGCACTCGGAATTCTGAGAACCGCCATCGCCCAGATCGAGAGCGGGGCGCGAGCTGTGAGTTCCGATGAGCTTGTACGGCTAGCCCGCCTCTACAACCGATCAATCGACTCGTTCTTCGAAACCGAGCCGGACGCCGCCGTCGATGATGCGATGACGGTGCTTGCTCGCATGGCACCTCCAGTCCAGGGCGATGCAGAGACCGCGAAGTCCGTCGGCGCCCTGATCGATGTGTGTCGAGCGGGCGCGTCGCTCAAGCGCGAGCTTGGTCTCAAGAATCACGACGGGCCGCCGGCCTACGAATGGCCGCAACCTCGCAACATGGGCGATGCGGTAGAGCAGGGCAACACGGCTGCCGAACAGGAGCGCAAACGCCTTGATCTTGGCGAAGCGCCGATCGCCGATATCCATGAACTCATCGCGAGGCAGGATATCTGGGCCGCGAGTGACCATCTCCCAGGTGATGTTTCGGGCCTCTTTTTCCGTCATCAGACGACGGGCATGGTGATCGTGATCAATCACGACCATCACCCATGCCGTCAGCGTTTCTCGTACGCGCATGAGTACGCCCACGCGCTCTTTGACCGAAAGCTCAAGGTCACGTACACGGCGAAGGACAACTCGACCAACTTGATAGAGGCGAGAGCGAACGCATTTGCCGCGGCCTTCCTCATGCCCAAGCGAGGCGTGGAGCTTGCCCTTGAACGAGATGATAAGGGCAAGCCGAGCAAGCACCTGTTCAGCATGTACGACGTCGCCAACGAAGGGAGCACGGACATCGAGCGGCGGACGACGGCCGCTTCGCAACGGCTGGGCGCAAAGGACGTGGCGCGGCTCGCTCTCCACTTTGACGCGAGCTACCAGGTTGCGTGCTTCCGACTGAAATCACTGAGCTTCATCAATCAGAACGAACTCAACGACCTCAAGGACAGAGAAGAAGCGGCCAGGCTTTTCATGCGGCTTGCCCGTGGCGACCAGCCCGCAGGACAAGACCGCGAAACCATGCTTCGCCGGAAGTTCAAGAATCACATCATCGCTCAGATGTTGCCTCTCATTTTGGAGGCGTATCAGCGGGAGATCATTTCACGAGGAAGAGTTCTTGAGCTTTCCTCGCTCATCGGCGTTCAGGGCCACACGATTCTTCAGATCGCGCAAACTCGGTGACCGTCGCAAGGACCTCGCGGCATGCAAAGCCTTCCAGACAGACATTGTCTGCTCGATTCGAGCGTGCTTGTGAACTTCCTCGCCGTTGACCGGATGGATGTACTCGCGGAACTGCCCATGCAGGTCTTCTATGTGACCCCGCATGTCGACCACGAGATATCGCATCACTACCCGGAACAACGTACCCGATTCGCGGCGGCTCAGGAAAATGGTTCGCTGCAGCAGACGCGTGTCGAGGGTGCGGAGCTCGCGATCTTCAATAGGCTGGTGAGTCTGAATCTTGGCTATGGCGAGGCGGCGGCCATCGCCGCGGCGTTTTACCGTGGAACGGCCGTTGGCCTTGATGACCGGGTGGCGCAGCGTCGCGCGAGGGGGCTTTCGCCCGACCTGCCCGTCGTGACCACGAAGGACCTGCTTCTCGACGCTATCGCTTGCGGAACACTGACCGTGCGGCAGGCCGACGCGATCAAGGGAGACCTTGAGACGCTCCACCGGTTCCGGATGCCCGGCTTCGGTAGCTTCGCCGAGCTTCTGTCGAACAACTAGATT
Organism: uncultured Phycisphaeraceae bacterium; assembly: GCA_964588385.1. Taxonomy (GTDB): domain Bacteria; phylum Planctomycetota; class Phycisphaerae; order Phycisphaerales; family UBA1924; genus JAHBWV01. Next base: position 5,777 of record CAZPPG010000132.1, read on the forward strand.
GTCGCTATGGGACTACCCGTGCCCTCACGGTTGGGCGAGCGGAGCGACCGCCGCGGCTCGGAGATTGAAAACGGCGATCCAGCTTTCGTGCTCATCTTTCAGCGACTCGACCAGATCATAGATGAGGGTGTCGTCGAGCGCCTCGGGCCGGCCGTGTGCGAACTGATTCCGTCGTTTCTGGAGCCGCTTGAGCAGTTCGGCAATCTTGCCAAAACCGAGTGTCTCGAGATCGTTCCAGTACGTGCACGAGAAAAGAAGACGGTAGAGGCGGTCCAGCCGAGCGCCGATGGACCCGTAACGCTGAAGCAGGTCAGCGGTCACTCTCTCGGGGAGATCACGCATCGCCGACCGCAAGAGGCGCTCGATACGCGTCTCAAAGTATGCCCAAAACACGATGGCGAGCACGGTACGCTGCGATGGGCGGTGGCTAGCGGCGATCGCTGAAAAGTCGGGTCCGGACGAGACGTCCCGCTTCCACTCCTGCTCAATGATGTCGAGGTACGCGTAGTCTTCGTACCCACCTTCGCCACCTGCGTAGACCTCCGCAAGTGGCCGTGGTTTGCCATCCGGAAGCAAGATCGTTTTCGGTTGCGGAGCCGGCATGGGCTTGCCGCAGGCCGGGCAGCTCTCCTCGTACCTTCGGATACCAGGGCAAGTGGGACAGCGGATGTAGCTATACCACAGACTCGACCAGTGCCAGCCCTCGGGAAGCGAATCAGACCACATGGAAAAGACTACGCGCT
>CAZPPG010000133.1:0-6511 GCA_964588385.1 uncultured Phycisphaeraceae bacterium
CACGACGAGCGCGAGCAGACGCTCAACGCCATCCTCGTCGAGATGGACGGCTTCGCCACCAGCGACGGCGTGATCGTCATCGCCGCCACCAACCGGCAGGACGTGCTCGACCCCGCGCTCATCCGCCCCGGCCGCTTCGACCGCCAGATCGTGGTGCCCCTCCCGGACCTCAAGGGCCGGCTCGAGATCCTGAAGGTCCACGCCAAGAAGGTGAAGCTCGGGCCCGACATCGACCTCGAGCGCATCGCCCGCGGCACGCCCATGTTCAGTGGCGCCGACCTCGCCGCGATCATCAACGAGGCGGCGATCATGGCGACGATGGCCAACAAGGACTTCGTCGAGCAGGAGGACATGGAGGAGGCCCGCGACAAGGTCAAGTTCGGCCGCAGCAAGAAGAGCCGCGTGCGCGAGAAGGACGAGAACCGGCTGGTCGCGTACCACGAGGCCGGGCACGCTGTGCTCCAGGCGCTCCTCAAAGACGCCGCCGACCCGCTGCACAAGGTCACGATCATCCCGCGGGGCGGCACCGGCGGCGCGACCTTCAGCCTCCCCGAGAAGGACCGCATGGGCTACGGCCTCAAGTGGCTGAACGCCACCATGCGCGTGCTCTGCGGCGGACGGATCGCCGAGGAGCGGGCGATGGGCGACATCTCCTCGGGCGCTGCCATGGACATCGCGCAGGTCACGCGCATGGCCCGGACCATGATCCTCGAGTGGGGCATGAGCCCCAAGCTCGGCTTCATCCGCTACACCGGCGAGGACTCGCGCGAGATGTTCCTCCCCGAGAAGGACTACTCCCCCGAGACCGCGCACATCATCGACGAGGAAGTGCGCCGGCTGGTGGACGAGGCGTACGTCGAGGCCCGCGCGCTGCTCGACGCCAACTGGGACAAGGTCGCCGCCGTCGCCGAGGCGCTCCTCAAGCACGAAACGCTCTCGGGGGACGACGTGCACCGTCTCATGGCCGGACAGGAACTGATCAAGCCCACCGTCGGCGACCTCCTCCGCGCCGAGGCGAGGCGCAAGGCGCGCGACGACGCTCCGTCCGAGCAGCGACCCGAGCCCGATGTGCCGCCGGGAGCGATGCCCAGCCCGGCCTAGAAACGCGGCGGTTCAGCGCAAAAAAAACCGCCGCGTAGGGGGTAGACGCGACGGCCTTACGGGCGTGCAATCCTGCCGCCCGCTTCCCTCGATTCGAGGGTGCTGGAGTATCGTTCGCGCACTTGCATCCATCGTGAGCCAGTCATGAATCTTCGTTCATGCTTTGGCTCGTCGTGCCTCTTCGTGAACTCGCCAATGCATCGCAGGGCTCTGGAGCGCCCACGGCCTTCACCGAAGATCGCGATGCGCCAATGCCGAGCCGGCCGCCTCCCAGCGACCCGGAATTCCGAACCCGGCCGGTCCCGGCCCGACTGTAACAAAGCATGCCTCGCCCGACCGACACCATCCAGGACGAGATGCTCGTCCTCGGGGCGCAGGCGGGAGACTCCGCGGCGTTCGAGTCGCTTCTGCGCCGCTGGCTCCCGGTCATGCGCCGGCACGCCGGCCGCGTGACCGGCGACGCCGCGGCCGTGGACGATGTGTGCCAGGAATCGTGCCTGGCCCTCGTCGGCGGGATGCGGCATCTGCGCGACCCCGCCGGGGCGTACGGGTGGATGCTCAGCATCGTCACACACAAGGCGGTCGACTGGGTCCGGCGGAAAAGCCAGGACCGGAAACTGGCACGGACCCTCCAGAATCGTGAACCGCGCGGCGCACCGGACGACCCTACAAGCGGGAGTGGGCAGGGCGAACGCCGCGCGCAGATCCGCGCGGCGTGCCGGACGCTCCCGGCCGACCTCCGCGCCGCGGTTAGCCTGTACTACGGCGAAGGGCTCCCGGTCGCGGTGATCGCGGGCGCGCTCGGCGTGCCCGCCGGCACGGTCAAATCGCGGCTGCACGAGGCCAGGGCCCGGCTCAGGGATCAGCTCAACGCCGTTCTTGAAAGGAACACAGCATGAATTCGTTCGATGACGACATCCACGATGCCCTCAAGGCCGACGATGCCGCGCTCAAGAGCGCGGGCGATGAGGGGATGATCCAACAGGTAACCGCGACGTTCCGGAGCCGCATGCGCGTGTGGGTCGTGATCTCCTGGGTCGCCACGCTGTTCTGGACGGGCGTCGCGGCGTGGGCGGCGGTGGCGTTCTTCCGGGCCCAGGACACGCGGGGCTGGATCATGCACGCCAGCATCTTCCTGGCCGCGTGCATGGCGGTCGCGATGCTGAAGCTGTGGTACCTGATGGAGTTGAACCGCAACACGCACACGAGGGAGATCAAGAGGGTGGAGATGCAGGTGGCGCGGCTGGCGGAGAAGGTGAAGTAGGCTGGGGCCGCGGAGCGGGGACCGCGGTCGGCGGCCGCGCATCGAAGTTTCCTATCATCGGTCCGGCCTGCAAGACCTGTTTTCAAGGCGAACGTTCATGCCCAAGACCAGGACCGCCGCAAAGAATTCTTCGCGGGCTCCGGCTTCGCCGCTGACCCTTCAGGACACGATGAAGGCGCTCGAGAAGGCCGGTTCGGCGCAGACACGGAAGACCTATGCGCGGCACGGGGCGCCCGAGCCGATGTTCGGCGTGAGTTTCGCCACGCTGAAGACCCTGTACAAGAAGATCAAGGTCGATCAGGAACTGGCCGAGGCCCTGTGGAGCACGGGGAACTTCGATGCGCGGAACCTGGCGGTGAAGATCGCCGACCCGGCGGCGATTTCGTCGAAGGAGCTGGACCGCTGGGCCGGGACGTGGACGGCGCGGATGTGCGGCGGTTACGTCGCTCACCTGGCCGCGGAGGGCCCGCACGGGCGCAAGAAGGCTGAGAAGTGGTTCGCGTCCAAGGACGAGCAGACCGGGTTCACGGGGTGGACGCTGGTCGGGGCGCTCGCGATGATCGATGAAGGGGTTCCGGATTCGTGGTTCCTGGAGCGGCTGGCGCAGATCGAGAAGACAATTGCCGGCGCGCCCAACACGCACAAGTACGCCATGAACGGGGCGGTCATTGCGATCGGGTGCCGCAACGCGGCGCTGCGCAAGGCGGCGAGCGCGGCGGCCAAGCGGATCGGGACGGTCGAGGTGGATCACGGGGATACGGAGTGCAAGACGCCGAATGCCGCGGAGTCGATCGAGAAGACGTGGGCGCGGGCGAAGGCCGGGGGGTTTGAGTCGCCGAGCGCGCATGAGAGGTCGCGGGGGTCGATGAGGACGAGGTGCTAGGGGGTGTGGACTGGGTGGCGCTGAACGTGCCGCTTGACGCAAACCCGGGAACAAGAGCCGAGAAGCACGAGTACAGCATGTAGAACCGGTGCGCCCAGCGAGAGCGGGGTCGGATAAGGAACGAGCAGGGGCGGCGATCGATGGCACCAATAGAGGAGCCACCCGCCAACGAGCAAGACCGGGAGGACTCATGAGACTTCTAATAGCGCTTGCTCTGGGGATGATCGCGTCGATCTGCCGCGGCCAGGACGATCGGGCGAAGCCTCCTGAGAAGTGGCAGGCGAAGATCATGGACTTCCAAGGGTTGAGTGATTCTGCGTTCAGGGCGGCCATTCGGTCGATGGCCCGACCCAGGCACGTTTGTGGGGAGATTCAGAGTGTTGGTGGTTCGGTGTATCGGGCTTCGTGGAGCGGCAGTGCGCTGCAGCTGGATGAAGACTGGTGGATCGTTCGGGAGGCCGCGGAACCGACGAACGTGGGGCCGCCGCCGGCCGGGGTGCCGGTGAAGTTGAGCGTTGTCGGGATTGAGGACTTGCGGAAGGAGATTGATCCGACTCTTTATGAGGCCGTACGAGTGATTCACAGATCGCCGGGGTTCCTGACTGCATTTGATCCGGTGAATCTGATTCGGGCGGTGAACTTTCTGCACATGATGGGGGAGGCAAAGGCGGTGTCGGCGCTGCAGGAGTACGTGAGGCTGTGCTTGGCGCATCCGGATTTGGTGTGGCATCAACTTGATTCGGAGCGCGTGATCCTGTTGGCGCGGCTGTTGTGGGAGGCCCCGGATAAAGGTGCGGCGTTGCGACCGCCCATGCTGGGAGCGCCAAGCATTTCCGTTATGCGAGGAACGGTCTCGGAAGCGTTGTTTCCGCTGGCGCTCGGGGATGATGTACCGTTCTTGATCAACGGTGGGTACCGGCTTGGTGGAGTGCCAGAGGATGCGATGAGCTACGTGCGGTATTGCCGCGCGAACGGAGTGTTCCGGAAGAGGCCGATGGCTCCGGGGAACGATCCGGTCGCGGCGGGAACGGGGGTGATCGCGGTTGCGGTTGCTGATCTTGACCCGCGATTCAATCCCGCCTGGCAGAGGAATCATGTTGAGGAGCTTGTGCGCGTCCAAGCGATACGGGCGACTGGTGCGCCAGGCATGGAAATCGTTTCGGATGATGACTGGAGGACGGCGACGGTTGCGAGCGGGGGATTGCGATGGAATGCCGCGCGCCAGGACTTCGTGGAAGGGAAGTAGCAGCGAAAGGGCTTATTGCGCTGGGCAATCCCATGTCGCGGCAGAGCCGGCGGGGTGGCTCGATGGCACCCAACACGGGCTACCCGTCAGAGTCCATCGCGAAGAACTGGGCGCGCGCGAAGGCCGGGGGGCTTGAGTCTCCAGCGGTGCATGAGAGGTCGCGGGAGTCGATGCGGAGGCGGTGTTAGGGAATGTGGGCGAGGGTGCACTGAGCGTGCTGCTTGCCCCGATCCCTGGGAGCGAGAGCCGAGAAGAACGAGTAGAACCCGTAGCATCGGTGCGCCGCGGGAGAGGGAGTAGAAACAAAGAACGAGTAGACGCGGCGACCGATGGCACCCAACACGGGCCACCCGCCTTGCGATCGCGCCCGCGAATCACCGTGTGGCGTCCTCGAATCAATCAATTGCGTCACGCGCAAGGACGGTCAGTCGGCGTAGCGGACCACGCCCTTACCCTTCACCACTTCCCCCACCTCCCACACCCTCTCTCCCTGCTTCTCGAACCGTTCCTTCACCGACTCGGCGAACGCCGGCTTCACGATCACGCAGAACCCCAGGCCGAGGTTGAAGACGCGCTCCATCTCGTCGTCCGGGACGTTGCCGTGCTTCTGGAGGAAGGGGAAGATCGGCGGGGTTTCCCACGAGGACCGACCGATCACGGCGTCGCAGGTGGGCGGGATCGCGCGGACGAGGTTTTCGCGGAGGCCGCTGCCGGTGATGTGGGCCATGCCGGTGATGATGTTCTTGACCCGGTAGGAGCGGAGGACGCGCGTGACGCTGGAGGAGTAGATGCGGGTCGGGGTGAGGAGGAGGCGGCCGAGGGTTGTCAGATGTCGGATGTCGGATGTCGGACGTGGAGGACGGGAAGCGGAGTGCTTCTTGGACGGCTTGCGCGCGGGAGCGCCGTTGGGGATGGAACGAGCGTCAGTAGAGGAGGAGGACACCAAGCCCTCACCGCCGCGGGGCGCGGCGACTCTCCCTCGGGGAGAGTGAGGCAGAGGCAGCGCGTCCTCGTAGACGCGGTTCAAGTCGAGGGCGGCCTGCTCGACGATCTTGCGGACGAGCGAGTAGCCGTTGGAGTGGATGCCGCTGGAGGCCAGGCCGAGCACGATGTCGCCCGGGCGGACCCACGAGGGCTTGATCGCGCGCTTGAGTTCGACGACGCCGACGCAGAAACCGGCGAGGTCGAAGTCGCCCGGCGCATACACGTCGGGCATCTCGGCGGTCTCGCCGCCCAGGAGCGCGCAGCCGGCCTGCTTGCAGCCCTCGGCCATGCCGCGGACCAGGTCGGTGAGCATCGCCTTGTTCACCCTGGGCGTCGCGATGTAGTCGAGGAAGAAGAGCGGCTCGGCGCCCTGCACGACGAGGTCGTTGACGTTCATGGCGACCAGGTCGATCCCGATGGTGTCGTAGATGCCCAACTGCGCGGCGAGCTTGAGCTTGGTTCCGACGCCGTCGGCGCAGGCCACCAGAACCGGCTCGCGGTAGTTGCGGGCGAAGAGCTTGCTCTTGTAGTCGAGCCGGAAGAGCCCCGCGAAGCCGCCGGGGTTCTGGATCACGCGCGGGCCGAAGGTGCGGCGCATGAGCGAGCCGATCGAGTCGGTGAAGGCGTCCTTCTCGGCGAGGTTCACGCCGGCGGAGGCGTAGGAGAGCTTGGCGCTCGGCATGGGCGGAGGGTAGCCGCGGGGCACGCGTCGATCGCGCTCCGCGGAACCCCGCGGTGCAGGACGCGCATTGCCGCGGGCGCTCAGCGTCGGCGGCGGAGCGCGACGAGCGGCGCCAGGCCGAGCACGCCCAAGGCCCCAGGTGCCGGGATTCCCGCGGCCAGGCTCAGGTCCGCCCACGTGTCCCCGCCGTCAATGACATACAGACCCGTGGGGAAGCCCACGCCGTCGCCATTCCAGCCGACGACGTTGTCGCTGTCGCCGATTGCGCTCTGCACGCTGTCGCCGAAGAGCGGGAAGGCGTACCCGTCGGTGAACTGCAGGCCGATCCAGACGTGCTCGCTGGGAACGTTC
>CAZPPG010000134.1:0-6466 GCA_964588385.1 uncultured Phycisphaeraceae bacterium
GATGAAGATGACGGTGCAGTTGGAGCGTGCGATCACGCCGGTGAGCTTGCGCATTGCCTGCGACATGAGGCGGGCCTGGAGGCCGACGTGGCTGTCGCCCATCTCGCCCTCGATCTCGGCCTTGGGGATGAGCGCGGCGACGGAGTCGACGACGATCACATCGACGGCGTTGGAACGGACGAGGAGTTCGCAGATCTCCAGGGCCTGCTCGCCGGTGTCGGGCTGGGAGACGAGGAGGTTGTCGATGTTGACGCCGATCTTGCGGGCCCAGGAGGGGTCGAGGGCGTGCTCGGCGTCGATGAAGGCGGCGACACCGCCCTTCTTCTGCGCGTTGGCGGCGACGGTGAGGGCGAGCGTGGTCTTACCGGATGATTCCGGGCCGAAGATCTCGACGATGCGGCCGCGGGGGATGCCCTTGCCACCGAGCGCCAGGTCGAGGGAGAGTGCGCCGGTGGAGATGCCTGGGATGTTGAGGTAGGCCTCTTCATCGAGGCGCATGATGGAGCCCTTGCCGAAGTTGCGGTCGATCTGCTGGAGGGCGCGATCGAGAGCGGCGGCCTTCTCACGGTCGACCGTGATCGGCTCGGGTCCCTTGGGCTTTGAGTGGGCGTTTTGAGCGTCGCCTTTGGCGGACTTGCTCTTGGACTCGGACTTGCTTTCAGACTTGGACTCAATCTGCGCGGACGTAGACGAACTGCGAGCCATGCGGCACGCTCCTTTGCTGCCGTGCGGGGCCGCTTGTGTCCCTGGACCGAGCGTCAGATCGCGGAAGAGGAGTGACCGAAAGGTCTTGGCTCTTTGGATCTGCCGGGCGGGTGAGGGGTGCGGGCGCGACGGGTCCCGACGCGGGGCACGATCTGGATCAACACGATCCGGATTCGTCGATCAGGGGCGGCGTCGGACGCGGGCCTGACTGGTGAAGACGATACAACCACATCGGCGGCTCGTCAAAGCGAGCAGCAGTGTGGAGAGCGTCGTCACTGACAACTGTCTGTCAGTGGCGGAAGTCAAGCGGGCGTGCAGATCGAGGGCGCATCACGGCGCAAGCACAATAAGGACAAGCACTTGGGACTTGCGTGATCGGAGATCAGCAGCCGCCCCCGAAAAGTTGGAAGAATCGGAGGAAGTCGAGGATGCCGATCGTGCCGCTGGAGTCCAGATCGATGTCGAGAGGGGCACAATCGGCGGGCTGGTTCTCGCACTGGGAGAAGGCGTCGAGGAAGTCGAGGAAGTCAAGGATGTCGATCTGGCCGTCGGCGTTGAGATCGACGGGTGAGGGGACGACGGTGGTGACGAGGGCGTGGGTGTCGCCGGAGAGGTGCAGGACGAGGGCGACCTGGCCGCCGGAGTCGGCTTGAGCGTGGCCCGAGCCGACGGGGTCGGTGGACCAGAGGATGGACTGGATGGTGCGGGTGTCGCCCGGGGCGATGTCGATGGTCTGACCGACGGAGGTGATGAGCCGGACGTCGCCGGTGGGTGTGACGGCCAGCAGAGCCTGGCGGCCCGAGTTTGCCAGTGAGGCGTTCACGGCGTGGGCGAGGACGACGACCGTGCCCGAGTCGAGCAGGAGCGGGTTCGCGAGCGAGGCGATGGTGAAGCCCGGGAGATCGGCGATGGGGTCGCCTTCGCGGACCATGGCGGTGAGCGTGCCGTCGGAGGCCTGAAGGAAGATCGCGCCGTTGTTCGTTGAGTTGGTGGAAGTGCCGGCGAGTGTGGCGTGGAAGGCGACGCTGCCGCAGGCGTTGATGGCGGGGAGTATCGAGAGCGTGCTGAAGGTGACATCGCCGGGGAGCGCGGGGCATGGGTCGCCCTGGCGAGCGATGATGGACTGAGATGATGCGGAGTCGAAGATCAGCGCCTGGCGATTGACGCCCGCGGCATCCAGAAGCGCGTGGAACGCGGCGTCGCCGTGGATGTTCATGGCGGCACTCGAGGCGGGACGAAGGTAGACGGACACGCCGTCGGGCGCGGGTGTGCCGCCGAGGGCGAGGGCGGCTGTGTTGCCGGCGCGGTCGATCCAAAGCCCGGCGCGGGTCGGGAAACGCGGGTCGACCTCGATGACCTGGGTGTGGAAGGCGATGTCGCCCGCGGGGCCGAGCGTGTGCGGCGCCAGGTGATTGATGGTTTCAGCGGGCTCAAGACCGGGCAGTGCGAGGCCGGGGATGAATCGCGGCTCGGGTGAGGATGCGCCTCCCCCACCCCCCACGCTCGCGGACCAGATGATGCCGGGCGTGCCGGACCAGAAGGAGACCGTGCCGCCGTCGGTGATGAACGGAGCGGACATGTTGTTCCAGATGATCGAGGGGAAGGGAACGGTGGGTTCGCTCTCGCGAGCGAGGGGCAGGAGCGTGCCGGGCGAGGATTCGACGAAGACGCCCGCGTTCTTGGCTTCGAGCGAGGAGTTGGGCGGCAGGCCGGTGTCGGTGACGACGGCGCCGAGGGCGATCTGGCCGCTGGAGTTGGCGGCGAGCTGGGAGAGAGCATTGAACGTTGTGGCGGTGTACCAGGGGGCGACGGAGCCGGTGGAGTGGAGGGGGGCGAGCGAGCCGCCACGGTTGCCGAAGATGACCGCGTCGTTGGTGGCGTCGATGCCGGGTCCGGCGATGCGTGCCCAGAATGTCAGAACGGGCTGGCTGGCGTGGAGACTGATACGGGGCTGATCAAAGTGTGTGAAGGTGATGCCGGTGTTGTACCCGGGGGCCTGCTGCTTGCTGGCTGCGATGAGGGAGAGAGGGAGCGGGTCGGCGAAAGAGGAGAGGGTGACCAAGCCAATTGCGCCGGCGGCTGTTGCAAAAGAGATGCGTGGAATGGTTGAATTGGTGCGGTTCATCGGATCGCTCCTGCGAAGTTTGGCGAGCGTCCACAGAACGGCTGCGGATGTGCCTCCACATGCTGCTACGCAGAGTGCGAGACGACTCAGCTTGGAGCAAAGAAACAATCTGTCAGATTTTCTCCAGCCGCCTTTGCAGCGCCGCTTTGCACTCAGCACCCCGTGCCGAGGGCATCAAGAAAATCGAGGAAGTCCAGGATGTCAACGATGGTGTCGCCGTTGAAGTCCGCGTCGCCGACCGAGCCGCACGGCGCGGGCTGGTTTTCGCAGAGAGCGAAGTCGTCGATGAAGTCGAGGAAGTCGAGGATGTCCGCCTCGGTGTCACCGTTGTAGTCGGCTGTGCAGGCGGATGCGGTGGTGAAGGTACGCCAGCCCGCCTCGGAACCCCCATACGGCCCTTCGCCGACCACGGCCCATTCATACAGCGTCGAGCCAGAGAGAACGTCACTTGGAATCTCGATGGAGTCGGCATCCACACCAAACGCTGAGAAGACTTCCTCCGCATCATCACCGACGCCCTCGCGGATATAGACGGACACCAGCAAGAGATCGGATTGCGTGTTCGGGTTTGTCCACGTCAGCGTCGGCGTGAGCGAAACATCCGTTTCACCGTTGCCTGGGGAGGCAAGCTGAATGTCCTGTGGCACATACACAAGATCCTTCCAATCTGCCATCGGAATGTCCCATCCGATCAAATCAATTGCGCGGACATCGGTTTCTGCAAGGTAGCGAGAGCCAATCACGCCCAACTTGCCTGTTCCTTGAGCTGGATCCATGAGGCCAATTATGCTCGAGTTGCTCCTATTCTTCCAATGGCTCGACTGAAATCCGTCGCCGGGCGCAACTGTCCCACTTGACATCTCCGTAGTGTTCGGTGAACCGCCCGGAGTGTCCGTGATTATTATTGCACCGGATACAGGAAGTATGGGTCGGCGCGCATCAAGCATTTCTCCGCTCGTGATGTTGGGGCCATTTGCGGTGGTGAATCTAAAGAGATCGAGTATCGACATAACGTTGTACGGTCCTTTTTCTCTGTCTGCTTCCGAGACAAATCCCATCGCATGCAATAATTCATGCTGCAATACTGCTTCAAAATCATACGCAGAAGTTCTAATACCGTTCTGAGCATCATAGTCCCAATTCGCCGACTTCTTAATTCGTATCAAGATGGGCTCCGGAACGTAGCCAGTCCACTTGGCATAGATCGGCATCGGTATAACGATACTTGATACGTCCACATCCGACCCCGGGAGTGGTAGTATTCTGGCACGAACGCTCGCGCCCACAGGAAGCGCGTCGTGGATTGCAGTTTCAAAATGGTCTTCCGCGGAAGCGTCTTCGTAAGTTATTTGTAGATTGTTTCTTACTGTTGAGTACACAGTAGGAATAACACTTGCCGCAGTTACTCCAAGTTGGTCCGTGAGCGCCTCGTCGAAGAGTACTATCGCATTGAGGCGAGCGGTGGTTGGGACATCCGCCTCTGCGGACAGCAATGCAGCAAGCCGATTTCGAACTCGGTCAATAACCGCATTGACCTTGGCCACTGTATCAACATCTAGGCCAGTCCTGTCGAGAGTGATATTCACGACAAGGGCTCTCTGCTCGCGGCTGGCATCATTGACTATTTCTAAGTCACTATTATGTGAATATACTGCTACTCTCTCAGAGCCTAGAATCGGCCGCGAGGGATACGCAGCACCCGGGTTGTGTGCATATCGGACATAACGATAGTTCACATAATCGATATCGCCTGTCTCGTCGAGAACAATCTGGTATGGAACCAATGTGTTCTGTAAGTATCCAGCTTCTCCTGCTGGCTGATTTATCCCCGGCGAGTACGCTCCATTGTTTCTTGACCACATTGCCACGGTGTTCCCGCCATAATCAATGACCAGACTTGGGTGGTAGACTTTATGCACTTCACCATCCTCAAGTACGATAGCAAAGTTTGGTAACGTCGATGTGTACACTGATTGTTTCGTGGGATGTGATGTCAAGCCGATCATATTAGAGACGAGAGAGGTGATAATTGCGAGCATCATTTGGAATCCCTTGCGTTTACCATGTGTAACGAACAGACGCTATATGTCTGAGGCAAACCACGCCTGTCTTCGTGTCAACAGCAATAGAGTGAGAAAACCTGATATCTGAATAAGTCACCTTGTAGGATAACCACCATGTCTGTTTGATCCCCGTTGGCATGACTGCGCCGCTGACTCGCTCCGCCCCCGGCGACGGTTGAATCCGGTACCGATCGAGCAACTCGCCCGATTCAAGGCGTGTGTAGACTGGAACTCGATGCTTGAACAACGCGGGAAAGCCCTGAGACAACACCCCGTCGCGCTTGGTCACGACCTTGGCGGTGCCGTCCGGCAAGCATTCGACATGAACGGGCAGGTATCGGGGCACCGTCATCAGCAGGCCGGGCACGACGATTGCGACACACACCGCAACGGTCGCCGCCCACAGCAGCCATTTCCGCCATGCGAAGCCGGTCTTCCGCGGCGTGAATTCCGTCTCTTGGGCCTGTGTCGCTCGCGGCTCATCTGGCGCGCCCGCGAAGTTCGTCGCGTCGGCAAAGGCCGACGTCGTGAAGAGAACTTGGCGTGCGTGCCCATGAGTCATTGGTTCCTCCCAACACTCAACACGCGCGCAGCATACCTGTCTCTGACTTCACACGCAACCTGTTTCGGTGGCCAGATTGCGGCGGCTTTCTAAGTCGAGTTACGCCAGCCACTTGTCGTCGATGGTCATGCCGCTGGGGAGCGGGGCGTCGGGGCCGGATTCGATCATGCCGGCGACTGGGTAAGCGCAGTAGTCGACGCTGAAGGCGCCCGCGGGGCGGTGGTTGCCGGAGAGGCCGAGACCGCCGAAGGGGAGCTTGCTTGATGCGCCGGCGGTTCCTGCATTGACGTTGATGCAGCCGGCTCTGGCTTCGGTGAGGAAGCGATCAGCGGCGGATTGATCTCTCGTGAAGATGGCAGCCGCGAGGCCGTAGCGGGTGGTGTTGGCCTGCTCGATGGCCTCGTCGAGCGACTTGACGACGCTGATGCGGACGAAGGGGCCGAAGACCTCGGTATCGCATCCGGCATCGCGACCAGTGTGGGGGGCGGCGTGAAGGTCGGATTCGCCGGCGAGGGTGAATCGATCGACGCGGGCGACGCCGGGTGTGAGATAGAAGCCGCGTGATGGCGTGTCGATGGGCGTGGAGGGAACGAGGATCTCAGCGCCGGCCTTCTGGAGCGACTTCTGAAAGGCGAAGACGGCGTCGCGCGAGGGGCCGTTGATGATCGGGCCCATGAAGACCGGATGCGACGCGCGCGGGTCGCCGACGATCAGGTTGGATGCGGCCTTGCAGAAGGCGGGGATGAACTTCTGTGCGATTGATTCGTGGACGATCACGCGCCGGGTGCAGGTGCAGCGCTGGCCAGTGGTGACGAAGCCGGAGCGGACGCACTCGACGAGGGCCTGCTTGAGATCGGCGTCCGGCATGATCACGGCGGCGTTGTTGCCGCCCATTTCCAGGGCGAGGATGCGCCCGGGGCGGTCGAGGTTGGCCTCCATGATGCGGCGACCGACGGGCCACGAGCCGGTGAAGAGGATGCCGTCGATGCCATCGTTAGAAGAGAGGGCGGA
>CAZPPG010000135.1:0-6146 GCA_964588385.1 uncultured Phycisphaeraceae bacterium
AGTGCGCCCTGGTGGACATCCCCTTCGGCGGCGGCAAGGGCGGCGTGCAGGTCGATCCCTCCACGCTGAGCCGGCGGGAGCTCGAACGCATGACGCGGCGCTTCGTGTACGCGCTGGGCGCGAACATCGGGCCGGGCTACGACGTACCAGCACCGGACGTGAACACCGATGCGCGCACGATGGCGTGGATCGTGGACACGTACGCCGCCACCCTGCCGCCGCAGGAACGCTTCCGGGCGCTGGGCGTCGTCACCGGAAAGCCGGTGAGCGCGGGCGGCTCGGTGGGGCGAGAGAAGGCGACCGGGCAGGGCGTGGTCGATCTCATCGAGATGTGGGCGGCGGACCAGCGCTGCAAGGTAGCGGACCTGTCGTACACGGTGCAGGGGTTCGGCAAGGTCGGCTCGTGGGCGGCCCGCATCCTCAAGGACAAGGGCGCCAAGTTGCTCGCGGTGCAGGACGCGACCGGGGCGATCAAGGCATACACGAGCGCGGGGCTGGACGCCGATGTGCTCGCCGAGCATGTGAAGAAGACATGCGGCGTCGCCGGCTTCGCGGGCGCGCAGGCCACTTCGCGCGAAGCGTTCTTCGCGACGCAGGCCGATGTGTTCATTCCCGCGGCGTTGGAGAACCAGGTGACGGATGAGACCGCGCGGCTGCTCCAGGTGCGGCTGGTTGCCGAGGGCGCCAACGGCCCGACGACGACCGAGGGCGACGCGGTGCTCCGTGAACGCCACATCGCGGTGCTGCCAGACGTGCTGTGCAACGCCGGGGGCGTGATCGTCAGTTACTTCGAATGGCTCCAGAACCGGAGCGGCGCGGCGTGGAACGCCGCGGAAGTGGACCAGCGGCTGCGGGAGATCCTCGAACGGGCCTATGCCCGTGTGAAGCAGATGGCCGCCGACAAGTCGCTCGACTGGCGCGATGCTGCGTACGCCGTGGCGCTGCGGCGGATCGAGCAGGTGTACGGCGAGCGCGGCATCTTCCCGTGATCGGCCTCAGTCGCAACGGACGCCTTTGAAGCCAGGCGGCAGGAGACCACCATGAACAACCGAACCATCCACGTCACACAGCACGATATGGAGCGTCTGCGGGCCCTGATCTCGTCGGCCAGCAGCGGCCGTGGCGGAGGGGGCGATGACCGGGACCGTCCGTACCTGGCCACACTCGCGAGAGAGCTCGATCAGGCCGTCGTCGTGGGGCCCGACGAGGTCCCCGCCGACGTGGTCACGATGAACTCGCGTGCCCGGCTGAGAGACGGTCGACGCACCTGGACCATGACGTTGGTGTTCCCGGAGGACGCCAACCCCGAGGATGGCGCGATCTCCGTGCTTGCGCCCTTGGGCGCTGCCCTGCTGGGGTGCCGCGTTGGCCAGACGGTCACGTTCCGGGTTCCGGGAGGGGCGGAGCGTACGTGCGACATCCTCAGCGTGCTTTACCAGCCCGAAGCGGCCGGCGACCTCCACCTGTAACGCGGATTCGCGGTTACACACGTCAAGTTGCACTGTTGTCTCGTCGCGTGTCTCACACGCAAGGAGTCCGCTATGACCACCCGACCCGTCGTCAGCACGTTGGATAGCACCCGACTTGAGCCGTTGCTCTCGAGCAGTTGGACCGACGCACCCGTGCTCCGGCTTCGGTCGCTCATGGAGAGTGCGAGAAAAGTCGCGCCGCGCCGGGTGCCGCCTGACGTGGTCACGATGAACTCGCGTGTCCGCGTGCGTTACCCCGGTGAGGACGAGTCGGAGGCGCTCGAGCTGACATTCCCGGATGCTGGGGGGCTCTCGGTGCTGTCCCCGCTGGGCGCGGCGCTGCTCGGCGCTCGCGAAGGCGAGAGCGTGGAGTGCGCAGGGGGACGCGTTTCCAGACGTGTGCTTGTTGAACGGATCGAGTACCAGCCGGAGCGTGAGCGTCACTTTGATCGGTAGAACCGAAGTCTTTTCAGGAGGTAAGACATGCCCCCGACTTCGACAACACTGCCCATCCTCATCAGGCCGGGAAACCTGCAGACCAGCTCCGCCATCGAGGCATGGGTCCATCGCAAACTCGCCGGCGCGTTCCGGCGGTACGGCTCCAACATGACGGCCGTCGAGGTTCACTTCGAGGACGTGAACGGCCCCAAGCACGGCGCTGCGGATGCTCGGTGCGTGATGGAGGCGCGGGTCAACGGCCGGTCGCCGATTGCGGTTCAGGCCCGTGCCGACGATCTCTACGGTGCGATCGATGCTGCGTCCCGCAAGCTCGATGCCGCCATCGCCAGGGTTGTCGAGCGCGCGGACACCCGAGCGCGCCGACGGTTCCGTCATGAACGCGAGGTGATTGGAAACGTCTCGCAGATTGGTGGTTCCGGCACCAGTGGAGCGGCAGCCATCGCACCGCGACATGTGGAACGGGCCGAGCCCGGTAGTGCCCAGCGCCGGGGTGTGATCATCGCCGGCTTTGGTCCGGTCGGACGAGCACTTGCCGACGAGTTGACGAGACACGGGGTGCCGATCACCGTGGTGGACACCAACGCCGAGACGATTCGCAGGCAAGACGGCCTAGGCATTCCTGTGCTCTGCGGCGACATTACCGATCCCGCGGTGCTGCGCCGCGCAGGCATCGAGACGGCCGCGGCCCTCGCGGTCACGATTCCGGACGGCGCCGAAGCCGTGAGGGCATGTGCGGCGGCACGTGCGCTGTCCCCGGACGTGCATATCTCAGCACGCACCACGTTCCTCAGCCAGGGGCTGGAGGCCATG
Organism: uncultured Phycisphaeraceae bacterium; assembly: GCA_964588385.1. Lineage (GTDB taxonomy): Bacteria > Planctomycetota > Phycisphaerae > Phycisphaerales > UBA1924 > JAHBWV01. Next base: position 2,739 of record CAZPPG010000135.1, read on the forward strand.
CGAGCAGGCGCTAACTCCATCACGGTGGAAGAGATCGCCACCGCGAGCGCGCTGGCACGTGTCGTTACCCAGCAACTCACCGGCAAGCTCCATCGTTCCGATTCCGAGGCCCTGATGACGCCCCAAGGGGCAAACGAGTAGCATGAGTCGATCGCGCCATCGCAACGCAGCAACATTTTCTGAGCAGCCGTGAATCGTGGAGAGCATCACATGGGTAGCCTCAACTCCGTCCTCGTCGCAGTGGACTTCTCCCCTTGCTCCGCCGTGGCACTCAAGGCGGCCAGGCGTATCGCGGACTACAACCGCGCATCGCTGCGAGCCGTGCACGTGGTGGCGCTCCCGTCGTTCGAGCCGGCGCCTCACCCGCTCTTCCCGTTCACTCTGCCGACCCAGGCCGATCTTGTTTCGGATGCAAGGGAGTCGTGGGCACGGTTTCTGGCTGACACGGGCGTGCCGACCGATGTGACGTGCGACGTCGAGGTCGGCCGTCCCCGCGATGCCATCCTGGAATCGGTGGCTCGGGATCGTGCGGACCTGCTCGTCCTGGGAGCGCACGGTGCCCATGATGCGCACAAAGGCGTCGGTCCCACGGCTGCCGCCTGCATGCAGCGTGCCAAGACACGGGTCTTGCTGGTCCGAGAGGACCACGCGGGGCCGTTCCGCAATGTCGTGGCCTGCGTGGACTTCACGGAGACGTCCATGCTCGCTTTGCAGGAAGCAATCCGAGCCGCCGCGCAGGACGGCGCAGCGCTCCGCGTCCTCCACGTGTACGACGACCCGTGGCACGGACTCCGTCCCCCTGCGGGAATCCAGGTGAACATGCCCGATTTCACGGCTGAGTTTCGGCGCCGTGTCGAGGACCGCCTACGCGAGTTCTGCACGCCATTCGCACACGAGCTGAGCGCTCTGAAAGCCGCCTACCACTGCGTTGAGTCGCAATGGCGCGGCGGAGGGTATGGCCACGCCATCGTGCAGTTCGTTAAGGAGCAACGCTGCGACCTGGTGCTCCTGGGCACGCGTGACCGCTGGAACATCAGGGACATGGTGTTCGGATCAACGGCGGAGCGGGTCGTGCGCGAGGCACCTTGCTCAATCCTCGCCGTCAAGCCCGAACTCGCCTCTTGACCCGGCCGGCACCCATCGCCCAATGGAGTGAGTTATGACCTTGGACATCCTCATCGGGTGCGTGGTCATCATCATCGCCCGCGTCGGCGACGTATCCCTCGGGACGATGCGCACTGTGGCCGTTGTCAGCGGGCACCGTGGCGTGGCGTGGCTGCTTGGGCTGCTCGAGATGACCATCTGGGTGTTCGTCGTGTCGGCGGTCATCGAGCACATCCGAACGGAGCCCGCCTATGGCATCGCGTTTGCATTCGGCGCAGCGACCGGCAACTACATCGGGGTCACCCTCCAGGGATGGCTCCCATTCGGCAGCCAGGTGGTGCGCGTGTTCACCCGAGACGGGGCGACGATGTTCGAGCGGCTTCACCGGGAAGGCTTCGGCGTCACGAAGTTCCAAGGGGAGGGCAAGGACGGGGCGGTGGCCATGCTCTTTGTGCAAGTAGGCCGTGCCCGTACCAGGCACGTCCTTCGTGCAGCGCGTGAAGTGGATCCACGCTGCTATTACACCATCGACGACATCCGCACTGCGAGCGCAGCGAGCCAGGGCCCGTCATCCACCAGCCCCAGTCCGTGAACACAAGAAAGGAGACATGCCATGCAGGACCCATCTGATCGGGAGTTGCTCAAGACCATCGCCTCGCAGCGTCGAGATCTGGCACCGGAAGTGTCCGCAGCGTTTCAGGCGTTCCAGAGCAAGGTGTTCGCAGAGGGGGCATTGGGCTCAAAGACGAAGCAGATCATCGCGGTCGCGGTGGCGCATGTCACGCAGTGCCAGCAGTGCATCCAGTCTCACACGAGGGCCGCGCTGCGCGCCGGTGCGACACCGCAGGAGTTGATGGAGGCCGTTTGGGTTGCGGCTGAGATGCGGGCCGGTGGCGCGTACGCGCACTCGAACGTCATGCTCGCCGCGATCAACGAGGAGCAGAGTACACAAGGCGATCAGGAGTGCCGATCATGAGCACGGCGCGTGACCAAGTCAGACTCAAGCGCGTGTACGACGACCCGGAACCGGGCGACGGCTTCCGCGTGCTGGTGGACCGCCTCTGGCCCCGCGGGCTGACCAAGGCCGCCGCGCGGGTGGACCTGTGGATGAAGGAGGTCGCCCCTTCGACGGACCTGCGACGCTGGTACCACGCGGACCTCTCGCGCTGGGCGGACTTCCGCAAACGATACAAGGCCGAGTTGATCGACCGGCAAGGCCCCGCCCACGCCGCGCTCGCCGAACTCCGCGCACTGGTGCTCGAGCACTCTTCCTCACCCACGCGCGGCGGGAAGGGCAGAGCCGGGAAGCAGGGCGTCACGCTCGTCTACGGCGCCAAGAACGCCGAGCAGAACCACGCCCTCGTGCTGCGCGAGGTGCTGATAAGCCGATCGGCATCGCGCGGTTGATGAAGGCCCCGCATGACCCGTCAGGCTCCGTAGCAAGCGCTCCGCCCGCGGCCGTCGTGGCCTGTTCAATAGCCATCGAGCGCGATCTCCACAACTCCAATCGGCACCCCGATCAAAGCCGTGCCGGCGGGGGAGCCCCACAGATGCTCAGATCGGCCTCACCGTTCGGGTTGAACCACCGCAGGTCTCTGCCTCCGCGTTCGTGCTCCAGATTGGTAGGCATGCCGGAGCGCGTGACGGATCTAATGTTCCCCAACCGTCCGCATCCTCGTCCGTGATACCGGCGGTGTCGTCCTTGTTCTTGATCCGCCGCGAGTCGCCGCAGAGAAATACGATCAAGGGGTTCGCGCACACGATCACAGGAATGTCGGGGTAGGCAAGGCTCAAGGGGACGAGCGCCTGGTCTCGCGCGCTCTACGACTGGGCAGGTGTCGGATTGCCGTCGGCATCCTGCCGATGAGCAGCAAGTACGGCGGCGCGGATTCAACAACTCGAAACTGCAATCGCCGTGGTTACGGGCCGCCCTGCGTCCGCGCGACGCCATCCGGGATCCTGCACCGGCGGGCCTGGCCGAGGCCGCAGCGAATCACGGTTTGCCCGCGACCGAGGCCCCTTCCAGCTTCACGGCCATCGGGAAGAGGATGCTGTTCTCCTTGTGCACGTGCGCGTGCGTGTCGGCTTCGAGCTCCGCCAGCCCCCCGAGCATCGCCACGTAGGTATTGCACGCGCCCGGCGGCGGCGTGAAGCCACCGGTTAGCGCACGCATCTTCGCGAGCGCATCGCCGGAGTGCTCGTGCTCGATCATCATCATCCGCACCGGGTTCTCGATGCCCCTTCGGGTAGGCGCCCCCCCCCCCCCCCCCCCCCCCCCCCCCCCCCCCCCCCCCCCCCCCCCCC
>CAZPPG010000136.1:0-5947 GCA_964588385.1 uncultured Phycisphaeraceae bacterium
CGCGGGACACCTTGCCGCCGACCACGAAGCGTGCGGTCGTTGTCAGCGACGGCACTCGCTCGCTCGGAGGACGAGAATCAGTCATGGCAGTGTCTCTCCTGGCCCAGGCTCGGGGTTGAAGGTCACCGAGACATTCTGAGTCTGGCCGTCATACTCAACAGAGGTGAGCGTGACGTGCATGAACTCGCTCCGCTCGGCCTGCGTCATAGCCGACCAGACCCCGTCGAAGCACTCGACGGCCCCCGCGACCTCGTCCTCGTCGATGAGCCGGGTCCTGTCGGCCGCGATCTGCCGAGACAGTGCAGCAAGCGTTCGCTTGGCGCGCTCCAAGTCCCGCGCCGTGGCGGACGTCTGCTCCTCTCCCGCCAGGCGCTGCACCGTCGCCTCCAGGCGCGTGTGCTCGGCGACACGGGCCGCGGCGGCGTCGCGGAGCAACTCGACCGCCCGGCCGACGATCGCGCGTGCGGATGGAGAACTCGCGAGGACGCTCTTGACCTGCTCTGCCACGAACGCCTCGAGGGCGGGCCCGGGCAAGGACGGTGCGGCGCAGCGATGCCGCCCGCGCTTCGCGGCGTTGGTGCACACGTAGTACCGATACCGGGTGCGCGTACCATCTGCCTTCTTCTTCGTCGCGCTGCTCGGCGACATCGCGCACCCGCACCCTTTGCACCGGACCAGCCCACCGAGCAGTGCGCCCGTCGGGTTCTTGGCGCTCGCGCCACCCCGCTGCCCTGCGACCTTCAGCTGCGCCTGGACACGGCGGAACGTGTCCTCACCGACGATGGCCTCGTGCTCCCCGTCGTACACCGCGCCGTTGTGCGGAACCTTCCCAAGGTAGAGCGGGTTGCGCAGCAGCCGCGAGATTACGGACTTGTCGAAGGGGCGGTTTCCGACGACACGCCCTGAGGTAGTCGTCCACGACTTGGTGGTCCAACCACGGGCGTTGCACTCGTCGGCGACTCGCAGGATGCTCTCGACCTCAAGGTACAGCTCGAAGATGCGACGGACTCGTTCCGCCTCAGCCGTGTTCACCACCAACCGCCGGCCCGTATAGGGGGCCGGTGCGGGCACGAAGTCGTACCCCAGGATGGGCTTGCCGTGCTGGTACTTGCCCATCCGGCGTGCGGAGGCGATCTTGTCCCGGGTGCGTTCGGAGATGATCTCTCGCTCGAACTGCGCGAACGATAGCAGGATGTTGAGCGTCAGCCGCCCCATCGAATGGGTCGTGTTGAACTGCTGCGTGACCGAGACGAAGGACACGCCCTTGCGGTCGAACAGCTCCATGAGCCGTGCGAAGTCCATGAGCGAGCGGCTCAATCGGTCGACCTTGTAGACCACCACGCAATCGACCTTGCCCGCCTCGATGTCGTCCATCAACCGCTTCAGCGCCGGCCGGTCTATGTTGCCGCCGGTGAAACCGCCGTCGTCGTAGCGCTCTCGGACACACGTCCATCCCTCGTTCTTCTGACTGGCGATGTACGCGACAGAACTCTCACGCTGGGCGTCGAGGCTGTTGAACTCCTGATTGAGGCCCTCCTCGGTGCTCTTGCGGGTGTAAATGGCGCAACGCACGCTTCGGGGGCCCGCCCCGGGCGCGCGGTCGGACACCGGCCGCGTCGCCTCACCGCGGGTGCGTGTGGGTCGCTTCGTGGTGGTGCTCATGCGCTTCCCTTCTTCGTGAGCCCGAAGAACAGGAAGCCGTTCCAGTGGGACCCCGTGATCGCGGTCGCGACGGCCGAGAGGGATCGATACGTCTTGCCCTGGTACTCAAACGCCTGCGCGAGCACGGTGACCTCGTGCTCAGTCCCCTTGAACGTCCGGCGCAGCACGGTGCCGGGCGCGGGCAAACGATCGCCGCCCGAGGTAGCGAGTTGGCCCGTCACTGTCACGAGCCGCGGGCCGGGGAGCGGCTCGGGTCCCGCAACGGGGGGACGCACCCGAACGTCAACGTCTCGGGCCAGCTCGGCCGCACGGCGGCGTGCCCTCTCGGACAGGTCCCCCTCAGAGAGCGATTGGATTCGCCAGGCCACCCGGCGGAAGAGCCATTGGCGATTCCCCGAGGTCGTGGATTCCCCGAACGCCTCGGCGTAGCGCTCGCGGAGCCGGGCAACGGACATGTCGCGGAGTTCGTCGATTTGTTGCTGGATAGTTGGCGGTGCCGCGGTTTTCATTGTCCTTCAGACTCCTTCGGGTCGCATCGCTCCGGGCTCTCCGGTTCGGGACGGTGGCGTTCACCCGTAGGCACACTGAGGGCGGCATGATCCGGGAGTTCAAGTCCCGCCCGGTCGTTACCAGCATGTTCGATGCTGGACCCCAGGTCATGAGCGTTGGCGTCGATCAGCCGCGCCGTCGCGGCGGCCAGCAACTCAATGGCGCGGGCCGGCAAGCGCGGGGCAACCCCGCCCGGGATCGTCGGGATGTTCTGCGTTCGCGGTTGTGGCATGCGGCGAGGGGTCGTCGCCCTCGCTCATACCCCTCTGCTAACCAACCGGGTTTGTCGCGCGCCGACGTGAATGGTCAAGATTGGCGCGGCTCGTTGAGCGGCGGCTACAGCAGCCCTTCAACCTGAGGCGGGATCGATCATCACACGGCAAACGCCAAACCAGGCACTCCGGGCTTCGGCCCACAAACCTTCACGAACCGGTGGCGGGATGGCTACGGCAAACTGCTCAAGGAATGTAGCTCACGACGAGCTCTGCGAATGATGGCGATGGCAGAATGTAGGAAGAGCCCACCAATGAGCCCGGCAGCGACCAGATCGGGCCACGCGGTACCGGTCCAGAACACGAGCCCGGCGGCGATGAGCACCGCGACGTTGCCGAGGGCGTCGTTGCGGCTGAACAGCCAGACTGCCCGTACGCTCGCGTCTCCTTCACGGTGCGGAATAAGGACGAGGGCGGACGCCACATTGATCGCAAGCGCCGCGGCGCCGAGCCAGGTCATCACTTCCGAATCGGGGAGCCGCCGCTCGATGACCCGGTACACCGCGGCGACGATGACGCCCACGCCCAGCAGGGTGAGGAACAGGCCCTGGAGCAGCGCGGCGCGGGCACGCCAGCGCGCTCCGTGTGAGATCGCGATCAACGCCATCAGCGTGATCGTCCCGTCGCCGAGGAAGTCGAGGGCATCTGCCTTGAGAGCCTGGGATTTTCCGAATAACCCGCCGAGCAACTCGGCCACGCCCATCGCGAGGTTGAGCACAATGACGATCACCAGCGCGCGGCGGTAGGCCCTGCTGGCATGAGTGAGGTCCTTCGGGCGGCAACGATCATCGCACGTCAAGGCCTTCCTCCCGGGCGCGGTGCTCGCCATGCATAGACGTTCAGGGCCGCGGCGATGAGCCCGTTGATGCAGGACGAAACCGCGTGCCACGTTGGACGCGCAGTCACGCCGAACAATGCCCAGTTGGTGCCGCTGAACCACAGCAGCCCGTGGAACGACTCGAATCCGCAAAGGAACTTGGCGATCTCTCTCTTGCAAATGGTCATGGTGGCTTGTCCCTCACTCTGGAGTAGCGGGCTTCGCTGGAACGGCGATCCCAGAGGGCTCGGCCTGATGGATAATCCTGACCACCGAACCCTCGGGCGGCAGCCCGTGGAACCGTGCCGAATAGATGTCGTAGTGGCTGTGCCGGGTTCCACCACGTCGGTAGCTGCCGTCCACGAACAAGGCGCCCTTGCCGGTTGAAACCGGCGTGCCCATGTAGATGAGGCGGGCATCGGTGATCACGGCGCCCGATGGATCGACGACCGTGATATCGATGTAGCTGCCCGGCGCGGACCTTGCGCCTGAGGCCAGACGGCCCGACACCGTGAGGTCCCCTTCGTCGTCGCAAACGGCGGGAGGCTCGCGCAGTGCGCGATCGGTCAGCGGCTCGGCTGTCAACCGTCCTGTCGCGATGAGGTCCGTTCCACGGCAGGCGCAGCCTCCCAGCACAGCCGAGAGAAAGACGACGACGACACGTTCAATCCCAGAGTTGTGCTTCATGATCTTTCTCCGCTCGGCACGCGCGGTCGCTACTTGCCGGTCTTGGACTTCATCGCCTCGAACTTCTCCTTGAGGTCCGGGTTGCATTCGATGCACTGGGACTCGGGCAGGTTGTGTTCCTTGCACCAATCACCCTTCTGCTTGAACTCGGCGATCAGCTTGGAGTTGCAACGCGTGCAGATCGACTCTGGGACGCCGTGCTCGGCGCACCAGTCCGCTTCGGAAGCGGTCTGAGTTGGAGTTGGCGTGCCCTTGGCGGCTGTTTCCTTCTTCTTGTCGCACCCGCTCGCACCAAGAACGCAGACAGACAGAAGGACGACGGGGATGATGGACATGCACTTCATTGGACGCTCCTATTGACACAACTTCAGACGGTCGCCGGCTTGGCAGGCGGTGCGGCGACGAGACCGTTCTGTGATTCCGTGGCGGTACTGGGACCTGCTCGCGTGGGGTCGTTTGCCGGGCCTGCGCCCTGCTCCTCGTGATCCACTACCTCCGCGTCACCCTTAGGCTCGAACCAGGGGTACAGGATCGGTAGCACGAAGAGGGTGAGGATGGTGCTGCTGATGACGCCCCCGATGACGACGGTCGCGAGCGGTCGCTGTACCTCGGCGCCGACACCGGTTGCCAAGGCCATCGGGATGAAGCCCAAGGCCGCAACCGTCGCGGTCATCAGCACTGGCCGGAGGCGGACCATGCACCCGTCGAAAATGGCCTGCTGCAGCGCCAAGCCGCGGCGGCGCAGCTGACGGATGAAGGTCACCATGACCAGGCCGTTTAGGACGGCCACGCCCGAAAGGGCAATGAAACCGACGCCGGCCGAGATCGAGAACGGAAGCCCGCGTGCCCAGAGGAAGGCCACACCACCGACGACCGCGAAGGGAACACCCGTGTAGACGAGCAGGGCCAGGCGGGTTGACTTGAACGACAGATACAGCAGCAGGAATATCAGCAGCAGTGCCACCGGCACGACGATCGCCAAGCGCGTCTGGGCCCGCTGAAGGTTCTCGAACTGCCCGCCCCATTCCAGCCGGTAGCGTCCGGGCGGGAGCTCCACCTCCGACGCGATGGCAGCCTGCGCCTCTGCCACGAATGACCCGATGTCGCGGCCGCGGACGTTGGCTTGTATCGTGGATCGCCGCTGCCCCCACTCGCGGGTGATGGTCGAGGGCCCTTCTGTCTCTTCGATGGACGCCAACTTGGAAAGCGGCACGCGCTCGCCGTTCGGAGCCGTGATGAGGATCGATCCGATGGCTTCTGGGCTGGAGCGCAGTCGGTCGGGGAGCCTCGCGACCAGTGGAAACCGGAGCTGGCCTTCGACGACTGTTCCAAGCTCCATCGTTCCGAGTGACTCGACCAGTTCCAGCACCTCGCTGGCGGGAATTCCGTACCGAGCGATGGCATTTGGGAGGACACGCACCTGCAGCACGGGCTGACCGGTGAGCTGCTCCACGCTGACATCGGTCGCGCCCTTGATGCCCTCGAGCACGGCCGCGATCTCGCCCGATTTGTTGGTGAGCACCGAGAGATCGTCGCCGTAGAGCTTGATGCCGACATCGGCCTTGATGCCCGCCGACATCTCGTTCATCCGCATCTCGATGGGCTGCGTGAAAGCGACACGCTGGCCCGGGAGGTCCCGCAGTGCGTGGTCCATCTCCCGAACGAGTTCCTCGCGCGTGGTGGCGCGCTTCCACTGCGACCGCGGCCGCAGGGTCATGAAGATGTCGGTGAGCTCGACGCCCATCGGGTCGGTCGCTACCTCCGCGGTGCCGATGCGGCTCCAAACGTGCTCGACCTCGTCGGGGAACTGGCGGAGAATCTCTTTCTCCATCACCGTGTTCATTCGGATCGAATCGTCTATGTCTTTACATGCGAGGCGGATGGTGTTGGCGACGATGGAGCCCTCGACGAGCTTGGGCACGAACTCTGCTCCTTCCCCTCGTATGCCCATGACGGTGCC
>CAZPPG010000137.1:0-5893 GCA_964588385.1 uncultured Phycisphaeraceae bacterium
GCTACTTCCGGGCGCTCCAGCAGCCAGTCAAAGTGCCGCTCGCCGGTTGGAAGCACATGCTCCAGCAACACCATCCGTGCCATGTCCCAGCGTACGCCTCCCGCCCATCGCCCCCCCGTGCCGATGCTGATAACATCACCCCCCAGCGGCTCCGGCGCACGACGCGCTGGCGCCCACCTTGAATCTCTCGGAGTCCGACCCATGCGTCAGACCGCTCTCCGCCTCATCGCCACGGCCGGCCTTCTCTCAGTCGCAACCCTTGGCGCCTGCTCCTCACAGCGCGCCCTGCCCATGGTCCACGCCGCGGGCAATGAGGCCTATGTTCGTGGCAACTACGAGCAAGCGATCGTCGAGTACCGCGAGTACCTCGACCGTAAGCCCTACGACACGGAGATCCGCCACAAGCTTGCCAAGTCCTACCTCGCCGCTGGCGACTCCCAGCTCGCCCTGGAAAACGCCGCGGTCTGCCACGACGTCGACCCGGAGAACACCGAGTACTCGGCCACCCTCGCCGAGGCGATGCTGAAGTCCAACGACCTCGACGGGCTCTTCACCTTCCTCCGCGCCGAAGCCGCGCAGCGCCAACGTCCCGCCGACCAGATCCTCCTGGGCCGCTACCTCGCCCGCGTCGGCACCGCCGACGAAGCCGAAGATGCCTTCCTCGCCGCCGCTCGCCTCGACCGCGGCCAGAACCTCGAGCCCCAGTGGGAACTCGCGAACTTCTACCGCACCATCGGTGCCGCTGACAAAGAGACCGACCGCCTCCGCATGATCCTGTGGATCCGTCCCAACGACCCCGAGGCCACCGCTCGCCTCCGCGAACTCGGCAAGGTCCCCGGCCCCTCCTACGCCATCCCTCCCGCCGAACGTGTCTGACCCGGCCCCGGCCCGGCCCAGAATCACCGGCCATTTGACGCTGGCGTTTCATCTTCTACCATTCATCCGGATAAACGGATGAAGCGACGCGCCACGACTAACTCCGCCGCCTCGACCCCCGCCCGGGACGCGCCCCCTCGCGTGCCCTTTCAGCGTTCGGTCACCGACCGCCTCGCCGATGTCTCGGAGCTCATCCGCCTGCGTGTCCTCCGCGTCCTCGAGCACGAGGAACTCTCCGTCGGTGAGATCGCTCAGATCGTCCAACTCCCGCAGTCCACGGTCAGCCGCCACCTGAAGATCCTCGCCGACGGCCAGTGGCTCGCCCGACGCACCGCAGGCACCGCCACACTCTACCGCCTCGTCCTGGACGATCTCTCCCACGAGTCCCGCGCCCTCTGGCTCGCCATCCGCGACCAGCTCCCCTCCGGCGGCGACCTCGCCGAAGACTCACGTCGCCTCGCCGCCGTACTCGCCCAACGCGATGCAGACCCACAGGCCTTCTTCGGACGCGTCGTCGGCGAGTGGGACCAGATCCGCAGCGACTGGTTCGGCCAGCACTTCACCCGTGCCGCACTCCTCTCCCTTATCCCGCCCAACTGGACCGTCGCCGATCTCGGCTGCGGCACGGGCAACGCCGCCGAACTCCTCGCGCCCATCGTCCGAAGGGTTCTCGCCGTCGATCAGTCCGCACCCATGCTCGACGCCGCCCGCAAGCGTCTCTCCTCTCACTCCAACATCTCCTTCCACCAGGGCTCGCTTGAAGCGCTCCCTCTGGCCGACGCCTCCGTCGACTGCTGTGCGAGCATCCTCGTGCTCCACCATGTCCCCGACCCGCTGAACGCCATCCGCGAGATGCGCCGCGTGCTCCGCGCCGCGCCCGGCTCAGGCGTCGCCCTCATCGTCGACATGCTTCCCCACGATCGCGCCGAGTATCGCCACACAATGGCCCACAAGCACCAGGGCTTCGCCCCCACGCACATGCAACAACTCTGCCGCACCGCCGGCTTTGCCCACAGCTCCACCCACGTTCTGCCCAGCGATCCCGAGGCAAAGGGTCCCGGTCTCTTCGCGACCGTTGCCCGCCTCGCCGAACCCTGAATCTGTTCCTCACGCGCGCAGCACACCGCGCCTCACACGCTCGATCAAGCACACACCGCCATTCCAATCACCCAACCCACGAGGGAGATCCACATGACAACCGTCCTCTCCAAGCCCGCCCCCATGCCCACCGCCGCGAAGCTCGACTTCAAGGTCAAGGACCTCTCCCTCGCCGACTTCGGTCGCCACGAGATCCGCCTCGCCGAGCACGAGATGCCCGGTCTCATGGCCCTCCGCGAGCGCTACGCCGGCAAGCAACCCCTCAAGGGCGCGAAGATCATGGGCTCGCTCCACATGACCATCCAGACCGCCGTGCTCATCGAGACCCTCGTCCTCCTCGGCGCCGATGTCCGCTGGGTCTCCTGCAACATCTTCAGCACACAGGACCACGCCGCCGCCGCGGTCGTCGTCGGCCGCCCGGAAACCGGCGGCACAATCGCCAACCCCAAGGGCACGCCCGTCTTCGCGTGGAAGGGCGAGACCCTCGAGGAATACTGGTGGTGCACCGAGCAGGCCTTCGCGTGGCCCGACGGCTCCGGCCCCAACCTCATCCTCGATGACGGCGGCGACGCCACCCTCCTCGTCCACAAGGGCACCGAATACGAGAAGGCCGGCAAGGTCCCCGCTTTCAATCCCGCGACCGACTCCGCCGAGTGGGGCGTGATTCTCGATACGCTCCGACGCTCGCTCGCCACCGACCCCCAGCGCTGGACGCGCATCGGCAAGGCCATCAAGGGCGTCTCCGAAGAGACCACAACCGGAGTCCACCGCCTCTACGAGATGCACAAGTCCGGCGTCCTCCTCTTCCCCGCCATCAACGTCAACGACAGCGTCACAAAGAGCAAGTTCGACAACCTCTACGGCTGCCGCCACTCGCTCCTCGACGGCCTCAACCGCGCCACAGACGTCATGCTCTCCGGCAAGGTCGCCGTCGTCTGCGGCTACGGCGACGTGGGCAAGGGCTGCTGCCAGTCGCTCAAGGGCCAGGGCTGCCGCGTCATTGTCACAGAGATCGACCCTATCTGCGCACTCCAGGCCGCGATGGAGGGCTACCAGGTCGCCCCGCTCGAAGACTTCCTCGAGACCGCCGACGTCTTCATCACCACGACCGGCAACAAGGACATCATCACCGCGCAGCACATGGCCCGCATGAAGGACAAGGCCATTGTCGGCAACATCGGCCACTTCGATAACGAGATCGACATGGCCGGCCTCGCCAAGCTCTCCGGGGTGAAGCGCGTCAACATCAAGCCGCAGTACGACGAGTGGGTCTTCCCCGCCTCCGGCTCCAAGCCAGCCCACTCCGTCCTCATCCTCGCCGAGGGCCGCCTCCTCAATCTCGGCTGCGCCACCGGGCACCCCTCCTTCGTCATGTCCGCTTCCTTCACCAATCAGGTCCTCGCCCAGATTGAGCTTTACTGCAACACCAACCAGTACGAGAAGAAGGTCTACGTCCTCCCCAAGAAGCTCGATGAAGAGGTCGCCCGCCTGCACCTGGCCAAACTCGGCGTCAAGCTCACGAAGCTCTCACCCGAGCAGGCCGCGTACATCGGCGTCCCCGTCGACGGGCCGTACAAGCCCGACCACTACAGGTACTGATCCGACAGGTCTTTAGGTGATCGACGCAATATTCATGAATCGCCGCCGCGCGGATAAACCGTCCGCGCGGCTTTCCTTTCCGTGGAGTCGACACACGCCGCAGTGCGCCCGGCCGTGCCACGGCCCATCACGATTGCCGCAAACTCCCTGACGGGTGAGCGGCGCATCAGCATCCGTGGGATCCTCAGGAGATCGATCATGCGGAATAGGGCATTCACCGGGACGATCGGCGTGATGTCGGCGGCGTGTCTTCTCATGCTCTCGACGGGGTGCGCAGGATCCGGCGCCTCAAGCCCCGCCATCGGGCCCGAGGCGAGAAAGGCCGCCGAACCCGCCCGCATGTACGACGGATACAGCGGGTACACGCGCAAAGTCACGACCGCCTCGCCCGACGCCCAGGCCTGGTTCAACCAGGGCATGCAGCTCCTGTATGGGTTCAATCACGACGAGGCCATTCGCTCATTCCGCAAGGCCGCGGAGATCGACCCCGGTTGCGCAATGGCGTGGTGGGGCGTCGCGTACGCCCACGGCATGCACATCAACAACCCCGTGATGGGCGAGGAGCAATCCCGTCTGGCATATGACGCGTCACAGAAAGCGATGGCCCGCCTCGACGACGAGACCGCCGTAGAGCGGGCCCTGGTGGACGCGGTCTCCACGCGATACGCGTGGCCGCTCCCGCAAGACCGGCAGCAGCTTGATCAGGCGTACGCCGCCGCGATGGAGGGCGTCTACAAGGCATTCCCAAGCGATGCCGACGTCGGCGCCCTGTACGCCGAATCGCTCATGGACCTGCAGCCGTGGGATCTCTGGACCCACGTCGGCGAGCCCAAGGGCCGCACCCTTGAGATCGTGCAGGTGCTGGAATCGACCATGGCCCTCGCGCCCGATCACCCGGGCGCCAACCACTTCTACATCCACGCCATCGAGGCGTCCCCCTGGCCGGAAAAGGGAACTCCCGCCGCAGACCGCCTCGGTTCGCTCGTCCCCGGGTCCGGACACCTCGTGCACATGCCCTCGCACATCTACATCCGCACCGGTCGCTACGCGGACGCCGCGGACTCAAACGTCCGCGCCATCGAGGCCGATGAGGCGTACTTCGCCAAGGCGCCCGCGCCCGACTTCTACTCGCTCTATTACATGCACAACACCCACTTTCTCGCGTACGCCGCCATGATGGAGGGGCGACGCGATGTCGCCCTCGCCGCGGCACGGAAGATCGAGAGCAACATCCCCGAGTCGTTCCTGAAAGAACGCGCGAACATCGCCGACGGATTCATGCCCACCACGCTACAGGTCATGGTCCGCTTCGGAATGTGGAACGAGATCCTCGCCGAGCCGGCGCCCCCGAACTGGCGAAAGGTCAGCCGCATGGAGCATCACTTCGCGCGCACTGTCGCCCTGGCGAACCTCGATCGGACGAGTGAAGCACGCACGGAACTCAAACGCCTCGATCGAGCAACGAAGACCCTCGACGACACATGGTTCATGGGGAACAACGCCGCCACGGCGGTCGCCGCGATCGCCACCGAGATGGCCACCGGCGAAGTGCTGTATCGCGAGGGGAAGCGTGAAGAGGCCTTCTCGCACCTTCGCAAGGCCGTCGAGCTTGAACTGGCCATGACCTATGACGAGCCCCCGGGTTGGATGCTCCCCGTGCGCCACGCGCTCGGCGCGCTCCTGCTGGCCGACGGACGTCTGGCCGAGGCCGAGCAGGTCTATCGAGAAGACCTTGCTCGCCACCCCAATAACGGATGGTCCCTGCTCGGACTCCGCCAGTCGCTCAACGCCCAAGGCAAGCCGACCGAACCGGAGCAACTCGACCAGCGATTCGAAGCGGCGTGGGCTCGCGCGGACGTCACGCCACACGCCTCGTGCTACTGCAGCCCGCAATGACATGACCGTTCACGCGTGCTCGCGAATGTCGACGCTCGCGCACGACTGATCGATCCTCCCCCCGACCGCTCGGGCTACGCGACGTCGCTCCTGGCCCCTACGCGCCGACGCCGATAACCCCCGCGCTCGGTACGCTCGAGCACGGCCCTGCCGAACTCCCGTGACATCTCGCGGCCCAGCCGCGTGACATGTGGCGAAGCGCCGACCGAAAACCCTGCTCGCCCGCGAACTCCCGTGGTATCTCCGCGCTGCGACACGGCACACGACTTGCCCGACCGCATTGTTCAACATGCGCACACATGTGGTGAACACCACATGAAGTAAACACGATCTGAGTTTGCCCCCAGGAACGAGACCCATGCGACACCCCGCACGTCCCAGCGTCGCCTTCCGAGAGCCATGCTCTCCCGCAAGAATCCCGCCC
>CAZPPG010000138.1:0-5762 GCA_964588385.1 uncultured Phycisphaeraceae bacterium
ATGGGGGGAAGAGGGGGAAGAGGGATCAGGAGCACTGGTTGGCCCCCCCACGCCGCAACCAGTGGCATAAGAGCCGCGGGCGCACGTGTCGACGGGGCGCGGTGAGTTGGGATCGCGCGGGTCGGGGGTGGCGGAGGATGTCGCGTTGTTGGCGACCATGACCCGACGATACACGGTGACGGGCGGCGTGCAAGTGGTTTTGGCGGGAAACCTGCGGAGTGGGGTCAAATGGGCGCACAAACAGACCAGATGCGCGCGGGTTCACTGACAACAGTGTGTCAGTGAGGGGAAGTCAAGCGAGAAAATGGCAAATCGCAAAGGGCCAGATGGCAGATCGAGGGAGGGGGCGTGTGCGTGGGCTTTGGATTGGGAGCCCCAAGGGGGCGGGATAGCTAGAGCCCGGGGCAAGCGCAGCCGCGGAGCGGCGAGCGTCGCCCTGGGTTGGCGTGGTTTGGATGCTGAGCCCTGTAGGGGCGACAGAGGATTGTGAATGAAGAGGAGACGACGAGTGCGTCGCCTTCGGCGACCGGGAGGCGTTTAAAGGAGGCCGCTTCGCGACGGCTTTCCACCAGTTCCGCTCGGTCGCCCCCCCCACAGTGGCGACCTTCGCTCCACTGGTGGCAACACACCTGCGGCCCGCTGGGCCGCTCGGAACGCGTCGCCTTCGGCGACTGGGAGGCGTTCAAAGGATGCGCTGCGCGGCGGACTTTACCGGGGGTGTCACTCGTCGCTGCGCGACTCGCTCCACGCCCCGGCTACGAATGACCAGCCCTTCGGGCTGAAGAGTTGGCTATCGAATGCGGCCCGATGATCGTGCAACACAAGCCGCGGCGAAGAGCACCGACCTTCGCTCCCAAGCGAGCGATGGTGCGGTAGGACGGGGGCGCGTCGCCTCCGGCGACTCAGAGGCGTTTCAAGGATGCGCTGCGCGGGCGAAGAGGCGTACGAACGAGGGCGATTGAAGGGGCGGATGCTCGCTGTGGAGCGGAGGTGCAACACCCGAGCTTGCGATTGGGGCTCCCTTTGTGAGACGTCGCCTTTGGCGACTGGAACGCGTTTTAAGGAGGCCGCTTCGCGGGGAGGTTTCCGAGGGTCGCGGTCGGTCGCCACGGCGACCTCCCTTGACCCTCGGCTTTCAACTATCGGGCCTGCAGCCCGCTTCAACACCAAGACTCATCGAAGTCGGTCCGGCGACTCAAACGGTACGGGTTGGCGTGGTGTGGATGCTGAGCCCTGAAGGGGCGACAGAGGATTGTGAATGAAGAGGAGAAGGTGCGCGCGTCGCCTTTGGCGACTGGAACGCGTTCAAAGGATGCGCTGCGCGGCGGACTTTCCACCAGTTCCGCTCGGTCGCCTGCGGCGACGCTCGCTCCGCTGGTGGCAACACACCTGCGGCCCGCTGGGCCGCTCGGAGCGCGTCGCCTCCGGCGACTTCAACGCGTTCTAAGGAGGCCGCTGCGCGGCGGACCTTACCGGGGGTGTCGCTCGTCGCTGCGCGACTTGCTCCACGCCCCGGCTACGAATGACCAGCCCTTCGGGCTGAAGCGTTGGATATCGAATGCGGCCCGATGATCGTGCAACACAAGCCGCGGCGAAAGGCACGGTGCGGGGGCGTGTCGCCTTTGGCGACTGGAACGCGTTTCAAGGATGCGCTACGTGGGCTAAGACGCGCACGAGCGAGGCGATTCAAGGGGCGGATGCTCGCTGTGGAGCGGAGGTGCAACACCCGAGCTTGCGCTCGGGGCTCCCTTTTTGAGGCGTCGCCTTCGGCGACTGGAAGGCGTTTTAAGGAGGCCGCTTCGCGGCGGACCTTACCGGGGGGGTCGCTCGTCGCTGCGCGACTCGCTCCACGCCCCGGCTACGACCGTGCAGGGCATCGCCCTGCTCAGCGTGGCATCAGCAGGATCGACTGAAGAGGCGGATGCTCGACGTGGTGCGGACACTCAACACCCGAGCTCGCGCTCGGGGCTCCCTTTTCAAGGCGTCGCCGTCGGCGACTGAAAGGCGTTCAAAGGAAGGCGTCTCGTGCGTGGAGATCAATGAGGGCCGGGGCTATCTCTTCACGCCCGGGCTCTTCACGCCGTGGCCTTCGACGAGGACATTCTCGTGAAGTATCGCGATTCCTGTGCTGGCGTGCAGCGCGTCCGCGTAGCGAGCCGCTGCGATAGGGCTTTCGGTGATGGCGCAGACAACGACTGCCTTCCCTGATGCGACGAACACGATGTGGCCGGAGAAAGAGGTGAAGAGCGGAAGTTTGAACTTGATTGTGCAGGGACGGACGATGATACGTACTTGAGCGGCGGAGACGTGCCGGTGCGAGGTCAAGATGAGCCGGCGCGTGAGCGTGCACGAGTGGTCAGCGAAAGAGAATGAGAATCTATTGAACGCCGTTCGGGTGCGATAGGCCATCCATGCCATCAGGAAGGTCATTAGGAGCATGAACAGCAGGCCCAGAGCGCTATCGACTGATGGGGCGGTGAACATGAAGTAAGCGGTCATGCAGACCATCGAAAGGGGGGCAAGCGTGAAGAGAATGAGCGGGTCCGCGTGAGCGGGCCATGTGTCGGTGATGGTGAGGGAGTCCGCGGATAGCGCGGGTGTCAGCTCGAATGGCACGCTGTTCAGGGCGATAGGTAGCGGATACCTGTGTTGGCGGAGCGAGTGAAAGAAGATGTCGTGATGTTCAAGCGGATCGCTGTACTCGAAGCGGTCGGGCATCGGCGCTTTTGGTGGAGTAGACGTGCTCAAGGGTGGCTGCCGCCTCTCTTCGCCCCGCTCATTCCGCTGATGCTGCTGCCGGCAGCAACCGTCCGAACGTCATGTTCGAGATCGGGTAGGCCGCGGCGACGGCGCGGAGGTCGGCGAGCGTTACCGCATTGATTCGTTCGAGTTCTTCTTCGAGCGTGCGGTACTCACCGAGGAGCGTCCAGAGGCGGCCGATGCGGTGCATGCGGTCGTGCGGTTTCTCGCCGCCGAGGGTGACGGCGGTGGCGAGCTTGTTGCGGAGGCGCATCAGGTCGTGCTCGGTGAGAGATGCGGAGAGGTTGGCGATCTCGCGTTGGACGACGGCCCAGCACTCGTCGGCCTTCTCGGGATCGCAGGAGCAGTAGACGTAGTACTCGCCGGTGCCGTCGTGCGGATCGTGGGCGGCCTGGGCCTCATCGGCGAGGCCGGTCTCGATCAACGCCCAGTGCAGGCGGCTGTTGTCCGAGCCGCCGAGGATCTGCGCGAGCATGGCGGCGGCGTAGCGGCGCGGGTCCTGCGCGCTGGGCGCGAGGGACATGCCGAGGAGGTATGCGCGGCTGACCTTCTCGTCGTGGACCTCGAACTCCCCGGGCCAGATGGGAGGCGGAGAGGTGTCACGCCGTGCGTTGGTGGTGGGCCATGTGCCGCAGAGGGAGGAGATCTGCGCGACGGCGGCGTCGAAGTCGATGTTGCCGGCGAGGGCGACGGTGGTGGTGTCGGCGGAATAACGGTGGTTGAAGTACGCGGCCATCTCATCCCGCGCCAGGGCGGTGATGGTCTCCGTGGTGCCCAGGACGCGGTGGGACATCGGGTGGCCGGGATAGTGGCGCTCGACGCAGGATTCGTAGAGGACCCAGAAAGGATTGTCCTTGTACATCGCGATCTCTTCGAGGATCACGCCCTTCTCTGTGTCGAAGTCGGTGGTGCGGAGGGCGGGCCGCATCATTTTGCCGAGGAGGTCGGTCGCGGCGGCCAGATGCTCCGGGAGGACGTGCGCGTAGAAGCAGGTCATCTCGTTGCTGGTGAAGGCGTTGTTGCGGGCGCCCAGTTCGTCGAAGCCCTGGTTGATGTCGTCGGAGGTGAGGGTCTCGGTGCCCTTGAACATCATGTGCTCAAGGAAGTGGCTGACACCCATGACGTTGGAGGTCTCGTCGCGTGCGCCGGTGCGCACGAAGAAGCCGATGGCGGCGGTGTGGGCGTCGGGGTCGCACTCGGCGATGATGGTCAGGCCGTTGGGGAGTGTGTGCTTCTTGAAGGTGATGGGCATGGGGAGAGTTTATCGGTTGGCGGCGGGGGCGAGTGGCGAGGGATTGGCAAGCGATCGCATGAGCGAGCGGCAGACTCGTTCGGGGTCGATGTCGCGGCAGACGATCGAGGAGACGGCGATGCCGGTGCAGGCGCGGGAGGTGAGGACAGGGAGATTGTCCGGCGTGATGCCGCCGATGGCCAGGTGCGGGACGCGCGAGGTTTCGGGGTCGGCGAGGTACTGGGAAAGGTACTCGGGGCCGAGGGTGACGGGCTTTGGCTTGGTGGCGGTGGGGAACATGGGGCCGACGCCGCAGATTGTGGCGCCGGCTGCAACGGCGGCGCGGGCGCGGGGGAGGGAGTCGGTGGAGATGCCCAGGTGCATGCGCGGGCCGATGATGCGGCGGGCGTCGGCCGGTGTGAGGTCGTCGGGGCCGATGTGGAGGCCGTCGGCTCCCGAGAGTGCGGCGATGTCGGGGCGGTCGTTGATGAAGATGAGCGGGCGCGGTGAGGAGGGCTTCGGCGTGTGGCGTGCGGCGAGTGTGGTGAGGAGACGCGCGCGAAAGAGCAGCTCGCGATCGGAGAGGGCTTTCTCGCGCAGTTGGAGGATGTTGCAGCCGCCGGAGATGGAGGCGGCGGCGACGTCGAGCCAGGGGCGGGTGCAGAGTGATTCGGTGATGAGGACACAGAGGAGAATGGGAGGGAGCGGCGGGAGAGAGAGAGCTGTAATGAGGGACTGCTCGATCGTGTACGCGCGATAGCGGAGGGGCTCGAATGGGGAAGTGGTGGGGGAAGGGGAGGAGGGGAGGGCCTTGGCGGCTTCTTCGAGAGAGCGGAGGGCCTCGGTGAGGCGGGCAGCGTTGGCGCGGGCCAGGGAGATGAGGTCGGGGCGGGCGTGCTCGGAGGGCGTGGAGATGGCGGTGCCGACATCGTGGTCGGTGTCGCGCGCGGCGAGGAGGTCGGCGGCGGGGATGTTGAGGGAGGCGACTGCGGCGACCAGGTCGTGGCGGAGGGACTTGAGAGAAGAGGAGAGGGGGGCGTTGTTGAGGGAGAAGCGGGCGAGGTCTTCAAGGACGCGGAGGGCCTCGCGGGCGCGGTTGGCGTTGGCGTCGAGGATGCGGTGGAGGGGGTTCATACGGGGAGTTTGGGGGTGGGCACAGGAATCGGTCGGCGGTCGTCAACAACGGTAGCGCGGCGGTCCGATAGCATTCGCCATGGCAACTCAGAACGCGGCAGAGCCGTGCGCGATCGTTATCTTCGGGGCCTCGGGCGACCTGACCAAGCGGAAGCTGATTCCCGCGCTCTACGAGCTGTACGCGCGGGGGCAGTTGCCGCAGGGGACGTTCGTGGTCGGAACGAGCCGCACGGAAATGACGGACGAGGCGTTCCGCGAGTCGATGCATCCGTGGGTGAGGGAGAACGCCAAGGGGTTTGATGAGGGGAAGTGGGGAGCGTTTGCGAGGAAGCTGCACTATCACGCGGGAGATGGGGCGACGAGGGAGCTGTATGCGGGGTTGACGCCGCGGCTTTCGGAGATCGCCAAAGGATTCAAGATCGGCAAGTCGGATGGGCAGCCCAACGTGCTCTTCTACCTGTCGGTCGCGCCGGGTTTGTATGAGCCGATCATCAACGCGATCGGCGAGGCGGGGGTTGTGGCGGAGGGGAAGCGGTGGTGCGCGCTGTCGCCGGAGAAGATGGCGTGGCAGCGGATCATCGTGGAGAAGCCGTTCGGAAACGATCTCGCGTCGGCCAAGTCGCTGAACATGGCGCTC
>CAZPPG010000139.1:0-5719 GCA_964588385.1 uncultured Phycisphaeraceae bacterium
GTGGGCAGTGGCGCGGGAACTGGTCGGCGAGAGCGTGGCGCGTGCGCTGGAGATGGTGGACCCGCTGAAGCGGCGACGTGGCGAGCCGGACGATCGCAGGCCCGTGCTGCCGGTGACGCAGGATCTGATCGACGCCACGCTCCCCCACTGCTCGCGGCAGGTGCGGGCGCTGATCCAGTTGCAGTTGCTGACCGGCGCGAGGCCGGGCGAGCTGGTCGGTCTGCGGGCAATCGATATCAAGACAGATGGCGGGCACGGAGCCGGTGACGAGGTCTGGACGTACGAGCCGGACCAGCACAAGAACTCGCACCGCGGGCAGAGCCGCACCATTTACTTTGGCCCTAAGGCCCAGGAGATCCTGCGTCCCTTCATGGCGAGCCGCCCACTTGATGCCCCGCTCTTCTCTCCCAAGCAAGCGGAGGAGGAGCGCCGGGATGCAGCGAGCGCAGCCCGCAGAGTGCCGGTTGGCTATGGCAACGGGCGAGGGACCAACCGCTCACGGGCACCCAGGCGGCCGCCGGGCGAGGCATATGACGTTGGGAGTTACAGACGCGCGATATGGCGGGCGTGTGACTGCGCCTCTCCGCTGCCGCAGGAACTCATTCGGCGAAGGTTCGAGACCGCCGCGGCATGGCGCGAGCGTGTCGGTAACGAGGGCGTGGCGGAGGTTGATCGCTGGCGCGAGTTTCACCGCTGGAGCCCGAATCAGTTGAGGCACACAGCGGCCACGCGGATCCGCAAGGAGCACGGCCTCGAGGCGGCTGCGTTGATCCTCGGGCACGCGTCGGCTGAGATCACCGATGCGGTCTACGCAGAGCGGGACCACGGCAAGGCGGCCAGCGTGGCACGAGCGTTTGGGTGAGCAGCGGGACTTCGCGCATTGGCATAAAGACGGTTGCGCTTCAACAAGAGCGAGTCCATTGGCTGGACACCCAGTGCTAGAGCTGATACTGTCAGGTCGGACTGGTCGCGCCCCTGAGGCGCGTATGTCCAATCTCCATCAGCCGGAATCAAATCCGTCACCCGTCGCGGCGACGAGCGACTCTTGTTGCGTCGGTGGTCCTATTGGCTCCACCACCACGCGACACCGACCATCTCCTTCATGGAAGTCGCACCCTGTCGCCACATACGTGACGATGGCTGAGGCCGCGGATCTCGCCCCTGGTCATCCAACATCTGGGACAACGTGGCGCTGGTGCCGGAAGGGCCTGACGGCACGCGACGGTTCCATCATCCACCTGAAGCACGTCCGAGTTGGGCGTCAGGTGTACACGACCCCGCAATGGCTTCACGAGTTCTTCGAAGCCGTCGCCACTGCTGATCAGCAGCACTTCCTAGTCCGCGAGTCGCTTGCTGCGCAGGCCGTTAAGAGCGCTGTCGCAGAGCCTCCCGCACGTCCCGTCGCGCCCGTGGACGTGACGGTCGCCTCCACCCCCGATCGGCAGGACGAACTCGACGCGGCCCTTCGTGAGGAGGGGCTGTGAGCAGGCCCTTCGATACCGTCCTCAACGCGGCCCTCGCGTACGCGCGGGCGGGCTACCCCGTATTCCCCGTCGATCCCGAGACCAAGAAGCCGTTCACGACGCACGGCTTCAAGGACGCGACGACCGACGAGTCCCTGATCCAATCGGCGTTCTCGCGCCGGCCTGTGGGTGTCGCTATCGCAACGGTCGGGCTCGTGGTCGTGGACGTGGACGACATCGCTTCTCCCTGGCTCGGCGAGGAGGGCGTCGCCGAGGCGCTCGCGTCGTGCCCCATCTCTCGCACGCCCGGCGGTGGGACGCATCACTTCTTCCGCCGTCCCCAGGGGTTTACGGGCAAGAACTGGAACAGTGAGGTAGCTCTCGACATCGACCTCAAGACCACCGGCGGGTACGTCGTCCTGCCGCCCACCGCACGATCGGATGGGGTGTATGAGTGGGTACGGGGCGACCTGCGGGAGACGCCCCGAGAGATGCTCCCCCTTCTTCCAGACGCCATCAACCGTCACATCCAAGCCGTGGCTGAGCGCCGGTCGCGAGGATCGCGTGCCTCGCCTGCGAACGCCCTCCCAATGGGGCGGATCCCCGAGGGCAAGCGCGACAGCACGCTCACGAGCCATGCGGGTCGGTTACGCCGCAAAGGCATGTCGGAGGCGGAGATCGCTGCGGAGTTGCACATCATGAATACCAACCAGTGCGATCCCCCCCTGCCGGCAGCGCAGGTGAACAAGATCGCCTCGAGCATCGTGAGGTACGCACCGGCGGCAGACAGCCAGATGCGGGCTCCCCCGCCTCTTTTCGTCCCCCGACTGTCGTTCATGGATGTTCTGAACACGCCCGATGATGGGCGTGAAGTGCTGATCGAGAACATCATGCGGCGCGGCGACATCGTGAACCTCATCGGTATCACGAAGTCCCGCAAGTCGATGATGGTCACCCAGTTGGCGATGCAGATGGCGGTCGCCGCACCCTGGCTCGGGGCCTTCACAACGACCAAGGGCAGGACGCTCATCATCGACGCGGAGGTCGGCGCCGCATCGCTGAGAGATCGGTTCAACAAGTTGACGGCTGAGTTGGGATACGACACCAATCGCCTAGCCGAGGGGATCGAGGTGTACGACCTTCGGGGTGTCTATGACCAGGCGGGCCAGTGCGAAGCCATTCTCAGCTCCCTCCGCCCGGGCGAGTTCGACCTCATCATCGTCGATCCCCTGTACCGCATGCTGCCCGACGGTACAGACGAAAACGACAATATCGCGCTCGCCTCGTTCTACCGCATGCTCGGCCACTACGTAGCCGCCGGACGTTTCGGCTGCTTCGTCGTGCATCACGCTCCCAAGGCCACAGTTTATCAGCGATCGATCACGGACGCGGGTGCGGGCGCTGGCGCGATCTCGCGGGCCGCCGACGGCCAGATGGTGCTGAGCGAGCATAAGGGGCAGTGGACGCTCAAGAGCGTGTTCCGGGGGTTCCCCGACTTCCCCGATTGCCCCTTGGAACGCCGGGGGCTGCTATGGGTGGCCGACAGCGTCGTCGCACCCATCCCGACTGCCAAGCACCAGGAGAGCAAACCTGCCAAGCCGCCGCCGCTCACCGTCAGCCAGTTCGCCGAGAGGTTCGTCACGGATACTCCCACGAGCGCTGCAGCAATCGTGACCCGCGCAGCGGCGCAGGGCGTGTCCGGCCGTGAGGCCGCGCGGCTCTTGGATGTCGCGGTGGCGGAGCGGTTGGTGCACAAGTCCGGGGGCACCGGCGGCTCCAAGGCTGAGTACAGCCGCTCGGAGGGCACGACCCCATGCTGAACGACAGCGACCTCGCTCGCGCGCGCGCGCACCCCCCTTTAAGTAAACCCCCCGTCAGCTCAGCCCTTGACGGGCTGGCTGAGAAGAGATGGCCAAAGAACCCCTCCCCCTACCCCCTCCCCAATCAGGAAGCCGCGAGGAGCAGGGACACGGCCGTGGAGGAGAGTCACGAGAGTCACAGAGTCATTCCATGAAAGGAGATCAACATGGACTTCGATCACGTGTGGGTGCTGGTGCCGTTGCTGATGTACGGACCGTTGGTGGTTTTCGTGGGGAGCGCGGCAACGACGCGCTGGGTCCTCAAGTGGTGGTCGGGACGCCGCAATCGAGCCGCGGAGCATGTGGATTGACCGTTGGGGGCTGACACACCTGGGGTAACGGCGTACCGGCTGGTCGCTGTGGAACAAGGGGAATAGCAATGACGAGCCCGAAGACGACAGCGATGGCGATTGAGATGAAGGGTGTGGACGAGATCACGCCCTACGACAAGAACCCGCGCGTGAACGACGGCGCGGTCGAGGCCGTGGCGAGGTCGATCAAGGAATACGGGTTCAGGCAACCGATCGTGGTGGACCGCGATGGCGTGATCGTCGTCGGGCACACGCGTTGGAAGGCGGCCAAGCACCTCGGGCTCGAGAAGGTACCCGTCCACGTCGCGGACCTGACGCCCGAGCAGGCCAAGGCGTACCGGCTCGCGGATAACCGCACGGCCCTCATTTCCACTTGGTCTGACGAACTGCTCGCCGTCGAACTCGGGGAGCTGAAGGCGCTCGACATCGACCTCGGCGGGCTGGGCTTCACCGATGTCGAGATCTCGAAGTTGCTGGAGCCGGGGTTGGAGATCGGCGCGACGGATCCGGACGACATCCCAGCGCCGCCTGATGAGGCGATCACTCAGCCCGGCGACCTGTGGATTCTCGGCAACCACCGGCTGCTGTGCGGCGACAGCGGGAGCGTCGCCGATCTCGATCGCCTGCTCGACGGCGCGGTGATCCACCTCGTGAACACGGACCCTCCGTACAACGTCAAGGTCGAGCCGCGGAGCAACAATGCGATCGCTGCGGGGTTGAGTTCCTTCAGCGCGACGCAGCCGAAAGGACGCAAGGGCGAGCAGACGCACCACCAGAAGTTTGATGTCGAGCGCGATCCCGGCAAGGCCAAGGGGACGACGAAGCAGATGCGGGCGAAGGACCGGCCGCTGGCCAACGACTTCGTGAGCGACGAGGCGTTCGACGGGATGCTCGACGCTTGGTTCGGCAACATCTCGCGCGTGCTGATGCCGGGCGGCGGGTTCTACATCTGGGGCGGCTACGCGAATCTCGGCAACTACCCGCCGTTCCTGAAGAAGCACGGGCTGTACTTCTCGCAGGGGATCGTGTGGGACAAACTGCATCCGGTCTTGACGCGAAAAGACTTCATGGGCGCCTTCGAGTTGGCGTTCTACGGATGGAAGGAAGGTGCCGCGCACCGGTACTTCGGCCCCAACAACGAGACGGACCTGTGGCACGTGAAGAAGGTGAACCCACAGAGCATGGTGCACCTCACAGAGAAGCCCGTCGAACTCGCCAAGCGAGCGATGGAGTACTCGTCGCAGCCGGGCGAGAATGTCCTCGATCTATTTGGGGGCAGCGGTAGCACTCTGATCGCTGCTGAGCAGACGGGCCGCAAAGCGTTCCTGATGGAGCTGGATGCGCCGTACGTTGATGTCATTCTGGCGCGCTGGTCCGCATTCACATCCAAGGACCCGGTGCTGGAACGGACCGGCGAGACGTTCTCGGCGCTGAAGGCGGTGAAGCGTGCGTAGCGCGTGCTTGCAATGTGGTTGCGTGGTCAACGCGCCCCAGAGTCGCCGAGCGGATGGCCGGGGTCGATATTGCTCCCGGCAATGCGCGGGCCGGAACCATGTCGGCGCACAGGCGAAGCGGTTCGTCCATGGGCGATATGCTCGCAGCGAACTCGCATGCGCACGGTGCGGTCGCACCTTCGCGGCTAAGGCCGACACGAAGTTCTGCTCATTGGCCTGTGCCAAGCGGCCCAAGACGTTCATCAAGTGTGAGCAGTGCGGAACGGTGTTCCACCCGAGCCATCTTAAGACGAGACACTGCTCGTGGGAGTGCGCCAATCTCTCACGCCGCGTCGAAGTGCAAAAGCCGCGGCTTGAGGCGACTCAGGAGGCTCGGCGAGCCCAGAGGCGAGTTGCGTACCTCGTTCAGATCGGAACGCTGGTCCGCCCGACGACGTGCGAGCAATGCGGCTTCGGGGGAGATATCGAGGCTGCGCACTTCAACTACCAAGAGCCTGAGCGGGTCCGTTGGCTCTGCCGATTCTGTCACCGAACATGGGATCATGCCTGCCCCAAGCGTGGAACAGTGTCACGCAAGAGCGGAAACACTGGGGACGAAGAGAAAGCCCCGGCACATGCCGAGGCGAAGGGAA
>CAZPPG010000140.1:0-5652 GCA_964588385.1 uncultured Phycisphaeraceae bacterium
TACTTCGGCGCGGTCTTCCCGCTGGGGATGTACTCGGTGGCGACGGCGCGGATGGACTCGGCCATCGACCTGCCGCCGTTCCTGGGCGTGCTGCCGCCGGTGTTCTGCTACGTCTCCCTCGCGGCGTGGGCGCTGGCGGTGGCGGGGATGGGGTATGCGGTGTGCGTGAACGCTCGCGTGCGCAAGTGAACGTGTGTCAGCTCGTGCGAGGCGGCGGCTAAATCCCCGTCCCGACTCTCCGCTACAGGGCCGAGTTCGGGCACGAACCCGTGAAACCCCGGCGCCTTAAGTCCCTATAAGCGTGTCGAGTATTCGTTCGATACGCGGACCTCGTGTCCGGAGCTCACCATGCGACGAACTCTCGTCTGGGACATCCCCACACGCCTCTTCCACTGGCTATTCGCCGGGGGTTTCATCGCTGCGGCGGTAATCGCACTGGGCCAGGGCGATGACAGCCCGCTGTTCCCCTACCACGGGATGATCGGGCTGGCGCTGGGGCTGATGCTCGTGCTCCGCGTGGTTTGGGGCTTCGTCGGCTCGCGCCATGCGCGGTTCGGCTCCTTCGCGTTCGGCCCCCGGGCCGTCGCGGGGTAGCTCAAGGGTGTCGTGACTGGGCGCAAGGAGCAATACGCCGGGCACAACCCCGGTTCCGCGTACGCCATCTTCGCGATGTTCGCCCTCATGCTGGGCCTGGCGGTGACGGGCGTGATGCTGGGACGCGGGAACAAGGGGGTCAAGGATGTACACGAGGTGCTCGCGTCGGCGATGATTGTCGTCGCCGGCGTGCATGTGCTGGGCGTCATCGTGCACACGTTGCGACACCACGAGAACCTCACCGCCGGCATGGTCCACGGGCGGAAGAGCGTGCCGGAGTCCGAGGGCATCCGATCGTCGCGCCCGCTCGCCGCGGCGGCGTTCCTCCTGATCACCGGTGCGTGGACCGCCGCGTTGGTCAATGCATACGACCCGGCCACCCGCTCGGCTGCGGTCCCCGCGCTCGGGGTGAGTCTGCAACTCGGCGAGGCGCACGACGGCGGAGACCGCCAACACCGCAAGCGTCATGGCGATTGAGTGTCCCCCGGCATCAGCGTGACAACACCGCGAACGCGATGCGGCGGCTACGTCCCCGCACGCCCCTGCCCCAGCCCCCGCCGCGCCCGCATCTCCTCGCCCACCGCCGTGAGTTCGTTCGGCGTGAGCAGCGTGCCAGCGAGCGGGAAGACCTCGGCCTCTTCGGTGTGGATGTGCCCGCGGTAGAGTTCGCGGAGCGTGTGCAGCAACGCCGTGAGTTCCGCGGCCTTCGCGGGCGGAAGGGGGGGCGGGAGTATTCCGCCGCTGGGCAGGTCCAGCCACGCTTCGAGCAGCACATCGACCTTCGCGTGCAGGGCATCGGCCTGCTCGTGGTCGTGTTCGAGCCGCGCCAGCGCCCCGCAAGGCTGCGCGTGCGCCCCCCCGCGCGCCGCCGCGGCCTTCATCCGCGGGAAGAGCGACTCCTCCTCGTCGGCGGTGTGCTTGGGGGCCGCGTGGGCGAAGTAGCGCTTGGCCGTGCGCACCGCGTCGACGGCCTGGGCGTCGAGCGGCTTGTCGTCGTACTCGCGGGCGATGCGTTGGAGCAGTTCCAGGAACTTCTCGATCCGGCGGTGGCAGTCCGTGAGCAGACCGAGGGGTTCGTCGAAGCCGTGGTCGGGGGTGCGGCCGAGGATATTCAGCGAGGCGCCCATGTTGAATACTATCACTCGATGGCGCACGACGGCTTCGAGCAACCGGTTCCTCTGACTCCGCCCCTGAAGCGTCATGCCACGCTCCAGCCCTTGTCGCGCGAGCACATGGGCGGGCTTATCCAAGCTCGGAGCCTGCGGCAGGCCGCGGATCTGGATCGTGCGGATCGCATCCGTGCGATCGCCGAGTTCGTGGACGCTTGGCGGTCGGAGATCCGGGCACACTTTGATGACGAAGAGCGGTTGCTGCTCCCGCTGGTCCATTCTCCGGAACTGCGGGACCGGCTGCTTGATGAACACGCCACCCTGCGGCGTTTGGCGGAGCGGTGCGAGCGCGAACCGGAGGCGGCGGCGAGCGACGCGGAACTCGTGCGCGAGGTCGGGGTGCGGCTGCACGACCATATCCGCTGGGAAGAACGAGAGTTCTTCGAGGAGGTGCAGCGCGACCACCCGGAGGCGCTGGCGGCCCTGGCGCATGAGGCAACCTTCATCGAAGAGCGGCGGCCAGGTTCCCGTGCGAGACACAAGCTGTCCGTGGACGACCCCGATAGCGGTTCGAGTGAGGAAGCATTATGAGCGATGAACGATCACGCGCGGCTCCGTCAGAGCGATTCGCAGCCGAGCATCTCGCGCTCGACCTTCACGCGGAGGCCGCGGCTTTGGAGGCCGAGCCGACGCCAAAGAAGCACGGCCATCGGCAGAAGACGCTCTTCAAGAACTCGGGCAGGACGGTGGCGCTCTTCGTGCTGGACGCAGGCGCAGGTCTCGCCGAGCACGCCACCAGCGGCATCGTGACCGTGCAGGCTATCGAGGGCGAGCTCGATGTCACGGCCGGGGGTGAGGGGTATCACCTGCGAGCGGGCATGTTGCTCGTCATGGCTCCCGGCGTCCGGCACGACGTGCGAGCCCAATCCCGCGCGGTGTTCCTGCTTCAGGTATCCCTCGCGACCAAACCTCCTACACCCCAGAACCCTTGATCACCGGGCTTTTCATGACCAGGAGGCTTTGTGGTGGAACGCAGCGACACCGACCAGGACAACTCACCCCCAAGCAAAGTTCCCGGAACGTACAAGGAGTTCGTGAAGAGGTTTCCGGCCCTCGGGCGGGCCCACGAGAGCATCGCCAGGGCGGTTGAGGAGGCCGGGCCTCTGGATGCCAAGACGCTGGCGCTCGTCAAGATCGGCATCTGTGTCGGCGCTGGTTTGGAATCGGCCCTGAGGAGTCATGTGCGTCGGGCGACGCAGCACGGGGCGACGACCGCCGAAGTCGAACAGGCCATCCTGCTGGGCATGAATACGGTTGGTTTCCCGCGAACCGTCGCCGCCTGGAGATGGGCAACGGAGCAGTTCGAGCGGGGTGTCTAACGGAGATCGGAGCGAGAACGCGTGCGGACCCCGATGCAGGACAGCAGAACCGCTTCCGTGCCCCGGCCAGCCGAGGCGGGTGGCGGCATTGCTCTCCCGCAGTTGGTCGGCCAATCACTCCCGCGGCAAGATCCTGCACGAGCGCCCGCTTCCGCCCCGCCGGACGTGCGTGCCGGCCGTCGGATGGTCGATTCCCACGGCCGAACGATCCGCGACCTGCGGATCAGCATCACGGACCGCTGCAACTTCCGCTGCGTCTACTGCATGGAGCCGGATGTCCGATTCGCGGCGCACGAAGCGCTCCTGACCGTGGACGAGATCGTCCGCGCCGCCGCGATCGCAGAATCGCTCGGCGTGCGAAAGGTCCGCCTTACCGGCGGCGAGCCAACGCTGCATCCCCATCTGTCCGACATCATCGCCGGGCTCGCCGTCGCGACTAAGGTCGAGATTGCCCTGATCACTAACGCGTCTCTGCTTAGCCGCGAATCTCTGCGGGCCTGGAAGGACGCGGGCCTGGCACGCCTGACTATCAGCATCGACTCGCTCCGACCCGATCGATTCGCTCGCCTGACACGATCGTCGTCGTCCCCCGCCCAGGTGCTCAAAGGTGTGCAGTTATCTCTGGACGAGGGCCTCACCCCGGTCAAGCTCAACGCTGTGCTCATCCGGGGTTTCAACGACGACGAGGCCGTCGCACTCGCGGTGCTCGCCCGCAACTTCGGCGTAGAGATGCGGTTCATTGAGTACATGCCCCTTGACTCGGCTCACGCCTGGGATTCTTCCAAGTGGGTCTCCGCTGCTGAGACCCGCGCCGCCATCGAGCGTGTCTTCCCGCTCATCGCGTGCGGCGACGACGATCCATCCAGCACGGCCCGGACATTCCGATTCGCGGACCTCGACGGAGATTCGCCGGCACGCGTCGGGTTCATCGCGCCCGTCAGCAACCCCTTCTGCGGGGCGTGCAGCCGCCTGCGGATCACGGCCGACGGCAAGGTCAGGCCCTGCCTGTTCAGCACCACCGAATGGGATCTGCGTTCGCCGTTGCGGGCCGGTGCGACCGACACGGAACTGGCCGACTTCTTGATCGACGCGACTTGGACCAAGCAGCCCGGCCACGGGATCACGTCACCGGACTTTGTCCAGCCCGAGCGGCCGATGTCGGCGATCGGCGGTTAGCGCCACTCATAAGGCCACCGATGCCGGCGGACACCCTTGCCATCCTCGCCGTGTTGTTCCTCATCGTGGGCGCACTTTACGCCTCGGTCGGCCACGCCGGCGCTTCGGGATACCTCGCCGTCATGGCGCTCGTTGGTGTGGAAGCCGCGGTCATGCGGCCGACGGCGCTCTCGATCAACGTCCTGGTGGCGGTCATCGCGTTCACGCAATTCGCATGTGCCGGGCACTTCTCGTGGACGCTCTTCTGGCCATTTGCAGTTGCCTCCATCCCCGCGGCCTACGTGGGCGGCCTCGTCCAACTCCCGCAGCAGGCGCTCAAGGCTGCCATCGGCGTCGTGCTTGTGCTCACGGCCGTGCGCATGGCATTCGTCGCATGGCGACCCCCCAAGGCGGCGTCTGCGCCGCGTCCCCCTTCGATGCCGGTGGCCTTGGCGGTTGGTTCGGGACTGGGCTTCCTCGCGGGGCTGACCGGCACGGGCGGGGGCATCTTCCTGAGTCCCGTGATTCTGCTCATGGGCTGGGCCGACCCCAAACGCACGGCCGCGACATCGTCCCTCTTTATCCTTGTGAACTCCTTCGCGGGGCTTGGCGGCCTGGCGAGCCGAGGCTGGACCCCACCCACCTCGCTGTGGCTGCTCGCGGCGTGCGCGGGGGCCGGAGGCATCACCGGGGCGACACTCGGCAGCCGGCGAGCGACACCTCGCACTCTCAATGTCCTGCTCGCGGTCGTCCTGCTCATCGCCGGCGCGAAGCTGGTGGTCTCGTGAAAGCCGCTATTTCCACACCGGCTTCTTCCAAATCGGCACGTCTTGCTTGAGCCGGTCAATGAACGCCGACATCGCTGCGATCGCCTCGGCGCGATGCGGGCTTTCCACAATCAACACGAACGACACATCGCCCACGGCTACGCGCCCGCGGCTGTGCAGCGCCACGAGCGACGAAAGGACGTGCTCTTCGGCGATTTGGCGGGCCAGCGCGCGAAGTTCGCGCTCGGCCATCGGGTCGTAGGTCTGGTAGTCGAGCGCCAGCAGTTCCCGTTCGTCGCCGCCGTGGGCATCGCTGGGCTCGCCTCGGCGCACGATCCCCTCAAAGCGAAGCACGGCACCAACAACACCGGGTGGAGGGCCAACAGCATCGCGAGCGGGGGTCCAATTCTCGCCGAAGAGAGTTACCCGCTCATCCCTTGGGATCAGCGGCTCGTCCACAATCCGAGCGACGACGACCGGGGGCGGCGGGGCCATTGTCAGCCACCCCCCACGAGCGTGATGAGGGCGACCTCGTCGCCCGCTCTGATGGGATGTTCCCCTCTGGCGAAAGACTGGTTCACGGCGAGGCGGCCGGCTTCTGCGGACGGCAGAGCGAACCGAAGATCGGGATGCTGCTCGTGGAGCGCC
>CAZPPG010000141.1:0-5586 GCA_964588385.1 uncultured Phycisphaeraceae bacterium
TGCTCCGCGCCGAGCGCGACGGCGGCGGCGACGATGGCCTGTTCGCTGAAGGCCTTCTGGTTGGCGAGGAGCCAGTCGTGCATCTGCCAGTAGGCGGCGTCGCCGCCGAGTTCGCCCGCGGCTTCGGCGGCGCGGGATGCGAAGCAGGAGAACTGCGACATCGGCTGCATCTGCTGGACGTAGGGGTTGCAGCGCGGGTTGGCGGGGAAGTGGCGGAAGGTGTACTTGAGGTCGGTGCGTGAGGCGACGATGGCGCGGACGGCGGCATCGGCGCGGGCGGTGAAGGGCTCGGCGTAGTCGCCCCACATGGCGAGCTTGAGCGGCGCATCGTCGGGGCCGACGGACCAGGCGCGATCGTCGACGGGATCATTGACGGGGCGTTCGGCGAGCCAGTCCTCGACGACCTTGCGGTCCAAGGAGGGCGGGCGGTCGGCGGCGGCGGTGGCGGGGGTTGGATTGCTGGCGAGGATGGCCTCGACGGCGCGCATGAGTGCGCCCTGGCTGATGACGCCGCGGAGCTCGACACCGTTGACGAAGACGGTGGGGGTGTACATGACGCCGAGCGACATGCCCTCTTCGACATCGCTCGCGGCGAGCTGGTTGGTGGCGGGGTCGTTCATCGCGGCGGTGAAGGCGGCGGGATCGAGGCCGAGCTCGAGGACCTTGGCAGAGAGGGCGGCGTCGGTGAAGTTCGCGCTGACGGAGAAGATCCACTGGTGCATGAGCCAGAAGGCGTTGTTGCCGCCGACGATGCCGGCGGCTTCGGCGGCGCGTGCGGCGCGGCAGGCGAGGGGGTGCTTGTTGAAGCCGCCCATGTGGCGGTTGCACTCGGTGCAGAAGGGGAAGTGCTTGGCGGAGAGTGAGACCTCGGGGTGCTTGGCGAGGACCTCGAGGGCCTGCTTCTCCATGCTCTTGCACTCGGGGCACTGGTAATCGGAGAAGATGACGATGCGGACGGGGGAGACCTCGGGGCCGAGTCGGTAGCGGCCGGTGAACGCGGGGGCGGGCTCGATGGCTGTGGTCTCGGTGGGAGTCGTGTTGATCTCGGGTGTTGTGCCGGGGTTGGGCTCGGTGGAGGGGGGCTCGGTTGCGTTCGGGGCGGTGGCGGTGGTGTTGGTTGAGGGTGAGTCGGGGCCGGATGTGTCGGAAACAGGCGTGTCGGGATTGGCGGGTGGGGTCGTGGTTGTGTCGGCTGCGTTGTCAGTCGAGGGCGTGGTCTGTGATCTGGCGATGGCTTCGCGCGTGGAGTCGCGGAGTTCCTGCTCGGCCTTCTCGCGGGCGCGTGACTTGGAGCCGGCTTCGGCGATGCCGAGCGCGCCGATGAGGACGAGGAAGGTGGTGAGTGAGGCGACGAGGCCCGCGCCCTTGCGTGGAAGGGGCGGCGTGCGGGGTGTGGTTTCGAGGATGATGAGGAAGGCGAAGTTGGCGATGTGGGAGGCGATGCAGTAGGGGCAGAGGAGTTTGTCGGTGATGGAGACGATGAGGAAGCCGAGGGAGGCGAGCGCGCCGAAGCGGGCGATCCAGCGAGGGATGGCGCCGGGTCGGCCCTTGGTGGCAAGGTATCCGGCGAGGACGGCGGCGAAGTAGGCGAGGCCGAGCATGGAGGTGGGGAGGCCGAAGGGGGGGATGGTGCCGTAGATGCTCTTTGCGGCCGCGCCGCAGCCACCTTGCGAGCCGCAGCCGGGGAGTCCGATGGAGCCGAAGTGTTCGGCGACGAGCGCGCCGGATGCGGCGGTGGCGATGAAGAGTGCGAGCGCGCCGATGAGGAGGCGGAGTGGCCCTGTTCCGGGGCGAGGCGGGCGCGAAGCGGATGAAGAGGGAGTTGTCAACGCGATCTCTCCGCGTGTTGAGGTGCAGGGCGGCTGATCCGTGTCATTCTACGGTCGGGGGGTTCTCCAGATTCACGAGCGGGGAGCGGGGAGAGCGTGCGGCGCGTTGATGGAGGGTCTGGGGTCCGAGAACGGGCGCGGAATGGTGCTTTTGTTGGGAGACGTGTTCATGTAGGATGGGTGGGGTCGGCGCGGCTGTGGTGTGAGGACTACGGGGCGCGTGCGGCGGTCCTTTTTCAGGAGCGTGAGACATGAGATTCCTTCGCGCGTGGTCCCTCGGGGTTGTCGCGGGCGCTGCGGTGTGCGTGGTATCGGTTCCGGCGTTGGCGCAGCAGGGGGGGCGTGTGGGGAGCGTGGGGGGCGCGACTGATTCGGTGCGTCGTTTCACGCCGCTGCCGGTGCATGCGCCGAAGGTGGTGTTTACGCCGATGTCGGGGACGGGGGTGCCGGTTGAGGTGCCGGATGGTGGGCTGGATGGCGGTGGGGGCTCGCGTGCGTGCACGACGATCTCGACGCACACGGATGCGAACTTTGGCGGCGGGTCGTTCGTGGTGCAGGCGGGGTTCTCGGAGTCGGAGGTGGCGGCGGCGGAGTATGTGCTGAGCGCGGCGGACTTCCCGCTCAAGATCGATCTGTGCGAGTTCATCATCGCGCAGTCGGCCACGATCGTGCCGACCACGACGAAGTGGTCGGTGCTGGTGTGGCAGGGTCCGCCGAGCACGGGGACGCTGGTGGCGTCGTACTCGTCGGACGACATCATCCTGCCGCACCTGCGGATGTCGGCGGGGACGCAGGCGACGAACGTGCAGTTCCTGATCGATCCGGGTGATCCGGAGCAGATCATCATCAACTCGAATCCGTCGAACTCGTTCACGATCGGTTTCCGGATTGATGAGCACAACAACCAGACGGCGAACCCTTGCTTCACTGCGCCGCCGTCGAACCAGAACGCGTTTCCGACGACGGACGTGTCGGGGCTGCAGCAGGCGTCGAACAACTGGCTGTTCGGTGTGAACTGCGGGTCGTTCGGATGTCCGCCCAATGGCGGGTGGGTGCGGTTCAGCGGGCTGGCGTCGTTCTGCCGCCCGACGGGCGACTGGGTGATGCGGGCGACGTGGACATCGCTGAGCTGTACGCCGGGCGTGGGCGCGTGCTGTCTGCCGGATGGGTCGTGCGTGATCGCGACGACGACGGACTGTTCGAGCGCGGGCGGGACGTTCAAGGGTGATGGAACGACGTGCGCGACGGCGGGTTGCACGGCGGCGCCGCAGGCGTGCTGCTTCCCGTCGACGGGCGGGTGCTTGAACCTTTCGCCGGCGGACTGCGCGATGGCGGGGGGCGTGCCGGGCGGTGTGGGGACGGCGTGCGCGACGTACACGTGTTTCCCGGAGGGGGCGTGCTGTCTGCCGGACGGGACGTGTGTGGATGGGATCTCGCCGACGGATTGTGCCGCTTTGGAAGGCGACTACAAGGGGAACAACACGACGTGCGGCACGGTGACGTGCCCGCCTCCGACGGGCGCGTGCTGCTTCTCGACGGGGTTCTGCCTGCCACTGACGGAGACGGACTGCGCGAACGCGGGTGGATCGTGGTCGGGGATCGGGTCGGTGTGCGCGGATGACAACGGGAACGGGCAGGCGGACGCGTGCGAGAGCGACTGCGCGGCGGACGTCAACGGCGATGGCGAGCTGGATGTGCTCGACCTCCTGGACTTCCTTGATTCGTTCGGCACGTGCAACGGGCTGCCCGCGCCGTGCGCCGGCGGCAGCGGCGTCGAGGCGGACTACAACGTCGATGAGGTTGTGGATGTCCTGGACTTCCTGGACTTCCTTGATGCGTTCGGGACGGGGTGTGAGTGAGCGTTGCGGGATGATCGAGGGATGAGGTTGATGGAAGAGGTGTGAGGGACCAGAAGCGTGAGGGGCGTGGGGGCGCGAGCCGCGCGGGTTCTGGGACGTGGCGCGGGCGCGTTCCGGGGTTTTTGCTGGCCCTTTGCGCGCGGGAAGGGGTGGACTTGTGAGATTGGGGAAGTGAAGAGTGGGTTGGCCACGCTGGTGTGGTGCGAATTCGCTTTGACCGCGTTCGGGCGTGCTCTATATTGGGGGGGTCGGCGTGCGCGTGAGGCGTGCCGGCGAATGGAGGCGAGCATGAATCTGTTGATCAGCCGTGCGGCGTGTGCGTCGCTGTGTGTTGCGCTGGCGTCGGTGTCGGGTCAGGCGCAGGTGATTAGTGACGAGTTCGAGTGCGCGTACCGGTTTGTGGATCTGGGCACGCCGCCGGGTGTGCCGAGCGCACTGGGCGGTCTGACGTTCAAGGCGGGCGATCCGGACACGCTGTTGATCGGCGGTTCGGCGAACCAGCCGGGGGCGCAGATTTATGCGGTGCCGGTGGTTCGCGACGGGAGCGGGAAGATCGTGGGTTTCGGGGCGGGGACGACGATCCATGCCGCGGGGCCGAATATTGACGGCGCGCTGTTCTACGGGCCGGGGGATGTGCTGTTCTTCTCGCGTTACAGCATGAACAACATCGGGCAGATCAAGCCGGGCTCGTCGGGGATGGACAAGGACATTGCGCTCTCGCCGCTGGGGTTCAGCGGGTCGGTGGGCGCGGCGACGATCGTGCCGCCGGGATTCAAGGGGGCGGGTCGGCTGAAGGTTCTGCCTTACAACAGCGGCGTGTGGCACGACGCGACGATCACGCCCGACGGCTCGGGGACGTTTGACATTTCAGCGCCGACGAACTCGATCGCGATCGGCGGCGGGCCCGAGGGGATCGTGTACGTGGAGGCGAGCGCGACGCTGTTCGGCGTGGAGAGTGTGCTGATCAGCGAGTACGGCTTCGGGCGCGTGGTGGCGTACGAGACGGATGCGAATGGCGATCCGATCCCCAGCACGCAGCGGGTCTTCATGACCGGGCTGGGCGGGGCCGAGGGCGGGACGCGCGATCCGGTGACGGGCGACTTCCTGTTCTCGACGTTCGGCGGCGGGGATCGCGTGCTGGTGGTGCGCGGGTTCAACCCGGATTGCACGGCCAACTACAACCGTGACTGCCTGGTGGACATCCTGGACTTCCTGGATTTCTTTGATGACTTCGCGGCGTGCGATGGCAGCGCGGGGCCGTGCGGCGAGGTCGGCAACGCGGACTTCAACGGTGACACGATCGTGGACATCCTGGACTTCCTGGACTTCTTTGATGTGTTCGGGCAGGGGTGTTGAGAGGAAAGTGAGAGAGTGACGGAGTGACACAGTGACGGAGTGTGAAGGCACGAAGTCAGGGAGTCACGAAGTCACGGAGGCAAGAGGACGGGATCGGCGGCGATCTGTCGACGCGGGCGCGCCGGGCGGGCACGCGTCGTTCTCTGTGGGTGAGATCAGGAGTTGCACCATGATGAAGCACGCCGTTGTCGCCATCCCGATCGTGTGTCTGGCCACGTGCGCGTCCGCCCAGTTCACATCGACGACGAATCGCGCGACGTGGACAGCGCAGGTCGGGGCGGACAATGTGTCGACGTGGAACTTTCATCCTGCGTTGCTGAACCAGGCGAGTGAGGGCGTTGGGCGTCCGGCCCCGAACACGGAACTTGGCTCGACGCTGACGTTCGCGGACCAGATGCCGCCGTTCACGTTGCGGGCGATGCAGGCGGGGGCGCAGTTGATCTATAAGGACTCGGGGTTCTCCGGGACGCTGCCGGAGTTTCTCGGCATCGGGCGGGTGGA
The DNA here is from genome assembly GCA_964588385.1 of uncultured Phycisphaeraceae bacterium. GTDB lineage: Bacteria > Planctomycetota > Phycisphaerae > Phycisphaerales > UBA1924 > JAHBWV01. Next base: position 5,546 of record CAZPPG010000141.1, read on the forward strand.
TGTGCACGAGAACGATGATCTTGAGATCGATGTTTCAGGGG
>CAZPPG010000142.1:0-5444 GCA_964588385.1 uncultured Phycisphaeraceae bacterium
CGCACCCAAGCCAGGGGGGGTGTCGCCGATGAGCCGAATAGGGGCAATCGGAGCGACCACGCCGGGGCCGTCTCACTGCGCGTGGCCCCGCTGCGATCGAGCGCGCCGTTATAACACCGCCGCCTCCGCCGTGGTCATCACCGCTCTGGTTGTGCTCGGGACGCTGATCGGGGTCGGGGTGGCCGTGGCCATCGCCGGCGCCGCCAGGTCGGCGCACAGCCTGGAAACGGCGTTCCCGCCGGGCGTGTACGGGGGCGCGGCCGGGCTTGTGGCTGCTTCGCTGGGCGTTCTCTGGGGTTGGTTCTGCGGCGCCCCGGCGATACTGAGATTGAACGGCGCGAGGGGGATCCGACGGGAGGACGATGTCACACTGTTCGAAGCAGTGGAATCGATTTCCCGCGGCGCGGGCGTTCCCGCGCCCAGAGTGTTCCTGATCGACGACACCGCCCTCAATTGCTGCGCCACCGGGCGCGGGCCTCGGCAGGCGTGCATCGCGATGACCACCGGGCTGCGCGCCGCGCTCACGACCTCGGAGTTGAAAGCGGTCATCGCCCACGAGATCGCGCACATCCGCCGGCTTGACACCCGATTCGCTCTCGTCATGTCGTCGATGGTCGGCCTGATCGCCCTGGCCTGCGATTGGCTCTGGCGGCTGGCGTTCCAGGCCGGGCGTGGGGCGAAGCGGTCGACGGACACCATCAAGGCCTGGGGATGGGTCTCGATCGCGTTCTTCATCGCCGCCGGCGTGCTGTCGGTGGGCGCGATGGTGATCGGTTTCGGAGTGCAGTTCTGCATCCGGCGCGACCGGGAGTATCGGGCCGACGCTTTCGCCGCCGAATTGACCGGCGACCCGGCCTCGCTCGCGTCCGCCCTCAAAAAACTCGCCGCCGACGCCGACCCGCTGGTGGATGTCGCAAACCGGGCGACCGCGCACCTCTTCATCGTGAACCCCCTCCGCCGCATGAGAGAATCCGGGCAGACGATCGACTCGCCCTTCTGTTCCCATCCCCCGATCGCCCGGCGTATCGAGCGACTCGAGGAACTCCACCGCGGAATCGTCGGCCAGAGCCCCGTGCCCGCGCCGGTTTCCTGACCCCCGGTTTGCCCTCGTGCCCGCCCGGTGCGATGATCCACCCATGCTCAAGGCCGTGCTTTACTGGATCATCATGCTGCTCGCGGCCCTGGCCGTCGGGCCCGCCGCGGGGGCGCTCGTGGGCGGCCTGCGCGCACCCGACGGCGCGGGGCACGTCACGCCCCTGACGAGCACCCCGGCGGCGCTCGGGCTCGGCGCCGGGATCGCCGCCCTCCTGCTCGCGATCGGCGCCGCGTACCTGAGCGCCCGGCTGCTGGGGCCCCGGGCCGCGATGACGGTGGCGGGGATCGTCGCGGCTTGGATCGCCGTCCGCAGCGCTGCTCCGGACGACCTGATCCAGCGGACTCAGCGGCCGGGCATGGTGTGGCTCCTCGCCGTCGAAGGGGCAATCCTGGGCACGCTGGCGCTGTTCGGCGCCTTCGCCGTGCTGCGCGCGGGCGGGCCGGCGCGCGGCGAACCAAGAACGTTCGCGGACGGGGGCCTGAAGTCGATCGCCGCCGGGGCCGCGGCGGCCGCGCCCGTCGCGGCGGTCATCGCGTACCTCGTCGCGTTCGAGTCGCTCAAACTCCAGACGGTGTTCGCGGCGTCGTTCGCGGGGATCGGCGCGGGCGCCGCCGCGGCACTCGCCTGCTCGCTCGTGTCCAGTGAGCGATCCATCGTCCGCCCCACGCTGGCAGCGTTCGCCGGCATGGCGCTTCTCGCGGCGGTCGGCCCCGCGAGCGCCCTGGCCGTGAACTCGGGTGCAATGCTCAAGTCGGCCTACGCGGGAATGTACTTCCCCCTCGCCGCGCCCCTGGCTTTCGACTGGATCGCGGGGGCGTTCCTGGGCATCCCTATCGGCATCGGCTGGGCCGGGGCGATGATCGACAAGCACCCCCCCGGCCCTCAGGCGGGGGTGTGACGCCGGCCTCGCCGGAGCATCCGAAAGCTGCCGGGCCTCGAATCCCGGCATGAGACCCTGCTCCACCCTCGTGCGAGAACCCTATCGTCATGAGCACCACGATGCCCCGCACCAGGCCCGCACAACCACAGCGGACGACGCCCACGCCGATGCCCGACGTGCAGGCGTCCAGCGACCGGCGGAACATCGCGATCGACCGCGTCGGCGTCAAGGACGTCACCTACCCGATGCGGCTGCACACCCCCGATGGGGGCGAGCAGCCCACGGTCGCCACGATCAACATGTACGTCGCCCTTCCCCACTACCAGAAGGGCACGCACATGAGCCGCTTCCTCGAGGTCCTCAATGAGCAGACCAGCGCGCCGGTTTGCCCCGAGCGGATCCCTGAGATCACCCGGGCGATCTGCGAGCGCCTCAACGCCGCGGAGGCCCATTTCGAGGCCCGGTTCACGTACTTCATCAAGAAGCTCGCCCCCGTGACGCAGATGCCCGGCCTGATGGATTACCAGGTCACTTTCGAGTGCGTCGCCAACGGGCACGAGGATTTCGTGATGACCGTTTCGGCGCCGGCGACGAGCCTGTGCCCGTGCTCGAAGGAGATCAGCCAGTACGGCGCGCACAACCAGCGCTGCCGCATCGCGGCGAGCGTCCGCTTCAAGGGCCGGCTGTGGATCGAGGACCTTGTCAAGCATCTTGAGGACGCCGCGTCGATCCCGGTTTTCGCCGTGCTCAAGCGCCCCGACGAGAAGTACGTCACTGAGAAGGCCTTCGAGAACCCCAAGTTCGTCGAGGACATCGTCCGCGACCTCGCCGTCGCGCTCGAGGACGACGACCGTATTACGTGGTACTCGATCAACTCCGAGAACTTCGAGTCGATCCACAACCACAACGCCTACGCCCAGATCACACGCGATAAGCGCAAGCAGCCGTAACTTCAAACCGGCAGCAGATCCCCCTGCCCCATCACCTCCGGCAGCTTCGCAAGTTCCACCGCCCTCTCAATCCCAAACTCCCCCACCCGCGTCCGTCGCAGCGCCGTCAACATCCCGCCCACGCCCAGCGCCCTCCCGATATCCCGCGCCAGGCTGCGGATGTACACGCCCTTCCCGCACACCACCTCCACCCTCGCCCGCGGCCACTCAAACCCGACAACCCTGATCGTCTTCACGAACACCCGCCGCGCGGCAAGCTCGACCTTCTCCCCCTCGCGCGCCATCGCGTACGCCCGCCGCCCGCCCACGTGTACCGCCGAGTAATCCGGCGGCACCTGCTCGATCTCGCCCACAAACCGCGCCACCGCTCCCTCAAACCCCGCGGGCGTCACCTCGCGCGCTCCCTGAAACTCCGTCACGACACCCTCCGCATCATCAGTCGTCGAGATGCGCGACAGATCGAACTCCGCGAGGTACTCCTTCTCCCCCGCCATGATCGCATTGCACATCGTCGTCGCACGCCCGCACAGCACGACCAGCACGCCCGTCGCCATCGGGTCCAGCGTCCCACCGTGGCCCACTTTCACGCGTTTGGGCGCCCCCCCTTTGCGGAGTTTTCTCCGCACGATCGCGCAGACGTCCATCGACGTGAAGCCGGGGGGCTTGTCGATGACGAGGAGCCCGGACAGCGGGGTGGGAGACTCGGTGGCGTTCATCCGTTATATCCCGGACTCTCTTGATTGAACCACCAGCCATCCGGAGGGTGCGAACACCCACGGCGACATGCTCTCGCCCAAGATCATCAGTCCCATTTCGTCGGCTTCAGTTCTTGAGAAGTTCTTTTTGCGAATCACGCCGATACGGCCTGGGTTCGCAAGAACCCAGGGCAGAAGCTCGCCTTCATTGAGGCGTGCGACTCGTCCGCGCAACGCGAACACAAAGCTGTCCTCGTGATATGCCGAAGCGATCTCGCGCCGTTCCCAGCCGTTCGCACGCCGGACCGATGCGGCGAGCGACGGCGTTATCGACCCCGGGAGCACGTTCGGCGCCACGACGAGCAGAAACAGCAACCACATCGTCACCGCCGCGCCGCAACCCGCAGACTGGGTGCGCGTCCAGTTGCTCGCGCCGACCGCCCTCCACGCCTGAACGAGAAAGACCAGCGGCACCGCGCAAACCAGCAGCCAGGCGCTTTCAACCGGCGGAGGTTCCCGCATGGAAGCACGCACGAACAGCGTGAACGCAAACGGTGCTGCCAGCGCGACAAGCGTGGCAAAGCCGATCACGCACCAGGCGCGTTCCCCAATTCTCCAAGTTCTCGACGGCAACGAGCGCCTTTGGGCGCCGAGCGCGAGCAGGCACCGCGCACTTACCAGCGCCACCGCTGGATACATCGGCATGGTGTAATGCGGCAGCTTCGTCCCGATCAACTCGAACACGATCCACGCCGGCACGATCCACGCGATGCAGAACAGTTCCGCGCGTCTGCCGGCGAACCCGTAGCGTAAGCGCCGGGCCGCAGTTGCCGCCGCACGCCGGACACGGCCCATTACGCCGGGCGCATTCTGTGAAGTGTTCCCATTCTGAATTCCCTCTCTCGCCGCAGCCCGTAGCTTACGCTCCGGGTTCGCTGGAAAGCCGCGTTTGAACGCTCTCCCCACCGCCATCGCCGTCGTCAGACTCCCCGGCCAGAACAGCACCGCCAGCAGCACCGCGTGATACCCCGGCGGCCCCCAGTGCCCCTCCTTCGGCTCCAGGCTTCTTCCGATCGTCTCGTCCGTGACGATCGCGATGTACTTCTCCCAGCCGACGTGTTCCCCTACGGCCCAGAGCCACGGAGCGACCATCGCCGCCACGATGGTGAGGCCGATCACAGGCCTCAGGGCGCCCATCCATTTCCATGAACGCGTGGTCAGGCACAGCGCGGCGATCGTGAGAGCCGCGATCATCGGACCGATCGGGCCCTTGGCGAGGATGCTGAGGCCGAGGAAGAGCCAGAAGGGGATGGAGGCAAGAAGGTTCCCTCGCTTGCGCGTCGGGCTCGTAGCTGCCTTGCTCCACACTCCCCACAACCCCCACTGCATCCCCACCACCGTCGTCAGCAGCAACTGATCCGCCCGCGCCTGGTGCGCATCGAACACGATCAGCGGGCATACGCCGAGCAGCGCCGCCCCCATCGCCGCCGCCCGCGGATCGAACATGCTCAACCCCAGCCGCCACGTCATCAGCACCGACGCGATCGCGCACAGCACCCCGGGCACCCGGTACATCCAGATCTCATCCCGCAGCGGCTCCCCGCCCGTGAACACCCACGCCGACGCTACCTGCAGCCAGTACACCAGGGGCGGCTTGTTCAACCGCGCCCGGTCCTGCACCATCGGCACCACCCAGCCGCCCGAGTGGAAAGCCGGATTTTTCTGATCTTCCGGCAGCGCCGCCGCCTCGAACATCTGCCGGCTCGCCTGCGCGAACCGGGATTCATCGCGATCGATCGGAGGGATCGTGAACAGCCCGGGCA
>CAZPPG010000143.1:0-5386 GCA_964588385.1 uncultured Phycisphaeraceae bacterium
CCCCCCGCCCCGGCCACCGCGCCCCCCACGTCCTCCAGCTCCACCCTTCGCCTCCGCTCCCGCGGCCCCCTCCGCCCCGCCGGCAACAGGCGCACCCCCACCCTTTGGCTTCGTCGCCCGCTTCGTCCCGCCCGCTTTCGAGGCCCGCTTGGCCATGTCACCCCTGCCGATCACACGAGTTTACCGAACCAGATCCAAACAACAGGCCCGCCGCCCGGGCCAGCTCCTCTGATCCCGCCCGACCCACTCGGGACACAGGGGAGAGAGAAGCCCTTGCAAACGCCCGAGTCAAGCCACCTTTCAGCGGCCCAACCTACCTCTATACATGATAATGCGCCGAAAGACCCCGGAAGTTCGGCATCTGATCGCTACGTCTCCGGCGGCTCGACCCTCGCCCCCCGCGATACAGTGATGGCGTGAACGAGATCGTCTCCAACCCCAACATCCTCGGCGGCACCCCTTGCTTCGCAGGCACGCGCGTCCCCGTTGACGCGTTCTTCGACCACCTCAGCCGTGGCTACACCGTCGACTACTTCATCGCCCAGTTCCCCACCGTGACACGCGCCCAAGCCGAGGCCGTTCTCGACAACGCGCGCCGTCACGTGCCGCTCGACGCTCGCCGAGTCGCGGGATGAAACTCCTTCTCGATGAGAACCTGCCGCACGATCTCCGCCACTTCATGGCCGGGCACGCGTGCTTCACCGTCGCCTTCATGGGATGGCGCGGCGTCGAGAATGGTCACCTGCTCGCAAAGGCCGCCGAGAATGGCTTCGATGTCGTCCTGACCAAGGACGCAGGCGTCGCGTATCAGCAGAACGTCAGAGATCTCCCGGTTGCGCTCCTGATTATCAAGGCCAAGAGCAACGCGCTCGACGACATCCGGCCACTCGTGCCCGCAATCCTCGATGCGCTCGCGTCGCTCACTCCAAAGACGCTCACTATCGTCGGCTCCTGACACCGCGCTCGCGTCACATCTCCGGCGGCTCGACCCTCGCTCCCCGCTCCCACCTCGTTCGCAGCGACGCCGCGTCATACCCCACCCCACACTCCGGGCACGTCCCCTCCGCCGCCGACTCCCGCAGGTCATACCCGCACTCCGGACACGCCCGGTACCCGTGCGCCCGCAACCGGATCATCCGCGTGTAGTGGTACCCGCTCCGCTTCACCAGCAGCACCGTAAACACTAGCGCACCGACCACCAGCGCCGCGCCCACAACCCCGATCACCGCCGGATGCAACGACGCGAACCCCACCACCGGGTTCAACAGCGCGAGCGCCGCCACCACACCCAACGCCACCACACCAAACCACATCGCCAGCCGCTGCGACCCGCGATCGATCCCGAACCTTCCTGCCGCCTTCCCCTTCCCGTCCACGCCCACCACGTGCCCGTAACTCATCCGCCATGTCTCTTCGAGCCACGTGTGCGAATACCGCTGCCCGCACCTGCCCCCAAGCCCAAGGCCCTCTCCAAGACAACACGCCTCACCCTTCTCCGCATCCGACAGCGCGGGCAACTTACCCAGGCACTCCGGACACGTCAGGAACCCACCCTTCTCAATCGCCTCAAAGTCGCGCCGATCACGCTTCATCACCAGCGCCCCGAGCGCGCCCATCGCCGGACCGACCACGATGAACGCCATCATCGCCATCGAACGCGGCAGCACACCCATTGACATCAGGAACCACGCCGCCAGGAGTCCCGCGGCGGGCGGCGCCGCCGCCATCAGAAACACCGGCGAGAACACACCCCGCGCAGTCCGAGGCCGCCACCGCTTCGCCCGCGCCGACTTGGAATCCATCCCCTCCCAGTGCCGAAGCAGCACATCATGCGTGTAGGCGGTGGCACACGCCGGACACGCGCCCGCATCATCGCACCGCCGCAGGTCCGCCCGGCATGAGGGACAGATGCGATACCAGGACGCACGTGCTCGCGCCAGCCGCTGACGCTTCATCCCGACGGCAATGACAATGGTCCCGCCGATCAACACGCACGCCGCGCCGACATACGCCGCGACCATCCATCCGATCCCCGGCACGAACAACAGACACTGCACGCTCACGAGCACGGTCACGCACACAAACACAACCAGCGGCTGCCCCCACGCCCGCCACACCAGGCGCCACTTGCTTGGATCCTTCCTGCTCACGCGATACCTCGCCCTATCCACACGCGCAAGCAGCATATCGACTTATCGTCGCAGGGCTTCGGGCTGCCCGTTGCCCGATGAACCCGATGCCGACCGCAAGCCCATTCTTTGTACTATGTGTGAAGGAGGCTCTGCGATGTCCAAAGCCCGGCTGGAGGCCGACCGTGCCGAATATGACGAACACATGCGCGTCGCCCACGACGCGGAGAATCGTCGCGACTACGCGGAGGCCATCCGTCACGCGATGGCGGCGCTTGAACATGTCGACGCCATGATGAAGTTCGAGCGTCGCTACGAAGAGACAGAGTTCGACAGTGTCCCGTGTATCGACATGGTCGTGCGCCTCGCACCCCTGATCTTTCATGCCGAGGGCATCGAGCGGGTAAGGGCCATCCTCAAGCAGCACCGCGCTGTCGAACGCAACACAAGCGTCGATCTCGCCAAGACAATCGACGATGCCGCGGCCCGAATGGCCGAGGCCCGACGCCTCTGGAATCACATCGAAGCAAATCCGGGAGTCTCCTTGCACGCACTCCAAGAGTCGCTCGGTGGCGACCCCGGACTCTGGCGCGACATCGTGAGTCAATGGGTGTCAGCTTCGATAGTGTGCCGTACGTTCATCCCCGGCGGCGTAGAGCTCCGACTGGCATCCGAGATCGCCGCGCCAACACGCGCTCGTTGCTCGCGATGCGCCAAACTTGTTCAGGGAAAGCGCGGGCAGTTCTACACAGAGCAGCGGTGTCCCACGTGCGGGCGAGACGCCATGTTCGTGATGGTGCCCGACGCGGAGACCAGCGACACAGGGGAGCAGGAATGATGTACTTGGTTGTTGCCTTTGTTGGACTTGGCATGGGCGTGTGGATCACGTTTGTATCGATGGAACGCCGCAGAAAGTCTGCGAACGCCGCGCACGAAAGCGCATCAGCCATGTTGGCCCAGTGTGCGGCGGAGCGCGAGCGTGCCGCCGCGGTCCTCGCGGATCACGACAAGGAGCGAATGCAGTTCATCGAACAACGCGCACAGTACGAGCGCGAGTATGCCGCCTTCAAAGAGGTGAGCCTTGGTGTGGGAGAGTTCAGCGCGGAAAACGCCCTCCTCAAGCGCGACCTCCGCAATCTTGAAACAACTATCCGGAAGACCCGCCTCGATCACAAGGCGTTGGAGGAGCGCCAGGCGCAGCTCGATGAGCGCGCCAACGAACTCGCCGAGCGATACCTCGCAGACGTGGAGAAAGCCGTCGGTGCCGCGATCAACGCGAATAACTACGCCTCGTGCAAGCAACGCCTTACTCGCGCAATCGAATGGTGCCGAGGAATCGGCTTCGATGTCCCGAAGGCCAAAGAGGACGCGCTGCTCGCCGCTCTGAAAGCCGACTACGAGCTCGCCGTCAGAGCCGCGCTCGAACGCGAAGAACAGGCTCGCATCCGTGCCCAGATCCGCGAGGAACAGGCACGAGAACGCGAGATCCAGAAGGAGCTCCAGGCGCTCGAACGAGAGCGGGCGGCAATCCACGCCGCTCTCACTCGCGCTCTCGCCGACGCCACCAACGCCCACACGGGCGAGGTGGAGTCACTCAGGGCGCGCCTCGCCGAAGCCGAGGCACGCGGCGTCCGCGCGATCTCACAGGCGCAGCTCACCCGGGCCGGACATATCTACATCATCTCGAACATCGGCACCTTCGGCGAAGGCGTCTACAAGATCGGCATGACCCGCCGGCTGGAACCCAAAGACCGCATCGCCGAACTCGGCGACGCCTCTGTCCCCTTCCCCTTTGATATCCACATGATGATCTCCTGCAGCGACGCGCCCACGCTCGAGAACGCGCTCCACCGCCACTTCCACCGCGATCGCATTAACCGCGTGAACCCACGCAAGGAATACTTCCGCGTCTCACTCGACGAGATAAAGAACTTCGTCGAAATCAACCACGGCGAGGTGAAGTACATCGCCGATGCCGAAGCGCTGGAGTACCGCCAGAGCCAGACCATATCCGCTGAGGATCAGGAATACATCGAAGACGTCTTCGATCAGGCTGAGCGCGCCATCGGGGCCGCGGATGTCGAGGATTGACGCGGCTTCTTCAATCACTCTCGCTCACGCGCCTCTCCGCCCGCTTCGGGCGCACGAAACGTTGCCACGGGCGCAGCGCAGTCGCGAAGCGACGAGCTAGCCCGTGGCAACCCCGCCGCGCAGCACATCCTTAAAGCGCTTTCGAGTCGCCGAAGGCGACGCACGTATTGCTCTTCTCATTCTGTCGCCCCTTCAGGGCTCAGCATCCAAACCACACCAACCCGGGGCGACGGGCGTGCCTCTGGCACGCACTTGCCCCGGGCTCCGCCTATTCCGCCCCCTTGGGGCTTCCAATCCAAAGCCCCCGCACACACCCCTCGCCCCCGCCCTCTGTCTGCCATCTGGCCCTTTGCCCTTTTCCTGCCCTTGACTCCCCCTCACTGACAGACTGTTGTCAGTGAACCCGCGCGCATCAGGCCTGTTTGTGCGCCCATTTGACCCCACTCCGCAGGTTCCCCTCCAGAACGACTTGCACCAGCCGCGCCGCGCTGTATCGTCGGGTCATGGTCGCCAACAACGCGACATCCTCCTCCACCCCCGACGCCGACGGCGGCGTTCCGCCGCGGACACGGGATCAGAACGCCGTTGATGTCGCCTCGCCCTTCGCGGTCTCAGCGTCTTCAACTCCGTCACTCTGTCACTCAGTCACTCCGTCACTTCTCTCCGCCTTCATCGCCGCCAACTACAACATCACTGCCCTCCTCACCGACCCGCGCTTCACCGCCGACGAGATCATGGCCTTCCTCTCCGACCCCGAAACCCAGTCGAAACTCACCACCATCGCCAAGGTCGCACACTTGGGCCTTACGATCCGCGCTGCCGAAGCCCGCCACATCGCCATCGCCGCGCTCGAAGTCTGCGCCAAAGAAGCCGACGATCTCATCGAGAAGCGCCGCGCTGCCCACGCCCTCTACCGCGCCACCTGCTCACCACTGATCCCGCCCGCGCGTGCCCACGATTCGCGTGCCACTGGTTGCGGCGTGGGGGGGCCAGCCAGTGCTTCCCCTTCTCCCCCTCCTCTCCCACCCCCTCCCGAACCACGCGCCGTCCCACATCCCGACTTCCAACCGCACGATGTCATCCGCATCGTCTCGCAATCTCTGCTCCACCAGAACAACAACGACCCCGAAGTCGGCAGCGGCCTCGCAACCCTCAACGCATTCCTC
>CAZPPG010000144.1:0-5361 GCA_964588385.1 uncultured Phycisphaeraceae bacterium
CCTCACCGATGTCGTGGATAGCGACCAGGTTGGGGTGTGCGCCGATGCGAGCCATTGCCCGCGCCTCGCGTTGCACCCGTTCTCGCCCCATGGCATCGAGACCCTCCGTACGGATGACGGCGAAGGCCACGTCCCGGTCGAGCCGCTCGTCATGTGCCAGGTAGACCCGTTTCCGAGCACCCTCCCCCAGCAGCCGCAACACGCGGTACCGCCCCGAGACAAAGGATGCCGGGAGAGGCGGCGAGTGATTGGCCATGGCGGCTGACGCCGGAGTGCCGGACGTCGGGACGCCACTCACGCCGTTCGCCTCGGCCATCTTCAGGAACGAGCGCGCATCCTCATTGGCATCGTCGATCGCGAGGACCGCTCGGGCCTTTTCGGCCACCGCGCTCCAATCCCCCAGATCGGAGGCTGCATCGGCCTGGTCAAGCAGCGCATCGATGCGTCGCTGCATCCGTTCGCTCACCATGGCACGCATTCTAGCCGGTGATTGTTGTCCGGGTAGTGAAGGAGCCGGGTACCGATGCGAAGCTCACACTTGGAAGTAGCTGTAAGCCGAAGCTGTTCGCTTGCTACAGGACGCGCCTTCCGCGGAGAGCAAACAGCTCATCTTGCACAGCGCACTGGCACCGCGCGCTCGACACGAGTCAGACCGTCCGTTTTCCCTCGTCATTGCCGGCCTAACTGGCCCAGCCAGGAAACGTCGTCGAAAAAGTCGAATTGGTACGCCCGGGAGGACTCGAACCTCCGACCTTTAGGTCCGCAACCTAACGCTCTATCCTCTGAGCTACGGGCGCACACGACCGAACATGGTGCCGAAGGTGAGATTTGAACTCACACGCCCTAATGGACACTACGCCCTGAACGTAGCGCGTCTGCCATTCCGCCACTTCGGCCCAACCGCTAGTATCCGTGCCCCGCTCCCACGGTTCAAGCGCGTCTGCGCATCCCGTTGAACCCACCCCCTGGAAACACTAGACTCTTCCTTCTGCCGGGGCGGTTAGCTCAGTTGGTTAGAGCGCGTCGTTCACACCGACGAGGTCACTGGTTCGAGTCCAGTACCGCCCACCATGCAACATGGCCCACTATCCCCCCGAGTACGTCCCCCCGCTAACTTCCAGCGTCGTCCCCGTTGTGAAGCTCGATGCCGCGCTTGCGAAGTACAACGCCGCCCCCACGATTTCCTCCGGCTCACCGCCACGATGCATGAGGATCGTCCGCGGCGCCCGCTCCTTGAATGCTTCCATGTCCCACGCCTTGGAAATGTCCGTCAGGAACGGGCCCGGCACGATGCAGTTCACACGCACCTTCGGCGCCAGTGCCCGCGCAAAGCCGAGGGTCATGTTATTCACGCCCGCCTTGGCCGCGCCGTACGGGATCGTGTTCGCCGCTGGGCTCGAAGAAGCGGTGCTCGAAACGAAGATGACCGATCCGCCGTCGCCCTCGGCCATCCTCGACCCAACCAGTGCCGTCAGCCGGAACGGCCCCTTCAGATTCACGTCCAACACTTTGTCGTAAAGGTCTTCGCTCACGTCAGCGACCTTGTCGTAGAGCGGCGACATCCCGGCATTATTTACGAGTACGTCCACCCTGCCGAACTCGTCATAAGCTGTTTCTGCGAGCTTCGTTACCTGGCCCCAGTCACCGACGTGGCACGCCACTGGCAGCGCGCGCCGCCCCGTCTCAGCCCGAACCTCCGCCGCCAGCGCTTCGCACGCGTCCAGCTTGCGGCTGGCGATGACCACATCTGCCCCCGCGTGAGCGTACGCCAGCACCATCGCGCGGCCGAGTCCGCGGCTCCCACCCGTGACCAGTGCCACCTTTCCCGAGAGGTCAAAAAGTCCGTTGCCATTGCCGGCCATTCGTAGGTTCCTCGTTGCGCCTCCGATGCCGGAGAGCGTCGTCCCTGTGTCGCCCGACTCTCCCGGCCGTACCCCGTGGCGTCAAGTGGCGGACCAGGACACGGGAAAAGGGACGGGCCCGTTCCTGTGAGAACGGGCCCGCAAAGGGGGGATGCACCGGACGCGAACGTCAGGCGTCAATCCAGAGGTCGTCGACGCGATGGTTGTAGGCATCGACCGAGTAGAACCAGCCCTTCACCTTCGGGTCGGTGAAACCCTGGAGGAGCTGACTGTTGATGAACGCGACCGGGTACTGCTCGACGATCTTTTTCTGGACGTCCAGCACCAGCTGCTTGCGCTTGGCTGGATCCAGCTCCTGTGATTGGGCGTCGATTCCATCCCAGATACCGTTGTCCTTGCCGTAGTACTTGTAGTACGTCGAGGTCGGCCCGTAGTACGCCGAAAGTGCCTCGTCTGGGTCCGGCGTGGATGTCGTGGTGTGCGACGCCATGTCGTACTTGTAGGTGTAAATCTGGTTGTAGTAGGCGGCCGTCTCCATCGGCTTGAGGTTCAGATTCACTTTAATTTTTGAAAGCTGCTGCTTGAGGATTTCGGCGATCTGGTCGGCATCTGATCCCGAGCTGGCCCAGATGAAATCAGCATCGAAACCGTTCTCCATGCCGGCTGCCTTCATCAGGTCCGTTGCCTTCTTCAGATCGTGGGCCGCGAAATCTTCCGTGAGCGCCCATTTTGTATATGCGGGCGGCATCGGCCCAATAGCGTCGATTGCCTGCCCGTTGTAGACGAGCTCGCCGATAACCTTCTTCTCGACGGCGCGAACCACGGCTTCGCGGACTCTGACATCCTTGTAGTTACCCTGGTACGGTTGGTCGGCCGTTGTCGGGGGCATCCGCATGATGCGCATGCCCTGCTGGGGCTGTGCCTTGTAGTTGGCATCCTTCCGGTCCGACTGGATGCGTGGCCCCGTCTGTGCCGTCGTCTGGATCGCATCGACTTTCTTCTCGATGAAAAGGGTCGCGGAGACATCGGCGTCTGTCGAGACGAGGTACTCCAGCTCGTCGATGTATGGCTTGCCCTTGTCGAAGTAGTCCGGGTTCTTCACGAAGGACAGTTTCACGTCCTTCTGCCACTCTTTGAAGATGAATGGCCCCGTCCCGATCGCGACCTGGGTCAGGTCCCCGAACTTGGAGACGATCTCCTGGGCGCTGATCAGTGTCCAGTTGTTTGCAATGTAGGCCACGAACGGTGCGAACTTCCGTGCCATCTTAAAGACAACGGTTTGCTTGTCCGGCGTTTCGATGTGGTCGACCTTGCCGCGGAAGAAGAAGGCGTGCTGGTACTTGCCGGCTTCATCGGTCATTTGGCGCTCGATGCTGAACTTCACGTCCTCGGACGTGAGTTCACGGCCGTTCACCGGGTCGATGTTCTGGAACTTGATCCCCGGCTTCAGCTTGAAAGTGTACGTCAGGTCGTCTGGCTGTTCGGGAAGTGCCGATGCGGCATCTGTCAGGATCTCGGTCGTGTCCGCGTTGAACTTAAGGAGCGCGTTGTTCGTATGCACCGCCATCGGCACAAACGTGTCGAAGTTGAACTCCAGGCTTCGCGGCTGCGTGGTGATCTGGCGGACGAATTTTCCGCCGCTCTTCGGCTGACCGGCGGCTGCAGTCGTGCCAGTGGCGGCAGCGGTCCCGGTGCCGGTCGCGGCTGCTGTTGCGGTGCCACCGGTGTCGTCGTCATCGTCGCCGCAGCCGATGAGTGCCGCGGCCCCCGCACCAAGCCCCGCAAGACCGGCGCCACGGACAACCGTCCGCCGCGAATAACGCCTCGATGCTCTGGTCCAATAGTTCTTTTCTTCGTCTGACAAAGGTCCCCTCCTTGGAACTCGCCTGCCGCGGCCGCATGTGCTGACCGGGCTGACCTGGGGCGGATTCTGTCAGATTGATCCCACCTATGCCAGCAATGATTGGTAGACGGCGGGATTCCGCCGACGGATGACTTTGCTGGCCCCGTCCGGAAACCCGCAATCACGTCTAGTTCAAGCACTCCTGACAGCACGCGCGAGCCACTGATTTCGGCCCGATTTCACGCTGCAACCCCTGGGGCCGGCCCCGGCGCTGGACCGGCTGGTGGATGCCGGCGTCCCGGAAAGGGACGGGCCCGTTCCTGTGAGAACGGGCCCGCAAAGGGGGATGCGCCCGACGCTAGTGTCAGCCGTCGATCCAGAGGTCGTCGACACGATGGTTGTATCCGTCGATCGAGTAGAACCAGCCCTTCACCTTCGGGTCGATGAAACCCTGGAGGAGCTGACTGTGGATGAACGCGACCGGATACTGTTCGACGATCCTCTTCTGGACATCTTCCACCAGCTGCTTTCGCTTGGCGACATCCAGTTCCTGGGACTGGCCGTCGATCGCGTCCCAGATGCCGTTGTCCTTGCCGTAGTACTTGTAGTACGTCGATGTCGGACCGTAGTACGCCGAAAGTGCCTCGTCCGGGTCCGGCGTCGAGGTCGTGTCGTGGCTCGCCATGTTGTACTTGTACGTGTAGATCTGGTTGTAGTAGGCCGCGGTCTCCATCGGCTGGAGGTTGAGCGTCACTTTGATCTTGGAGAGCTGTTGCTTCAGGATCTCGGCCACCTGGTCGGCTGATGGCCCTGAGCTGGCCCAGATGAACGTCTCTGCAAACCCATCTTCCAGCCCGGCCGCTTTCATCAGGTCGGTAGCCTTCTTCAAATCGTGGGCCGCGGGGTCGGTCTTTAGCGTCCAGGCAGTATAGGCCGGCGGCATCGGGCCGAACGCCGGGATCGCCTGGCCGTTGTAGACCAGGTCGCCAATAACCTTCTTTTCGACCGCACGGACGATTGCTTCGCGGACGCGGATATCCTTGTAATGGCCCTCGTACGGCTGGTCCGCAAGCGTTGGGGGCATGCGCATGATCTTCATGCCCTGCTGGGGTTGTGCCTTGTAGACGGCATCCTTCCGGTCAGATTGGATACGTGGCCCCGTCTGCGCAGTCGTCTGGATTGCGTCGACCTTCTTCTCGATGAAGAGGGTCGCCGAGACATCGGCATCCGTCGAGACGAGGTACTCCAGCTCGTCGATGTATGGCTTACCCTTGTCGAAGTAGTCCGGGTTCTTCACGAAGGACAGTTTCACGTCCTTCTGCCACTCTTTGAAGATGAACGGCCCAGTCCCGATCGCGTTCTGGGTAAGGTCCCCGAACTTATTGACGATTTCCTGCGCTGTGATCAGCGTCCAGGCGTTAGCAATGTAGGCCACGAACGGCGCGAACTTCCGCGACATCTTGAAGACAACAGTTTGCTTGTCGGGCGTTTCAATGTGGTCAAGCTTGCCCCGGAAGAAGTAGGCGTGCTGGTACTTCCCTGCTTCATCGGTGATCTGGCGCTCGATGCTGTACTTCACGTCCTCGGACGTGAGTTCACGGCCGTTCACCGGGTCGATGTTCTGGAACTTGATCCCCGGCTTCAGCTTGAAAGTGT
>CAZPPG010000145.1:0-5330 GCA_964588385.1 uncultured Phycisphaeraceae bacterium
CCGTGGAGACCCGGTCGGTCAGGCGGTACTTCTTGGCGATCGCGGGATCGACCGCCCCCTCGCCCGCAAACGCGATGTAGCGGCGGATGATGAGATCGCAATACGTCGGAGAGATCTCGATCCCGAAGCAACGACGCCCGAGCTTTTCGGCCGCGATGAACTGGCTGCCGGATCCGGCGAACGGCTCGTAACAGATCTCGCCGGGACGCGTGTGCTGGTCCATCGGGATGGTGAAGACGTCCAGCGGCTTGGGAGTCGGGTGCTCCGGCCGCTCGTCACCGTTCGGGATCGTCGGGATCGACCACACGGTCGACAGATACGTGTTCGAGCGGCGCGGCGGCTTCTTGCCGACGCGCCACCCGAAAAGACACGGTTCGTGCTGCCACGCGTACCACGTGCGCGTCAGCACGCCGCGGTTTTTCGCCCAGATGATCTGCGCGTGCACGAACGCGCCGTGCTTCACCCACATCGACTCCAGCATCGCCTGGCGGCGCGACGCGTGCCAGCAATACCACGCGGCGTTCGGCGCGATCGCCTCGGCGACTGCCGCACCAATGAAGCCGTCGTAGAGCGCGGTATCCTCGACCGCATCGTCCCACGTCACGCCGTATGTGTCCGACCAATCTTTGTTGGCCTTGCCTTTCCCGGGATGGTTCGTGCCGTCGTAAGCAACAAGATACGGCGGATCCGTACAGAACAAGATGGCGCGCTCGCCGTTCATGAGACGACGCACCTGCGCGTGATCAGTTGAGTCGCCGCAGAGGAGCCGGTGCTGCAGGCGCGGGTCGCGTCCGAGCGTGATGAGGTCGCCGGGCTTCGTGATGGCGGGTCCCTTGCCCGCCAGTCGCAACGCTTCTTCGATGTCGAACGACTCGTCGCGCGAGGGGTCGAGGTCCAGCCGCGAGGTCGCGATCAGGCCGTCGATCTCGCCCATGTCGAAGCCGGTCAGCAGGACGTCGAGGTCGGGCGTCGCGGTCAACTCGTCGAGCAGGGCGCCAAGCTTGCGCTCGTCCCAGTCGCCCGAGATCTTGTTCAGCGCGATGTTGAGGGCCTTCTCGCGCTCGAGCGGCAGGTCGACAACGCTGACGTCGACTTCCTTTACGCCGCGTGCGAGCAGGATCTTGAAACGCTGGTGGCCGCCGACGAGGTTGCCGGTGCGGCGGTTCCAGACAAGCGGCTCAACCAGCCCGAACTCGTCGACCGAGCGGGCCAGCTTCTCATAGTCCGGGTCGCCCGGCTTGAGGTCGATGCGCGGGTTGTAAGGGGCGGGGTTGATGCGGCGAGCGGCGATGCGCTCGAGCCAGAGCGAGGCGGGCGGGCGGCTGTTCGACGTGCCGCTTGAGATGGAGGGGGCGGCGTCCGCGACGGGATTGGAAGCCCGTCTGGGGGATGGAGTGGTCTTGAAGGTCTGGTTCCTCGAAGGCCGGTTCTTCAGAGGCGGGTTCTTCGGAGGCGGGGGGTCGGATTCAGTCGTGCTGGCCGGGCGGGGAATGGAACGAGAACGCTTCGCGTGTGCCATGTGGGGGCTCCTTTGATCGTTGTCGATGTCTGTGACGAGAACGGCGGACGAGACCTATTTGTGTGCGTGAATGCATGCATCACCTCCATCATGCGACCCCGCAACGAGCGGAGTCAGAATACGTTCAATGCGAGTGTATCGAGAGCAAGACCGCCGTCTACTGATCAAGTGGCAATTGACAGGCAAAGCGCCAGTGTTCCATCGAAGAAGGCGCGTCGCCATCTTCAATGAGCTCCCTATCAATTCGCAGTTCGGCGGCGAGTATTGCATGGTGCCGTCTGCCGGCGCATAGAGCCGCGTGATGTCGCGTCGGGCTGTTTGACGCAGCACGGGCAACCGAAATCGGTCTCCGCCGGCGCCGGCGCCAGAGACCCGGCGTCACTCAGTTCCCAGATGCCAGCGGGAGCGTGCCGCGGCACGCGGGGTAACGTGAGCACCCAAGAAATGCCGATCCGGCGTTGGCACTTTCACCCGAAGGCATCCTGGTGCTTCGCCGACAGGTCCGTCACCGGCCACTTGAGCTTGTGATTCTCGGGCTCAAGCTGCTTGGCTGGGGGCTTATGCGGGGTTTGCACGCCATTACTGTCTCACCAGAAAATATCCCTTGAAAACCGCACTCACGACCGATAAGATGGTGCCCTTGATTTTCCTAGCTATAGGTGCGTCTGCCATTTAGGCAGTCGGTTTTTGTTTGACGCTCGATGTGGCAGGGCTAACAACGACAAAGCCCAACCCCTAGGCCCGCTGGATGCATCCATGTTCTCGGCCCGTCCTGGCACCGAACTTGCTCTGGGCGTGGGATGCCCACCCGAGCACCATCCATCGCTCCCCCGATCACACACGCCGACGTCCGCGACTTCGCGGAAGACAAGGTCAACCTACCTGCCGACGTCGCCAAGGAGCGGCGTCAGCGCGTAAGTGACCTTCGCGAGCGCCTTGCAACCTGGATGAAAGACCATCCTGATTGCGGCCTTGCCAAGTCCTATCTATCCGGAAGCCTCGCCAAGGGCACAGCCCTCTGTACGTCCAGCGACGTGGACGTGGCTCTGTATATCAACTACGACGGCGAGCGCAAGGCCAATCGCCAACTCTCCAACTGGATCGCCGAACGGTTGCGGCAGGCATACCCGCAAATGAGTGCGGACCAGATTGAGCCGCAAGAGTACTCGGTCAAGATCAAGTTCAAGGGTGCCGGAGTTGATGTGGACATCGTGCCTGTGTTCTACGAGGGCGACCCGCAGGACAAGGGCTGGCTCGTCTCAAAGAAGACGGGTCGGTTGATGCTCACGAGCATCCCAATGCACCTCGCTTTTACAAGAAAGCGCAAAGCCGCCCAGCCGCAGCACTTCGCGCAGGTCGTTCGACTCACCAAGTGGTGGGCCGAAGAGCAGAAGGCGAAGGACGCGAACTTTCGGTTCAAGTCATTCATGACCGAACTGATCTGCGCGCATCTCGCAGACAACGGGCAAGATTTCTCTGACTACCGCGATGCCATGGTGGCATGCTTCAACTACATCGTCTCGACCGGCCTCAAGAAGCGGATTGCTTTTAGAGACTATTACGCCGCTATGGAACTGCCGGACTCATTATCTGACGTGGTGCAGATCTTCGATCCTGTGAACGCAAAGAACAACGTCGCCTCCCAGTACACCGAACAACACCGTCGCTTGATTGTGGACGCCGCCCAGGACGCGCTCGATGCCCTGAACGAAGCCCACACTGCCGCAACCAAAGGGCACGCTGTCGAAATGTGGCGAGTCGTGCTCGGCTCATCGTTCAGGGGATAACACATGACACAGAGTTATACAACAACCGAAACGTGGTCCCGGACCCATGCCCGCTACATCGCGGGCATCGGATCCCTGGATCGCATCGGCCGCGGCATCGACCAGCGAGTCCACCAGCCGGCCCGTGACGACCTTTGCGGTGTCGCGCAGCGACCACTTCGGCGGGGCGGGCTGGGATGTCGATGGCGGGTACGCCGAGTCTGAGTTCTTAACGGCGACGACCTCAGCGCCTCCGAAGCAGGCGGCCGGTTCCCGACCCAACTCAAGTCACAGGCATTGCCCCATCGAGCGCTTTGACAAACAGAACTCGCCCCTCGGTAGGGCGATCAGAGACCGATCAAAAACGCTCAAATCGGCACAATCTGGCAGGAAGCGGCAACCCCGAGAAGACACAGAGTGTCGCGAAATGTCCAGAAATGTCGGGATTCAGCGGGCTCAACCGTGGCAGTTTTGTCACGTCATTAGACTTCTCAGAATCGCCTAATCGATTGTCATTACTCGATTTACACGATGCGCATTCTGCGACGTGTGACATGACTCCCGCGGGGAAGCGCAGCACAGTTACGAAAGGCGCCAGAATGTCCTGACAGCCCTTCGCAGCACTCCAGACAAACCACTCCGTGGTATCGCCAATCCGTCTTCTAGGCGTGCGCGCACACTTACAAGGAAGGGCACCACCGAACCCCGGTCCGGTGGTTGTGCGGAGCTACCGCTGTGACGAATAAGAGACTTCAGAAAGATCTGGACTTGGCCAGCCTCAGGCTGTTCAGGACGACGCTCACACTACTGAACGCCATCGCCGCGCTCGCGATGATCGGCGAGAGCAGCCATCCCGTGAACGGGAACAGGAAGCCGGCCGCGATGGGAATGCCGACGACGTTGTAGATGAACGCCCAGAAAAGGTTCTGCCTGATGGTGCGCATGGTGGCCTGCGAGAGGGCGATGGCCTGGGGCACGGCCCGGAGGTCGCCGCGCATCAGCGTGATGTCTGCGGACTCCATCGCGACGTCGGTGCCGGTTCCGACCGCGAGACCCACATCGGCCTGCGCGAGCGCCGGGGCATCGTTGATGCCGTCGCCGACCATGCCCACGACGTGGCCCTCGGCCTGGAGGGCCTTGACCTTGTCCGCCTTGTCCTTGGGCAGGACGTCGGCGAAGACGACATCGACGCCGACCTGCGAGGCGACCGCCTCGGCCGTTCGTTGGTTGTCGCCGGTCATCATGACCACGCGCAGCCCGAGCGCGTGCATCGTGGTGATGGCCTCCTTCGATTCGGGCCGCACCGTGTCGGCGACCGCGATGATCCCCGCTTCGCGCCCGTCCACTGCGACAAGCATGGGCGTGCGTCCCATCCCCGCCAGACCCGCGGCCTTCTCCGCCAGCGCGGACGGGATTTCGCGTTGAGCCAGCAACGCCGCCTTGCCAATCAGCACCGCGTGCCCATCCACCGTGGCCTCGACGCCATGCCCGACCACGGCCTGGAAACCGATTGGCTCGGTGAGCGACAGCCCGCGTGCCGTGGCCTCCCGCACGATCGCCGCCGCGAGCGGGTGCTCGCTGTGCTGCTCCGCTGATGCGGCCAACCGCAGCAACTCACGTTCGTCGAGCGTCGCCCCGGGTGCAGTGATGATGTCGGTCACGGCGGGCTTGCCGTGGGTGATGGTGCCCGTCTTGTCGAGCACGATGGCGGTGAGCTTGTGTGCGGTCTCCAGCGCCTCGCCACCCTTGATGAGAATGCCCTTCTCCGCGCCACGCCCCGTGCCCACCATGATCGCCGTCGGCGTTGCCAGCCCCAGGGCGCACGGGCACGCGATGATGAGCACGGAGACGGCCGTGACCAGCGCCATGCTCAGCCGCGTGTCCACCGGCGATGCAAACCACCAGACGACGAACGTCACGAGGGCGATCACGATGACGATGGGGACAAACACGCCGCTGATCTTGTCGGCCAGGCGAGCGATCGGGGCCTTGCTGCCCTGCGCCTCCTGCACGAGCCGCACAATCTGCTGGAGGGCCGAGTCGGC
>CAZPPG010000146.1:0-5250 GCA_964588385.1 uncultured Phycisphaeraceae bacterium
CGACCCGCGAGGGCCGGTCGTCTGGGGAAACGTGGCGGCGGCAGACCAAGCGATAGATCCGAGAAGTGGGAGACTCCCGGCGGCCATGAGTAGGCCAGTAACCCAAGTGACGCTCGTCGGAGCGGGAGATAGTGCGCCCGTGACCGCAAGCATCGCCGTCGCCACGCCGATCACGACCGGCGTCTTGCTGTCCACGGCACGAATCCAATCCAACTGGTGCTGCAAAACGGCCTCTTGCCACGTGATGACCTCGAGCATGTCCCGGGGAGGAGGAGGTTGGGCTGTTGGCTGTTCGTTCATCTTCGGGCTCGATTCTAGAGTTGGTCGCAATGAAGGACGGTGGGCGGTCTAGCGCACCTAGGCTCAAGATACCTCCCAACGGCCCTGCTGCCTCGGGTCTCGCCCAGAGAATCCTCGGATCCGCGCGGCGAATCCGCACCTGCTCCGGAAGTATGGGCTTGGGTGGGCTTGTGGCCCTACGCCCCCCGGCAAGGAGGCCACCGTGACGCGAGTCGGATTGACCCTCGCCAAGCACTTCGATCTCGCGTGAAGCGCGGCCGGACGCAGGGATCGCGTTCCGTATGGGACGAGGAGGGACTTGATTGGATGCTCTCCACGGCGACAACCGTGCTGTCGCATCACCGCCGGTCGCGCAAATACTGCTTCCGCCTCACGCAGCCCGCAGTTCTCATCCTCTCATGAATGGTCCGGCCCTCCAGCATGACCCTCTCCGACAACTGACAGAACCGACGAAACCGGGGTGGAGCCTCCAGAAATCATCGTGGCGGCCACGGGTTGGTGGACACAGCCTGCTCAGGCTGTGCGCAAGTGGCCGTAACGGTCTAGGGAACGGTGGGATTGCCGCCTCCGCCAGTCTGTTCACCCAAGGGGTGCCGAGTACGAGATGCCGTTGGCAAGCTTCTGACGCCCTCGCGGAATGCCGGGTCGCTTTGGTCTACCGGTGGGGCGGTTTGGCGGCCTTTGGGCTTTGGCCGCGACGACGCGCGGTAAGTCCCGTCAGGACGTGGGTTTCTACGCCGGGGTAGGAACCCGGCCCGACCACAGCGCTGTAGGTCTTGAGAACGAATCTCGGGGTCCGACGGCAACCCCCACAATTGTTCTCGCCCCCACCGGCGGCAACGCTCTCGGACTCTCGCGCTCTCTGGTTGACGCCCCCCGCGAGTTTAACAGCAGGGTTGCGGTTGGGAGCCCAATCCGAGCACGCAAGATCGACGGGTTAGCAGACACTCCCGCGCCGCCAAGCCGCGTCGGCCGCGCTTCGATGGCATCTGCTACCATCACGGGACGCCCCGAGGGAAGAGTTGATGGCCGCGGAACCGTCTGGTCTCCATGCAGTTGTCCAAGAGAATCTCGATCGGCACTTGGACGAGATCGAGAAGGCTCTGGATCGCGATGCGGTCGCGATCTATGGACCGATTGTCCACGGGCTGGAGACTCTGGTACGAGATGCCATCGAGCGGCTGGACAACCGCAATGCGGCTAGGCGCGCGGTGATCATCGTGAACACGCAAGGGGGCACTGTCGAGGTGATCGAGCGGATGGTTGACACCATCCGTACCTTTTACGACGACGTCACGTTCATTGTCCCAGACCGGGCGATGTCGGCTGGAACAATCTTCGTCATGGCCGGTGACTCGATCATGATGGACTACTTCTCGCGGTTGGGGCCGATTGATCCGCAGCTCCAGAAGGACGATGGCTTCGTCCCCGCGCTGTCATACCTCATCCAGTATGAACGTCTGATCCAGAAGGACCGCGAGGGGAAGCTCACGAACGCGGAGTATGCGCTCCTGTCGAAGTTCGATCTCGCGGAGCTGCACCAGTTCGAACAGGCTCGTGAACTGTCGATCACGCTCCTCAAGAAGTGGCTTGCCAAGTACAAGTTCAAGAACTGGCTCACAACGGAGACCACGAAGAAGGCGGTAACCCCTGCAATGCGAGAGGAGCGCGCGAAGAAGATCGCCACCGAGCTCAGCGACAACACCCGGTGGCACTCGCACGGGCGTGGCATTTCACGGGAGACCCTCGAAGGGGACGATATCAAGCTGAAGATTGACGACTTGGGCTCGAACAAGCCGTTGCAGAGCAGCGTTCGGAAGTACCATCACTGCCTATCGGACTTCATGCGAACGATGAAGACGCCGATCTTCGTCCATTCGCGTGCATATTTTTGAGGGCTGACCAGATGACTATCGCCACGAAGCCCACCCTCGAAGAATCGTCCAAGCGGAACCCTGCTGTAGCGCCAGACCGCGTGCGGAAGATGCAGGAGGTGGTCAAGCACCTGCAGGACCGAGGGATGTTGCAGCAGCCTCGGTATGGCCTTACGCCACCTCTAGGTGGCGACAAGCCTGGGTTCCCGTCGTCGCAGGGCACCAGGATGATGAATCGGATTAACCAGAGCGGCTGATTCCGGTTCGTCCTGTCGCGCTCGCGCCGATCAACAACATGTGCCGAGATTCCGGCCTCCCGATGATGCGCACGGGTTCGCGTCTGGGTTGCTCTCGCCCCCCTCGCGCGACTTCGGAATCGCGTAGATATCCAGTAGCCAGCGGCGGCGTGCCGCGGGCAAACGATCCCTACCCCCATCACCACGACCGACCACGGACGGGTGAGCATCTCCAGAAAGAGCGCGCGATGTCATTCCGGCCCGACCCCACCGGCCCGGACACGACGCTGGGGCAGCGCCTCGACAAGGTTGCCGATACTTCGCCGTGCGCATTGCGCGTCGGCATAGAAGAGTTCAGAAATGATCGGCCCGACAGAGAATCAGCAAGACACCGCGAGATTTAACAATGTCCGCCGATGCAGTCCAGACGCACACGGGGCATCTGGGTGCAACGCGATGCGGCGCGGAGTTGCCTTCGGAGCTGATCCAGATCGCACAGAATGGCTCGACGCTCTGGCGGTAGGGGGTCATCATGAGTCCAACATGCTCTCCGGCGTGTGACCGGCTGGAGCCCTGCGGGCGCATCACACTGGCGACGAGCCGCCATCAAGGGCTCGACGTGCTTGTAGTCGGCGGAACTGACCTAGCCGCCGCCGGGATCCGTCCCGCGCTTCTGCTGGCCTGAGAGCGGCTCGTCGCACGCGAGCGAAATGGTGCAAAGACCAGCCGGGGAAGCCAACCGCGGCTCCATCGGGATCATTTCCCATCTCCCTGACCCGTAAACACCGGGTCAAGGTGCGATCCCGCTCACGACCGAGATGCCCGAGGGCATGACAGTCCTTCTGGTTCGTATGGATCGATCTCAACAGCAGCAGCAGCAGCAGCAGCGAATCGTTTCGCGCGAGTGCGCGCTGACTGAATGAAGGGTCGCTGTGGGAACAAGGGGAACGACATGACGAGCGCGACGACGACAGGGATGACGATTGAGATGCGGGGCGTGGACGAGATCAAGCCCTATGCGGGCAATCCGAGGAAGAACGCGGGCGCGGTGGACGCGGTCGCACGGTCGATCAAGGAATACGGCTTCAAGGTCCCGATCATCCTTGATGCCAAAGGCACGATCGTCTGCGGCCATACGAGACTGCTCGCGGCGCAGAAACTCGGCATGCTGCAAGTGCCTGTCCACATCGCCCGTGAGTTGACACCCGAGCAGGTGCGCGGCCTGCGCATCGCTGACAATCAGGTTGCGAGCATCGCGACGTTCGACGATGAGTTGCTTGCTCAGGAGTTGGCCGACCTCAAGGCGCTGGGCGTTGACCTCGACATCATGGGGTTCAGTGATTCGGAGATCAGCCGCTTGTTGGAGCCGGGTCTTGAGGTCGGCGCGACGGATCCCGATGACATCCCTGCGCCACCCGATGAGGCGATCACGCAGCCGGGCGATCTGTGGATCCTCGGCAACCACCGCCTGCTGTGCGGCGACTCCGGGAGTGTCGCGGATCTCGATCGACTGCTCGACGGCGCGGTGATCCATCTGGCGAATTGTGACCCTCCATACGGGGTTCGCGTTGAACCTCGCTCGAACAACGCCATCGCGGCCGGGTTGTCATCGTTCAGCGCAACGCAGCCGAAGGGACGCGGCAAAGGCGAGCAGACCCACCACCAGAAGTTCGACGTTGAGCGCGATCCCGGCAAGGCCAAGGGCACGACAAAGCAGATGCGGGCCAAGGACCGGCCGCTGGCCAACGACTTCGTGAGCGACGAAGCGTTCGACGGCATGCTCGACGCGTGGTTCGGCAACATCTCGCGCGTGTTGATGCCGGGCGGTGGGTTCTACATCTGGGGCGGCTATGCGAATCTCGGCAACTACCCGCCGTTCCTGAAGAAGCACGGGCTGTACTTCTCGCAGGGGATCGTGTGGGACAAGATGCATCCGGTCCTGACGCGAAAGGACTTCATGGGCGCCTTCGAGTTGGCGTTTTATGGTTGGAAGGAGGGAGCGGCGCACCGCTATTACGGCCCGAACAACGAGACCGACCTGTGGCACGTGAAGAAGGTGCCGCCGCAGCAGATGACCCATTTGACGGAAAAACCTGTCGAACTCGCCAAGCGTGCGATGGAGTACTCAAGTCAGGCGGGCGAGCATGTACTTGACCTGTTTGGAGGAAGTGGTTCCACGCTGATCGCTGCGGAGCAGACGGGACGGAAGGCGTTCCTGATGGAACTCGACATGCCCTACTGCGATGTCATCGTGCAGCGCTGGGAGAACTTCACGGGGAAGAAGGCCGAGCGGATTCCCGCAGGAGGCAAGGCGTGAGCGAGGTGCTCGACACGCTCTCGCCGAAGAAACACCCCAGCGTCGTGCCGGGGTGGATCTGGCGTGGTGGTGACAGCCCGTCAGTCGGGCTCGACCTCCGGCAGCGGCCCGTCGCGTTCCGTGTCCCAGTCCATCTCGTACTCGGCGATCTGGTCGAGGTCGCGCTCGGTGAGGTAGCCGACGGTCCGCATGCCTTGGCACTTCGCCACCGCGCGGGCGAGCGCGACCCACTCGTCAACCGTCTCCATATGGGCGATGCGTGCTTCGAGGAGCGCGAGCGCGGCATCAAGGACGGCGTCGCGGGGATCGAACTCGGGCGAACTCAGGTCAGGGGTCATGGTCGTCATGGGTCACCCGCCCTTCCCGGTGCTGGTGAACATGCCGCGATCGACCTTCTTGAAGCGGGCGTCCTTTCCCTTGGCGGTGATCTCGCGGATGATCGCGGCGTAAAGCGTGGCCTCGGGCGTTTTGCCGCCGGGGCTGGTCCACAGGCCCTTGGCGTGCATCACCTCGATCATGTCGA
>CAZPPG010000147.1:0-5234 GCA_964588385.1 uncultured Phycisphaeraceae bacterium
GCTGAAGTGATTGACGCGTTCGAGTTTGGTACTGGAGCGTATAAGATTGTCACCATAGAAGGGCGGCACTTCGCCGCGATCGATGTCAATGAGGTCCTCACGCCACGAGCGTTTGTGGCAACTCCATGGTTCCCCTTTAGTTCGGCAGATCTCGACGAGTACATCGAAGACCCGCTCGTCCCAACTGATCAGTACGGTTACGCGGCCTTTTATCGCGGGCTAGGTGCAGGCCTGATCGACACCGGCGTGGACGTGAGGGACGGTGTTGTGTCGGTGGCCAAGGGCACGTGGCACATAGGATATCATTACAACCCCGCTTCGACCCAGATCCGCGTGTTCCAGGGAGGGAGCGAGATTCTCGTAGAAGACCAGCAGAGGCTCGCTGCCGCGGCAGGTGTCATTGAGCAAGTGGCGCCCGTAGTGTGGGAGTTAGTGCAAGACACCAACGCGGCGGTCGAAGCTGCCATCATGGGAGACCACGCCACCCTCAATCAGCTGGGAGGCGAGTATGCGGTTTATGTAGAAATTGCCTTCGAAATCATCGATGAACTACGCGCCGAGCTCGCGACGATGAGCGACTACGAGGCAGGTCGCTTAACTGGCCGTATAGTTGGCGAGATCGGCTTGATTGCAGCGACGTCCGGCGCGGGAGCGGCTCTGAAGAGCTCAACGATTTTGGCCGTTGCGTCCAAGCTGAAGCTGACGCGTCTGGTTGCGAAGTACGGCGACGAGACGTTCAACCCCGTCATTGAAGCGCTCGATCGCGTGCCCGATCGGGCCGCCATTCTCATGACATCTGAGGTGTGCTTCGTTGCGGGGACTCCCGTATGGACGAAGAAGGGAGTGATCTCGATTGAAGAGGTGCAAGTCGGAGACTATGTACTCGCGCGCGATCCAGAGACTGGCGTCCAACTGCTGAAGCGGGTTGTTCGTACGATCGTCACGCGGCCAACCGAACTGTACATGGTCAAGTATGGGATTGATGCAGATCGAGATGGAGCGGCGGAGACGGCTGCGTCGGTGATTACGACGGCAGAGCATCCCTTCTACGTGGAGTCGCTTGGCGAGTTTGTGCCAGCGGCAAGCCTGGTCAGTGGCCAGGCGTTGAGTTTGGCACAGACAACTGGAACCACGGCGCACGTGTCGGATATTCAGATCGAGCGCGGTCCTCCGGCGCTCGACACAGCCCACCATGGATGGGATGGCTACGCCTTCGTCACGTACAATCTTGAGGTAGAAGACTTCCACACGTACTTTGTGGGCAACGAAGGGGTGTGGGTCCATAACGACGGTGGTGCCGTATGCGAACGTGTTCTGCGAGCATACTTCGAGAAAGTCAAACGTCATTATCCTGACGACCCGGTTACCGCATACATCGCCATGCGGGGCCAGATGGCAGACATGACCCAAAAGGTCAACCGGGGACTAGTGGACGAGGTATTGTTTCAGATCGTTGAGATGTACAATGACAACACGCTTAACGCGCGTTGGAGCAGCCTGGGATTTGATCCAGCCCGTAACCAGTTTATGGAGCGGGAGGTGTTTGCTGGGGTACGCTTTGAAGAAGCCACTGGCCACACCCTGCGGCGCCCTGAGTGGGGCGAAAGCGGCGACTTTGTTGACGGCGTGGGGCGTGAGTGGAACGTGAAGGGACCGCTTCCTTCGGGTGGAAACGTGAGTGGATTGTGCGATGCCATTTCGACACAAGCCGTCACGCGCCCGAATCAATGGGCGATTATCGATGTGGCGGGGTTGTCGGTAGACGATGTTGATCGGGTACGTATCAGATTGAGGCAGGTATACAACGTTCTTGGTTGGGCCAACTACGTGCTACTCGAGTAGATGCCATGAGCCACACCGCCGATCTCGGAAGAGCAGTCCATTTCGTCGCTTTCGCCGCCACGTTTCGCACGGTATTTGATTTTGTCCGAGCAAGTGCGGATACGAACCCTGAATTGCGCAACCTGCTCAATCGGGAGATCGAGTTCGACGCAGTTGGTCATTGGGACTTCAGTTCTCTCTCGATGGGTTCTCTTCGAGTGCTTCTACAGATACTTACCGAAATCGCAAGGGATCCGGCGGCAGTGGCATGGGATTGGAATCCGACTTGGCGGAGTGGGTTTGTGAGTGACATAGAAGAGTTTCGCAAGAACCTTGAAGATCGATTGGCCCTTGGGGAGGTTGCGGAGTGATCGCGATTCTCATCGCGATCGAAGAACTCAGGGAGATTATTGACGTTTGCAACTGCTCGCCCCTCCATCACCCGGTGCCGCTTTGGTCGCCGGAACGAAGCCGCGGGATGCTCCCGCGAACGGCGGCCCCGGCGGTAACCCCAGCGGGAGTAAGGGCATGCGAGGACGCCAGACGGGGGACGCGACGCCGCGTCGGAGGGATTGGGCCGCAAGCGAGCGTTTGGAACCACCGGGGGAAACCTTGGCCGCTACGGCCGCACGACCCCAGCGCCGCCCCAAGCCGAAGCGCCGCCTGCCGCCCGAGGTGCTGACCGACGAGGAGGTGCGGGCCCTGCTCGACGCCTGCGGCCGGTACACACCGGTCGCGCTCCGCAACCGCGCCCTTATCACGTTGATGTACCGGGCCGGGCTACGCGTCTCCGAGGCGCTAGCCCTTCAGCCGAAGGACGTGGACCTCGAGAACGGCATCGTCCGCGTTCTGCACGGCAAGGGCGATCGGTATCGCGCCGTGGGCCTCGACCCCGGCGCGGCGGCCGTCGTCGCGGCCTGGCTCGCCGAACGCGGCAGGGCCCAACGGGTGGCGGCAAGGGCGAACGGGGCTGGAACGGGTCGGGGCCAGTCCGGGTGGGATCCCCTTGCGTCCGCACCGCTGCTCTGCACGGCGTATGGCACGCCTGTCACGACCGGGTACGTGCGGCGGCTGATGAAGCGGCTGGGGCGGCAAGCCGGGATCGCCAAGCGCGTCCACGCCCACGGGCTGCGTCACACCCACGCGGCCCAACTCCGTGAGGAGGGCGTCGATGTCGGGATCATCTCCCGCCAACTTGGGCATCGATCGCTGCTGACCACCATC
Source organism: uncultured Phycisphaeraceae bacterium (assembly GCA_964588385.1). Taxonomy (GTDB): domain Bacteria; phylum Planctomycetota; class Phycisphaerae; order Phycisphaerales; family UBA1924; genus JAHBWV01. The sequence continues at coordinate 3,046 of CAZPPG010000147.1, forward strand.
CGCTACCTCGACCACGTCCAGCCGACAGCGGTCGTGGATGCGATGAGGGGGCGTACATGGGATGCCCGGTAACATGCCTTTGTGTCGATGTCGCTATCGTGTGAGCGATTGGCGATGGGAGTGCTGATGAAGGCGATCTTGATTCGTGTCGGCGCGGACAGCACGGATGGTGGCGGCAACTGGAGAGCGCCGGTCGATCCCGAGACGCTCGAGTACGTTTACGTGCCCATCCCCGAGTACACCAGCACGTTCCTCGCCGGGTGTGACCGTCGATTCGACGAGGTGCTGGATCCGCTGTCGGAATTCCTGAGCGCTCGCGACGCGCTCACGCCCCAGTGGCAGAAGCGCATCGCGGCCAAGCGCGGTCAGGTCATGCACCTCGATCCAGACTACGAGCACTTGACCTACGGGGACTTGGGCGACGCACGGGGGCGGGACCTGCAGGGTTTCGGCCGCGGAGACGCGATTGTGTTCTACTCCTCATTCAGATGCATCAAGGGGGAGGGCGATCTGGTCTACGCGATGGTTGGGTTGTTTGTGGTAGACGAGGTGATCTTCGCGCCCGGCGTGGAGCCATCTCGCCGTCACGAGAACGCGCACACCCGCAAAGAGCCCTTCAGTGCTCGGGACATCGTGGTGCGAGCGAGTCCCGAGGAATCGGGCCGCTGCATCCGCTGTATCCCCATCGGCGAGAAGCGAGGCACATCGAACTACTACCTGACGCCGACCGTTGAGCAGGCATGGGGCGGGCTGGTGAAGTCAGACGGGTCGCCACGCACGAGTTCGTGGCTGAACATGAGCGGCTCTCCACCCCTGATCGGCAATCCATCCGGATTCGCCGAGTGGTGGCGTGTCAATCGCGTTCCGCTGGTGAGGGAGAACTTCAGCCGATGAGCCTACCGCCAGTTATCATCGTTCACCTGCGGAGGCCACGAAGGCGTAAGCCGGACGAGGCGAGGTCAGACCCGTTCTACGAGTTCGGCAGCTTTGGCTGCACGAAGTGCCACTCCAAGAACGTGCTCCATCCTTACAGTGCTTCGGAACTCGAAGGTTACCGCATCGCGTTTGCTCAGGGCGGGGCGGCTGGGTTCCGGCTGATCTGCCTAACGCCGCCTGTGCGTGTCGTTCACCACCGAGATCGCTGCGAACTGACGTGGACCCCGACTGTGGAACCGTTTCGTTACGCCACAGCCCCGCTGCTTATCGACAATGAGTGGAACGGAGACTTTCCGTCTCTCACGGAGATGCTCCGACCCGTGAACCGCACGACACCCGTCGGCAAGTTCAGCAGCATGTTCCGCTCAAGTCGCCAGAGACTGCCTGAGTGGGTTGCTCGGGAGATGATCAGCACGTTCGATGCCGCGTGCGCTAGCGCGGCCCCGGACTCGTTCACCCGGTCATACATCGAGACGCTCCCATACCCGCCGAACAAGCCAGATCAGGACCGACTTTCCAAGCTGAGCAAGCTTCGCGCGCGGATCGCTCAGGTTCCAACTCCCGAGGCCGAGCGAGGGCCTTGGCGTGAGGGATGTTGAAGTGGTCGATTGCCAATGGGGTCGCCGGAGGGACACGCGTCGGCTCCGTTCCCGCCGTAGTCCCGATCCCCGGCGATGGTCGGCTCGCGGCTTGCGCAACGCCTCGATCCCTGCGATAATCCCCCAACGCGAAAGTGGGACACCCATGCGAGCATTGAAGACCAAGGTTGCCAAGATGGAGCAGGCGCGGCGGGCGGAGTCGGACGCAGGTCGCGACGACCACCGCCGCATGATGCACATGCTCAACGCCGCGATGGTCGCGCACCAACCCGGGCTGGATCAGGTTCGCCCCGAGCACACCGACGCCGAGACTTACCGGAACATCCAAGAGACGCTGGCGTGGGCGCGGGGCGACTGCGCCGAGGCCGAGCGGCTGCACGCTCTCGACCCGTACAAGCGCGTCCCGCCGCCGCCGGGCAGGCCGTGGGAGGAACAGATGCGGATCGCCCGCGAGGCGCTGGACCGGACATTCGACGACGCTGGCGACAGGACGGAGCGGGTGAAGGCGGCGGTGTCAACGGCGACCAAAGAACTCCGGGCGTCGGTATGACCCGTGAGTGGCCTCCGAGCCATCGAATCGGGAGGGTCACGACGGCCCCATGTCCCCTCCACTGACAGACTTCTGTCATTGGAACACCGACCATCCACCAGCCA
>CAZPPG010000148.1:0-5069 GCA_964588385.1 uncultured Phycisphaeraceae bacterium
AGGAGCTGAACGAGCTGCATCGCCGAATCAAAGGACAGAGCCGAACGACCGCACGCCTGGCCGAGCAGCGACAACCGAATGCGCCCGTTGTCCTCCTCGAGGAGCTGGAGGGTGGACATGCGCCCGAGGAGATCCTCGACCCGCGCCTGCATCCGCTGAGCCCAACTTGGGTCCTGTCTAGTGAAGCAGAACCCGGCGTAGGTCCGAGAGAGCATGCCGCCGACCTGAGCACGCTCGATCGACTCAACCTGCGTCAGGAGGCGAAGGAGCCACGTGCTGATGTCCGAATCAGCAAACGAAGAGCGCAGCGCCTCCGGACGTGCGGTCACGTATCGGTTGAAGAGCATCGTGCGCGGGTGTTCGGCGTCGGCCAAGATGATGGACGTCCCCTTCTCGTTGAAGCCCAGTCGTCCGGCTCGGCCAGCCATGTTCTTGTACTCGGCCACCGTGAATGGGCGCCCGTCTTCGCCAAGAAACTCTTGCTCGGCCAAGATGACCGTCGAGGCCGGCGTGTTCACTCCAGCCGCGACCGTCGTGGTCGCAGCGAGGATGCGCACTGGGCTGTCCGGGTCGCGGAAGGCGCGCTCCACGACCTGCCGCTCCTCCCGGCCGAGATTGGTGTTGTGGAATGCAGTGCCGCCCCCAAGGCACTGACGCAATCGCTCGCTCGCGCCGGACAAGTCGTGCGTGGGGAGTTGCCCGATCGCCTCGGTCGCGGCAGGCAGCTGGAGGTCGTGGGCAAGGTAGGCAGCGCAGCCTTCAGCTGGGCCTTTGGTGTTTCGAAAGACGATGACCTTCTGCCCCTGCGCCACCAACCGCCGAGCCAACGGAACGATGACGTCCTGAGCGCTCGGTTTCTCGCGCCGCTGCACGATCTCCCCTCGCGGCACTAGTTGCTCTGTCTGCCGCCGGTCGTTCTCGTCGAGATACTCGAAGACCCCGCTTCGGTCCAGGACTCCCTCACGAAGCGGCACCGGACGCTCAGTGCTGAGCAAGAGGTCGCACCCGAGCCAATCCTGAAACCCGTTGGCGTCCCCAATGACGGCCGAGAGGGCAACCAGCTGCGGGCAGATCCCGCGATCGCGAGCGGACAAGAGCAACGTCAGGAGAAGTTCCACGACGATGCCGCGTTTCGGGTCAGTGATGAACTGTGCCTCATCGAGGACGACCAGACCCAGCTGCGTGAGCACGTGTGGGCTGGCAACCGCGAGTCGCAGGAACATCTCGTACGTGAGGACCGCCAGGTCGTACTGCCCGGAGACAAAGCGACGGTTCTCGTCCAAGTAGTCTCCCGTGGAGCGGATGACGCGCATGCCGAGCGCGCTGCCGTACAAGGCGGCGAACTGATCGTACTTCTCATTGACGAGGGCGCGATACGGCAGCAGGAAGACCGACTTGCGTCCTTGCATGTAGGCGCGAATCGCGGCCATCTCTCCGACGAAGGTCTTGCCCGAAGTCGTGGGGGCAACTGCGACGATCGAGCGCCCGTCTAGCAGGCGATGAGAGTTGATGGCTTCGACTTGTAAAGAGTTCAGGCCGCCGCGGAACCGCGCCGCCCACTCGTCGAGGACTGGCTGGGGGATGCCGAAGGCCGCGAGCTCGGCAACCGGTCCTGACACCCTAGCCCCGACTGATTCCGGGAATGCGCTGTTGAAGCGTCTGCCAGGCACGAGCCGAGGCAGCATCAAGCCGCCAGCGACGTGGCCGTAGAGCGTCGGCGTCTGTGTGTAGCCGATGCGAGCGGCCTCAGTCCGAACGCGCTCCAGAATCTCGGCCGTGGCCCGGACGAGGTCCACGTCATCTTCACCGGCTCGGAGCACGCGAATCACGGCATCCGTGAGCAACCCGTGACCAGAGAGTTCAAGCGCCGGCTCATTTGGCCCCGAGGCGGTCAGGAGGAGCCGCCCGATGCCCGCCAAGTCCTGTAGCGGATCTCCTGGATCTCGCGCCGCGGGTCCTTCCTCCAAGACGCGCGCTGGGGCTCTTCCGCTGAAGCAGCAGTCCAAGATGCAAAGGACGGCTCTCGCCGGCGAGCGTCGAAAATAGTCGCCCAGAGTCGTCATCGGGATTGTAGTCGGGGCGAGCTGCAGGTGATCCGTGTCGAAGAGAACGAGCCGGTGGTCCCGAGTCCCGTGCCCGGCGAAGGAGACAACCACTGTGTCGTCCTGACCGGCGTTGAGCAGAGTCTCTTCGAGCAACGTCAGCACGGCCGGGCGAGTAGCCTCTTGGTCGACCAGAAGCCGGCCTGAGGCATCCTCGATCGTGTCGGAAAAGAGCGCCCACAACGCGGTCGCGTCCCGACGGGCGGCAGCGAGTTCCCGAATCGAGGGATCCTGATGTTTGTCGATGCCGATGAATGCCGTGCGCAGTGCCATAACTCTTTCAGCACACCATGCCCGGCCGGACTTGTCTAGATCTGTCTAGGTTGCCGTCGAGATGCTGCGGCTGGGAGTTCAAACGGGAATCCCGGCGTCTCTGGTCGACTCTCTCGATTCGTGGCATGCTGGGATGGTATGGATCACGACCTCAAGCGACTTCTCGACGGCTTCCGCGGAATCCGGACCATGTGCACTGGTATCATGGGCTACCTCACCATGCTCCACGAGGGCGACTTCGAGGGTGGAGAGGAACCCATCGTGAAGGACCTTCGTACCGCCGCCGCCTCGGTCACGCAGAAGTTTGAAGCGCTCCGCGACACTGCGGCCAGCACCTCGCACGGACGGGACGCGGAGGTGGACGAGGCAGCCGCAATCATCCTCACATCCGAGGAACAGATGCGGCAGTCGCTTCAGGTGCTTTCTGCCCACCTTGCGTCGGCGCTGCCGGGCCTCCCCAAGACTCACTGGAAGGAAGATCTCCTGGTAGCTCAAGCCGTCGTTCGTGAAGTTGCCGCCATGAACGATGCGCTGACCGCAGCGCACGCGGCACATGGCGGGTCGTCAGCCGTCGCCAGCTGAGGTTTCCCCATGGACTACCTGGGATCCTACCGACACTTGGCGCGCAATTCGCGTGCTGCGCTCCTCGCGGCAATCGAGCTCTACAACAAGCCCCGCATCGACTATCGAGAGGAGACCGTCGTCATCCTCCTGCTGAACGCCTGGGAGCTGCTGCTCAAGGCAGTCCTCTCGCAACGCAAGCAGAGCATCTTCTACCCGAAGAAGCGGGGCCAGCCGTACCGCACGCTCACATGGGTTGACGCTCTTGAGCGCTCCAAGCAGTTCTTCCCGAGCGGGGTGGACGCCATCGGCATCCAGAAGAACTTAGAGCTGCTCGCAACCTACCGGGACCATGCGGTCCACTTCTATAACGCGGGCGAATTCCGTTCGCTGATCTACGGGCTGGCGCAGACATGTGTGCTCAACTACCGGGACCTCCTCTCGGGGGCTTTCGGCCTCGATCTCGCGAAGGACATTACCTGGCGCCTGTTACCTCTTGGGCTCGAACTCCCCGTCGACCCAATCGAGTACCTTCGTAAGCGCCCCCAAAAGGGTGCGCGCGGTGAAGCCGCGGTGCGAGAGTTCCTCGGTGCTTTCGCGAGAGCGACAGCGGATGTGGAAGCCGCAAAGGGCGACACTGGCAGGTTGTTGACACCCTTGATTCTGAAGCTGACCTCGACGAAGAAGCTTGAGAAGGCAGACCTAGTTGTCGGAGTCGAAAGAGCCGCGGGCCCCGGCGCGCCCGTAATAATCGAGCGGCCCAGCGACCCCAACCTGACGCACCCCATGCGGCAGATGGAAGTTCTCGCGAAGATCGCCAGTCTTCACGGACACCCGTTTTCTGCACATACGTTCCAGGCGCTCGTCTGGAAACACAAGTTGGCCGAGAATCGCGCCCTCTGCTTCGTTCTCCAGCCTCACGGCTACCGAAAGTGGTCAAACGATTTGATTCCCTGGTTGCGGCAGCTAACGTCGGCTGACATCACGGCCGCCCTGACTGATTACCGGAATCACCTGCGCGCAATCAGCGCCCGCAAGGGCAAACGAACCTGAGGCCACAGTCATGACCCGGCGCAAGATCCTCACGGCCTCACGGTGGACAACAGCTGTTGCCGCCTTCGCGTTGGGCGCCCTCGGCTACGTTCAGCCGGTGACCGGCACCGCCTGGCCCCTGTGGTCATCCGCTGTACTCCTTGTCGCGTTCGTTTGCGTGACCGCCGGGCAGTGGATCGTCGAGACCATTGAGCGCCGGAGGGCTGCTGACGACTTCTACGCTGAAGAGGTTACGGAGGTGTTCCGCCACGCAGACAGCGAGGAACGGATGCGGTTCTTCGTGGATAAGGCCGGCAACAAGTGTGTTGGGCTCGTTCTTGAACGAGAGCCAATCCCAAAGTCCGTGCACCTGTGGGAAGGCGGATACCACGCGCCACCCATCACGCTCGCTGTTGAGGGTCGTGTCGTGGGCTTCCGACACAGCGGCTATAGCTCCTACGAGGAGTACGCCAAGGGCGGTCCGATGTACCAGGTGCGCTACTTCCCCAAGCCGTAATCCACTGCGCGCCTTGTCCGCCATGCCTCCACCCACCTACGCGGCGGCCTGGTTCTCGGTCACACTGTCTTCATGATCCGTCTCCATCTTCAACTCCGGCACGAAGAAGTCCGTGGTTTCCGTGAGCCAAGTTAGAACAAGGCGGCACGTGGCCCACCACTTGGGACGAGTGGTGGCGGTAGCAATCAGAGAGAACGGTTTCTTCGCTAAGTACAGCGGTTGTCCGTCCTTGACCTTCCAGTTGGAAGTCATCGTTTCCACGATCTGCTTTCGCAAAACTCCGTCGCCCTTTTCGAAGAGTTTCGGCGCTGACACGCTGTAGCGCAGAACCCGCCGCAATCGCTCGAGTTGCTCCTCAGGGCGTACTTCTGGTTGTTCAAGTTGCAGCCGCAATCGGGCCTGCCGATCCTGGATCTCCAGACGCTTGCGATTGTACGTCTCGTCCTCGACGAGGCCGCGGAGCCGGAGATTCAAGAGCTCATCACCTTCGTGCGTGGCAGCCAGCAACGCGCGCTGCAGCGCTTCGCGTGCGTTCTTGACCTGGTCAGTTCGCGTCATGAGCGATGGCCCAGCCGTCTTCTCGA
>CAZPPG010000149.1:0-4131 GCA_964588385.1 uncultured Phycisphaeraceae bacterium
CGGGCCGATGATGCGGTGGAGGGTGCCGCCGTGGTTGGTGTAGAGCGACGAGATCGAGCCGGAGCCGATATCTGCCGCGAAGACCACGGTCGAGCCTTCGAGAGTCGGAGCGGAAATCCACTGGAATGTTCCGCCTCCCGGGGCGGCGTCGCCGAGGGCGAGAAGCCGGCTCCACGTTCCGTCAGTGCGGGTGAAGAGCGATTGCGTCGAGCCGCCGACCTGGGTGGTTGCGAACGCTACGAGGTTGGTGCCGTCGATCCCGAAGTCGTCAAAGTAAGTGAACTTGCCGAGGTTGTCCGGGGCGTCGGTGTTCGAGTCAGCGAGGGTTGCGAGGCCGTTGGCATCGCGCCGGTAGATGCCGGACTTGGCGGCCGCGTCCGTGGCGCGGAATGAGACGGCGCCGTCATTAAGGCGAACCGAACTCTCAAACAGGTTTTGGAAACTCCCTGTACCGCCAGGCACCGTGGTGCTTGTGTCAGCAACCGTGGTGATGGCGCCATTGTCCCAACGATAAATGGACGGCCTCTGAACCTGATTGACAGGGTGGCGACCGAAGAAGGCGATCGCTGCACCTTCGACCTTGGGATTGTCCAAAGTGGAAAAGGTACCGCCGTTCGGCGCTGTCATCTGATAATCCGCGATGCGGCTGAGCTGTCCATTGCGCCGCTGGTACAGTCCGCCCGTGACCTGATTGCCACCGGCGAAGGCGATCGCTTCGCTGCTCACGGAGGGCGCGACCATGTCGGTGAAATTGCCTGTCCCCTGTGGAATCGCGGTTGAAGTATCCGCCACCATGCCCAGTGCGCCACTATTCCATTCATAGAGACCGGGACGGTCCGCGCCGAGACCACTCGTCGCGCGAAACGCCACGCGATCACCGTTCCGTGCGGGCGCGTTGACAAGTTTAAACTTCTCCCCGGTCGGCGCTCCCGGAACTTGGATGGTGTTGTCGGCGACGCGAGTGAAAGTATAAGGCTGCGCGAACAGCGAGGCCGAGGGGATCAAAGCGAGCAGCATGAGTGTGTTTCGCAAGGCTCGACGCGTGCGCATGTGGTGTTCCTTCCGATCATGAGTCAGGGGCCCTTGGTCCAGGCCATTGTGGGGTCTGAGAACGCATCTGTCATCTCCGCGTCAGTGTCATACGCGGCGCCAGAGCCGGACTGGATATCGCCGCCGACCCACCGCATCGTGACCACTTCGTGAGCCTTGATGCACTGGGGCAGGTCCTCCTTCGGGCCAGCGCGGAATCGCACCTGCGAAACGGGGTCATCCGGCCAGACTGCGGAGGAGAGCGTCTTGGTGAGCGTGGCGACGGGGCCGCCACCGAGGCTGGCGCCGACGAACAACTTCCGTGAGCCGCTGACGGTCTTGAAACTGACCACGGTGAAGAGTTGCGAGTTGGGAACCCAGAGTTGGCTATCCGTCCCGAAACTGTCGTACGAATCCACGTTGTTCAGGACGGTCTTGAGCCGGAACCCGCGCTCGACGCAGTTGGCCTGGAACTCGAAGTAAAAGGTATCGCTCAGCCAGAGTGTGAAGAGCGGCCAGTACCGCAGGTCATCCGGTGTCGAATCATCGTCGTCCTTCGCTCGCTGCGCATACTGATCCCAGTCGGCTTCGGGCGTGATCGCCGCAATGCGTACGGACCACTCGTCGGTCGTGTCGAGGCCGAGGTCGGGGCCGCCGAATCCGGCGACCGTGATGGTGAGGCGTTCGTCGAGCGCCAGCGCCGCCGTGCTCGTCGTGTGGACGATGGGGTACGGCAGCGACCCGAATCCGTCCATGGCGCGGTCAATGACGAAAAAAAAGTTGTTGTCATCGGGTTCAATTCCGCCGCTGGTTGAGTTCTTGAGGATCAGCCCAAGGGCGCTGGCTAGACCTCCCGGTTCGATGAACTTGTGATAGCCGATGAGCGTGACGGGGCACCAGCGGTCGCGGCACGAGTAGGTGGTTGGAGCAGGGTCGCTCGGAAGGTTGGATGATGCATCCAGGTTGAGCGGTTCCGTGGACATCTGGATCGTCTTGTTGGGCGTGAAGCCCTGGGACGGCCCGTACGAGTTGTCCAGCACCCATCCGCCGATGCGCCGGATGCGGTTGCCCGTTTGCCACCGGGAGCCGCTCGCCAATCCATTCCACGTGGAGGCCGAGTTCGACGAGACGTGCACCTTGGACAGGTGCTCCATGGTCGCATCGCCGTTTGTCTCGCGCCTCGATTCGATCCGGTACGCGCGCTCCGCCATCGTCGCACAAACCGGCAGTGCCACGCCGCCGTCCTCGAACACCCCGAGTACGGGCGTCGTCGAGTTCTTGAAGATGGCGGTGACCCCGTGCGCCTGCGTGTGGTCGGTGTCCTCTTCGGCCAGGTACTCCGTGTGGACCAGGTTCTGCCCGCCCGGGCTGATCACGATCGGCTCGAAGGCGGCGTCGTCGGTCGGGGCCGCGACCCGGTACAGGGCGGGGGTCGGTGCGCCGCTGACGCCCGAGGAACCCCACTGCGTGAACCAGACCGCGCCGTTGAACGGCACGGCGCTGGCGACGTTGGCCCCGTGCACCGCGACCACCTGCCGCCAGTTGGCAAGGTCGCCCGTGCCCGGGTGGTAGAGCACGCGGGCCATGTTGGTCGGGTTGCCGATCGCCGTGTCGTACGCGGTCACGACCCACGGGCCCGAGTTGGCCGGGTTCGGGAAACTCTCGCTGACGGTTGAAGTGAGGACGAACGGGTACTTGAACGCGCCGTTGTGTACCGACCCGAAACCAGTGCCCCAGCCGAACAGGTGCTTGAACGTGGCCTGCGTCTGGCCGGGGCGAGGCAGGACGCACTGGGTGAGCCACTCGGTCTGGACATCACCGCCCCAGATCAGGGAGGGCTTGTGGTAGGTCGTGTTTGTGGACTCGTCGAATTCGGTACCGTAGACCCCGGCGACGCCGACGGGCTGCATGCCGCGCGAGCCGCGGTCGGCCGCGGCGGTGGACGTGGCGTGGCGGCCGTGGAAGTTGTCGGCGTCGTTGACGGTCGTCCACCCGTTCATGAAGTTGCCGTCGGTGTTGTTCCAGATGAAGCGGGCGAAGCGGCTGTTGGGCTGGCCGTCGCCGAAGGCCGCGACCAGTTGAACGCGGGGCTCCTCATCGTTCGTCGCGCCGTATTCGAGGATGTACGCGGCGTGGGCATGGCAGCCGACGTTGGGCTGGTAGCCGTCGGTGGCGACCGTGCCGCGCGGCAGGTCGAAGTACTTGAACTCCTTGTCCGGATGGTCGATCTGCCAGTCGCTGGAACTTGCGTTGGGGCGGGTCATGCGTGCGACGTAGACACGGCCGCCGTTGGGAAAATCGTTCGGCGAGCCGCCGACCCCGGGTTGTGACCGGTAGTCCGCGCAGGCGATCCAGAACTCGGTCGGATTGGCCGTCCGCTGGTCGTGCACCGGGCAGGCTTTCAGGCTCCAGAGCCATCCGCGGTTCCAGTTGACCTGCTCGGGCGAGTCGTTGAGGTCGTCCCAGAGCACGTGCCACTTATCCGGATCGCCGTCGTCGCGGTTGATCGCGAAGCACCATCCGGCGGGCCTGTGCTCGATGTCGGGGGTGACCTCGGGCGGTTCGCGCTCTTCGATGGGAAGTGGGTCCGGCGTCATGGCCGGCCCTGCCACCACGATCGCGCCGTGGAACACGAAGCCGGTGACAGGGTAAAGCCAGGTGTTGGTTTCCTCGTACTCCACGGGCTGGAAACACCCCGGGCGAGAATTGAACAAGTTCTTCGCGGACGGCCCGCGGTACAGGTGAGTCAGCGTCGTGGTCCGCGCGTTGGCGTAGGAATCATCGACCATGATGCTCAGCTTGGCGGCGTCGTGCTCCTCGTAGATCATGCGGTGCGATGTGCCGTCGGCGGCGACGCCGGCGCCGAGGATCAGGTGAGTCCCTGACGTATTGGAGTTCTTCAGTTGAGGGGCGGTGACGGGCGCGAGCCGGAACGGCCGGTCGTACCGCGCCCGGGTGTACTGGTTGGTGGCGGTGGTGGCGGCGCAGGGGACGCCGGTGGGATCGATCGTCTCCTCGGCGCGGGTAAACGAGATCGTGAGCCCTGACTTGGCGCTGACATTGCCGCGCTTCAGGCTTTTCGACGCGGCATCGCGCAGCGCG
>CAZPPG010000149.1:4141-5064 GCA_964588385.1 uncultured Phycisphaeraceae bacterium
TCCACGATGTGGCGAGTTCGGAGGAACGAGCCACCTCAGCACCCGGCCCCCCCCCTAACAGGAGGGACGTTCCCGCGATGAGAAGGGCCATCAGGACGACGCTCCAGCCCCGCATGATCCAGCCCCCTTTCCCCGCGCGGCACCGGCGAGCGGCCGCTCTGAAAGTAATACACCAGGTTTTGGGGAGAGGTCCGAAAAACCGGATCGAGAACACAAAATGATTGCGGCATGTCCGCGAAATTGCGCATAGCCGCGGACATGCGACGATCGGACCGGCTCAGGGTCTCACACCCCCGCCTCCTCGTGCGTCTGCAGCCCGCCGCGCAGCCCGCCCGCGAGGTACAGGTCCAGCGCCGCGTGAACTTCATCCGCCGTGCGCGCCACCCGCACAGCTTCCTTGAACGGCTTCACGCCCACGCGCGTGCCGTCGGGCAGGTTCCCCAGCCGCTTGGCGAACCACGTCACGCGCCGGTTGATCTGCATGAGCGCGTACTTATCGTCGCGCTGCACCCGCATCAACTCGAAGTACTGCCGGATCATCGCGATGATCTCTTCTTCCGTGGGCGGTGCGGGCTTCTGACCCGTACGAAGGAACTGGGCGGTGTCGCGGAAGATCCACGGCGTCGAGAGCGCCCCGCGCCCGATCATCACGCCGTCGCACCCGGTCTCCCTGATCATCCGCGCCGCATCCCCCGGCTCGCGCACATCGCCGTTGCCGATCACCGGGATCCGACCGTTCACCGCCCCGACCACCCGCGCGATGCCGGCCAGCTTCACCTCTCCCGAGAACTTCATCTCCGTCGTCCGCCCGTGCACCGTCACGCCGACGACGCCCGCGTCCGCCAGCGCCCGGGCGAGGTCCGGCGAGCAGGCGTTGCCGGCCTCGTAGTCGGACGTGGACCAGCAGAGGCGCATTTTGCAGC
>CAZPPG010000150.1:0-5035 GCA_964588385.1 uncultured Phycisphaeraceae bacterium
TTGGCTACTGGGTTGATTGGGAAGCGATCCGCTCAGATCGGCGCGACGGCACGCTACGGGCCGGGGATGCACTTCCCCGAGACGGTTCGAGCATCGGCCAGTATCTGCACATCTCCGACCATGGCAACGCCGAACTGTACCTTTGGGACGCGGCGGCCAAGCGATGGCGTTCGGAGTGGGGAGTCGTGTGATTGGCATAGGAGGCCGGGGCCGTTGACCGGGCTGCACCTCTACGACGCCCGCAATCACGTGTACTTGCGGGGCCTGTACATCCCACGAGCCTGGCCCGACACCACGAGCATGCGGGCGCAGGCGATTGTCCGCGGTCGTGAAGCTGGAACGCCCGACGACGATTCCGTCGGCACGGCTCTAATGAGCCTGGCCAAGACTCGAACTGCGCAGGTTCTGGGCGGAACTGGTCACGAGCAAGAGGACGCCGGCCTCCAGACATGGATCTTCGGACCGTCAAGACGCCCAAGGGCCGCGCTGGATTGCTGGTTCCATGATGCGCGCCCGGCCGCACAGTTCCGGGTTGCGGTCCACCGCACCCCGAGGAGATACGCGGGGCGAACACTGCGCGGGATGTGGGATGAGGCCGACGCGGACTTCTCCGCGCTCGTGCCCTCCGCCACACCGCGCGACGAGATCCCGCTTGCCACGCTCCATACGGGCTTGGCCGTTCTTCATCAGTGTCTGGGCGCGTACGCGCGCAGCACCGAAGCGGTGGTCACCTGGGCCGACACTCTGGGACATCCGTACACGCTGGTTGTCTGAGCAACTGCCGAGAGTCCGAACACCGCGCGCCAAGCCATGTCGGTTGCGAGTCCCGTGAACCGGGTGAGCGTTCAAATAGCCTGACACCGTCGCCACGACATGACTCGAACGCTCCTGCGACCGTGGCCCCGCGACGATACCGCGGTGGCGTTGGCATGACCACTCCGCGCGCTCCCGCGGGCGACTCCGACGATAGGTGGTCGCTCGATGATTGGGTTGCGTACAAGAAGCGCAAGGCTCACGCCTTCGTTGATCGCGGCTACTCCGTCGAGTGGAGTCCGGACGCGGACTCGTGGATGGCGGTGTATCTGCCGCAGCGCCACGAACGACGGCGGCCCCAAATCGAAGCCAGCGCGAAGTTCTACCTGGACCGTTCCCGCTACGGCATCAACGGCGGAAGGATCAGCAAGCTCTCGATCGTGTCGGCCTGGATCGATCCGGTCGACGAAGCGTTCGGACGGCCGCCAAAGTCGACCATGCTCTACAACTACGATCGTGAGCTGGACGTGGACAGGCTCACCACGGACCGGGAGGCGGCGCGCCTATACCGGGCGGTACTTGACGAATTGAGCTAGAACGGTACAGCGGCACTTCCTCCCTACGCCAACTAGGCGGCACCTTGTTGAGTAGTACCTGCTGTCCCATTGCTCGGTACGACTCACTTCGTTGCTCCTCTAGCGGGAGTACACACACTCATCATTACCTTGGTTGCTTGTCACTAACTATAAAAAGGGCTCCCACATACTTGCCCCGATGACAACATACGCCTTTGGGCGCAACGACGGGTTGTTGCGTTCCCTTGTAGCCACTGACATGCTCGTTGCTGTATTCGGACACGCAGAACCTGGCGCCATCTGGTTTTACAAGCCAATCCAGAATTCCCTTCGGCCATCCCTTGACATGCCGTCCGCAACATTTCACAGCGAGTTTCATGAGTGCATACGCGGAGCGCCGCGGACCCGAGTGGAGACATCGGCCCTCGCTGGCGTGTGGGTCGATGGAGTCCATGTCTGGTGCGATCCTCGTGTGCTGGCGCCTGTCAACTCCGGAGACGACCAACGCTATGTTGGCCGGGGATCTGTCATGCTAGATATCCGTGCAGATCAGGTCGGCGCCGAGTCCACTATCTACAGACTGACGCAGGAACGTTGGTATCGACCGGTTGGATAGGACTAGGGTGACGATTGCTGGGACATGATTCATAAGTGGCGAGAAGTTCGACGTTTCGGGTTGATGAGCTGAAGCCCTTTCGGCAGCACACAAGAAAGTGGCCTCGAAGGCGGCCAATGTCGACCGTTTCTGTCGTCCGTATGCAATCGCCGTCCTTCGCAGACTCGAAGAGCGTCGCAGGAGCGCTTCCGGCCCGCGCGGTCCCGCGCCGAAGCGGTATGAAGGCGTTTCGGACGCCACCGACCGCAGCCCACTCCGGTCGGAGAATGCGATTCGAGCCCCGGTCCGCGAGGCAATGCATTGTGGAACTGGATGCAGAGCTCCCGCGGATTGCCAGCGCGATCCGCAGCGCGTCGATGGCCTGCGAAACATCAGCCCGTGCATACTTGGGCTTCAGCAGGAATGGATGCACCGCGGGATCGTCGCTCCCTTGATACCGATCGAGAACGTCCGACCAGATTCTGTGCTTCTCAGCACGCGGGAGTGTCCGGCAAGCGGGCCGCAGGGATTGGATGGCTCGCTCAAACGGTTCACGCAGGTCGGGTCGATCGCGCAGACACGCCGACGCAAAGGAGGCGTCAAACGGATCGTACGGCTGCCATCCAATGACGGCCGCCGGCGGAGACTCCGGCCTAGGAACAACTAGATCGAGCCACCGCCACGCCGCGTGGAGCGGGCTTACTACGAACGCATCTGGGGCTATACTCGCGATGATTTGAGGAGGGTCGGCTCCCCCCCTGCTCACATCGAGGAGCGCCGCTCGTGGCATCAGAATCATGCGGGCCATGTAGTTGCAAATGCACTCCTCCATCGGTGTGCACGCCGACTTGCGCCACACTTGGTCATCGATCGTGCCCCTCCGTCCGCGAAACAGCATCGCATGTGCGAGTTCGTGTGCGATGACAAACCGCTGCCAGCTCTCCACTGTGTCGCTCACGATCACGCGCCACGTCCGGTCGCCCTCGCGGATGAGACGGCCGGCCGGCTTTGCACGCATCGATGATTGGGGTGGCGCCCGCTCAACGATGACCGTGGCTCCGAGAAAGCTCCCGAGTTGCAGGAGACGGGTCCCGGGCTTATACGGGTTCATAGCGCCCGAGCGGATCAAGCAGAAGCGCACGGTCCGCTCGCACCAAGCGACTAGAGACCCGCCGCGATGACCCTCGGCGATCCGCTCGGCCCATAACGGCCACTTTGTGCCACGATCACGATCGGTCGCTTCACACGCCTTGAGATCACCACGGCAAAGCCATGGCTGCCAAGCCGGCTCGGGGGCGCGCTTCATCATGCGTCGGGATCGCGTCATGGTTGCCCCGGCGATCATGGCTATCGCCGCAGCAAGGGCGCGTCCTCAGTGAGCGGCCGGGCCCTCGCACGGCCAGGCTCTGCATTCCACTGGTCGATCCACGCTTGGAAGAGCTCTACGATTGCTTTTTTAGCATCACCGCCACTCAGAGCGGCATGTGCACGCTCGCCGTTCAAAAACGCTTGGACTGCTGGGTGACGCCGGACCTCGGACCAGATGGTTTGTTCATTTGGTCCCCATCGCTCGACGAAGTTCCGTTCCAGTCCGAGTTGGGCCGCGAGGTGTCGGCGCACTTTCGCGAGGAAGAACGAATCGTGCATGACTGCTGTGGTCGCCTGAACAATGGTCGCACCGTGTTCCAGAAACGCCGCAGCGTCCTCTGGCGTGGTAATGCCGCCCATGCCAAAGATGGGCTTGTCGCCATGCCCGCCTTTCTTCAGGATCCCGCGGAGATTCGCGATCGTGTCGATAGCGAGTCCTCGAATCGCGATACCCGAGAGCCCGCCGGTCGGTCGGTCGCCGAAATAGGGCAGCAGGCGATCGCCCGCACGACGCAGCGCCTTCACCTGCAGCGTGTTGATCGCGGCGTATCCATCAACAAAGTCCGCGGTCCGATCACAGAGCCTTTGGAGTTGAGGTCGGGTCATGTAGTGAATCTTGAGCACCAGCTTCAAGTCCCGCCCCGATTTGTTGATCATCTTGCGAGCCTGTCCACAAATCTGCGTGATCATGTCAATCGACTCGTATACCGCGTGCTCGTGCGTGTCCGTGTTCGGGCATGACACATTCACCTCGACCGCCCGCGGAAGGTGCGCGTCTTTGAGTGTGAGCACGTTGCCAACGCAGGCAACGTAGTCCTCTACGAGAATCTCGCGCGCGTTGGACGCCTTTTCGTCGGCGGCGCTCACGCTCCCAACGATGCTTGCCATCAACATCTTCCCCGCAGGCATGGCGTGCACCGTGCAGGCTACGTCGCGCAGCCACTCTTCCGGAGCCTCAGATGGCATGCCGAAGCAGTTAATGAGCACTACTGGCTGGCCGGGTTCCAACGCACGCCATCCGTGATCCGAGACAACCACCTGGCTCGGCAGGAGCCCCGGTGGAATCTCCGTAAGGAGCGACGAGGGCTCGACGACGTAGCCGATGTTGCGTTCCGCGATACACGCTGGCGTTGCTCGAGTCCGCCGCGTCTTGAGCGTCACGACGCTCGCCCCCAATCGCCAGTCCAATCCGATCCAGCGGGAGTTCGCCGTCAAGGGGGAGGCGCTCATGCCGACGGGCGAATCGAGACTAACGCCCCACAACTCGGTGGGCACCGGTGCGATCTCGGCCGGTGAAGGTATGGCGTGTGCATCGAGGATCGGCCCCAGCAGCATGTTGGACCGGAAGCTTGCGTCGGTGTCGTACAGCGGCGGATTGACGACTTGGCACTTGCGGCGCGATGCGGAATCCAGCACCTCGCGGCCGAGCTTTATCAGCGCTGCAGCGATTCGCTCGGGAACGGGGCATCCCTCAAGCAAACGCAACCATGTGTTGTGGGAACCGATTCCGGCGTCCCCCTTCAGTTTCGGCAACCTCTTGAAGTAGGGACCGCGCATGAGTTCTTCGCCGATACGCCGTACCGAGAATCCATCGAAGCGGAAGTCCATGGCCAAACCTCCTCTTGGTGCGCTCTCAATCTAGCCTCCTCGGGCCCGGTTTCAAGGGGTTCCCGTTGTCATCACAAGGTCAGCTGGGGTGATCGAGAAATGACTCGACATCCGAGATGTCAGCCGGGGCTCGGGG
>CAZPPG010000151.1:0-4977 GCA_964588385.1 uncultured Phycisphaeraceae bacterium
CGCCACCGTCTGCGGCTCACAACTCCCCACCGAACCCGACTCCGATCCCACCTCTTCCCCTTCTCCTTCTTCGCCTTCCCCCTCTGCCCCTTTGCCCCTCAGTCCCTCTGCCCCTTCCTCCTCTTCCCTCACATCCCGCCGCATCGAAGCCCTCCGCCAGACCCCGATCGCCGAGCTCGACGGCCACCTCTGGTACATCCGTCACAAACACGACGAGCACGGCGATGCGCGCATCAAGGTCGGCGTGTGGTACGTCCCCAAAGGCGGCGGCCAGCGCCACTTCTTCTTCACGCTCGAAACCCAGCTCTTCCACTTCCCCGATGCCGACCCCGACTGCTGGTACATCACCAGCATCGAACCCTTCGACCCCATCCCCTGGCACATCGCCCGCGAAGAAGCCGCCGCCAAGGCCAGAGCCAGCTCGCAGGCGAACGCGCGACCCATCGACCCCCACCCGCCCGACAAACCCCCCTGATCGATCTCCGTGCCCGCTCATTCCGTTGCACGCCGACCCGGTCCGGTGGCGGCCCCGCCGTGGAGTTCTCCACCGTCCGGCCACCTCCTCCGGCCAAAGTGCCCGATTCGACTTGGGTTCCCCGGTGGGACCCCGTACAATGGGGGTATCCCGAGTCAGGATGCCCGGCGCGGGATGCTCGGGGGTGTCGAGCGGATGGGCACGCTGTGATGGGCGACCTTCACAAGGGGACTTCGCATGACGCAGACCACGCTCAACGAAGCATCGTTGGGGACGGGCGCGTCGATCCTGCGTTCCGGCGTCGGCGGCTCTGGATTGGGCGGAACAGTTGCGGCCGGAAGTAGTCCGGGCGGCGCTGGCGTGAGTGGGGCGGTCGCGGGGCTGGACTTTGATGCGCTGTATCGCGACGCCGCGGGAGAGTGCGTGCGTGTGCCGTGGGCGCGTCAGCACGCCAACTCGCTGGTGGAAGAGTGGTTGAATCGCGACGCGTGTGCGGCGTTGCGTCCGGGCGCGCGCGTGGCCGTCGTCGGGTGCGGGCTGGGGGACGATGTCGCGCTCTTTGCCGAGCGCGGCTACGACGTCCTGGGCCTGGACCTTTCGCCGACGGCGATCGAGTGGGCCCGGCGCCGGTTTCCCGATCATGCCGGTCGCTTTGAGACGGCGGATGTGACCGCGCTGCCGAGCAATCTCGTGCGCCGGTTCGATCTGGTCGTGGAGGTGTACACGATCCAGGCGGTGCCGTTTGCGCGGCGGTTGCCGGTCGCGGGCGGGATCTGCTCGCTCGCGCGGCCGCACGGCGCGGTGCTGGTCGTCAGTTATGCCCGCGATGATGAGACGATTCCTGATCCGGCGAGCCCGCCGCCGTACCCGCTGAGCGAGCATGAGCTGATGGATCTGATGGGGACGCAGGGGATGTCGCCGGCGTCTGAGACGGTGCTGGCGCCGGATCCTGAGCGCGATGGAAAGATGCGGATGCGGATGCTCTTCCGGCGCGCGAGCGTGTGAAGCGGCGGAGCGTGTCACTCGCCGTTGACGAGCGTGTCGCGCGAGACCACGCGATACAGGGTTGCGTCGTATTGATGCACGCGGATGGACGTGATGGGCTCGACGCGCGGCCAGCCGCGGGCGAGCAGGGCCTGGGCCTCGCGGCTCTGGTCGTCGGTGCGCAGGAGCAGCAGCGTGCCTGGGGGATGATCGGCGATGCCCTCGGGGGTCCATCGCGCGTGGACGGTGAGGCCGGAGCGCTCGGCCTCGCGGACGGCGTACCAGATCGTTTCGGGCCGGGCCTCGACGAGGTCGCGCGCGATGAGTGTGGCGCCGTCGGGGAGGTGCGGGGCGAGGGCGATGCCCGCGTCGCGCCCGGAGGTTGAGCCGCGGAAGGGCTCGGTGGTTGAGGCGTAGACGACGAAGGCGATGAGGAGGGCGGTGCCGAGGACGGCGGGGTGTCCGCCCATGAGGAAGCCGGCGCAGAGGCATCGGGCGCGTGACATCTGGCAGGCGAGCGTGGGGCAGAGGCCGCGCCAGACGTACGCGACGAGGGGCGCGAGGATGCATGTGGCGGGCATGGCGTAGCGCGGGTTGTGGACGCCGGCGAGGGTGTAGAGAAGGAGGGAGAGGAGCGTGGTGAGGGCGAGTGTGCGGGCGATATCCAGCGAGCGCGGGTCGTGGCGCTCGGCCTCGGCGCGGGCGTCGCTGCCGAAGGGGAAGAGCAGCGCGAACGAGAGCGGCGCGGCGGAGAGCAGCGCGATCGGCGCCATGGCGAGCACCTGCGGCAGGCGCGACCAGGACCAGAGGAACTCGCTGACGCCCTGCGTGACGACGGGCTCGTCCAGCGACGCGACGGCGAGCGCGATGAGCGACATGGGGATGCAGAGCGCGGCCCCGCCGAGGGCGATCGCGCCCCAGCCGCCCCAGGAGCGGAGCACCGTGCGCGAGCGCGTGGCCAGCATGCTCGCGCCGATGATGGCGGGCAGCAGCGGCAGCGAGGCCGGACCCTTGGCGATGCCGGCGATGAAGATGCCGAGTGCTGCAAGGAGGGTGAAGGCGCGGGTGTGGGCGGCGGTCTTGGGTGTGTGGGGCTGGGCGGCGTCTGGGCGGTGGTGGAGGAAGAGATCGATGAGCGCGAAGGTGGCGAGCTGTGTGCCGAGGAAGTTGAGGGCCTCGATCTCCGCGGTGCGCGCGGTGGCCCACGTGAAGGGTGCGAGGACGGCGGCGGGCCCGACAACGATCGACCAGCGCCAGCCGAACCATCGTCCGGCGAAGAGGAGTGAAAGAACGGCCGAGAGTGTGGCGCACGTCGCGAGGGCGGCGCGGGCCGCGGCTTCGGACTCACCGAACGCGAGCGATGTGGAGCCGATGAGCCATTGGACGCCGGGTGGCTTGCGGAGGTAGGGGCGTTCAAAGAGGCGCGGGATGAGGAGGGAGTCGGCGTGGGCTGCGCCGGGCGTGGTGAGGGTGTCGGCCATGGACCAGGCGGGGATGGCGCGGTGGCCCTCGGTGGAGTGGAGGCCGAAGCGGCCCAGGCCGGAGAAGTAGATAGCAGCCGCGAGCAGGAGCGTCAGCGCGAGACCCACGGAGAGGTGATGGAGGTCGCGGCGTGTCAGGACTGTGGACCGGGCGTGCTGGTTTGTGTGGCGGCGGTGTCGGACGCCTTCTTGTCTTCGGTCGTGCCCTTGTCCTTGTTGTCGGGAAGCGTGACGGTGGGGAGGTTGTTCTCGTAGGCGACGCGGACGGGCTCGACGATGTAGTCGATGAGGGGTCGGAGGATGGGGTTGCGGCGGGGGTTGTGGCTGAATCGTTTGGCTTCTTCGAAGGCACGGTCGATCTCGACGCCCTGGACGAGGTGGCGATAGAGGACGACGAGGCAGCCGGTGCGCTCGGAGCCCGCGCCGCAGTGGATGAGCATGGGAAGCTTGGACTCGTCGGTCATCAGGCGCAGCGATTCCAGGTACATGGTCGGATCGCCGGTGCCGTCGCCCTCGAGCCGCAGGACGTGACGCTCGACGCCGAGCGCTTCGGCGGCCATGGCCTGGAGCGTGTCTTCGGGGGTGTCGGGCTCGTAGGCGCCCATATCGATGATGGTCTTGATGTTGTGGTCGCGGACGACGTCGGCGAGGGCGGCGACGGTGAGCTCGCCGGAGCGGTAGATCTTGCCGGGGACGACGACGCCGAAGTTCTTGGGGAAGATGTGGGGCCAGGCGCTGACGATGAAGAGGACGACGAGCGCGATGCCGACACCAACGGCGAGCGTGCGCGCGCGTTTGGCGGGTTGGGTCTTGGGATTGTCGGATCGAGCGGTCACGGGCGAAGGGTAGGTTGGAGCGCGGTGAGCCGCGGGTGGTGGGGGACTGTGGGGGGGCGGGCAGGAGCGGGCAGGGGGTGGAGTACGATCCGGCGAGGGCCCAGGGCCACGAGATGGCGGGCAAGCCGGACAACGGCGGGGCTCGCACGCGCGGCGGGAGCAGGCCCGTGCCGGCGCGGGTGTATCCGGAGCCGGTGGATCGCCTGATCGCGGAGCTGGCGCGCCTGCCGGGGATCGGGCGCCGTGCGGCGGAGCGGCTCGCGCTGCACATCCTGAAAGAGGACACGGCCGACGCGCTCGGGCTTGCGAAGGCGATCCAGGATGTAAAGACCTCGATCCATCACTGCGAGGTGTGTTACAACCTTTCGGACGGGCCGGTGTGCGCGATCTGCGCGATGCAGGAGCGCGATGCGGGCGTCGTGCTGGTGGTGGAGCAGCCCAGGGATCTGATCGCGCTGGAGCAGACGGGCGCGTTCAAGGGCGTGTATCACGTCTTGCTGGGGCGATTGTCGCCCTTGGATGGTGTGGGGCCGGGCGAGATCACGGCGGCGGATCTGATCGAGCGCGTGCGCGATGCGGCTCGGAACACGCGGGGCGTCCAGGTGCGCGAGGTGGTGCTGGGGCTGAACCCGACGATCGAGGGAGATGGCACGGGGCTGTATCTGACGCAGGAGATCCGGCGGGTTGCGCCGGGCGTGAAGGTCACGCGCCTGGCGCGGGGGCTGGCGTCGGGCAGCACGCTTGAGTTTGCGAACAAGGCCGTGCTGTCGGATGCGATCAATGAGCGGAGAGGGGTGGAGTAGACGTTTCACCCCGTGCTCCGGCTGCTTCCGTTCAGGACTTGGCTCTGCTGAGCGAGCAAAGAGCGCATCGAAGTCGCCCGGAGCGGCGACTTCAATGGCACGGGCGAGCGTGTCGCTTGGGCGCGTACATCGAGAAGCAACCCACGGATCTCAGTCCGCGGGCTTTGGGGCGTGTTGTTTGGCGGCCTCGTCGATGATTTTGTCGAGGACGACGGTTTCGCCGACGAGCCAGCGGGGGATTTTGCGGCCGTTCAGGGTCATGGTGGGGATGGAGCGGATGCCGATGCGTTGCGAGCCGCGGACGTCCTGGTCGAGCGCGGCCTGGGCGGCCTTGCCGCGGTAGGCCTCCATGAACTTTGCTTCGTCGTAGCCGTGCTCCGCGCCGAGCGCGACGGCGG
>CAZPPG010000152.1:0-4919 GCA_964588385.1 uncultured Phycisphaeraceae bacterium
CCCCGTCCGCGACCGCATCCGCACCCCTCAGATCGATTGTCTCCACAATGATTGTGACAACGAGCATTGCGACATGACGACGCAACTCCATAGCAGCAAGGATGTTCCGGGTTTCGAGGAGCACCTGACCACCGCCTTCCAGCAGGTCCGCCGCACCATCGGCACCGTCCTGGTCGCCGCGGCTCTCGACGCCGAAGAGCCCCAGGACATGGCCCGCAAGCTCGGCGTCAACCGCAACCTCACCTGGAAAGTCTCCAAGGTCCTCGGGGGCAACGACCTCTACCAATCTCTCCAGCACCTTCCCGGTGCCGAAGGCATCGAGATCCTGCTCAAAGCCGCACGCAAGGCCGGCGTCGCCGAGCCCCTCCTCGAGAACGTCCGCGAGGCCCAGCGTGACTTCGACCGCGTCGTCGAGATCCACACCGGCGACCGCGCCACCCTCGACCTCATCCTCGACAGCATGGGCGGCGCGGGCTCCGGCGAGCGGCTGGAGTACAGCCGCAAGCTCGCCTTCCGCGGCAACAGCGGCGTCTGGGGCCTCCAGGCCCGCGTCCGCTGCACCACCTCCTTCATCGCCCCCAACCGCGACAACCCCAACCTCCTCGACCTTGGCCTCGTCGGAGGACTCGTCGATGTCCGACGCCTCCGCGCCGGCATCCGCTGGCCCCTCTTCCGCCCATCCTTCTATAACGACGACGGCACACCCGTCGCCAACGCACCCGGCGAACAGGCCCTCGACCCCGCCTACGCCGACTCCCCCGGCCCCAAACTCCTCGGCGACTTCTGCTCACCCAACATGCCCGAGGTCCAGGCCTCACGCACCAAACGCGGCTGGGTCTATGAGCTCTACGGCGGGCCCATCGGCAACACCGGCTCCTTCACCTGCTTCTTCGGCACGCTCGCGCGCGGCGTCGCCTCGCGCTGGCGCACGCCGCAGGACACGTACGCTGAACTCGGCTCACAGGCGACCATGCCGACGGAGACCATGCAGTTCGACCTCATCGCGCACCGCGACCTCGAGTTCCTCATGGACCCGAAGCTCCTCTACATCGGTCACCTGCACGGCAACGAGCCCGGCGACATCGAGACGCACACCATCCCCGTCCACGAGCGCCCCGCCGAACTCTCCGGCCTGCCCCCCGTGCTCGGCACCTCGCTCATCCCGCGCTATGACGAGATGATCGCCTATGTCATGCAGCGCGCCGGCTGGGACATCCGGGACTTCCGCGCCTTGCGCCTCACCATCAAGTACCCGCCCATGCACTCCTCGGCGATCCTCCGCGCGGAACTGCCGGCGAAGCCCTGATCGAGAGGGCGTTTCACCCTTCGCGGCTCAGATCGCCCAGCCGAACTTCGTCGGCTCGCCATGCACGCGCACCTCGGCCGCGAACCAGCGCTTGCTGCTGGGTTCGAAGACAAACCGCAGATCGATGACGTGCTCCCCGTGGAATCCGTTGAGCCGCGCTGGCACGCGCAGCCACACGCACTCGCCCTCTTGAAGCTGGGCGTTGGTCATGGCGTCACTGCGCCAAATCGCGATCGATCCTTGGGTATCGATGATCGGACTCGGGGCCGGGCGTGTGCTGTCGATGCCGAGCCCCATCCACATCTCCGAGTTCGCCGCGTCGAACCAGACCGCGGGCGGGTACTCAAGCCACGCGTCCCGCAGATACGCCCGCACCTTCTCGACGTCGGAGAACTGCTGCCACGCATCATCAGCCGGGTACCGCTCGGGATGATGTGAGCGTCTCTGTTCCGCTCTTCCGACGGCCATGGCATACGCATCGCCGCCCCGCGCCGCGAGCATGTCCACGTACTGATCGGTCGGAAGCCGACCCAGCCAGAGATCAAGCCCCGCCGACGCCAGCGTCACCAGGTCCTCGCGCTCCGGGATGCTCTCGTGCCTTGCGAGCCGTGCAACGGCCGCGCGGATGGATGCCTCATGCGACTCTGGCGCCGCAAGTCCCCGCACCGTCCCCGGCTCACGGCCCTCCGCGAGCAAACCCGGGCCCGCACCTACCATCGCCACACACGCCGCCGCAACGAAAGGAAGAGTCGCCACGCTCGGGTCTCCTTTGTTCTACACCCGTCCCGCGCTCCGAAGGGCCTCGCGCATCATCACCTCGAAGGTCCCCAGTGTCGCGTCCGAATCCGGCGCATCGTCGGCGCTCGGCGTCCGCCGCACGTACGCGCCGTCAGCGCTCAGGTCCCACGCGTGGCGCCGGTCCGCGAACATGACCTCCATGATGCGGATGATCCGCTTGCGCGCATCCCTGTCGTTGACGGGCGTCAGCGCCTCCATCCGCGCGCTCAGGTTCCGGTACATCCAGTCCGCGCTGCCGATGTACCACTCACCCGCCAGCGGCTCCGACTCGCCGTTCGCGAAGTGGAAGATCCGCGAGTGCTCGAGGAACCGGCCGACCACCGAGATGACCCTGATGTTCTCGCTCTTGCCCGGCACGCCCGGCTCCAGGCAGCAGAACCCGCGTACCAGCAGCGTGATCTTCACGCCCGCGCGCGACGCCTCGTACAGGCGCTTGGCGACCGAGCGATCCTCCAGCGAGTTCATCTTCGCCCAGATCCGCGCCGGCCTCCCCGCCTTCGCGTTTGCCGCCTCGCGATCGATCTTCTCACAGAGCTTGTCCCGCAGCGTGTAGGGCGCGACCAGGAGCGCCTTGTAATCCGTGTGCAGCGAGCGCCCGGTCAAACAGTTGAACAGATCCACCACGTCACGCGTGATCACCGGGTCGCACGTCAGCAGCGAAAGGTCCGTGTACAGATGCGCCGTCTGCGGGTTGTAGTTGCCCGTGCCAAGGTGCGCGTAGCACCGCAGCCCGTCGTTCTCCTTCCGCACCACGAGCGAGCACTTGCAGTGCGTCTTGAAACCCACCACGCCGTACGCCACGTGCACGCCCGCCTTCTCGAGCTGACGCGCGAATCGCACGTTCTTCTGCTCATCAAACCGCGCCCGCACCTCCACCAGGCACGCAACCTGCTTGCCCTCTTCCGCGGCGCGGATCAGCGAGCTCACAAACGGCGAGTCGCGGCTCGTGCGATACAAGGTCTGCTTGATCGCCAGGACGTCCGGATCGCGGGCCGCCGCCGCGATGAACCGCTCCACCGACGCCTTGAAAGACTCATACGGATGATGCAGCAGGATGTCCCGCTCGCGGATCGCTGCGAAAATGTCCAGATCATCCCCCGCCAGACGCGGCGGCGTCACCGGCGTCCACACCGGATGCTTCAGGTCCGGGCGCTCCAGGTCCGCGATCGACCAGAGCGCCGAGTAATCGATCGGACCCGCACGCTCGTACACGTCGTCCGGCCCCAGTTCCAGCGAGCGCAGCACGAACGACATCACCTCCGGCGACGCCGCGGGCTGGACCTCGATCCGCACCGCGTCCGCGAACCGACGCTGCCGCAGCTCCTGCTCCACGCTCCGCAAGAGATCGTCCGACTCCTCCTCGTCCTGCTGCACCGAGACGTTCCGCGTCACGCGGAACGCCGTCACGTGGTTGATCGTCGCCCCCGGGAAGAGGTCGGCAAGATTCTGGATCACCATCTCACGGAGCGCAATGAACCGCACCGGACCCGCCGCCGACTTCACGCCCTCCCCCGGTGCATCGAACACGCGCACGAACAGCGGCAGATTCGACGGGATCTTGATGCGCGCAAACACCGGCTCGTCGGCGCCCGGCATCGTCAGGAACACGCCCAGGTTGTTCGACAGGTTCGAGATGAATGGGAACCTGTGCCCGGGATCGACCGACAGGGGCGTCAACACCGGGAAGACGTTCGCCCGATACCAACGGTCCGCGATCTGCCGATCATCCTCCGAAAGCTCCGCGTACGTCACCACGCGGATCTCCTTCTCCGCCAGCAGCGGCGCAAGATCCTCCTTATAGCACCGCGCCATCAGGTCCTGCTGCTCAAGCACCACCGCGCGCACACGCGCCAGCAACTCCAGCGGCGTTAGCCCCTCCGGCGTCCGCGTCGTCATCCCCGCCTCGACCTGCAGCTTCAACAGGCCCACCCGCTTCATGAAAAACTCGTCCAGGTTCGAGTTGAAGATCGCCAAGAACTTCACCCGCTCCAGGAGCGGCATCGACGCATCCAGCGCCTGATCCAGCACGCGCCGGTTGAACTCCAGCCACGAGAGGTCGCGATTGAAGGGCGCCGCCGCCCACCACTCGCCGTCCCCCCAAGGCCCCGGCGCCGACGGTCCGGTCCCCGCCGCACCCGCCGCCGACGCACCTTGAGACAACGAAACACCGGGATCACCTGCGATCCGTGTCATGAATGTTTCCCTTCCGCCAACTGCAAGCGATATGTCGCGACGCACCCTGGCGCCTCGGTGACCGAGACCGCCGCGACCCCGCCGCGCGAGCCCAGCGCGCCGCGCGTCGCCCGATCCACACTCGTCGCGATCTCCCTCGCCACGTGCTCCGCTGTCGGATTCAACCCCCGCCCGTCCGGTGCGAATGGCGCCACATCGTTGAGCGAACGATCACGCCATGGGCCGATCGCCTCCCCCAGCGCACGCTCAATCTCGTGAAAGTCGCAGAGAAGCCCGTCCGCATCCAGCTCCGTACCGGCGACAACCACCGACACACGCCAGTTGTGCCCGTGGAGGGTCTCGCGCTCGCCGCGGATCCAGATCGCGTGGGCGGCACAGAACTCAGTCTGGACAGTCAGCTCGTACACAGCCCCAATGATAGGAGAAACCGCGCGCACCCGCCCCGCCCCCACTCAAACCCGAGGGCCCACGCAACGGCCGGGCAACGGCCGGTCAGCCGCCAGTGAACCGCTCCTCGTCCGCGCTTCACCCGCCACCTCGCCCGAAACACGCCGCGGCATCACAATCCTGCCTTCTGCCTTCTGCCTTCTGCCTTCTGCCTTCTGCCTTCTGCCTTCTGCCT
>CAZPPG010000153.1:0-4849 GCA_964588385.1 uncultured Phycisphaeraceae bacterium
GGTTCGGAGCAATCTCCGCACATTGAACGCGAACGCGGCACCCCTCGCGACGTGATTGGCCACGTGTGAGCCACAGGGGCGTTCCTCTGGGAATTGCCCACTGGTTGCCCACATTTACAGGTTTGGCTGCGCCATTTCCCCCACCAGCTACACGGTCACTGCCGGTCGTGGTTCCACATGTCGCATGTCGACGGGTATCAGCAATGCACCACTGAGAACCAGCGTGACGATCACCGTGGCCGACTTGTCGCCGAAGTACGGCACGGCCAGCAGCGCGAACCTGTGGCCAGATGGTTGGCCACCACTTAGATCTCCCTACTAAGATTTGCATTCTCAACGCCTTACGCAAGGTTCGACGTATTCTGAAACTCGCGGGACGTTCATCTGTCTAACACAGTGTTCAGTTCGTCCCCGCCCGGGGACGTTGTCGAGAAAGTCGGTTGCGTGGGTATGACGATGACCTCCCACCGCCGGCCTCGGGTCGACTGACCCGCTCGTCGCGTCCTGATTCCGGGAGTGGGATGTGGTCAAAGCCCCGGCAACCCCAACACAAATCTGGGTTGCCACGACCATACGGAGTCGGCGTGTTGCCGTCGTCCCGAGCTCGAACCCCGCAAGGGTGATCCGGCATCGCGGCAAGGGCGTCAAGTGATTTCCATATCTCGTTCGGATGGGCGCACCATCGTTGCGCTCGTGGCCACCCGTGATCGTCGAGAACTGCTCCTCTCTCGCGCCATCCCGTCGATCTTCCGGCAGACCAGACTTCCCAATCGGCTCGTCGTAGTGGTCGATCATTCCAAGGAGGAGATGTCGGGTGCAGACATGGCGTCGCTTGCGAGGCAGATTCAGTCTCTGGGCGACAAGTCTGTCAGTGTGACCGTGCTTCGCAACGTGCGCACGCCCCGTCGCGCGGCGGGCTCGTGGAACACCGGCATCGATCAACTCCACCGTGATGGCTGGCTCCTCGCGCGGCCAGAGTTGTGCTTCGTTGCCGTCCTCGACGATGACGACGCTTGGGACGCCAATCATCTTGAGATGTGTCTCGAAGAAGCGGTGGCGGGCGACTGCGGCATGGTGGCGGCGGGGCTTATTCGCCACGAGTCTCCGGATGATCAGGGACACCGTCACACGATCCCCCAGGCACTTGACGCGCGCGAGCAGTTCATCCGTGGCCAGCACATCCAAGGGTCAAACCTTTTCGTTCGCCTGGATGCCCTGCTGAAGGCCGGGTGCTTTGACGAGCATCTGCCCAGCTGTACCGATCGCGATCTCTGCATCAGGCTTTCCGCGCTTCCGGACCTCCGCTTTGGTCGCATCGACGTGCACACGGTGCATCACTTCGCGGACGAGCGGCCCGACCGACTCTCTGCGCCGTCCTCGGCGGTGAAGCTCGACGGTCTGACTCGATTCTGGAGCAAGCACGCTGATCACTTCGACGAGGATGCCCGAGGTGAGGCCGCCAAGCGAGCGCACGAGCGGTTCGGATGGAGTCTACAAACGCCGGACGCCCGCGTGATGGACATTGCGCCGTTCTTGTCACCGTCACGGCGTGTCGACATAGTGATCGGGTTCGTCACCGACGCGAAGCCCCGCGATCACGTTCGTGGGCTGCTCGACGATTTGCACCGACTCGCGTCGAACCCTGGTATCTCGAGGGTCCGGGTTGTCGTCATCGAGAACGGTCCACTTCCGTCGGGCGACGAGCGCCCGCTCCGCGCCCTCGTTGAACGATGGAGAACGGAGGGTCTCGACATCCATCTGGTGACGATCGAGCAACAGCGAGAGGACTGGGCCCGGGGACGGCTGATCGACACCCCCGATCCGACACGCACACGCCTTCCAATCGCCGTCACCCGCACCGTTCTCAACACCTACGTCTTTCGCGCGGCGGAAGACATCCCCAGTGCCTGGGCATGGATTCTCGACGACGACAAACGTCTGGCCATCCACGTTGACCGCGGGGACGGCCTTGCGGTTTCCCGCCCGTCACCCGACCTGGCGACCTTGTGCGCTCTCCAGGACGCAGGGGTCGACGTCGTCATCGGGCCGGACACCGACGCCGCTCCGCTTCCGTTCACCGCGACGCTTCGCGTTCAGCTGGTGGACCTTGACAATCATCTTCGAGTGCTTGGCAGTTCGGCCCCAAATGCAGAGCTGCCCGACCGTTCTGCCACGGACTTCGCAGCACGGGCGATCCTGCGCGACACCTACTACGACCTCTCCAAGTACACGGAGCATTTGGAGACCCCTTTCTCGCTGCCCCGCGAGACGAACCGCCAGAACGCTGCGGAGACGCTTGCATTTGTCGCTTCCAAGATCGATCGCCTTCTGGCCGGCGAGGCGGTCTTCCGCCCTCTTCGGGTTAGTTCTCTGGAGTTGTCTCCATCGAGCGGTCAGGCGTCCGCACAACGGGGTGGCTCCACCATCTTCTTCAACTCGCGCGTTCTCCTGGAGTACCCGCAGACGCTGGCACGGTTCGGTGACCGGTATGTCCGTCGCTCGGACATGCTGATCTCTCAGTTGATGCGAGACCAACTTGGCCTGAACATCGTCATGCACCCTGCAGCCGGTGTGCGCCACGATCGCTCCTCCACCAAGCGCGCCAAGCTCGAAAACGAAACGCTTTGGGAAGACGTTCTCGGCTACGCGCTTTACCGCGCTGCCAACGAGATCATGCAACAGCGTCTCGTCAACATGCGCCGCGAGCCGTTGTTGGCGTGGACCTCCACTGAACTCGACACGGCCGTACGGCTGGTCAAGAAGTACATCTCTGAGCGGCTCGCCGCGCTCACGCTCAACGGGTGGCGCATCGTCGGTCTGGCGGAGAGCATCCGCCACGTGGCCGCGCGGCTGGCACAGGCGGGATCAGAATGGGCCGCCGAGGAGCACACGGTCCACCTCGCACGTATTCGAGAGGAGATGGACCGCATCTGCGGGAACTTCAAGCCATCAGCGGTGGCGGAGTTCGCGGACCGGATTCGGAACAGTGTGCCGGACGCCGACATTCGAGCCGCGTTCACCTCAATGGACGGCCTGATCAGCGAGTACCGAGCAACGCTCGGAGACCTCGGCGACTTCGATCAGGGATTGGCGGCCTCCCGTGAACGCCGTGCCAGGGCACTCCTGAAAGCGGTGTACCGCGTGAAGTCTGCTCGCCTCCTGGGGGCGGGCGGGGAGGGCATCGTGTTCACCGACGAGGATCGGGTCTACAAGGTCTTCGACCTGCTCAAGCGTCGTCCGAACCATGACACGCTCGCCACGCTGACACACTTTCGTGATCAGTTCGAGCATGCGCGGCATCTGTATCCGCTTGCACGCGTCGAGGTCAAGGACGGCACGCTGTTCGTGGTGTACCCGTTCGAGTCGAGCGAACCGTACGCGGGGGGGCGTGGAACAGAGATCATCGGTCTACTTCGAGAGTGCAAGGCCAACGGCATCGTTTTCAGAAACATGCACCCGAAGAACCTGCGGGTGTCGGCGACCGGTCTCAAGCTCATTGACTACGGCTCGGACATTCGTTCGTTTACGGACGCGGGCTATCGAGCGATGGCCGAGCGAGCGTGGCTGACCTGGCGATGGCCCCACCGCGCCGACCTCGAAGAGCTGATGCGACGCGCACTCACAGACAAGGCCATTCCCGAACTCGATGGATTCAACCGGTTCTGGATGGCGCTGAACGAGGAGAAGCCATCCGCGACGCGGATCGTTGCCGCGACCGTTGACGACATCCTCCTCAAGTCCCCGGCGAAGCGAGTCCTTGACTACGGATGCGGCAAGAAGGCACGAAGCGCACGCCGCCTCGCCGAAGCGGGTCTGCAGACGGTCGGGTTCGATCCCGGCGAAGGGATGCCCGCCAAGTGGGCGGAACAGGGCCCCGTCCCGAGAAACCTGATCCTTACGACCGATAGGACGATGGCGCTGTCCCATGCCCCATTCGATGCGGCTGTGTGCTCGCTCGTGATTTGCGAGCTTGGCGACGGGCTGGAATACGAGCGGGTTCTTGCGGATCTCCGCGCATCGGTGCGCGATGACGGCCTG
Organism: uncultured Phycisphaeraceae bacterium; assembly: GCA_964588385.1. Taxonomy (GTDB): domain Bacteria; phylum Planctomycetota; class Phycisphaerae; order Phycisphaerales; family UBA1924; genus JAHBWV01. The sequence continues at coordinate 4,039 of CAZPPG010000153.1, forward strand.
CTCGTCATCTCATTCTGTAATCCGTTCGGCACATTCGGCGGCCCTACCTCGCTCCATCGGCGGCGGAACCTACCGGCGGGCATGACCTACGAGGACACTTTCTGGTACACCGAGAACGCCGAGACCGGTGCGGGCCGCCTCGAGTTCCACAGGCCCCTGGCCAGAGTGGAGCGGGACCTCCTGCGCCACGGCATCCAAGTGGACCGGCGTGTTGAAAGCCGCACCGTGGACACCGAACGCTTCGAGCCTGCGTCGGACTTCATCACGCTCGTGTGCCGACCCGTTCCGGTTCCACAGCCGCCCCGGACGGTGTCGCTCGTCATCAAAACGTGCGCGATGGAGGCCATGACCCTCGAGCGGCAGGTCACCCACCTGGTCGCACAGCTTGAGTATCCCCGCACATTCAAGGAGCGAGTGTTAGCCATCGACTCACTCCGCGACGGCTTCGTGCGACAGCATGCGGGGTCGGATTGGAATGCCCTCCAGGAGGCAGCCGAGCGGCTCTTGCGGCGCGGCATCATCGATCGCATCGTCCAAGGGCCCGGCGTCGGCGTCGAATCACGCCGGATCGTCAAAGAGTGGTTTGGCCTCGAGTCGGACAAGACGCACACGAGCCAGGGTGCGCCCATCGCCACGCCGCTGCTGGCGATGGAGACCTGCACGGGCGACTACATCCTCCAGGTTGATTCGGACCTCCTCATAAGCCGTGGCGACCGCGCTCACGACTACCTCGGCGAGATGATCGCTGCGATCGAGGCAACACCTCACGCTGTCACCGTGTCGCTGAACGTCCCGCAACCCTCGACGCAGC
>CAZPPG010000154.1:0-4839 GCA_964588385.1 uncultured Phycisphaeraceae bacterium
ACCCGAGGTACGGCTACCGGAGGATCCACGCGATGCTGAAGGCCGAGGGCTTCCGCGCGGGGCGTGATCGCGTGCACCGGCTGTGGCGGCTGCACGGGCTGCGTGTGCCGCGGCGGACGATCAGGCGTCGGCGGCTGGGGAGCTCGGCCCACGGGATCACGCGTCACCGCACCGAGCATGTCGATCACGTGTGGACGTACGACTTCGTCAGCGACCAGACCCGCAGCGCGTTCACACCGCCCTACGCCTGCTCGCCGCCAACAACGGCTACGCGCTGGAATACCAGGGGAATCCAGCCGCCCCGAATCGGTGGCGCCTTGCGCCGTAGCGTCCGTCATGTCGCTCTCGCGAGCCTTGCTTTGACACGGAAGTACGTGGCGCGCGAGGCCCCTGTTGTGGCGATGAACTTCGCAGCACGCTCATCCTCCGAGCGCAGGGCCGGATCTTCCCGCATCGCCAGGACGCAGGCCGCGCGATCGTCGGGTACCACCATCTTCAGGAGGGTGGTGCGCCAGTCGGCGAGGCCCGCCCGGCGCAGTTGCGATCCCTTGCAGTAGTGCCGCATCGACACGGCAGGGATGGCGGGCATGAGAGTGCCCAGGAACTCGTACACCTCGGTATCGCGGAACCACGTACCGACGTTGCGGTGGATCTCGGCGTTGGGAGGGCAGAAGTGAAGGACGATCGCACGGTCCTCCAGGGCCCGCACATTCGGGTTGAGACTCTTCCATTCATTGGCGATGAGAATGACGTTGCTGGAAGTCGTGAACGCCGGGGGCAGGTCTCCGTCGTTCATCGTCAGGTTGGTCAGCCAGCTGAGGCGCCGCTCGCGGACCGTGTTGCACAATGGCTTCAAGAGACGCACGCAATCCGGGTCTGCGTAAAGCCTGTCCAGGTCGTCCAGGACAATGGGATGGTTGCGGAATTCCCAGAGCTGGCGGTAGAGCCCGAACGGCTGCATGTGGCCTTCGACATAGAGCGCGTGATTCTCACGCGAGCCATCCGCCCCCGAGACCGACATCGTGCGTCGGATCGCCTCGCTTTTCCCTGTGCCGTGACGACCCAGCAAGAGGACCAGCCCGAGCTCGCCCCGTGCGAACTTCGACAGGTACAGCTCAAGATCCGCGTACTCGGTGAGGCGGATGACCTCGCGGGGAATGCTCGGCGATGGCGTTACGGTCGGCATGGCAGGAGTCCGGGGCCGTAGGACGAAAAACCCTGAGACTTTGACACTTGGCCTCGAAATCGCGATCTGGAGGTCGCTACGGGCCCCGATCCAGTCTCACATCGCCACGGCCCTGCGACTTGCGGGGGGAAACCACGGGGTCGGTGGCGCTCGGCGTCTTCGGAGCGCGGCGTCGGTGCTCATCCGCATCGAGCCCCGCCGCGCGCAACGCGTCGTCCCAGGTGCCGATGAGGCGCCTGCCGGCGCTGTACAGGCCTGAATGGTCCCGCGAGACGGCCCACGCGTGGACCGGCCGTTGCTCGCGGAGACGGGCCTGAATCTCTTCGATGACCCGCTCCTTTGTCCATGGCGCACCCGCGCTCTTGGTGCGAGACCTCCTTATGCGTTGACCGTACTTCCTCCGCCGGGGGGCCAACTCGGCCACCTTCGGGTCCAGGCCCGCGGCCGTTAGTGCGCCCGACCAACTCCCCAGGAATCGGTGAGCTGCTTCCACCAAGGACCGAGGCTCGACCAGGCGAGCGACAAGCGGCTCATTCCGCAGCTCCCTGGTCAGAATGGCCTCGATCACCCGCTCCCGGTTCCACGGCACAACCCGATGAAACCGGCTCGGATCAACCCCGGCGGCGACCGCCGCCTTGGACCACGACCCGAAGCGCCGGCGCGCCGCGGAGAGCAGGCTATGGAAGCGGTGCTTGACCTGAACCATCGACAGGGGCTTGCGGCGGCGCGCGATGGCCCGGATCTGTGCCAGGATCTTGGCGGGCGACCACCGCTCCCACAGCAAGACGCGCTCCGGCGGAATGCCCGCCGCCAGGATGGCGTTTCGCCATGAGCCGAAGGTGCGCCGGGCCGCCGAAGCCAACTGCGGATCGACGCCCTTGTCGCCCGTGGTCAGGGACCGCCCCGCAGCCTCGCGCTCGAGGATGAGGCGTATGATCTGTTCTCGCGTCCATGTCCTGCGCATGATCACCCTCGTGCGTCAGCGATGATCGTCTCAAAGCGCGACACGATCGGCGCGTGGCGCGCTTCCAGGTACTCCCGGACACGCGTGTTGGTGAGCAGCGTCCTCGCGTAGATCGCCAGGCGCAGCAGGTCGATGGTGTACTGCTTGTAGAGATGGGAGTAGAAGTCGTGCTTCTGCTCGGCGTCCGCGAGCTTCTTGAGCAGGTCGTTCTTCCGCTGCGCCCTCTTGTCCCAGGGGTTGTGCTTGCGGCCCCGGCTCTCGCGCAGGTGGGCGGCCGTCTTGACCACCATCGTCCGGGCGAAGGTTGTCGTGTAGTCCTTGTAGGTCTCCATCGCCCGGATGATCTGCTTCTGGCGCTGCGGCTTGACGTGCGTGAACTCGCGGGCGCAGACGCGGGTGATCTTGCCCGCGTCGTAGGCCGACGCGACCAGTGGGTGGAGCTGCTTGAGCAGCGCCTTCTTCAGGCGGTGACCGAGGGTGGTGATGCCCAGCGCCGACGCGATCGACGCCTCGTCGACCTCGCCCAGCGACTTCTCGATCATCCGGTGCTCCTGCACCGGCGAGACGCGGTTGACCATCCGGTTGCTCGTGAACGCCTCGCGTTGCTGGCCCACGATGCATGGGGCTGCCTCGACGCCCAGCTCCACCAGCGTTCGGTAGCGTTGAACACCGTCGAGAATGACGTAATCGCCGTTGTCGGGGAAGACCACGAGCGGCTCGATGAGCCCGACAGCCCTGACGCTCGCGAGAATGCGCTCGTATTCGCGCTTGGTGACCTTGCGATCGCGGAGCGGTCGTAGCTTGATCAGAGGAACATCGATCGCGACAGAGTCGTTCATGGGCGCGTCCTCTCTCTCTGACCGCGCGCCGCCACGTTGTACGTGCCTGTGAGCGCGGGCTGTTTGTCCAGCCCCTCGCTCTGGAGCAGCTGCACGAACTCCCGGTCCTTCCATAGCGTCGCGAGCCCGTCGAGCAATGTGTAGAGGCGGCTCTCCTTCCCCTCCGCCTCGCGGGCGAAGGAGTCCTTGGCCTGGGTGGCGGTGGCGATGTCCTCGGTCAAGGCCGCGACCGTGTACTCCTCCGTGCCGGAGCTTCGTCTCTTACGCGTATCCATCCGGCCGTTGATGATCCCTCGCGCCTTGGCGAAGTTGTTGCTGTTGACGATCCCCTGATCGAACGCGTCCATGAGCACGTTCTGGATCGTCGCGTCGTCGGCTTGGGCAACCAGGACGGCGAAGGAGATGGGAATGATCTCCTGTTCCACGCCTTGGATGAGGCGATCCTCGCCGTTCTCCACGAGCTTGATGTACTGGCGGATGTACTCCACGCTCCGGCATGCGATCTTGGCGATCTTCGCGTAGTCCCACCCCTCGTCGCGCAGCGTCTTGAGCTCACGAGCGAAGTACATCGTGCCGGGGCGCGTTCGCGCCAGGTTCTCGACGAGTGACTCCAGGTACGCCTGCTTGCGGGTGCAGGTGACCACCTCCGCGCGGATCTCGGTTTTGCCCAGGCGCTGATGGGCGATGAGCCGTCCCTCGCCGCAGATCAGCTCGTAGAAGCCCTCCTTGTGCAGGAACTTGTCGTTGACGCGGATGTCCTTGATCTGCCCCACCGCGTCGATGCTTTGCACGTTGAGGGCGAACTGCCCCTCGTCGCGCGTGCGGGAGTTGATCACGCGGATCTTGTCGACGGGGATCATCTCGCGCCGTCGATCCTTCATCAGTCGGATGTTCGCGTGCTCCATTCAGCACCTCGCAAGTTGGCAGATGAACTCCAGGCCGCTGTGGCCGTACATGACCAGCCGAGCTTCGGACGAGCCGAACACGCGGAGGCCCCGGTCGCGCACGAGCAGTCGCGGCAGCGCAACGTACCCCAGGATCTGCGGCCCCTCGCTCGATGAGACCGGCACCCCGAGTGTGATGTCGATGACGCCACGGCCGTCCGGGCGGAAGTACCAGTACTGGCTGTACCCGTGCGGCACCGGGACCGAAGGCTGGATCAGCACGGTGAACTTGCCGTTGACGACCAGGAAGTCGTCGTAGCTGTCCACCTTCTCGACCGTCTGCCGCAGCAACGCCTCGACATGACCGCGCACCTCACCGGCGGCCGCGCAGAACAGCCGCTGGTAGGCGGCATCCAAGGACCGGAAGCGGGACCTGTAGGTTGAGACCGACGGCGCGGCCTCGTCACCCCGCACCAGCGCCCGACTGAGGAACCCGTGCTCGTGATGGAGCCGCTCTAAGTGCCGAAGCATCGTCTCGGGCGAATACCGCAGCGCCGCCTCGGCCAGAACCGACTGCGCCCGGTCGAAGACGGCTTGGTCCACCAGCGGGTCGATCGCCCCGGCCGTCCGGACCCACTGGTCGACGGGATTCCGTCTCGTGGGAGTCTTGAGCTTGCTGGTGGTCTTGTTGTAGACCAGCGTGCCGGCGTACATGATGTTTGTCAGGATTCGGCGGACCTTGCCGACGTTCCAGAGTCCGCCCATGGCTGATCGGGAACCATCGGCGTTGAGCCGCGCCGCGATCTGGTCCATCGTGTGGCCCGCGTCGATGTACTCGTCGAAGATACGCCGGACGGTGGTAACCTGCTCCTCGGGCCCCAGCGTCAGCGTCACGCGCTGGTTCTGGATGCTCTTCTTCTGGCCCGGGGCTAGGACGTGCAGGCGATGGCGCGACTCGTCGAGGAG
>CAZPPG010000155.1:0-4790 GCA_964588385.1 uncultured Phycisphaeraceae bacterium
CGCAGCAGTAGTCGATCCCCAGCCGCTCGAAGAGTCGAGCCCTCGAGGGCTTGTCGGTCACGATCTGTCCGATGGTCGTGCGCGGGTCGATGGTCATCGTGTGCGTCCGTTTCGGGGGGTGTGGGGTGCCGGGAATCGTGTGCCGCACGATCCCTCGCAGCAGTGTAGGATCGAGAAAGTGGACATCAAGGTCGAGATATGCGACCCAGGCCGAGACCCATCGCGATCACGCGGCGGCCGGATGCCGGTGCGTTCCGAGCCCGGTTCCTGTCCCGTTCGTAAGGACGCCCGCCTCGGTACGGCGACCGCGCGGCTCGCAGCGGGCGCCCCATGCGAGGATGGGCGCGGGGGCGAGCGGTTTGGTTGACGACGATACTTCGGAGTCCATACTATCTGGGACCGTGCCCCGCAAGCCCCCGACATCCCCGGTCGATGCCCCGACCGCCGCGCAGCGGGTCGTCGCGGGGTTGTCCAAGGTCGCGCTGGTCTTCCGGCACGCGCAGTGGGCGGCGTCGGGGGAGCGCGGGCTGACACCCACGCAGGCGCAGATCCTCGCGGTCGTCGCGGGCAACCGTGAGCCGCGGGGGGTGGGGGTCAAGGCCGTCGCGGCGCGGATGGCCGTCACGATGGGGACCGCCAGCGAAGCGGTGGGCGCGCTGGTCGAGAAGGGCCTGCTCCGCAAAGAAGCCGACGAGGCCGACGGTCGCGCCGTAGTCCTGACGCTCACCGCGCGAGGGAAGCGCGAGGCGACCCGGGCGAGCGAATGGCCCGGGGCGATCGTCGAGGCCGTGGATGCGATGCCCGAGCGCGAGCGGGCCACGCTCCTGCGCGGGCTGGTGGGCATGGTGCGCACGATGCAGGAGCGCGGCATGGTGCCGACGGCCCGCATGTGCGTGGAATGCCAGTACTTCCGGCCCAACGAGTATCCCGGCGAGGCCAAGCCGCACCATTGCCAGTACATCGGCGCGCCCATCGGCGATGCCGACCTGCGCCTCGACTGCGCCGAGATGGAGCCGACCGGAGCCGACGCGGACACGCCCACGCGGGCGCGGCTGTGGGAGGTCTTCGTCAACGGCCAACCGCTGGATCAACACGGACCCGGGAGGAACGGCCGCGCGCGGCCCGGGGTTCGTGCGTCAATGTCACGCCGCGCGGATCACGCATCCACCAAAGGAGTATCACCATGAGCACGAAGGCCACGTTCTATCACGCCGGCTGCCCCGTCTGCGTCGCCGCCGAGCGCACCGTCGCCGACGCCCTGGACCGCTCGAAGTACAACGTCGAGATCGTCCACCTCGGCCAGCAGAAGGGCCGCGTCGCCGAGGCCGAGAAGGCGGGCGTCAAGTCCGTCCCCGCGCTGGTCATCAACGGCCAGCCCTTCCACATCAACCACGGCGCGGACCTGTCGGTGCTGAAGTAATCACCGCGCGGCGGGCGGGCCGCCCGTGGACACTACTTGGTCGCTCACGCCCGGCGCGGCCACTTAGGTCGCGCCGGGTCCCGGACCCGGCAACGCATCGGCGGCTTCGAGATCAATCGCGCCCGCCGCCGACACCGCGTCCCCCCCGGTGGAAACACGCGAGGCCTCAGGATCGCACGATTCCCCGCTGTTCATGAGCCGCGGGGACATCGCCGGGCAGGTTGACGTTTCTCGCCGCTTCCGGCGCAACGGGCACGGTCAACGCTCCGATCTGCTCCAAGGCGCTGAACAGCGTGTAGTCGCTTCGCGATACTCTGGCCTCCAGGATTGGCCTGACGTGCTGCGTGTACACCGCGGCGCACGGGTGCAGGCGATCTGTGGAGGCACAGACCGCATAGGCGCTCGGATGCACTTGCGCGACCTGGAGGATATTTGCGATCTCCACGCCGCTGAAGGAAGGCATGTCCCCCGCCAGTACGAAGATCGGACCCGGCCATTGGGTGAGGGCTGAAACGATGCCCCCCATCGGGCCGATCCCCGGGTGGAGATCCGGAATGATGCCGTCCGCCAACTGAAGGACGGCGGGATCGCAGGCCCCGACCAGTTTCACGCGACGGCCGAACACGCCCCGCAGGGCCTGAATGGGCTGTTGGACGAGCACTCGTCCCTCGCTTCCCCAAGGCTCGCGGAGTTTATCCCGACCGAAACGCTGGCTCCTCCCTCCGACGAGGACGACCGGCTGGACGCTCGTAAGGAAATCGCGCGAGACGAACGGCGTATCAGTTGTCATGGCGGACGACCTTTCCGCCCGCCGGCGTCGCGTCTGGCCGCCCGTCGTCCTGCACCTCCCCGCGCAACGTCTCCACGGCGTGAGGCAGAATGTCGAGGAGAGCTTCGAGGTTCTCGGTACTTCCTTTGAGTGAGCCGGGCAAGGTCAGGACGAGAGTTCTGCCGATCGTGCCCGCAACCCCGCGCGACAGGAATGTCCGCGGCGTTTTGGTCATGCACCGGAGACGGGCGAGTTCCATGAGCCCCGGGTGCTCGCGCTCGATGACGCTCCGAGCGGCTTCGGGCGTCACGTCGCGCGGCGCTAGACCGGTGCCGCCTGTGCTCAGAATCAGATCGATGCCGCGCTCGGGGGTGGACCAACTGACAAAGCAGGCGGCAAGCTGGTCTTGCTCGTCGGGCAGGCATCTCGCCTCGACCACTTCAGCGCCGAGGCGAGTTCGGAGCATTTCGGCGAGCGCCGGCCCCGACGTGTCTGTGGCTATGCCGCGTGAGCATCGATCGCTCACAGTCAACACAGCGGCGCGGATGGGCCGGTCGGCTTCGCTCATCGCCCCTCCTCAAGAGGTACTGCGGTGTAGTCGCCGTGGCGGCCGCCGCGCTTCTCCGTGACGCGGATCCCCTCGATGACCATCGCCTTATCGATGGCCTTGCCCATGTCGATCACCGTCAGGCAGGCGATTGCTACTGCTGTCAGCGCCTCCATCTCGACGCCGGTGCGGGCCTGCGTCCGGACGGTGGCGGTGACCCTGACGCGGCCGGACTCGAGCACGGCCTCCACGTCAACCGCTTCGAGCGGCAGCGTGTGGCACAGGGGGATGAGTTCGTCGGTGCGCTTGGCGGCGAGGATTGCGGCGACCCGAGCGACATCGAGCACGGAACCCTTCTTGATCGAGTTCTCGCGGATCGCACGTTCAAGGTCCGGCGAGACCCGCACGAACCCCTCGGCGGCCGCGGTCCTCGCTGTGACCGGCTTGTCCCCGACATCCACCATCCGAGCCGCGCCGTCCGCGCCGATGTGTGAAAGACCTTCAGAATTCGCCCCAGGGGTTCTGTCATTCATGGCGTGACTCATCTCCGCACCACACATCGTTTGACCGCCTATCAAGCCCCCGCGGGCCAAGTGTAATAGGGCAGGATCGCGTTCGAGAAGCCCGGGGGTACTTCCACAAAGCCGTCGCTCATGCCCGCCGCGACGATGTCACCCGAGCCGCGGCCATCGATCAACTCCGCCTGAGGAAGGCCGTTGGCGTCAACGACCAATCGGACCAAGCGGTGCCACCACAAATCGAGCGTCCGACCGTCGGGATTCCTGACCTCAATGAGCCTCGGGAGGCACTCCGGTGGGGTTCGCTTCGCTCCAGCGCAGGCGGCAAGGACGGGCAGGACGATCCGTACACAGGTGACAAGAGCGGAGACAGGGTTGCCGGGGAGCCCGAAGATGGGAAGCGTCTCCGCGGTGTGCGGCGCCGGTCGCCGCACGAGGGCACCCAGCATCGGCTTTCCGGGTCTCTGCGGAAGTCCGTGGAAGACCACCTCAGCTCCGACCTGTTCGACGGCAGCTCGAACGGGATCGCGGTGCCCCATCGAGATGCCGCCGGTCAGGACCACAGCATCGGCGACTTGGCACGCACGCTCCAACGCACCGCCGAGGTTCCCATCGTCACGAATGTGTGACACGCTCGGCACGTTCGCCCACGCGTGCGACGCCAGGATTGCCCGCACGGCCGGGGAGTTGCTGTTGCGGATCTGGAAGGTTGATGGCGTGTGATGCGGCTCGATGAGTTCATCACCGGTGGTGATAAGGGCGATGCGGAGGCGGGCAAAGACCGCCGGTCGAATAATCCCTACCGCTGCAAGCGTTGCCAGCCCTGCTGCCGTGATCACTTCGCCCGCGTGCAGGACGACCGTCCCCGCCGGCGCGTTCTCGCCTCGACGACGGATATGGTCTCCTCGCCTGACGCGAGCGGCCGCCGCTCGCGTCACGGAGATTGAAGTGACATCTGCCGCCCGTCCCGCCGCGTGTTCAATGACGTCCTCCCGCCGAACAACGGTGTCGGCTCCCGCCGGGATTGCTGCGCCGGTCGCGATCCGCACCGCGACAGGCCGACGAACACCCTCGAAGGACGCTGGGGGCGGCTCGCCAATGCGAGCCTCTCCCACAACCAGCAGTGTGATCGCTTGCACGGTCTCATTCGAGCCCTCACCTGAGGGGACGGCCAAGTCAGCGGCGCAGATTGCATACCCATCCATCGCCGAGTAGTCAAAGGCGGGGCTATCCCGGTCGGCGCGGACCTCTTCGGCAAGGATGCGGCCCGCGGCCCTATCCAACCCCACAACCTCGCTTAGTCGGGCCGAGGGTGACGGGCAAGCGAGTGCGACCAAGGCCGCTACAGCAGCCCCGGGCGAGTCGAACGCGAATGCCTGACCTCGAAAGCCCATACACGCTCCTGGTATCGCCGCCACCGCCAAACCATACACTCCCACAATGGAAGTCGAGGTGCTCCTCTTCGGTGCCGCCGCTACGCGCGAGAAATCGGACCGCGTCACCGTAGTCGTGGGCGCCGAACCGACCGTCCGGGAT
>CAZPPG010000156.1:0-4779 GCA_964588385.1 uncultured Phycisphaeraceae bacterium
GTCGAGGCCAAGAAGACTGCGGAGAACGCCGAGAAGGGCCGTCAGCAGGCCAAGTGCTACGCAGACGGCTTCGAGAAGATGTATGGCCGCCGTCCAGTCATCTATTACACGAATGGATACGACGTGAGCCTCTGGAACGACGCAGACGGCGAGCCTCCGCGGCAGATCTATGGCTACCACTCACGGGACAGCATCATCTATATGGTCTCACGCCGCCAGCAGCGTTTGCAGCCCAAGGAAGTGGCACCCGATCCGCAGATTGCGGATCGCATGTATCAGATCGAGGCGATCAAGCGAGTGATCGAGCGATTTGGCGCGAAGCACCGTCGGGCGCTGGTTGTCCAGGCCACAGGCACCGGCAAGACCCGCGTCGCTATCTCGCTCTGCGAGGCACTCATCCGAGCGGGCTGGGTTCGCCGAGTGCTGTTCCTCTGCGACCGCCGCGAACTTCGCCGACAGGCGAACAACACGTTTCAACAGTTCCTACCCGGAGAACCTCGCACCTACGTCAACGCCAATACATCTGCGGACCAGGAGCATCGCATTTACCTCGCCACCTACCCGGCGATGATGCAGTGCTTCGAGTCTTTCGACGTGGGGTTCTTCGACTTGATCATCGCCGACGAGTCGCACCGCAGCATCTACAACCGCTACCGCGACCTGTTCCTCTACTTTGACGCCCTGCAGGTGGGCCTCACCGCAACGCCCGTCCAGTTCATCAGCCGCAACACGTTCGACCTGTTCGGCTGCGAGAACGAGAATCCGACCGCGCTTTTCCGGTACGAAGACGCGATCAATCACATTCCGCCCTACCTCGTGCCCTTCAAGGTGAAGACGGTTACCACCGGGTTCCTGTCCCGTGGCATCAAGTACTCGCAGATGACGCAAGAGCAGCGCGAGCAGCTCGAGCAGCAGGAACGCGAGCCCGAAGCTATCGAGTTCGAGCAGCACCAGGTCGACAAGCAGATCTTCAACAAGGACACGAACCGCAAGATCATCCAGAACTTGATGGAGCATGGCATCCGGGACGGCTCCGGATCCCTTGTTGGCAAGTCCATCATCTTCGCCCGCAGCCATGACCATGCCATCCTACTTCAGAGCGTCTTTGACGAGCTCTACCCGCAGTACGGCGGCCGTGTCTGTCGCGTCATCGACAACTATGAGCCTCGTGCCGAGGCGTTGATCGACGAGTTCAAGGACGCCAAGTCCGACCTGCGCATCGCCGTGTCCGTCGACATGCTCGATACTGGTATCGACGTGCCCGAGGTCGTCAACCTCGTCTTCGCCAAACCGGTCTTTTCGTTCGTCAAGTTCTGGCAGATGATCGGCCGCGGCACGCGGTTGTGCAAGGACCTCTTCGGACCCGGCAAGGACAAGTCCGAGTTCCAGATCTTCGATCACTGGGAGAACTTCAAGTACTTCGAGGAGACATATCAGGAGACAGAGCCGTCGAAGCAGACCTCGCTGCTTCAGCGGCTGTTCGATGCTCGGCTCGCTCTTGCCGACGAGTGCCTTCGCAAACCCGATGTCACCGCGTTCAACGCGATCGCGGGCCTAATCGCCGCGGACATTGCCGACTTGCCCGACACCACCATCTCCGTGCGCGAGAAATGGCGTCAAGTGACTACTTGCAGGAATCCGGAAGTCATCAAGCGGTTCGATGCCGCAACGCGCGCCACGCTTTCGCAGGACATCGCGCCCCTCATGCAGTGGCGGGATATTCGTGGCGACAGCGCCGCGTACCAGTTTGATCATCTCATCGCCCTCGCCCAGACAGATTTGATGAAGGGAGCCGGGCGTTTCGCCGACCGTCGCGCCGAGGTCGAGGCCTGGGTTGCCGATCTTCAATACAACCTGAATCCCGTCCGTGAACGAGAAGAGGACATCCGCAAGGTCAAGTCCGCCGCGTTCTGGGACTCCATCACGCTCGCGTCGCTTGAGGAAGTTCGCCAATCGCTGCGCGGCATCATGAAGTACCGCCAGCCGCGAACAAGCGATCGCCTCCCGGCCAAAGTCATCGATGTCGCCGAGGATCCCGCTGGGCTCCAGAGCCGTGATCACAAGCCCAAGCTCGAAGGGCTGGAGTTCGTCGCCTATCGGCAGCGCGTCGAGGGCGTGCTCACCGAGCTGTTCGCCCAGAACGACACGCTCAAGCGAATCAAGGCCGGCCAGCCCGTCAGCGATGCCGATCTCAAGGCGCTGGTCTCGCTCGTGCTTACGCAGCACCCCGATCTCGACCTCACCGACCTGACCGAGTATTACCCGGAAACCGCCGGTCACCTTGACCTGGCCATCCGCAGCATCATCGGCTTGGATGCCAAGGCGGTGCATGATCGGTTCGAGGCGTTTGTCCGTAAGCACCCAACGGTCAACTCGATGCAGATGCGCTTCCTTGACCTGCTCAAGAATCACATCGCGAAGTACGGCGCGATTGAGATCGGCCGCCTCTACGAGCAACCCTTCACCACTATCAGCGCCGAGGGTCTAGACGGTGTGTTCGAGGATGAAGCCCAGATCGACGAGCTCCTTGGCATCATCAACTCCTTCAAACCGACCACCCCCTCCCACCCTGGGCCCGAGCCCCGGAAAGCCCCCCCGAAAGAGAGCAATCACGGATGATCACCGGCCCCCTCCGCAGCAAAATCGACAAACTCTGGCTTGAATTCTGGCAGGGCGGGATCACCAACCCCCTGACGGTGATCGAGCAGATCACCTTCCTGATGTTCATCCGGCTGCTGGACCTCACCGAGTCCCGCAACGAGAAGAAGGCCCAGCGCACCGGCAAGCCCTTCGACCGCCTCTTCTCCGCCAAGCAGCAGCATCTCCGCTGGCACCAACTCAAGAACCTCGGTGCAGATGCCCTCCTCAAGACCATGCGCGATGAGGTCTTCCCACACCTCAAGGACATCGCCGGCGCCGAGTCCACCTTCGGCCGCTACATGAACGACGCCATGCTGATGATCCAGAAGCCCTCACTGCTCGTGAAGGCCCTGGAACTCATCGACGACCTTCCGCTCGATAAGGGCGACACCAAGGGCGACCTCTACGAGTATCTGCTCGGCAAACTGACCACCGCCGGCATCAACGGCCAGTTCCGCACGCCGCGGCACATCATCCGCCTCATGGTCGATCTCATGGAGCCCAAGCCCACCGACCGCATCGCCGACCCGGCCTGCGGCACCGCGGGCTTCCTCGTTGCCTCGATGGAAAACTTGCTGGAGCGGTTCACCTCGCCCTCCGGGATCACGACCGAAACCGCCGAGAACGGTGAAAAGAACACCATCTACACGGGCGACCTCCTCGAACCCTACCGCAAGCACATCCAGTCGGACATGTTCCACGGCTTCGACTTCGACGTGACCATGCTCCGCATCGCGGCCATGAACCTCATGCTCCACGGCGTGGACAACCCCGCCATCGAGTACATGGACACATTGAGCAACCGCTTCGTCGAGGACAAGGTCCTGGGCCGCTTCGCTAAGGACCACTTCGACCTGGTCCTGGCCAACCCGCCCTTCAAGGGCACGCTCGACTACGAGGCCGTCGAGAGCGGGTTGCTCCGCACTGTCAAAACCCGCAAGACCGAACTGCTCTTCCTGGCCCTCATCCTCCGCATGCTCAAGCTCGGCGGCCGCGCGGCGGTGATCGTGCCCGACGGCGTGCTCTTCGGTACATCGGGGGCACACACGATGCTCCGCCGCCGACTGCTTGATGAGAATCAACTCGAAGCGGTAGTCTCGTTGCCCGCCGGGTGCTTTCGGCCCTACACGGGGGTGTCGACCGCCATACTCGTGTTCACCAAGGGTGGGCGAACGGACAGAGTCTTTTTCGGGGACGTACAGAGCGATGGTTATTCGCTAGACGACAAACGTGAAAAGCTTGGAGCTGCGGACGACTTCGGTGACCTCGGTAGATGCCTTGAGGCATGGCGCGAATGGAAGGCCAAGGGAGATCCTGCAGCCTTCGCAGAGCGCTCTCGACTTGGCTTTGTGATCGATGCCGACGAAATCCGGAATCGCGGTCATGATCTGTCTATCACTCAGTACAAGAGCGTCTCGTTTCGTGATAGGGAGGACGATCCGCCGGAACAGATTCTCGACGACCTTCGGAGGCTGGAAGCCGAGGCTATGGCGCTTCGCCAAGAAATGGAGAGCTGGAAATGAGGCGCAGCTTCAAACTGAACGAAAGACCACTAGAGGAGTTGGTGCTGTTGTCAGACAGCGGCACGTGGGGGGACGATGCTCCTCCTGGAGACGGTGATCCCGTCCTGCGCAGCACGAACATCGATGACTTCAGAATGTCGCTCGCGGACCCGGCGTGGCGACGCATACCACCCAATGATGTGGAACGGAAGCGACTTGCCACGGGCGACATCATTGTGACAAAGTCAAGCGGAAGTCCGGACCACATCGGCAAGTGCGCGATGTTCGTTGATCCCGACGATGGCGAGCGATACTACTTCTCGAACTTCATGCTCCGACTCCGGGCCAACCCAGACCGCATTCACCCAGCGTGGCTGTTCCATTGGCTTACGTCACCGCGCGGTCGCTTTGAACTCGGTCGCCTGAACAACACGACCAGCGGCTTGAGAAACTTGAGCGTGCCTCGCTACTTGCAGCAATTGGTCCCAGTCCCGCCAGTCGAGATCCAGGCCGAAATCGTGGCGCGCCTGAACTCCGTGGCGGAACTTGAAGGCTTGCATCTACGAGCTGCTCAACGGCATTGTGCCGGTGATCGACGACAGCCCGCTCTCGGCCTGCACCAGCAGGTCGTAGGCTT
>CAZPPG010000157.1:0-4773 GCA_964588385.1 uncultured Phycisphaeraceae bacterium
CGGACCTCGGCGTCGGTCAGGACCTCGGGCGGGAAGCGGCGGCGGGGCTTGGGGCGTCGGGGGCGGTATGCGGCAACATCTCGGCTGACAAGGACTTGCATGCTCGGCTCCTCTCGGCATCGCTCGGGATCGTTCCGCGAACCAAAGCGCGGCTCGACAGTGTCCTACCTCTGAAGGTGAGCATGGGGCAAGTCCGCTGCGACCTGATTACCAGAGCTCTATCCCCGTCATCGCGCACGCGACAAGCATCGCACCCGTTATTGCGTAAACGGCAACCAAGCCGATGATAGTTCCGCAGCATCAGGTGCTGCATACGTGTTTACGCGCGATGGGACCGGGAACTGGAGTCAGCAGGCGTACTTGAAGGCCTCAAACACAGGGGGAAGTGATTTCTTCGGTTGGTCGGTTGCGGTGGCAAATGATGCAGTAGTGGTCGGCGCCACCGGTGAAGACAGCAACGCGACAGGTGAGAACGGAAACCAGGAAGACAATAGCGCTTCGGCTGCCGGGGCGGCGTACGTGTTCGCCCGTGACGGCGAAGGCCATTGGAGCCAACAGGCATATCTCAAAGCGTCGAACACAGATTCTTTCGACCACTTCGGCAGATCAGTGGCGGTATCTGGCGACACAATCGTGATTGGTGCGCCTCATGAGTCGAGCAATGCCACGGGAATAGATGGCAACCAGGTAAACAATAGCTCTTCGAGCTCTGGTGCCGCGTACGTCTTTGTACGAAGCGGGGGAGGTAACTGGAACCAGCAAGCGTACCTCAAGGCGTCGAATACTAACGGCGGCGATGAACTTGGCGAGTCTGCAGCTGTGTCGTGCGACACGATAGTGATTGGCGCGCATCGGGAGTCCAGCAGTGCCACGGGGGTGAACGGAGACCAAGCAAACAACAACGCTGAAGACTCGGGCGCCGCATACGTGTTCGTCCGAGACGGCGAAGGGCATTGGAGCCAGCAAGCGTATCTCAAGGCGTCGAACACAGGAGCATACGACGAATTCGGCCGATCAGTAGCGGTGTCGGGCGATACGGTGGTAGTCGGCGCCCATAAAGAAGGCAGCAGCGCTTGGCAATTGGGAGCAACATACGCCTTTGTCGGCGCCGGGTCGCCTTGCTCCGCACCGAACATAACCACTCAGCCCAGTGGGCAGTAGGTCTGTTTGCATAGCCCGGTTGGGTTCGCCGTCGCCGTGGACGGAACTGGCACTTTGGTGTACCAGTGGCGCAAGAATTCCGTTGAGTTGGTTGACGGCGGTGCAGTCTCGGGAGCTACCACTGCAATGCTGACGATAAGCTCCGCACTTCTTACAGATGGGGGGAATTACGACTGCGTGATTACCAACTCGTGCGGTAGCGCTACCAGTGCCGCGGCCGCGATCACTGTGTGCGTTGCTGACTTCATCTGCGATGGCTTCGTGACGGGCAGCGACTTCGACGCGTTCATCAGCGACTTTGAGTTTGGTCTGCCCGCGGCAGACGTCAATGGAGACGCTTTCATCACGGGCGACGACTTGGACTTTTACGTGGAGCGGTTCTTGGCGGGATGTTGAATTGGTGCGCGCGGCGCCGTACACAGCGGTCGAGTTGGCCGGAAATGAGAGTTATGAGCGATAGCGGAGTCTGCGTCTCGGAATCGGTCCGAACAAACCGGTCAGTAAGCAGACGATACGCCCATTCGATCGCGCATACCGCAGCTACTCACAGAGGTAGAAACGAGAAGAAGTGGCGAACGCTACAGACGCCCGCCCATCGCTCCCTTCCGATGGTTCGGACATGACTACCCCCGGATTCCCAGGGTACGCCGAATGCCATAGAGCATCCTTGAGCCGCGCCTCAATCCGCTGAGCGCTACCCGTCCCTGCGGCCGCCCGGCCCGCGCGAATGCCGCCGCGGCGCTTCCCGCCGCGCAAACGCCCGGGCCGCCGGCGGCCGCAGTGCGTACGAAGCGGCGTGGCCGCGTTCAAGCCCATCCCCGACCCGCTCTGGCTGCGCCTCGCCGCCCTGGAGCCTCGCTGGTTGTTCTGCCTCTGGCGCGAGCGGCAGTGGCTGATCCCGGGCGCCGGATCGTCGCGGGTGTGGAGCGGGTCGGCGGCCCGCCCTCCCCGACGCGGATGGTCTGGCGCGTGCGGATCTACCCGGCGGGGTCGGCCGAGATTCACGAGATCATCGACGTCGCCGAGCCGCACCTGGCGGACGGGTTGGAGGCGGCAGTCGCGGCGGCGGAGCGGCGAGAGCAACCGCCGCTGATCATTGGCGCGGCGGCCGGTAGGCGGGCATGAGACATCGGTGGGAGAACCGCCACGGCCACCACCGCAAAGCATTCGGCGTCCGATTGTGCCGGCGTTGCAAGCGAATCCGGGTAGGGCGCCTGCGCGAACTCGGCATGGTGTTCACAGGCAGATCCTGATATCGGAGTGTGACGAGCCACCTACACTATGTTACACGCAAGTGAAAGGTGAATATCAAGGCTAGCTATTCGCTTCAATGTCTGGCTATCGATTGCGAATCCAAACTCGCCTGGCGCACGAGCATGTACAATCCACAACGTGGCAACTACACCGCTATTTGTTAAGTCGTTCCATTGTGGGATAGAAGCACCTACCATGTCTAATACCGCTTGCACATGAACGAGTGGATCACTCGACGAAACGAGTCGCGTCGAATCAATTGCCCACAATCCCGAGGATCGGATTCGCTCGATGGCTTGCCCGCTACGATCGCGCCCCTGATATGTATCGCCCTTGCGGAACTTCCTGTGAGCGACGATCCCTAAACGGCTTTCGACCTTCGCGGCATCAAGATCTTCGTGGGCGAGGCTGAGCGACGCGTGCGTGACAGAAGCGCTTGGCAGTTCGTATGGTGTTGATGACGACATATCTCAGGCCTCACTCGCTAGTGGATGTGCTCGAAAAGGTTGCCGAGAAGCGCTCCGGTGTTGCTGTCGGTTACGTTGCCGTTGCTCCAAATCTTGTGACTGTGATCGGATGCGTGCTGGCCAATATCCTGCTTGAGACTCTCCATCGCCGCTTTGGCTTGCTCCTGCGTGATCCCCAGGGTGTCGGCAGTCGACTTGGAAATTGTGTTTCCACCCGTCTGAAGCACTCTAGGCGGCCCATCATCTTGACCACCAGCAATCGCATCGCCTCCGCTTCCGCTGCCGCCGCTCCCTCCCGAAATCTCTCCCAGCAGCTCCATGGTCGCCCACGACATAAACGCGAGACCGGTCCCGACCGCGATGAACTGCGCGGCGCTGTCGGCCAACAGCATCGACACGAAGCCCCTAACCCCAACTGTCTGTACGGCCCACAGAAGGCCTCCCCCAGGGGAGCCGAGCGACGCCCTTGCGCCCGCCGTGGCGGCGAGTTCCGAAAGGCCTCCCAGCGCGACGAGCCCCCCCGACGGATCGGTTGCCATGTGCGGCCGGGACCGGGTGTACTGGTGGAGGTTCAGGCCGTCGCCGTACAGCAGCGACACGTCCGGCGCCGCCACGCGGACCCTGAGCGACCGACCGGCGAACGGGAGCTGACGTGAGGCGGGGAGACCTGTGCCGATCGTGTCGGCGGTCGTGAACCGCTCATGGTCCGTTCCGTACCAACGGCCCCGGTTGTAGTTCAGCCCATACGCCCCGACGCCCTGCGGCGGGAAGGCTTGGGCAATGATCCCGCTTACATCCGTCCGCTCGAAGAACAGCCCGTGGTGGCCAAGCCGGGTCTGCTGCTCGGGCTCGAGGTCCGTCTCGAAGTGCAGCAGTTCCCCGTAGGGGTCCCACGAGTACTGCGCCAGCACGGTCGCTTCCCCGCCGGGCGAGGACGGCGGCGCGATGACCGCGGCCAGGTCGTAGCTCGAGTCCTGGATCAGATACCGGTGCCGCTGCACCGTCAGCAGGTTCACGCTGTTGGGGATCACGTACTCGGCCGCGAAGTGGTCCACGTAGCCGGGGTGGTAGACGTACTCCCGGTCGAGGTGCTGGAGGATCTGCGCGGGCGGGTTCTCGGGGGGATTCTCCGGCGGGTTCCCGGGAGGATTCGTCCCGCCCCCGGGGTTGCCCGTCTGCTCGCCCTCCTCCTCGATCGGGATCGGATCCTCGCCCCCCCCCACCGGGGTCAGGCCGCCCGTCACCGTCTCCTGGATGCGGCGGACGCCGTCGTAGTAGAACCGGCGCGACTGCGTCTGGCCGTTGGGCTGCCCGTTCAGGTCGAGCATCGGCCGCTGGGTGCGGATGAGCCGGCCCAGCCCGTCGTAGGTGAAGTGGGCGACCCATGCGCCGGGCTCGCCGCCCTGGATCTCGCCCTCCTCATCGAAGAGGAGCGACCCCGAGCGCCGGACCTCAAGCAGCCGGTTCCAGCCGTCGTACTGGTAGAAGTTCTCCCCGTCGCAGACGAGGTTGCCGGCGCGATCATGGACCACCGGCGTGGTGGCGTGCACCGGCGGCACCGCGTCGCTGGTGCGGTTGATCTGCGTGATCCGGTTCTTCTCGTCGGTGACGTGCGTAAGTTCGACGGAATCGAAGGCGGGGTCGTCGGGGAGAAGCCCGGTCACCGTTCGGCCCGCCACGGCGGGGTTGCCGCCGCCGGCCGGCGTTCCTTTCCAGTTGCCCAGTCGATCGAGGGCCCACGACGTCCGGCGCGGCGTCGGCACCTGCGTGCTGGACTCGACATCGGTATTGGCGGCATTGAGCGATCCGTGCCCAACATCCGCTAAGCGTTCGAGCGGGTCGTACCCGTAGACGTTCGAGCGGTCGTTGTCGTGCGGCCCGCTCCATGGCA
>CAZPPG010000158.1:0-4678 GCA_964588385.1 uncultured Phycisphaeraceae bacterium
CACGCTCCAACTGCACCGTCATCTTCATCAACCAGATCCGCGAGAAGATCGGCGTCATGTTCGGCTCGCCCGAGACAACCCCCGGCGGCCGCGCCCTGAAGTTCTACTCCTCCGTCCGCATCGACATCCGGCGCATCAGCGCGATCAAGGATGGCGACACCAACGTCGGCAACCGCGTCCGCGCCCGCGTCGTCAAGAACAAGGTCGCCCCGCCCTTCAGGGAGTCCGAGTTCGACATCATGTTCAGCGAGGGCATCTCCGTCACCGGCGACGTGCTCGACCTGGCGATCGAGGCCGAGATCGTCCAGAAGTCCGGCGCGTGGTTCAGCCGGGGCGAGGTCCGCCTGGGCCAGGGCCGCGAGAACTCCAAGCAGTTCCTGAAGGACAACCCCGACCTCTTGGATGAGATCCGCCGGGCACTCCTTGCCGCCAAGGTCCCGCCCCGCGTCACCACCCCCGTCGGCAACGAGGCCGTCGAGGAGTCCGAAGCCGAACTCGAGGTCTGATCCACTTCTCCGTGCCACGGGCTGCTTGCCAGCCAGTGCTCCCCTTCCATCCACCATTGCCATCGGGGCTCGGCATCACGCCGGGCCCCGACTTTGTGGCTGCCGAAATGGGCGATTCATGAATGACGAGTTGACACAGCGTCTCCAGAAAGCACTCCCGCCCTTCGATGGGAATGTTCTGCACTTCTTGCCGGCGATTGCTTCGCGTTCACAGTTGGTACACGTCGTTGCGATTGCCGTTCGTGTGCTGCACCGACGTCACGGCAACACCGACATTCTTGTGCTTGAAGACTGGCTGGAGCATGACGATTGGATCTCGAAGGAATGCGATTGCTCGTGGGCGGAACTCGAAGTATGGGCACGCACGCCCGAGACATTGGCGGCATCTTGCTCGGATGATTGGCGGGTTCACACGCTTGTGTACACCGTCGACTTCACGACGTGCCTGCGATACTGGGTGGATACGGACGACGATGTGAGGCATGGGTTTGACGTGTGTGGCGATATTCAGTCGCTTCACGAGATCGAAGCCGCTCTGATCGCCGAGGGCCTCGACAAGCCTGTGATCACGAATGCGAGAGAGTACTTCATTGATCGAATGGCATAGAGCACGAATCTACGCTTTGTCATGCCCCTCCGCCCCGCCACGCCATCCGACGTCCCGCTCGTGCTTCCGATGGTGGGGGCGCTCCTCGATGAGCACGCCGCCCGCGATCCCGATCGCTTCGCCACGCGCCCCGATGTCCTCGACCGCTACGCCCGCTGGCTCCCCATTCGCGCCGCCGACCCGCGCAGTATCTTTCTCGTCGCCGAAGAGCCCGACATCCCCGGCCACACGAAACCCGGCCTCACGACACCAGCCCTCGCCGCCTTCCTCGTCGCGTCGACCGAATCCGCAATCCCCATCTACGCCACCGCCGAGTTCGGCTGGATCCACGACCTCTACGTCATCCCCGCCGCCCGCCGCCGCGGCATCGCCCGCGCACTCACGCGCGAAGCCATCTCCCTCTTCACCTCCCGCGGCATCACCCAACTCCGACTCGAAACCGCCGCCTTCAACGACGAAGCCCGCGCCGTCTTTGCCGCCGAGGGCTTCCGCGTCTCCGCCGTCGAGATGCTCAGATCGCTTCGGTGAACCCGGATGTCCCTACGCGCCCCGCGCGGCCGGCAAATCAAAGAACATGCCGACCGTCGAGGGCACAATCGGATACTCCAGGCGGCAGCGATACACATCGAATCGCTCACCCTCCCAGCCCAGTCGCTCAAACGCGTAACGCCCCAACTCCGGATAGCGCGGGTAATCGGGCGTGTAGAGAGCCGCGGGCCCTCGGCCCAGATGCTCCACCGTCTCATACGGCCCGAGCGGCTGCCACACCGCCCGGCCCCCCGGCCCGTGCAGATCCGCCAGATGGTCCGCGCACATGCTGACCGTCGGGCGCAGCGGACCGAAGACGTCCTCTCTGACCACAAGGTCAAGCAGCAGCGTGTCGCACGGCACACGGATCTCGGCCAAGTGCCCGCCGATCCGGTTCGCCGGCTCGCTGTACCGCGGCACCGCCGCGCGATTCATGTGGCCCTCCACGCATGTCACCGCGGCCTTGTTGCCGATCCCCACACCATGCAACTCGCCCAGCACGCGCCCCGGCGCAGCCGGCACCTCTCGCAACTGAAGCGAGGGCCCCGTGCAGAAATCCCGAAGCAGCGCCACGCCCGCCGTCTGGTCCGCCGTCGATTCGAGCGGCTCACGCACCACCTTGCGCACGGTGCCCGCGTCGTTCGTGGTGTACGCCGGCGTCAGCACGATCGGCGTGCGTGCTGGCCGCCACATCCGAAGCGAGACAAACCCTGTCAGGTTCGCCAAGTCGAGCAGCCCGGGGTCATGCGCCGACGGCTGAACGATCAGGCACTTCAACTGCACCCGCGCCTGCATGCCGAAAAGGTGCGCCTGCCCGCGCGCGGTCGCCCTCCGGTGCTGGAACGTGATGTGCGCCGAGTCCTCGGACACCACCATCGAACTGAGCATCGAATCAAACGTCGAGCGATCGTCGGCGTGAGCCGTGACAAGATCGTTGAACTCTTCCGTGGCCTGAATCGCCGCGGCCACCGCCGCCTCGCTCGCGCCCGCCCTTCGCGCGCTCTTCAGGAAAGCACGCAGGGCCATGATGCCGGGAAGGTGCAGCCCGACGCTCAGCGCCCCCGGCGCGGAGATCGCCTTGAACACCTTACAGCAGACGTTGATGTCAACCCGGAGCGCACGCTGAAGGTCCGACGGCTTGGAGACCGGCTCCGGCACCGACGCGACGACCTCGGAAAGACTGGTTCTGAGCTGACGCAGCACCCGCTCCGCGTCGGCCTGAAACTCGCTCCACGCGATCGAGGGATCCTGACTGCCCGTCGACGAGTTTTCGAGTGATTTCTGCACGGGTAAAAGCTTCGTGTCAAGCGGCCCATGTCCCCCGGGTGCCGCGCCTTATCGTCCTATAAGACCCCCCTCAATCGAGTCGCAAACGCCGATTGAGAGCCGTCACGGCCTCAAGCGACCGCATCATAGCAAGAACACCCCCCGGCATCAATGGAACATCGGACCCGTACACAACTCTCTAGAGAGTTCTATTGGGATTTATCTGCAAATATCATCAGAGAGTATTGACGCAACTTTGCGAGTGCGTTACGTTTGGCCGCACCGCGTGCCCGAGACCGCGATCTGGCGTGTTCCTGACGCCCGCAACTGCCCCTTCCGCACCGTCATCCCGTTCCCCGATCCGTTCCCATCACACCGAAGGAGAGATCAATGACTCGATATGTTGCCACATGCGCCCTCGCGGCGGCCCTCGCAAGCACCGCCATGGCGGGATTCCCGCGCGGCCTGTACGGCATCCAGTCCACGGATTCTCAGGGGAACAACGGCCTGTACCGCATCGACACAGAGACCGGCGCCGCGACACTCTTCGCCTCTCTCTCGCACGGCACCAGTCTCGTCGGCGCCACCTTCCTCCGAGGCGAGCTCTACGCGAGCGACGTCATGTGCTTCGATCCCATCGGCTTCTACGGACGAATCGACGCGAGCGGCCAGTACACGCCCATCAACGATCAGAACTGGGATCTGAACTGGCACGGGCTCGCCTCTTCCGAGTCGCTCGGCGTCACATGGAGCATCTCGCAGCAGAACAACAACATGCTCGTCGAGACCGACCTGAGCGGCGCCATCCGGAACATCGGGCCCACCGGCATCGACGGCCGCGGCATGGCCTACGACAACACGCACGGCATCCTCTACGCCATCAACTACGCCGACGCCAGTCTTTACACGGTCGACATCCTCACCGGCGAGTCAACGCGTGTCGGTCCCACCGGAATCCCCAGCGACATGATCGGCCTCGCGTACGACGAGATTGCCCAGGTTCTCTACCTCACCGAGGGCGACGTCACGAACTCGCTCTACAGCGTGAATGTCACGACCGGAGCCGCCACGCTGATCGGCGAGAACGGCTTCTCGAACATCGATGGACTGGCATGGATCCCCGCCCCGGGCGCGATGTCGCTCCTCGCGGTGGGCGCTCTCTTCGGGGCACGGCGCCGCCGATAAGCCAGGCAAAGGCCGGGCTCGTCCGGATCGCTCGAACAACCCCGCCCGACCAATGACGCGCCGAAGCTTGAGCCACGGACCGCGCACCGCGTGAATGCGTGCGCGGTCCTCTTTCGTTCGCTGCCTGGCGCATCGGGTGTCCTCCCGAGCCGCTCCACGCCCGCCGTCTCCTACACTCGGCCCGATGACACTCCTCTGCGTCCCCATCATGGTGCGTGAGATCGACGCCGCCCTCGCAGACTGCGCCGAGGCCAAGCGACTCGGCGCGGAGATCGCCGAGTACCGCATCGATCAGGTCTTCTCCGGCGGCACAGAAGGCGCAGAGACGGACGATGCTGACGCCACCATCGAAACCGCCGAGATCCTCCGTCTCATTCGCTCTTCACCCCTCCCCTGCATCATCACGTGCCGCCCGACGTTCGAAGGCGGTCTTTACGACGGCGACGATTCCTCCCGCATCGCGCTCTACGAACACCTGGGGGCGCAGGGCGTCGGAGGGAACCATCCGCCGCGCTACATCGACATCGAACTCGCAACCCTCACGCGCTCCGCCAACATCCGCCAGAAGGTCCTCCTGGCCGTCGAT
>CAZPPG010000159.1:0-4634 GCA_964588385.1 uncultured Phycisphaeraceae bacterium
TCCGCCGCAGCTCCTTCAAGTAGCTCGTATCGACGACCCGGAACTCGAGACCGAACTTCTCCTGCATCTCGGCCTGCCACTTCAGTTGCAGCGAAGCCGGGCAGACGATCAGGATCGTCCTTGCCCTGTGGCGGAGCAGCAGCTCCTGAGCCACGAGTCCGGCTTCGATCGTCTTGCCAAGGCCCACGTCGTCCGCGATCAATAGGTTGACGCGCGGCATCTGCAGACCACGGACGAGAGGGTCTAGCTGGTAGTTCTCGATCGCGATGCCGCTCCGGAAGGGCGCCTGCAGGGCTTGGACGTCGGCGTTGGTCGCTGCGCCCCAGCGGACGGCATCCAGGAAGGCATCGACTCGACGAGGTTCATCGAATTCGCCGACCTTGGGGAGCCCGGCCTTCTCGAGGATGCGGACGCCCGGCTCGAGCTCCCAGATCACCCGAAGCTCTTCGCCAAGTGCGTCTTCATCGATGGACGAGAGCGTCAGGAGGTGCTGTCGCCTCGTGGCGGAGAGGCCTGATCCCTGGACGTCGGCAACGACCCACTGGCGCCTGCGGGCCTCGACAAGCTGACCTTGTTCCGGAATGGCGATGATCGCTTGACGAGCCGCCTGAGCCATTTGCGTCACCTCGAAGTCTGCGACTTTGTAGTGGCTGCCACTGACGCCGGTCTTGATCCAAGTCGTGTCACGACACCGGCGATCCGCTTGGCCACGCGTGCCGGATCCTCATGCTCCCAGACGCGGATCACCCTCCACCCCGCGTCCCTCAGCTTCCGATCCGTGTCGGCGTCGCGCCGGCGGTTCGCCTCGATCTTCTCGCGCCAGAAGCTCGCGTTGGCCTTGGGCCAAGTGCCGTGCTTCGGACAGCCGTGCCAGAAACAGCCATCGATGAACACGGCGAGCCGGGCGGAAGCGAACACGATGTCGGCGCGACGACGTACGGATGGGATTGGGGGTCGATCCACGCGGTAGCGGAAACCGAGGCGGTGCAACTCACGCCGAACGGCCATTTCAGCGGCCGTGTCTCGCCCGCGCGTCGCGCGCATTCGCTTTGCGGCATCGCCCGATGACGCCGGAGGTGCTTTCTTCACGGCACAACCTGTCAATCCGTTGCCGCGCGCCTCTGAAGCCTCGTCATTCGTCCGATGTGCAACTTCAGTGCCAGGTCGAAGGCTGCCGGGCGCCGAAGTCGACTGCGTTCGAGCCGCCCCAAGAATCCTGCGGTCGCACGCGCCGAGAGGTACTGCATGTCTCGACCCAAGAACTTCGCCAGACCGCAGTGCCCGCGTGCAACCGGCCAGTCCGAGCACTCGACCCCGTATCGCTCTCGCCAAGGAAACCCGAATGCGGCCGCCGGCCACGCTGCATGTGGTGCGAGCTCGAACACCGACTTCGGATGCGCCGATGGCCGCTTGGTCAGCTGCCGGCCTAGCCACTCTGCGGCGTGGACGGTGACCGCATTGCCGACTAGGGTCCATCGATGGTTTGCTCGGCGGCATGTCACCGCGGGTTCGGTCCAGCCTCGGGGGAAGCCCTGGAGGCGTTCGGCGGCCTCGATCGTCGGAACGACGATCTCGCCGCTAGGAAGCCAAGCGGCTGGTGGCGAGGGAATTCCAAGGCCCGAACCACCCTTTAACGTGGGTAAGGCATCGGTCGCCCAGCCGAGACCCCGGTTGCCCTCGGTCCAGTAGAAACCGACCGCAGCGTCCTCACTGGCACAACCTTGCTCTTTCACCGTTGACGAGGTAAGGAGAATCGAAGCCGGATCCCCTTCGCTTGACG
Organism: uncultured Phycisphaeraceae bacterium; assembly: GCA_964588385.1. Classification (GTDB taxonomy): domain Bacteria; phylum Planctomycetota; class Phycisphaerae; order Phycisphaerales; family UBA1924; genus JAHBWV01. The sequence goes on from CAZPPG010000159.1 coordinate 1,781, forward strand.
CGATTAGGAACACTCGCTTCCGACGCTGCGGAAGGCCAAAAGCGCGCGAATCGATCACCCGATAAGCCCAGGCGTAACCTAGATCCTCGAGTCTCCGCACGATCTTGCTCATGGCTGCGCCATTGTGCAGGCTGAGCATGAAGGGAACGTTCTCAAGCAGGACCCACGGCACATCCTGCCTTTCGAGCAGACGGAAGAGGTGACCAATGAGGCCGGAGCGAGGGCCCGTGATGCCGGATGTCGTCCCGGCTTGAGAAAGATCCTGACAGGGGAAACCTGCCGCGACGAGCTCGACGCCTCTGGGCAGGTAATCGAGGTCCGAGATGTCGCCCGCAAGCTCGGCCCCTGGAAATCTGGCCCGAAGTACAGCCTGCGCGGCCGGGTCGACATCGCAAAGCAATGCGACGTCGTGGCCTGCACGTCGAAGTCCGAGCTCGATGCCTCCGATCCCTGCGAAAAGGCCAACCGATTTCATGGCAACGATCTAGCAGTGGAAGACTGAGGCTCGACTAGGGTTGCCCTAGCGGATGAGGCCAGCACTCAATTGCCTTCTCGAGTAGATACTCGGCCCGATCCTCGATCTCGCTTGGCCCCCATGGATCGTCGTTGCCGAACTCCTGAAAGTAGGCATTCAACCGCAACGTGCTCTGCCCTGCAATCTCGGGGCGCTTGCTGCAGAACGGGCTGTTGCTCACCCCCGGATTCAGAACCTCGTTGAGCAGTGTGAGATTGCCAAAGCCGTGCAACAGCCGTTCGAGAACAGCGGAGTCCAGGTTCGCAAGACAGAGCTCGGTCCATTCTTGCGGGCGCGCCCATTGCGGAAATACATGTTCGATCTGAAGAGGCTTCAAGAGCGGATCGTCAAAGGGCAATCGCTCCTGCTTGGGCCCATGCTCCTGCAACTCAATCGCCTCGAGAATCATCCGCGTCTTCGCCTGTCGCAGTCGCTTGTACGCCGCGATCGATTTCCAAGCGCGACCAAAGTCGCTGTCATTCGGCCATTCACCGGTAGCGCCGGAGAGTCTTAGCAATTGCTCTCGCAGTGCCGCACGCGAAGGTGGAATGCCTCTTTCCTTCAATGCCGCCAAGATCGCCAGGAAGGTTCGGTTGTAGCTCTTCGGCGTCAGCTCACAGACCAGTCGACGAACGAGATAGGACTCGACATCGGTCAGCATTCCGTCGAAGTCCACTTCTGAACTCTTGCTGCTCTCCTCGGCCACGTACAGGATTAATGGATACACCGTCGTCGTGTCGAGCGCCTTCAAACGATAGGCGAACATGCCGAACCGTGTGCGCGTGTCGGGGGCGATCAGCGCTTCGAAGGTCTTGGTCGACTTCGCGAGTACCTTAAGCTCGTCGCCGGTGGCTCGGTCGTTCGTTGCCTCCTCCCACCAATCGCGGAACTCCTGAAACACGTGTCCCATCTTGAAGTCCTGGGCCGTGCGCATCGTCACGTAGTGATAGAGGAATAGATCTAGCCGCGGACTCTTCAGTCGACCCTGTCGCTCAGCATCCTTCCAGAATCTCCCCGTCTCGGAGCCGTACGCGGAGACTGCCAACTTCTCGTCGTACGGTTTCCACCACTCCTCGTACAGGCGCTCCGTATCCTCGCCCTTGCGCGCTGCGTCCAGGAACACGAAGTTTCTGACGAGGTCCGAGGGTGTTAGCGGCACTCCGGTGCCGTTCAAGGTCTGAAAGATCGTCTGTGCGTCATCGTCCGCATCCAGAGAGATCTCGACGAGCTGCATTTGTTCGAGAATGGCTTGAAGCAATGCCTCAGCCTTCGCCTTGTCGATCTTGTCTGGCGTGAGACTCCTTGAACTTTTGGGATTGTTTTGAATCGCCTCGACTATGCGGTCAAGCGGATCGAGGTCGTCCAATTGAGAGGGCTCTTCGTCGTCGCCACCGCTGAGATGAAGCGCGACGGCAGCATGAAAGAAGAGATACGTCTGAACTAGCAACGGCCTTGGCTCGTATTTGCGAGCGTACTTGCGCCGAGTCAGCGGGAACTGCTCTGCCACTTTCTCGGCTGTGCCTGCCGTCGACAGTATCTCGAACTCCCGCCGAAAGGCCGACGTTGGCCACACCTTGAAGGCGTGTGAGGGGGAGGCATACTCGCCGCTATTCCGTGTCAAGCGTCCAAGTAGGCCCAAGATGTATTGATCATCAGAGCCGCTCAGTACGTCCCGATAGGCGAGTAGCAACAGTTGCAATGTCGTGAGTCGCTGCTGGCCATCAATGACCTCGACGCGCGGAACGTTTCGGATCCCCTCATTGGGGATGGGCTTCAGCACGATCGCGCCAAGGAAGTGCGCGCGGACGATCCGCCGATGTGTATGCGCGACTTCCGCGCGAGCCGCCTGATCGAGAACATCTCGCCATAGCACCTTGATCTGCTTGTCCAGTGTCCAGACATATCCGCGCTGAAAGATCGGGATTAGGTACTGCCGCTCCTCATGGAACAGATTCCGGACCTTGATCTTGTCGGTTTGCATGCCTCTGATTTCCCAGATTTCGCGGGCCAATTGTGACCGGGGAAGCCTCGTCTTGCCCCTTCGATTTGATGATGCCGCAATGGAACCTCTTTCGAAACATCGAGGACAGGCCTCGCGCCAATGAGAGAGCCGCCGCGGCCGGGAGCCGGTCCTCGGTCGGTTCCGACTGACTCGTCTGTGACGGGTCGAGCCTGTTGGGAGGCGACTATGCGGTCAAGGCCGTGCCAAGCGGAATGCAGCGACGCACTCCTCCATCGTATTCCGGTGGATCAGCAGCACCGGCCCGATGCCGCCGTCCTCGGTTCGCTGGTAGCCGCCGGCGAGGTTCCAGGCGACCGGCACCTGCCACTCGGCCGCCG
>CAZPPG010000160.1:0-4539 GCA_964588385.1 uncultured Phycisphaeraceae bacterium
TCCCAACACGTGGACGCCGCGGGACTCCGCGGCCCGTTAGATTATGCGTACGAGCGGACTGGAGACGAGAGCGATCCGGGGACCTCGCTCCGTCCGCCCGAGGGGGCTCCGCAAGGGTGAGGAGATTACATGGATCAGCAACGCTATCACCGCATGTGCCGCATGTTCCTTGAAGTACGCGACATTCCCCTCGAAGGGCGTGGGGCACGTCTTCGCGATCTTGCAGCAGGCGACGAGGAGTTGATTCGGGAAGTCGCGTCTCTCTTGTCCGAGGATGATGCGGAGCGCACGACTGGATCGAGCGCTTCTGGACTCGATGCCAGGGTGGGCCAGTTGGTCGGGGAGGCGGCCGCCGCGATGCTTGATGGGTCCTTTTCCAACGAAGCTCCCTCACTCGCGTCCGGCACGTGGGTGTCGAGCTACCGGATCGTGCGACCAGTCGGGAGCGGCGGCTTCGGGGAGGTATATCTCGCCGAGCAGGAGAGGCCGATTCGAAGGCAGGTGGCGCTCAAGGTCATCAAGCCGGGCATGGACACCCGTGAAGTGATCGCGCGGTTCGAGCAGGAGCGTCAGGCCCTGGCGGTGATGGATCATCCGAGCATCGCTCGCATCATCGATGCCGGCGCGACCGAGAGCGGGCGGCCATTCTTTGTCATGGAGTACGTTGATGGCTCGTCGCTCACCGAGTACTGCAACGCTCATCGGCTGTCGGTGGAACGGCGTCTCGATCTGTTCGTGAGAGCATGCCACGGGGTCCAGCACGCTCACTTCAAGGGCATCATCCACAGGGACATCAAGCCGTCAAACATCCTCGTCGTTGAGCGCGATGGCGTCGCGACCCCGATCATAATCGACTTCGGTGTGGCGAGGGCGATCAGCGGCGGCCTCAGCGACTCGACGCTGCTGCAACGCTCGGGCGAGATCGTGGGGACGCCTGAGTACATGTCGCCGGAGCAATCCGGCGAGGGAGTTGGCACTGTCGACTCACGGTCCGACGTGTACAGCCTTGGGGCGGTGCTCTATGAACTGCTCGTCGGCGTGCCCCCCTTCGAGGCGTCTGCGCTGCGAAAGGCCGGGCTTCAAGAAGTGCTGCGCATTATCCGTGAGGTGGAGCCGCCGAGGCCGAGTGCAACCCTGACCGCGAACGATGAGCGATCGCAGTCCATTGCGACGGAGAGACGGACGACTCTTCCAGATCTGAAAGGCGTGGTAAGCCGGGAGCTCGAGTGGATACCGCTCATGGCCCTGCGAAAGGAACCGCAGCGCCGCTACCAGTCGCCCAAGGAGATGGCCGACGATATCCAGCGGTATCTGAGGGGTGATGCACTTGCGGCCGGTCCGGAGTCGTGGTCCTACCGATCGCGAAAGCGGATCAAACAGAATCGCGGCTTTCTGAGCGCCTTGGCAGTTGTTCTGGGATCACTTGCGACCGGGCTCGTGGTGGCGCTTCGCCAGACTCACATTGCAGGCGAACAGCGTGCGGCGGCGATCGCCAGCGCGGCCGAGGAGCGTCGCCAGCGTGAACTCGCCGAATCGACACAGGATTTCTGGATCCGCATTATCACAGGCGCGGCGGAGTTGCACGGCGGCGAGCGACTGACGGTCAGACAGGCACTCAACGATGCTGTAGCTGTGATGCGGGATGCGGACATCACGGAGCTCGTGAGGGGTGTGCAGCACCGTGCCCTCGCACAGGCGTACATGGCCCTCGGCGACATCGAGGGCGCGGATCTTCACGCCCAGCAGGCGGTCACGATGATCGAGGCCGCGACGGGTCCAGAGCATGCACTCGCCGCTTCGGCCAGATGGGATGCCGCGATATGCGGCGTTCAGCTTCGTGGCATCGGAGAGGTTGACGCTCTCGTCGCCGCGTTGCGGGCCATCGGGCAAGCCACGGGTACATGGGAGGTGAAGGATCTGCGACGAATGGCGAGCGTCGTGGCGATGCTCTCGATGGCTGGTAGACGCGACGAAGCGGGACCATGGCTTGAGACTCTGACGGCCGAGCGGCTCCGACTGGGTGACACGGAAGACACCGAGCTTGCCGGCGACTATTACCAGGCGAGAGCGCAGTATGCCACGATTGCGGACGAGCGGATCGCACTCTGGCGCCGTGCAGCGGAGATCCTCGAAGCCAGGCTCGGAGTGAACGCCCCTGACGCAATGGATGCTCGACGCCTGTTGGCCTTCAACCTGAGCTACTCGGATCGGTATGACGAGGCGATAGTGGAGTACGAGCGGGTTCTCGCGTCGTGCCGCGAGACGTACGCCCCGCCTCACGTGAGGATTGCTGATACTCTGAAGGAGCTTGCGGTCGCGATGATCAGCATCAACGACGCGGCGCGAGTCGAGCCGATCGCCGAGGAAGCGTTGGCGATGTTTGACCAAATCGGACTGGCGTGCGATCCCTTGCGCTCCATCGACCTCCTCCAGGGTTTGCATCACATGTACACGAGTCTCAGCCAGGAAGAGAAGGCCGCGGAGGTGCGGAAGCGGTACTTTGCCCTCAAGGCAAGGTGCGAACAGCGGTGAGCGTGCGAGTGGATGTGAGGTACGATCACCTCGATGCCGCGCAGGCGGTGGGCGCATTCGCACTCTTCGTTCACGACGATCTTCCGTCGGGTGCGAAGCACGGCTGTGTGTGTTGAGGCGGAGGGGGGAGGCAAAAAGTAATCTGTGAAACGTGTGCAGGCTCGGTGCGGCGGTGTCGCCTTGTCTCCTGAGGCGTCACGGTCAATGTCATGGCGACGCCTCCGGTGCGATGGCTGCGGACCCCGAGGTCCTCTTGAAGGAGTTGCTAAGAATGCGTATTGAGCACAACGGAGCGTGACGAGGCTGGGGATGGCCGTAACCCGTTTCACTTCATGGGGTTGCTGCACCCGCGGCTGGGGCGTCGAGGCTCATTGGGTGCGAAGTGCAATCTGGGAGTTGCGCTGAACGATCTCGTAGATGTCTCTCTTGGTGAGTGTCCGAGAAAGGCGGTGAGGTGTGAATCAGGCGTCAGCACGTGAGATGTTCGAGCGACTTGAGCAACGTGCCCTGCTCACCCGTGTCTTCGGGTCCGACCTCTTCGTTGATGCCGCAGCGGTCTCAGGGTACCAATCGCCCACGGGCGCCGCCATACTCGACTCTGGCGGAATCGAGTACATAGAGGCCAACTCGCCGTACTCCGAAGCCGAGATCTTTCGTGTGCGCGGGACCGGAGCAAGCGAAGCGTTCCAGCGCACACGGATCCTGAACTCCAAGACGACCTATGGGACCGAGTTCAGCCCTCGCACCACTCCTTCGGGAGACAGCGTGTTCTTCGGCAGATTTGCCGCCGAGCTCGAACCGGGTTCGATGTTCGCGACTCCCGCGTTTGATGGCATCGCGTATCTTCGCAGCTGGGATGCGCAGCCTTCCACGATCTTCTACGAGGACACGGATTCACCGCACGCGCTTGTATCGGCAGTTGGTGTTGCCACCGTTTATGGCATGACGTTCAAAGTAACCACACAGTTCTACGACAACGATGGGCTCCTCGATGTCTCGAGCATTGGTGTCGACTCGATCCGAATGGTGAGCGCCGAGGGTACGGTCGGAGCTACGCAGTTCCTCGTTCGCTCCACAACGGCAACGAAGGTGCGGCAGGTGCAGGTCACGTACTGGTTCGATCTTCCAGTGCCACAGCCAGCAGGCACATGGGATACGAATCCATCGGACTACTACTCGATAGAGTTCGTTGCGGATACCGTTAAGGACGAGGTTGGGCACGCGAATGCGGGCAGCACACTTCGAGGCGTTCGAGTCTACGGCCCTGGAGCTGACAGCCTAAACGCGGAGTGGGGTCCGCCGGACTTGCTGCCGCTTGAGAAGCTGCCCGCCGATCGCATGGTCGGAGTTGACGGCCTCATCGGGCGCGACAAGGCGTGGAGTTCAACGGTTGACCCACTGGTCACGTCGCGCGACGGAATGCTAATCTTCCGCGCATACGACGGCGAGAACTGGGCGACGTACTGGGCTGACGATTTCGGCATCGAGGCAGATGCCCCCATCAACTACCTGCCGCAGTCGATGGCGTCCAACGGCGCGAGCGTCACAGTGAACGTCGATCGCACGGGGATCCTTTACTCATCGGGACCGGGAGTTGCACCATCGCTCGCTTTCATGCACCCAGGACTCGGCAACCTCTCAAGCCAAGTGTCGCAACCTGTCATCTCTTTGGACGGCTCATTCGTCGTCTTTGCAGCGGAGATCCAGTGGACCACAGGCATCTTTGGCGCATTCCGTTCTGACGGACAGTGGCAGGTCGATAAGCTGCTCTCTGGCTCTGATGGCATTTTGGAACCCGGCGAGACATGGATCGACAGCAATGGCGATGACGGCATCACCGGTGCGTGGGTATCGGAGGACGCTCTCGGGGATGCAACCATCTGGCTTGACAGTCGGCTCGCGCTGACCGAACCCGAGGCATCCGGCCGCTTCTCGATCGTCTGGTCGGCTGTCCACTTGTACCGACTTGAAGTGAGCTTCGATCCGGCTGAAGGTGGTCGCCTCGCG
>CAZPPG010000161.1:0-4439 GCA_964588385.1 uncultured Phycisphaeraceae bacterium
TCCGTGAGGTCATTGCTCGCGTTGTGGTTGCGCTCGATCGGATCAGGCCATCGGCCAGGCCTTCGCCTTCCGTGCCGATCTGCTCCGCACCGGCGATACCGTTGAGTCGATCGCGGGACGGAACGGCTACTCAGCCGCCCGAGTCAAGCAGCTCCTCATGCTGACACAGTTGTCGCCGCGAATCCTCCGCGCGGCACTGACCGCTGGATTACCGCCGCGGTCGACCGTGAGCGACTTGATCGAGACGGCTCAACGGCTCGAATGGCCTCAGCAGGAGGCGCTGCTAGGGCTTGCGACGTGCTAAGCAGAAGCGGCATGGGAGAGGCAACCCGTGGATGTGATTGAAATATGATGCGCTGTAATCTCTAACGTTCTCTCCGCGCGGAAAACTTCGTTAGGGTGTTCACCTGAACGCTTTGAGCAGGAGTATCGGAGGTGGCCACGCACGCATCATGGTGGAATTAATTCCAGTGGCTCGGTTCTGTCTAGCGGATCATCCGGCGTCCGGATCCTGAGATACCGTGGGATGATGGCGAGGTCGATGAAGGCTTGGAAGCTGGTTGCGAGTTTGTCGTAGCGGCTGCCCACGGCGCGGCTCTCCTTAATCCACCCCAAGCTCTGCTCGCCTACGCATTACAATCCTGTCGCATGCGGCCCTCGCGCTCAATCTTGTCGTTCCGCCGTGGGATGGGGGTGGCGCAAAGCTCATCTCAGTGCGTGTCAAGCAAGCTTTGGCAATCACCACGACAAGTGCGTTCGTGTCTGAATGTGCTTGCAGTTCAGTAGGGGAACGCCAAATTACCGGCACAGCAGCGTGAAGGTCGGCCCCGTGCTGGGTGTGTGTGAGTCCGCAGTGTCCTGTGACTAGCTAGCGGCCAAACAGCAGTCGCACCAAACGGGAGTGATCGCTGCTCTGACCCGCGGGCTGCTCGCCTCCTTGACGACCTTTGCCTTGCCCTTAAGGATGTCGGCGATCGTGACGTCAAAGTCCTTTCTCGATACGGCGTACATGCCCCCACGGGCTCCGTCGTAGCGACACGCCCATGCGGCCATCGCTTGTCCCTTCCTCAGCGCAGTTTGGACAGTGCTTGCGGTCGCTTGCGCCAGCCCCTGCGGTCCCAAGCTCCCTAACGAGTTGATGATGCCGGCAGTACACCAGTCCCCCGCGCCAGCGCTGTCGCGGAGCGACTCCACCTCGAAGGCATGGAGCTTTTTCCAGGATCGAGTCTGCTTGCCGCCGGACCAGGCAAAGCGAAGTCCGGACGACCCCAGTGTCTCGACTATCAACAGCGGGCTCTTCGCCCTGAGAATTGCAGAGTTCCCGTTGACCCGGTCGTTAGCGACCTTGACCACATGTGCGGCGGCGAGTGCATCGGTGAGTTGATTGGGCTCGCTTTCTGCCGAGGGCTCGAACACGACCAATGCGCCCTCGTCGCGAGCGTGCTGCGCAAGCGTGACGGCGGCTCGCGAAGTGCGATCGAAATAAAACACGTCAGCCTTGGGCAGACGCGTCGTGAGGTCGGGCACATTGGCCACGCGAACCGCTTTGTACCAGGGAAGCCATGCTCCGCAGGCCGGGCACTTGCGGGAGAAAGAATGCGAGCGCTGGCCGTCGCGGGTCTGTCGAATGTGCTGAACCACCACGGGTGTGCTGCCACCGTCGCTCAACGAAACGAAGTCGAGATTCACACCCCACAACTTCAGATCTTCGATAATCCGCTTTGATGCGGCGTCGCCCCGCAGGCGTGCCACCGGATACGAGTTCCAGCCGAGATAGGCCAGCGCGGTGAGGACATTCCCGCATGTGCCGCCGGTGCAAAGAATCGGATCGGTGTCCGCGCTGTCCGCAATGACCACGTCGAGTGCGACCAGTCCGGTCCCGATGACAACCGGTTTCGCGGGGCGCTTTGTTGGGCGATTGTAAGACATTAATTCTTCCTGTAGCACTCCCCGGCGAGCCAAATGCCCACGGGTTCAACGTCAAGCTGTGGATTGTGAGGAACTTCGTAGCCCTGGCACTCAACATGCGCGATGCCGACTTCAAACTTGGTCGACTTCAGTTCGTACGCGACCAAAAGGATGCCAAGAGACATGACCTTGCTGCACATCGCCGACAGCGCAACCCGGCATCCCCCGATGAGTTCCAGCACGTCATGATAGTGAATCGCCGCTCTCCGGGCTTGGCGGTAGAGGTCGAAGGGATTGGACTCGGACGCGTAGATGATGTTGCGCGGATCGATGCCGACCTGATCGAACAAGACACTCTGATGCTCCATGACGATGTCGTCGCCGCGGCGCGGATTGCGTGCGGGGGACGGCAACACCGGGCAGGTCTCTCCCGGCTTCACAAGCTCGCAGATACGATCAAACTGCGCCGTGCGTCCTTCACCAAGAACGGGAATCCAGACGGTCGGCTGCCCACCCCGGGCTTCTCTGCTGAACGGTCCCTCAAAGGGATGAAGGTATCCGGCGGCTTCGTCAACTCCCTGCTCCTTGATCTGCATGTCGAGCCGTGGGTCCTCGGAGATGACCACGTGAATATTTGGGGCCGCATTACCGGCTCTCTCCAGGTCATCATGGAAGTAAATGAGTCGGCTGATCAGAGGGAAGTAGATGACTCGGGGCATCGCGCTGATATCTACGACAACGTCGGTGTAGGACTCCACAGCTCTGGTGTCGCCAAACAGGTCTGCCGCGCTCCAGGCGGCGATCGAAACGCCCTTGTCGTTCCGGAACTTGACCGTTCGAGTCGAGACTGTTCCGCGGCCGGCCACGCACGACTGGATCGCGGTCCAGTTCGCTGCGACCGCGTCGGCCTGGACTGAGGAGGGGCTGGACGCATCCTCTTCGTACGAGAGTCCGATGATGTCGATCGAGCAATCCGGCGCGGCGGTCGCCATTCGTGCGAGCCCCATGGCGGCTCTCGGATCGAAGCCACGTCCGAGGATGAATAGCACCCGCCGCTTCTGACCCGACGTGTGATCCTTCCAAAACGAATCGAACGCAGCACCACGTACCTGGACGTAGTCCCGCCACCGCATTTCACCCAGCGCAAGGCCGTTGGCCGTCATAGCAACTCCTCCTCGGAGGGTTCCGCGTATGGCCGGTCCAGCCACTGAATGAGCGTTTTGAGTGGGCGTTCCTTGTACAGGCCGTAGCCCAACGGAAGATCAAAATGGACGCAGAGCAGACGGTTCAGGTTCAGGAGCATCCACCTCTCCTGCTTGCAGTTGTAGTCGAGCTGCGCGACCAACAGGTTGTGCGACAGGGCGGATGTCAGGGTCTCGGCGAGGCGCAACATCCCCTCGTTGCCGCCGCTCTCTTTCTCGGTCTCCTCGAACAGCTGGAACCTCTCGGTCATCCTGATCGCGGTGCCGGTGACTCCCGGATCGTTCGGCGCCGTGGGGCGGTACGTGTACCAGTGCGAGAACTTGCCCACCGATTCCAGGAACCTGCGGAGAATCCTACCGTGGCGAACCTTGCGGGGAATCTCGTCCCAAAGCTGGCGCGCCATCTCCTTCATGATCGCATGCTGACGCTCGGCAGGAAGCGCGAACGAAGGTCGGCGCAGCAGTTCTGCGGCGACGGACTCCTCGAATACCTCTCCGCCTAGCCCCAGGAACTGCTGGATATTCAGAGAAGCAAGCCTAGAGACGCGTTCGGACCCGAAGTAGTAGGGGAGATCGAACTCTTTGGCGAGGAACAACTCTGCGGCGTGCGCCACGGACGAGTCGTCTTTCTCCCCGAGTTCTTCCTCACCTAGAGGATGCTCCTGGAACAAGCCCTTCTGTTTCCTGTTGAGCTCCCTCTCAATGAGGATCTCCAGCTTGCGCCACTCGATAGCGCGCTCTCGAGGAGCTGCCTGAAGTGAATCTCGCAATCGAATCCATTCTTGGAAGCGATGCTTGGCGCCATGATTGGCCTTCACGCGCGCGACGACTTGGTTGGCAATCTCGGTGAACTTCAGATCCCAGCGCGGACCGCTGAGCGTTTCCTCTAGGCAACCATGGAACGACGCGATCTCCGTGTCGGACGCCTCGCCGATGCGGCGGTCGGCGACCTTTGTCGCGAGGCGTTCGAACTTGTCGTGCCGCCCCCGCCAGTAGCTCTCGATCTCGACTGTCGCCCCGTAGTCGCGCCCCTGATCCGCGCCCGAAGAGAGCATCTCGCGCGGCGACATGGCCTCAAACCTCTCGGCAATCCAGATGCCTACCGGGCTGCGGGCGTCGATTACGGTGCTTGTGAGCAGTTCCCTCTGCTGCGACGTGAGCTTGTGGATGTCATCCATCATCAGCAGCACGCGTGAGGTGACAGGGGCGCCGTTGATCGAGAGATTGGCGGGCTCGATAAGACTCAGGCTGTAAAGGGCGTCGTCCCCCGGCAGCGTTTCCGCCTTCAATGGCCCCAAGCTGTCAAGGCTCCCGCACAGTATCGCCTCA
>CAZPPG010000162.1:0-4438 GCA_964588385.1 uncultured Phycisphaeraceae bacterium
GCATCGCTGGTCTCTTCGAGATATCGCGTGCTCTCCTCATCGAGTGACCAATAGGGGTGGGTGCCGCCCTCGACAGGCACACTGCGCCCGCTTTCGTCGGGCTCGCCGGGTCGCATCCCTTCTCCGGGGCCGAACATGCCAATGGCCTCTTGTGCGTAGCGATCCAGCACCGCACGATACGTCCACAGGAACTCGCCTTCGGAGTCGATTGCCGCGACCATCTCCTTCCAGCCGCGCACGTCGTCACGCAGCACGCGCTCATTTATGCCCGTTCGACTGCGCATGGCGAGCGGGTTGCGACGGCAGGCGGCGGCCCAGAACAGGAACATCAGACGATGACGCTCGACGGCGCGGAGAAGATCGTTCACGCGGTCGGTCACCGACGCACCACCCCTGGCGGCTGATGCCACATTGACCAGCATCGCTTCCCAACGATCCGCCCGTCTCGCATACTCCGCCCGCGCAAGCAGAGCCTTCGATGCTGGCGGGTCGTAGACCCCTGGGTCCGGGTCGTCGTACATCGCTAACTCATCGATCGCCTCGTCCAGCAATAGGCGTTCGTCCGGCGGCAGAGCCCCTGCGGCCTGGAAGTTGAACGCAGGCGTGCCGTTCGCCGAGTACTCTTTGGTAAACAATCCGCGCAGCGTTGCGGCAACGCCCGCAGTGGCTGCGCGATGAAACACGGTTGATGGCGTCGCCGTCGCACCCGCCCCAACGAACATGTACGCGGGATCATCCTGCTTCGGGGACGTGGCGCGATGCTTGACCGCGTCGGCCATCGCCGTCTTGGCGGCTGTAACCATCTCGACGAGCCAGGACGGGTGCCGCCCGTTCTTTGGGTACGCGGGATCGTTCAAGTCCAGAGCCATCGCGACCTCTTGGGGCGTCAGGTCCGACTCTGCCTTGAAGGAAAACTCCTGCCAGTCGTCCGCCCCGGCCTCTTCCGGCAGGCCGTGCTGATGGTTGAGCCGGGCGACCACGAGCTCGGCGATGGCGTTTGTCGGTGCGGCGAGCAGCGGATAGGTCGCCACGGAGCGCTCACCCTCGGAGCGCAGGTCGGCGCTGAAGGTCATTTCCTCGTGAACGACGGTGATGAAAACGATCCACTTGCTCATCGGACGGGGCGGCTCCCGGTCGGAACCGGGGTTCCGATGACCAAGTTTACGGCGACTTTGCAGGGGGATCAGGCTTTCCCGGCCCGCCGCCAAAGGGCACGTTGCCGACCCCAATCCGGCTCCCCGGCGATGCTCCGGACCTCGCGCTCGGACACGGCGTCCCGGTCACCCGCTACTGGCGGCAGGAAGAGGATGTCTTCCTGAATGTCCGGGGCGAGATTGAGCAGGTTCACAATCTGGCTCACGCGGGCGCGGGTGACCTGCCCCAGTTCTGCGATGTCGGCAAAGTCCGCGACCTCCCCGAGCCGGACGAGGTTGTCGAACCGGATTGCCAACGCCATCAACCGGGAGACGCGGGGCACCCGACCCTTGGGCACGGGAGCCGGGGGTGGCTTCTCTCCCGCGTTCAGAACCCGCTGGCCCGTGCGCCCCGTGGTGAAGTGGACCGTGAAGTCGAGCGTCACGCCGTCGTTCATACCGACACCTCCTCATTCGCGTGCTGGCCGATCGACCGCAGGCCCAGCGGATGGAACGTGATCGACACCGACCCCTTCGTCGCGTCGTAGTCCACGCGCTGGACCAGCATCCGCATGAGCTTGGTCTGCTCCTTCGGAGACAGCCGCGACCAGACACCGTCGAACTCCCCAAGCGCAGCATCGACCTCGGCCTTCGTGATCTGGCCCGCGTCGGCGTCCGCGATCTCGCGCCGGAGCGCGGCGGCCCGGTCGTCCGCCGCCTGGACGCGCTGGTGGAGATCGGCCAGACGGGCGGCGGCATGCCCGTCGGTGGCGGCGTCCCCCGCCGTACGCCCAAGGTCCGCGTGAAGGCGGCCGAGTTCCCGCTCGACTACGCCCAACTCGCGCTCGGCCTCGGCCCGCTGTTGCGTCAATTGCTGGCGGCACTTCGAGAGCGTGAGCGACAGCAGCGCCGGGTCCTTGCCAATGCGCTTGATCTGCTCGACCACGAAGCCCTCGATCTGCTCGGCGGGAAGGGACCGGCACGGGCACGCGTCCCATCCCTGCTTCTGGGCCTTGTAGCAGACGTAGTAGCGGTAGACGCGGTCCTTGCCCTTGTTGGCCGTGGTGTGTCCCATCGTGAGCCCACACGGGCCGCAGTGGACGAGCCCCTTGAGCAGCGCGCCGTACTTATTCCGCACGAGCATCCCGCCAGCACGCCCGTTCGATCGCAGCAACTCGTGGACGTTTGTCCAGAGCGCCTCATCGACGATGGCGTCGTGCTCGCCCGCGAACGTCTCGGTCTTGTACCGCACCTTCCCTCGATAGAGGATGTTGGCGAGGACCTTGAGCACGGCGGGCTTGTCCCACACGCGCCCGCCGTACGCCGCGCCCTTCCGCGTCTGGACCGCCTTGGTCTTCAGGCCGCGACGGTTCAACTCGCGGCACACATCCAGGAGCGAACGGCGTTGGAGGTACATGCGGAAGATGTCGCGGACCAACTCTGCGTCGGCGGCGTTGACCACCAACTTCTTCGTGACCGGGTCCACGTCGTACCCGAGAACGGAGCGGCCCCCCGACCATTTGCCCTTCCGCCGTGCCGCCGCGATCTTGTCCCGCGTCCGTTCAGAAATGATCTCCCGCTCGAACTGCGCGAACGAGAGCAGGATATTGAGCGTGAGCCGCCCCATCGACTGCGTGGTGTTGAACTGCTGGGTGACGGAGACGAACGAAATCTTCTTCCGCTCGAACAGCTCCATCATCCGGGCGAAGTCGATCAGCGAGCGGCTGAGCCGGTCCACCTTGTAGACCACCACGCAGTCCACCTTGCCCGCTTCGATGTCCGCCATCAATCGGGCGACGGCGGGGCGGTCCATGTTGCCGCCCGTAAACCCGCCGTCGTCGTACCTATCGGGAAGACACTGCCACCCCTCGGCCTTCTGGCTGGCGATGTACGCCTCAGCGCTCTCCCGCTGGGCGTCGAGCGAGTTGAACTCCTGCTCGAGGCCGTCCTGCGTGCTCTTTCGGGTGTAGATGGCGCACCGCACCCGCGTGGTTGGCTTTGGCTCCGGTCGCTTGCTCATTCGCCAGCCTCCGATCCCTTCTTGCCGCGTGCGGATGGCAGCCCGAAGAAGCTCACCCCGTTCCAGTGCGCCCCGGTCACCTTCTGGGCGATGGCGGTGAGCGAGCGGTAAGCCTCCCCCTCGTACTCAAACCCGCGGGGCAGCACCCGCACGACGATCACCTTCCCCTTGTATTCGCGTCGGATGACGCTGCCCGGTTTGGGGAACGCGGCGGGGCGTCCGCCATCGAACGCCGCCGTGATCACCGTGCCCGGTCCCTTGAGCGGCGCTTTCGGGGCGCTGAGCCGGATTTCGGCGTCGTCGGCCAGTTCGACCGCCCGGCGGCGTGCCCGTTCCGAGAGGCCACCCTCCCGGAGCGCCTGCATCCGCCAGACGATCCGTTTCACGAGGTACTGCTTGTGGTTCGTTCGCGTGGGCTCGCCGAAGACCTCGGCGTAGCGCTGCTTCAGTTCGGGCACGGTCAATCGGCCAAGGGCCAGGACCGTCGCGTTGGTGTCATCAGGCATGTGGACTCTCCGGTTCGCAAGGCGTCAACCAAGCGGACGATCAAGGCGAACCGGCTCAAACGGTTCAAGTCCATCGGCCTCTCTTTCTTGATGCTGCGGATTCTCGCCCATGCGGCATGCGTCGGCGCGCCTGCGACGCACGCCCTCGGCCAGAAGTTCAGCGATGATGTGCAGTCGCTTGGTCGGCGCGAGATCATCGCGCTCGACCAACTCGTCGGGGTCGATCGTCATGCGTGCGTCCGTGCGCGAGCCCTACGGGATGCGGGGCCAGCGATGGTGGGGGTTCTTCGCGCGCCGCTGGGGCGTCAACCACCATCTACGCGAACGGTTCCGATCGTGGCGTCAGCATCGATCGAAACGTCTTCGAGTCGGGCGGGGGGAGGGCACAAAGCCGACCGTGGCTGTCGCTGCAAACATGACCACTGATGTGTCGGACTGGTCACCGCTTGTGCGAGACTGGCGCTGATGCACGCTGCTCGGAGGCGGGCACGGGGCGAGAGACGACACCCTGCTTACGCAGAATCTCAAGATATGCTTCGCGTGACAGCGGGCACTCGACGAGCTGATCAAACTGGCCGCGCGAGAGTCTCAATTGCTTGCGAGACATCGTGGCAAGGAGACCGTCGTGGATCTCCTTTTCCCCGTGGCTGATTTTCGTCCACACGGCGGTTTTCTTGCCGTCCACGAAGAAATGGTACATCTCGTCCTTGGAGTTGCTCCGCTGAAACCCCTTGGAAGCAAGTGCGTTCCGGACTTTGTCGGCATCCTGCGGCATCAGG
>CAZPPG010000163.1:0-4407 GCA_964588385.1 uncultured Phycisphaeraceae bacterium
ACATGGTCAGCGACCTTGACGACCTCGCGAGCGTCACCACCTTCGAGCGGGCCGGATTGATGACCACCGACGCCGGGATCGTGCTGCGATTCGGCGACGGCTCGGTCTTCCAGATCTCGATCGTGCAGAGCAGGTGAACCACGACTCCAACACGCGTCCGCGCGGGACACCGCTCGCGACGCGCTTCCCCGGAGCAACGTGCGCCGGGTTCCACACCCACGACGGAGAATGTCATGTCGAAGAAGACCCCCACGACGAAGTCCAAGCCCGCCAGTAAGCCCGCGACGGACGCGGCCGCCAACGACAAAGCCCGCGCCGATGCGCTGGCCAAGTTGAACGCCAAGCCCGCCACGAAGGCCGCACGCGGGTCCAAGCCCGAGGGGTGGGAGAACGACCCGCTTGAGAACGACGCGGCACTTGAGGCCGCCCTTGCCAACAAGGACGCCCCGACGATCGCCCAAGCCGCGAAGGTCGCTAAGGCGGCCAGGAACGCCAAGGCCGCCAAAGGAACGCCCACGGCGGAACGTGGGGCCAAGGGTGGCAAGGACGCGAAGGCCCCCAAGGCCACGCCCGCGAAGGCGGCCAAGCCCAAGCGCATCTCCGCGCTCGACGCGGCCGCGAAGGTCCTGGCCGAGTCCGACCGCCCCCTCCGCGCCATCGACATGATCGAGGTCATGCACGCCAAGGGCCTCTGGACCAGCCCCGGCGGCAAGACGCCCGAGGCGACGCTCTACGCCGCCATCATCCGCGAGATCACTGCCAAGGGGAGGGACGCCCGCTTCAAGAAAGTCGATCGCGGCATGTTCGCCAGCACCGGGAAGGGGGCCTGACCCATGACGACCATGACGCCCGACCTGAGTTCGCCGGAGTTCGATCCGCGCGACGAGCTCCCGCATCGTGGGCCGCGGCCTCGTGCCCTCGGCGATCCATATAACACGGACGAGCCGCCCCCCGCGCTGGTAGAGATCGGGGTCCGCGGCGAGCGACGCGATCACCTCGCCGATCACCCGATGCTCGTCGGGTCCGAGGTCCACCTCGGGCAGTGGCGCGCCGCCGGTACCGACCCGAACGGGCCGGTGTCCATAGAACTCGGACATGTCCTCGAGCGCCTTCTCGATGGTCTGCCGCCCATAGGTGCTCTCTCCGCGCCGCTCATCCCATTTCTCACGCATGAGCGCCGACTGGCGGAAGAGACGGTCGATGCGCTCGGGATCCGGCCCGGTCCAGAAGGCGAGCATGGAGACGAGCGCCAGGTCGGCCGCGCTGTCGTCGCCGCCGTAGTCGGTGACATCACCCGCATCATGGAGACGAGCGAACTTGATGCCGTTCCCGGCGGCGCGGGCCTTGTCGAGCAGGGCAGTGTCCTCGCCCGAGAACCCTCCGCTTAGGTCGCGAGGTCCCTTGGGCCCGCGCGGACGGTCGGGGGTGGGGGGGAAGAGTTCCGCGTAAAGGTCGTCGAGCTCAACCTGGCGGTCGTTGATCTCAGGGCTGACAAAGTCGAGACGCAGTCCGGTGACGACGAAGAAGCGATCCTTTGAGTAGATCTCGACCTCATGGCAGCCACATGCATCCTTCCGGCGGCACCGGTCACCGGGCTTCTTGCCATAGCAGAGCAACTTCACACCCGTGCCGCTGGGCGACCGCTCCGAGTAGGAATCGAACGTCTCAATGAGTTCCTGGGCCTCGGGCGTCATGACGCCATCGGCATCGATGCAGCCGTCGAGATCGATCCCGACAAGATCAAGGTCTTCGGAGAAGGCGTCGAGCCAGGGGGCGGAGGTGTAGATCTTGCCGCCGATACGGCGGTGCTCGAGACGGACGCGCTGGCCGTTGCGGGCGAGCACGCCCCGGCGGCACCACCGCCAGATCGCCGAGATTGAGGGGCGGCCACTGACGTGCTCAGGGGCCTCGTTGAGCGTGATCAGTGGCGGGCTGTTGTTCGAATCGGCGAGAGGTGAAGAAAGGATCGCGGTCATTGCAGTCGTCTCCGTCAAAGACCAGTCCGTGTGGTCGATGCGAAGAGACGATACAAGTGAAACCCAGCAAGGCGACCGTTGGTCGAGATCCCGATAGCTTCCCGTCACCTAGGCGACGGGATCTCCCTCAAAAGCTCTTCCAACAGGGGTGCGTAACGACGGCGACGTGCATCGCAGTTGTGTCGACAGAATGCGATCAGAGCGCGAATCGTGGCTGCGCCAAACTTCTGGTGCCCGTCCCCTGACTCGGGCTGCTTAAGGCCCGCGGCTTTGAAAATGGCTTGCATTGCCGAGTGAGACTTCAGTCCCATGGTCTCCCGAATGTCTTTCAGCGTGAAGCCTGTGAGTTGCTCTGCTCTTGGTCCGACTTCAAACCGCTTCTTCAAACGTGCAACCATCCCTACGGCTGCATCCGGCGTGAAACGCGGCGGAGTGTCGTCGCGTTCCAGCCCGGTCCCCGCCCGATCGAGATACGCCCAGTCGAACGGCCTTTCTATCCCTTCGATTCGCCCGATCAACGGACACAACTTGTCGAGATTGCCAGCCTCGCCGGAGTCGTGCAGCATCAAGACGAAGTACGCTTCGGCGAGATCTGCTTGATCGCCGCGACCCTCATCACGGAGTCGTCCGATTGTGGCGGCAGACATGTGTCTGGGGTCGAGGTCTCGCTCATAGACGACAGGCAATCGCTCGTCGAATGGCGTGCCGGAATCACGCGCGCGACGCCATCTCTCGCGAACGGGACCTTCTGCGGCCTCTTGCCTGCGGCGCAAATCTCGCTGATGGCTCCACTCGGCCTCGAGTTGCGGGACGATCTCGTGCGCAAGCCAATCTCGCGCTCCCGGCGTCTCTCTGACCCAGTGGTGAAAATCGGCTTGGAGTGCTCGCATCGCCTCGGTCTGCGTCGGCATGACTAGTGCCTCCAAGCGGTCGCGCATTTTGCGGAGCCGATCGATGCTCGCCGCAGGGATTGCCGACTCCGCTTCGGGGCGAAGCACGGTGAAGATCAGTTGCCGGGCGAGATCGGCAATGTGTGCGGCCTGAGCAGTTGGGGCCAGTTCCGCGATGGCGATATCGGATGCGGTCTGACGCAGGGAAAATGGCACCAAGGTCGTTGAATGGACGACCTGGGCCGCCATCTGAACATGTTCCAAAGAGGAGCGGACGGACCCGATCTTCCCGGCCCTTGGGTCCCGTGCCAGATAGGCACCATCGGCTCCACGGGGCAATGTGTCACATACGCCCAGAAACGCGTCCAGCTTGTTGAGCAAGTATGTGAGCAGATCCAATGGCTGCGCCACTCCGCGAATCTCGAGCGAGCCGTCCGAACACTCAATGAACTGATCCGTCCTTGGAATCACGTCTCTCCCCCTTTCGATCGATGCATTCACTGCAGGTGTTGCACCAAATGTAGAGGCGAGCGCGAGCACGTCAAAGCCGAAAGCCACCCATCGTGCATGTCAATTAGGTTCCTGACTGAAGCTGCTCGTTGCATCCCAACGCACTCAGTTGCACCAACGCGTCACCCGATGCGCTGGATGACCTCAAGAACTTTTCGTTCGTCGCGCTGTGCATACACCCGGTCCGTCAGCGTCGCGCTCCCGTGGCCCAGGACCAGCGCCGACGCCTCGAGCCCGAACTCGGCCCGGATCTCTGTTGCCGCGAGGTGTCTCAACTGATGCGGATGCCAGCGATTCGCCATTCGCCACGCCTCCAGTTGAGACCGTTGTGCGGGCGACAGGCGCGCCAGGAGCGCCCCTTCGCCCTCGAACCGCCCGGACGCCAACTCTCGGCGGCAGAGCGGTGCGGGGGCCGGGAACGCGAGGTCGCACGCTCGTTCGATTGCGCGGCGGTACGACGCCGTGGTGTAGAAATCTCCCGGCAGGTGCGCGGGTTCCTCGATCACCACCGACCCCACGGCGTTCCCGCACGAGAGCGGCGTTCGTCTCGCGGCCGTCAGTTTCGCCCGGCGCTCCGCCTCGGCGTCCGCCGGGCTGAACAGGTACGCGTCCAGAGACCGCCCCGACATGAACGCCGCCAGAACCTCCTGCGCCCGCGGCCCAAAGTACAACGCCCTGTCCTTCTCGCGGTAGGCGTTCTTGTGCTCCTTGGGCCGGTACGTCCAGACCCCCGATCGTGACGAGGTATCGATGTCGCACGCTCGGAGCCGCAGGAGTTCGCCCGGCCTTGCGCCTGTCAGCAACTGCAGGTCGATCAGCGCCGCGACCTGCCTGCTCAGGAACGGTCGCACCGCGTCCACCATCTCGCGCGGCACCGGCTTCACGGGCTCGTGGTCCACCGCCAAGGACCGTCCCCGCTTCAACGGCGGCAGCGTCTGCAGGGCGTGGTAGATCCCGGCGTCGATCAGCTCCCGCGACGCCGCCCACCGGAACATCCGCTGGATGTTGCCGACGCGGGTGTTCACGGTCTT
>CAZPPG010000164.1:0-4294 GCA_964588385.1 uncultured Phycisphaeraceae bacterium
GCTGCTCGCTCTCGTGCTGGGGCTCGGTGGGACGCTGTGGCATGCTCGTAAGGCCGATGACCGCGCCGAGGCTGCCACACGCGCCGAAGCCGAACAGCGCCGCCTCGCCGCGGCCGAATCCGAGGCCCGCCGCCTCGCCGACGCCAAGACCCGCGAGACCGAGGAAGCCCTCAAGACCATCGAGTACAACTCCTACGTCGCCAACGTCCAGATGGCCGGCGCGGCCTTGGACTTCCGCCAGTTCGACCGCGTGCGCCAGCGCCTGGACGCCTGCCCCGAAAAACTCCGCGGCTGGGAATGGGCGTGGCTCGACGCGAGCGCGAATAACAGCCTCCTGGAGCTAAAGGGGCATACTGGATCGGTCTGTTTCGGCGCCTTCAGCCCGGACGGTACGCGGATAGTGACGGCCTCAGAGGATAACACTGCGCGGGTATGGGATGCAGCCACCGGTGTCAGCTTGTTCGAACTGCGGGGGCACGCAAGTCAAATCACTTCCGCCTCCATCAGTCTTGATGGTTCGCGCGTTGTCACGGCATCGTGGGACAACACCGCGCGGGTGTGGGACGCGGCGAGCGGGGCCAGCCTCATCGAACTGAAGGGTCACTCTGCGCCAGTTCTCTCCGCCAGCTTTAGTCCAGATGGTTCCCGCATTGTTACGGCGTCCGTAGACAAGACCGCGCGAGTCTGGGACTTCGCTAGCGCGGCCACCTTGGCCGAGCTTAAGGGTCACACGCGTCAGGTCAACTCTGCCAACTTCAGCCCTGATGGTGCTCACATAGTCACTTCGTCATTTGATCTCACCGCCCGAGTCTGGAACGCTGCTAGCGGAACAGCCCTTGCCGAACTCAAGGGACACACATTTCCAGTGACGTCTGCCAAGTTCAGTCCCGATGGTGCTCACATCGTCACTGCGGCAAGGGACGATACCGCGCGGGTATGGGACTCCGCGAGCGGCGCGAGCATCGCCGAACTCAAGGGCCACACGGGGCCGGTCCGTTCCACCACATTCAGTTTCGACGGTTCCCGTATCCTCACGGCGTCCGATGACAAGACCGCCAGAGTGTGGGACGCCGCAAGCGGAGCATGCATCGCCGAACTCAATGCCCATACGGCGGGCGTCATTTCCGCTGCGTTCAGTTCCGACGGTGCCCGCATCGTCACGGCGTCCGATGACAAGACTGCCAGAGTGTGGGACGCCGCGAGCGGAGCATGCATCGCCGAACTCAAAGGTCATACCGAGCGCGTCGTTTCCGCCGTCTTCAGTTCCGACGGTGCCCGCATCGTCACAGTATCCGATGACAAAACCGTTCGCGTGTGGGATCCCATGATCGAGGCGAGCATTGCTGAAGTCGATGAGCGAGAGCTCAGTTCAGTGCTGTCCGTTGCATTCAGCCCCGACGGTGCACTTATTGTCGGGGCGGTGGCCGACGGGACGGCACGCCTTTGGACTGCTCTCGATGCGCGGGAGATCGGAGAACTTAGGGGTTACCGGGGCACGATTACTTCCGCCGCCTTCAGTCCGGATGGAGGTCGCATCGTTACCGCGTTTGTTGACCATACGGCGGTCGTCTGGAACGTCCCCAACGCAACCATTGTTGCTCATCTTCAAGGACACGCCCACCGAGTAGAGTCGGCCGCGTTCAGCCCGGACGGCACGCGCGTCGTAACGGCGTCGTTGGACAAGACCGCGAGGGTATGGGACGCCGAGACCGGCGCCGTCATCGCCGAACTCAAAGGACACAAAGGCCAAGTGTTCGATGCGGCTTTCAGCCCCGATGGCAGTCGTGTTGTCACAGCGTCGGGTGATGGCACTACTCGCGTGTGGGATTCCGTCACGGGAAGGACCATTAACGAAATGAGGGGGCTTCGCTCCGCTGCCTTTTCCCCCGACGGAAGATGGATTGTCACGGCCACCAACGAGACTGCGCATGTTTGGGACTCGCTCAGCGGAGCGCCCGTCATGGAACTGCGGGGGCACACCGACGCGGTGAACTTCGCCATGTTTAGCCCGGACGGTATGCGAATGCTCACGGCGTCGGAGGATATGACCTCGCGTGTGTGGAACGCTGCTGACGGCCAGTGTCTGGCCGAGCTCAAGGGACACACTGCAAGTGTTCGGCACGCCGATTTCAGCCCCGACGGTTCCCGCATTGTCACGGCGTCGTTAGACGGAACCATCCGTGTGTGGGATAGCGTCCCATACCGCGCGCGGTTCCCTGCGATCAAGATTGTGCGCGCCGCAACCGCGAAATGGGTCAAAGTGGTCCAGGCCCGCTTGACCGCGGGCGACACGCTCGATCACATCGCCGATGCGCTCGTGAAGGACCCGTCGCTCACCCCCACCGACCGCGCCGCGGTATTGGGCGCCGTGATGGTTGAGCGTGGGCGCGTGAGCCGCGCAGCCGCGGAGGTTCGGGCTGAAGCGACACGGCTCAATCACAATGCGTGGAACCTCGTGCGTTTCGCGCCCGTGCGCTCGGAAGTCGCGGCCAACGCCGTTTCAGACACTCGCAAAGCCCTCGAACTCGACCCCGACAACGCCGACTTCACTAACACCCTCGCCGTCGCCCTCTACCGCACCAACAACTTCGAAGAATCTCTCACCACCCTCCTCAGAGCCGAAGACCTCTACGCCAAGTCCACCAACGAATCCCGCCGCGGCCCCCAGCCCGCCGACTGGGCCTTCATCGCCATGTGCCACCACAAGCTCGGCCACGCCGCCGAAGCCCGCGCCGCCCTCGCCAGGCTTCACGAACTCATGCAGGACCCCGCGCACGAGGACGACGAAGAGAGCAACGCCTTCCTCCGCGAGGCCGTTGAGTTGATCGAAGCAACCCCCGCCGGTGCAAAGTAATCCCGAGTGTGCACGGGGCGAGGTGCGTCCGGGCACACACAGGCTGGCGCCGTCGGGTCACCGCTTCCGATCCCCGTGGCGGCACAGGTCGATCACCACCGCCGCGCCCAGGATCAGCACGTCGTCCCATCCGGGGGCGACCTCGACGCCGTACGTGTCCGCGATCCGGAACTCCCGCGTCGATGGAGACACGCCGTCGTCACGCCCGGGCCTTCGACCCTTCCCTCGATCCCTCCCGGCGCCCGGGCACAGAACCCCGCCGCATACACTGCCCCTCATGAGCGGCGACGGAGCGAACCCGCCACCCACCTGGCCCGCCGCGACCGCGGCGCCCGCCGTCGAGCGCCCCGGCGATTCGATCGGGCCGTACCGGCTGCTGGAGATGATCGGCGAGGGCGGGTTCGGCGTGGTGTGGCTCGCCGAGCGCCGCGAGCCGATGGTGCAGCGGGTCGCGGTGAAGATCATCAAGCCGGGGATGGACTCGCGGGCGGTGATCGCGCGCTTCGAGCAGGAGCGCCAGGCCCTGGCGGTGATGGACCATCCCAACGTCGCGCGGGTGTACGACGCGGGGACGACGCCCGCGGGCCGGCCGTACTTCGTCATGGAGTACGTCAAGGGCGCGCCGATCACGGACTTCTGCGACACCCACAACCTCTCGGTCCGCGAGCGGCTTGAGCTCTTCATCCCCGTGTGCGACGCGGTGCAGCACGCGCACATGAAGGGGATCATCCACCGCGACCTCAAGCCCAGCAACCTGCTGGTGTCGTTCCTCGAGGGGCCCGAGGGCGCGGAGCGCGCGACGCCGCGCTCGGCGGTGTCGGGCCTGGCCGTCAAGGTCATCGACTTCGGCGTGGCCAAGGCGATCGGGCGCTCGCTCACCGACAAGACCCTGCACACCCAGCAGGGGCAGATTGTGGGGACGCCCGAGTACATGTCCCCGGAGCAGGCGGAGATGGGCTCGGTGGACGTGGACACGCGGACGGACGTCTACTCGCTGGGCGTGGTGCTCTACGAGCTGCTCACGGGCGTGCTGCCCTTCGACCACGACCAGCTCCGCGCCCGGGGGTACCGCGAGATCCAGCGGGTGATCCGCGAGGTGGACCCGCCCAAGCCGAGCACGCGCCTGACGTCGCTCGAGCGTGCCCCGCGCGTGAAGCCGGGGGAGGCCGGGCCCGCGGCGCGGGGGGCGGGCTCGCCCACGCACGACATCGCGCGCCACCGGCGCGCCCACGTGGGCGAGCTGGTCCGCGAGCTGAGGCACGAGCTGGACTGGGTGCCGCTCAAGGCGCTCCGCAAGGACCGGCGGGAGCGGTACCGCACGCCGGCCGAGCTGGCCGACGACGTCCGCCGCTACCTCGACGGGCGGCCGCTCGTGGCGCGCCCGGAGTCCACGGTGTACCGCGTGCGGAAGTTCGTGCGGCGGCACCGCGGCGCGGTCAC
>CAZPPG010000165.1:0-4290 GCA_964588385.1 uncultured Phycisphaeraceae bacterium
GCTCGATACCAGCTATCTGGCGATCCGTGCCCTGGAGATGGCGGGGCTGGCGTGGAAGGTCCGGGTGCCCGGCAAGGAACGGCTCGCGGCCAAGCGGGTCCGCGCGAAGCGCGACGGCGCTCCCGGGCGCTGACGCCCCGCTGAGACGACCCGCTCAGGAGACTCCCATGCACGCCATCGTGTTCGAGGGAACGACCGAGGAACGCGGGCGCCCGCCGGACGTGCAGGGCATGACCCTGTACGGCGACGCGAGCCTCCGCGCCCTCAAGCGCGGGGACGTGCTCTGGGTGGCGACGCGGACGGGGGGAAGCCGCGGCACGCCGGCGCTGTGCGGGCGGCTCCTGGTCGATCGCGTCGAATCTCGAACGGCCGATGACCCGTTGTTCCCCTCCGACCGGATGGACCGTACACACCGATTGATCGTTACCCGCGACGGCTCGGAGCGGTGCCTGCCGTTCGAGTGCGGTTCCATCGCGTCGTGGGACATCTGGCGCCGCCCGTTCGGTGGGCTGGTGGAGTTGAGCGACGAGCAGGGCTCGGCGCTGGACGGGGAATGGTCCAGGGCAAGCCGACAGTCGCGGTGAGCAACGCGGCCGTCCGGTCCGTTGCTCTGTTCAGCGCGGGCCCGGCGGAACCATGGTCTGGAGCGGCATGCGCCAACGCCGGAACCAGTTGATCGGTCGATGAACAAACGGGCGGGCGATGAGCCATTTCCCGACGCGGTACTTCCCGGGGCCGTCCAGCAGTAAGAGGCGATGAGCATGTCCGGGCAGGGCGAGCATGGCCATTGGCGCGGACTCTCCGCATTGTGCCAGCCCGAGCGGGTCGACCGCGCCCGCTACGCGGAACCGCACCTCCCGGCGGGCACACCCTGCCTGACGACGACGCCGGGCTGCCCCGGCACGCACCCGGGGGGCGAGGGGCGAATGACCGGTGGAGCCGCCGCCCGGGCGGCATCGGCGGCGATCCGGTTCATTATCCGCGCTTCGCGGGCGGCTTCGAGGCGCTGCACGTGCTGTCTGAGCGAGGCGTCCTTGCCTTTGAACTTCATTGCATTCCTCCTGAGTTGGCGGACATCGAGGCTTCGACGACCGAGTGTCGCACAGGGCGATGGCGCCCGGATGTGGCCAGCGTGAAGTCCGCGCCACGGAGGAAGAATGCAACGAAAGTCGTTATCTGGACGTGGGTTGCGACGCGACGGCGCGGGGGTCTGCCCCCAGGTCCGTGGCGTGGCTCAGCGCGGGTCCGACGGCACCGCGCCGACGGTCCGGAGCGGCACGCGCCCGCGCCGACACCGGAACCAGTTGATCGGTCGATGAACAAACGGGCGGGCGATGAGCCATTTCTCGGCGCGATACTTCCCGGGGCCGTCCAGCAGTAGGAAGCCGATGAGCATCGTGAGCAGGCCCTGCCCGGGAAGGGCAAGCATGGCCACTCCGGCGATGAGGAGGACAAGGCCGACAAGGTTCTTGACGACCAGGACCGTGATGCGGACCGCGCGCCGCTTCCCGGCCCACACTGCCGGCGGGCGCACCCGGTGCGTGAAGTAATCCGGCGGGATGCGGAGGACCAGCCACGGGCCGATGAAGAGTGACGCGATGAAGATCGCGACCGAGGCGCCGCCGAGGGAATAGAGAATCGCCTGGTGGTCCTTGAGCCACTGGATCATGGCGGAGGGTAGAAGCGGGCATGGCGCGCGCCGGGAGACGCCTACCGCTTTTCGCGCATCATCGTCGCGATCTCGTCCAGCCTCGCGGCGATCCGGTTCAGCACGTCATCTTCCTTCGGCGCGGCGTTCGCCGCCCCGGCGCGCAGGCGGGCGAGCAGCCTCTCGCGGGCCCCGATGATCCGATTGCGGAACTCGTGCGCATCGATGATCCCCGTGAGGCGCATGTCATGGGCGTGGCCCGCGCTGTGGCCGGCGGTCTCGAACTTCAGGGTCGCGAGGTTGTACTTCTTGAGGATCGGCCCCTCGATGAACGTGACATCCTGGATGTTCTCGAGCGGGATGGTCTTCTCCACCTGGAAGAGGATGCCCTTGCGGAAGCGCAGGGTCTTGCCGTCGAGTTCGCACTTGAGCTTGTGGAAGTAGTGCCCCGCCCACCACGCCCCCACGCCGCAGAACCAGATGATCGCCAGCGGCAGGCCGATGCAGGTGAGGGCCATGGTGAGGCCGATGGTGACGACGAGGTAGGGTCGGTAGAGCGGGTTGAACCGGGCGACGATGCTCCCTTGGATCGCGCCCTCGGCCGTGGTATCGTCGGGGTGCTCGGGGTGCGTCATCGTGGGAGATCGTAGCGGCGGGGCGCGGATCGCCAGCACGTGCCGCATCCCGTAGGGATGCACGAATGTTGCAAGGGGTGGCTCTGCACCCCTGGTGCACGAACACTCAACCCTCTGCATCTGCCGCTTTCTACCCCCAGCGGGGTAGGCGCTCCACCCGCCCCGCTCACTCCGGGTCCCTGGGATCGAATTCGATCCCGTGCCAACGCAGCAATGCCGTCAACTTGGCGAATGAGTCGAAGGCTCTGATGCTCCTTCCGTTGGCGGGTGAACTGCGCGACATCGTCCGTCACCGACCTGTTGCCCGCCGTCGCCCTCCTGCCACGCAAACTCGGAGTCCTTGATGAAGGATTAATGGACGATTCCGACGCCGCGAGCCGGACATCGCCGCGTCGGCCCGCCGTTGTGTATTCCTAAGTGCTTGTCGTTGAAGACATTCCGTCGCATCGCGGCTTTGTTTCGGCGACCTGGGGTTTTCCCGAACGGAAAGCTGTTTCGAGGTCGTGCAACAAATCTGTGAAAAAAACTTTGCACAGCGCGCGAGGTGCGCGTACGTTGTCTCGTTCACCGCTGCGGCGCGATTCGGTCTTCCCGTCTCGCTGCACGCATCACGACAAGGAGAGAGACAATGATGATTCGTCAGGGTTCCGGCGTCGGCGTGCTCGGCGCCGTGGTGCTCGCTGCTCACGCGAGCGGGGCGGTCCTGTGGGACACGGGCGGGTGGGACGGTATTGGCGGGCTCTCCTCAAGCGATCAGCTGCTGTTCTTCCCGGTGGACCAGGCGGCGGATGACTTCGTGCTGCCCCTGGGATTCGGCGGAAACTATGAGATCCAGGCCGTGCACGGGCGGGTGATCTCGAACATCCAGCCGAACCGCTTTTCCGTGTCGATCTTCGATGACAGCGGGTTGGGAACGCCGGGCTCGCTGATCACAACGCTTTCAGGCGCTCCGGGTGTGATGATCGGTTCGACGGTGATCAACAACCAGAGCCTCTTCGTGTACGACGTGAGCGCGACGGGGCTGCCGGTGAGCCTGGCGCCGAACGCTCGGTACTGGGTGCGCTGGTACGGGAGCCAAACCTCAGTCCTCGAGCGCACGTACTTCGCGTCGGCGGGGAACGGCGCGGTGCAGGGTCTGGAGTCGCACTACTGGCCGTACGGCGGACCGGGCTGGGTGCCCTCCAGCGATCCGAGCGCGTTCGGGAGCCCGACCGACCTCTCGTTCACCATTGAGGGTGTGCAGGTGCCCGGGCCGGCGGGCGTGGCGCTGATCGGCGGGGCGATGCTCGCGGGCGCATCGCGGCGGCGCCGATAGGGATATCCGAGCGGGCCGAATTCAGCGAGTGGCCGTTTTCGCTGGCGCGCCAGATCACGGCGATCGCTTTGGCGTCCAGGGGCGGGCGCGCCTATTTCGGCATGGGCAGAGGGGTGAGTGAAACGACCGGTCCGACCTCGCCTTCGCACTCGACCCAGGCGTAGCAGAGCATCCCTTTCGGTCGCTCTTGCGGCTGATTCAGAAGGAGGGGGAGGACATAGAGCCCGCTTGCCTGCAGCGTCCCGCTGAGCACGAGCCACCCGGCGGCCTCCGCGGCCGAAAGACCGGGTGTGGGCTTCAGTGAGGGATCGGGACGCTGCGCGCTACGGAAGACGTAGTGCTTGCCGGCCGTCGCGACAAAGTCGGCAACGAGCAGTTCATTCGAGCCGTTCGACCAAACATTGCGGATCTCGACGCGTTGCGGGCCCGGAGAGACGACAAGGCGGAAACAACCCGCGCAGCGTTCGTCGTTCCAACGCTCGAACCATCCGCTGTACTCCTTGCCCCGCCAATACGCCGCGTTCCCGCGCCGGATGTCGTAGCTTCTCGGCGCGATCGAGAGGACAACACGCTCGACAACCGGGACGGCTTCCGCCGATGCGAGGGTCCGGTCCGCCGGTGCACCCAGCGACGAGAAGACCGACGGGAAGCACGCAGGCGAGCCTCAGGATTGTGCCAATGGTCCGGCGGAA
>CAZPPG010000166.1:0-4284 GCA_964588385.1 uncultured Phycisphaeraceae bacterium
GCTTCTCGGCATCGGCGAAGGCGACGGCAGCCTTGGCGTTGGTGTCGCGCAGGGCGGTGCGCAGGTTGTCGATCGAGATGGTCATGCTCATGGCTGCCTCCTGGCGGGGTTGAGGGCTGCGTCCCAGCGGGCGCGGAGATGGGACGGGGACTTGGCATTGAGGGCGCGTACGACCGCAACCGCGTCGAGCGGTTCCGGTGGCGCATTCAGGGCGAGAGACTTGGCGCCGATGAGCTCGGTGTCCGGGTGGCGGCCAACGAGCACCGGCCCGACCTCGAAGAGCTCAAGCCGCTTCAGGTGGCGGATGTGCTGGCCGTTCGCGGCCTTCTCGTCGCTCCATTCCTGCGCCTCGAAGGCAAACGAGAACTCCCGCACGACCGGCGGGGTCGCGGTCATGCCGGTGTGGATGGAGCGGGCGTACTGGCCGCTGATGCCGTCGTCTTCGAGGAAGAGGCGCGCCTTGATGCGGAGGCCCTTCGGGTCTTCGACGGCCTGGAGCGCCTGACCTACCGGCGGGATGGTCCAGACGTGGGACCAGACAACCGGTGGGAGGCCCTTCTCCTGGAGTGTTTGAGTGAAGGCGCCCGGCTCGATCACGTCGGAGTCGCCGAAGAAGTCGGGGCGATCGGGCGTGCCGAAGACGGCTACATAGGCTTCGAAGCTGCCAGCCGGCTCGCCTTCACCGAGGAGCTTGAAGTCGGCCGGACAACGGGCGACGCCCACGCGTTCGGACTTCCACTCGATCCGCACCGGCTGCCCCCTTCTCCGGCCAAACAAACGGGCCGGAACTTTCGCTCCGGCCCGCGGGGGGCTCCGGCGTTGGCGCGCTTGGCGCTCTGGTTCACGACCTAACACAGTCGGGCGCCAGAACGCAACGAGTGTGCGGTGGACAGGAGCGACGTCAGCGCTGAACGATCATGTGCAGGATTAGAGTGCGCCAAGACACCAAAATGGTGTAACATTGCACCATGGATGCGTCGACCGACGAAGTTCGCCTCACCCTCCGCGTTCCATCAGACCTCCATGGTCGCCTGTCAGCCTGGGCTGCGCGTGAGGAACGCAGCATCAACCAGCAGATCGTCTACCTCTTGAGCACAGCCCGCCCTGACGCGATCAAAGGTCGGCCGTCTGGCTGGGGGCGGGATTCGCTCTCCGAGTTCGCCGAACGACACCTCGTGAACACGTTCGGATTCTTCTCGTTGATGCCCGACTGGATTCACCGACTTGCCAACATCAACGATGTGTTCCGGACGGTCGGACACAACCTGACTGACCCAGAGGACGTATGGTCGGCGTTCTTCCTTGCCCGTTGCCAGTCGGCGTTCCTAGCCGCTTCGCTCCATGCGATCGCGGGCCAGGTAGGAGACACCGCCCCGCTGACTCGCTCCTGCATCGAATGGGCGATCTACGCGGTACACTTCCAGAAGCATCCCGACCAACTCGAAGTCTGGCTGGAACGTGGAGACGGTGCAGAAGCTCGAAGGAAGGCGGCGGCGGCGGCACGCCCGTCCAAGATGCTTGAAGACGTGGATGCGCTTGATCCCCTCCTTGGGAAGGCGCTTCGCGAGATCTATGAAACGTCCATCGAATTCGGTGCACATCCCAACATTCAGGCGCTGTTCGGCAACATGCACCGGGAAGAGCGAAATGGTGACCAGGTGTTCACGAACAAGATGTTGACCGCTGACGAGTTCGACGTAAGGGTGGCAATCAAGCAGGTAGCGCGCGCGGGCCTCGCCGCCCTACTCGCGTTTGAGCACCTGCTCCCGGCCCGCTTCCGTGATCTCGGGGCGGGACCAAGGATCCGCGAACTGACCACGGGCCTATAGCACGCGCCTCACGCAGAGCCGCCTGTGTCGATCACACAGGTCAATTCGTCGTTGCCGCCTGATTGAGCGCAGGGACGCGGCTGAGACGTTTGCACCGCGGGCACCTGAAGACAACGGTCCCATTCGCCTCGCAGATGAGCTTGCCGCACGACTGGCAGCGGATTGGCCGCAGTCCCTCCGGGATCATCGCTCCTCCCCAGACGCCCTCGCAGCTTGCAGTCGCGCCAACCGCTCCTCCATCGCCACGGCACCCTCCCCGATTGGCATCATGTTTAGGGGCATCCAGAGCATGTCCGCCCGCGGGTCATCCACGCGATCGCGGTTCTCCAGGACGCGCTTCTCGTTGGGCGTGAGAAAGTCCGCGGCCTTCAAGGCCTCGAAGCGCTCCTTCGGGTTGCCTTTCAGTACCTCGTTCAGGTCGAACTCGACGTACTGTCCGTCCAACAGGGGCTCCGGGTCGATGAGTTGCGCCTGCAACGTCTCCTCGATCATCGTCAGCCACGGCCCGAACGTGTCCTGGTAGAGCATGATGTGTTGCTCGGTGATGTTGCTGAACGTCGCGCGGTCGAGGATGCCGACGACTGGCGGCGGGACGTCGTAGGCGGCCGCGCACTCCTCGCGGGTTAGCCGACGCGTCTCGATCACCTGGGCGTCCACGAGCGAATGCGACATCGGCTTCCAGTCGAGTCCGCCCTCGAGGACCGCTAGCTTGAAGGCATTGTCGACGCCTCCGTGGAGTGAGGTCGTCTGCTCCTGCAGCCGCTTCGCGGTGTCCGGCTTGAGCTGCTGGTCCGTAACGAGCACGCCCGAGGGACGCGCGCCGTTTTCGTACGAGGCCGCCGTGAGGCGCTGGGCGGCGTCCTCGATCATGAGCGTTCGCCGCAGTGGTTCCATCGGTGAGAACGCGGCTAGGTCGTTCCCGGTTCCCCACCATTTGAAGTGCAATACGTCTTCGGGCGCGAAGGCCAGTCGCTGGCCCGACGCGCCGTGGAAGACGTAAGCCTCGACCGGGGCCGTGCTCCCCGGAACGACTTCCCAGAAGCGGAACGACGATGTCCACAGCTCGGTGGGCGGCTTGCCCGGTCCAGGGCGAATCTTCACGACGACGGCGTTTCCGTAAACGCAGATGTTCCCGACGATCGCCTGCTTCCAGGCGAACGGCGGCTTGCCCGGCATCGGGCGCGCCAGGGAGTCCGCGAGCCAGCCGTTCCGCTGGCGGAGCCGCTCACCGTCGGTGCCGAGGGCGTAGATCTTGAGCGGCAGCCGACCGATCCCGCGCGCGAGCTTGTTGATCACGACATTCAGCCAGAGCTGCCCGCGGTACATCTGTTCGTAGGACTGCGACACACCGCCGACCAGAGGAAGCGTGCCGAGGCCCGGGCGCAGGCCAGATGTCGCGGTCTGGCCCCCGAAGGGGAAAGCCTTCAGCCCGATCCCGGCGGCGGCGCTCCTAAGAAGTGTCACTCCTCCTGGTCCATACCCTGCGCGATGAAGACGAGGCATGCGCCTGCGAAAACGAGCGCGGCTGGGCCATGGATCTGGGCAATGCCGAGGGTAATCAGCGCCAGCCCCACCGTCTCAAGAAACACCGACTGGAGGTTCGCGAGCGCTTTCTTGATGTGCTTCATCCGACCAGAACCTAGCACGGAAGCGGCGACTGCCAAGCACCTGCCCCTAATACGGCTCAAGCAGCTCGCAAAGGTGCGGGCCACCCGCTGCTTCGAGTAGCGCCAGCCGTAGTTCGGCACGCGCCGCCAATTCGATTGGAGAAAGACCTTCCACGAAGTACGCGTGGACTATCCGATCCAAGCCCGCGCCGACCAGAGCTGGAACCGTTAGAAGGGTTGCGGTGCGCCCTGCGCCCGACACAAGTCCGCCATGAAGAGTCAAATTCCGCTGGCGATACAGCCTTCTGAGGGCGGTGGCTACGTAGTCGCGAATCGTGGACATCACCTTCGAGGGCGAGCGCAGCGCTTCGTCCAGTCGTGCAGCGGCAGCCACGTGCCCATCTGCGCCAAGCACCAATTGGTTGCCCGCCCGGATCGCGTCGGCCACAAGCCGACTTCTCTCCAGATTGTCTCCAGCCGCAGCCAACTGGGCCGCGAGGGCGTCATTGCCGCCGGAGTGGGCGTACGAAAGCGTCGTCAACTCGGCCCGAGGCCACGAGCAGGTCACAATCGCTGCAAGGCGTTCGGCCGCGATCGCCTTCGGTTGTTCGCCCGGCGAGACAAGCAGCGCCTCCAATGCCGCCCAGCCTCCGCCTATCGCCGTCGCACGGGATCCGGTTTCAAGAGGCTGCAACAATTGAAGTGCATCGTCGATTCGCTGGGATAGCGGGTCATCGCGGAGCGGAGCGTAAACCAGTCGCTCGCGCACCAATGCTCCGATGTCCACACCTCGCCTATTACGGGTGACAGGGATCGGACTTCGGAGTCCCTCCACCCACACGTGACTT
>CAZPPG010000167.1:0-4245 GCA_964588385.1 uncultured Phycisphaeraceae bacterium
CCCCGCTGGCGTCCTCCCTGACCTCCCCCTCGCATCGTCCCTCAAGGACGATGCGGACTCCGCCTTCGCGTCCTCCGCGTTCGACCGTTCTCCCCCTCCGCGTTCCTCTGACACCTCTGCGTTCGCTTCGCCTTCGAAGCCCCTTCCGCGCGCCCGCGACCCCGCCTGACACCCCGCCGCCGCGTGCGGACGACCCATCCATACGCTTGGGCCATGCACATCGGGCTGACATACGACCTGAAAGACGCGTACCTCGCGATGGGGTATTCCAAGGACGAGTGCCTGGAGCTGGACAGCCCCGTCACCGTGGATGCCCTCGCGCGCGTCGCCGAGTCCATGGGCCACCGCACCACGCGCATCGGACACGTCAAGGAGCTTGCCGCGCGCCTCGTCGCCGGCGAGCGCTGGGATCTGGTGATCAATATCGCTGAGGGCATGCACGGCATCGGGCGCGAGTCCCAAGTCCCCGCGCTCCTCGACGCCTACCGCATTCCCTACACCTTCAGCGACCCGCTTGTCTGCGCGCTCACGCTGCACAAGGCCATGTGCAAGCGCGTGGTCCGCGACATGCGGATCAACACCGCCGCCTTCGCGGTCATCGAGCGTGAGGCCGATCTGGCTTCCGTCGATCTGGTCTATCCGCTCTTCGCCAAGCCGGTCGCCGAGGGCTCAAGCAAGGGCGTGACCGGCCGCTCGCGCATCGAGTCCGCCGCCGCGCTGCGCGAGGCCTGCCTCGCACTGCTCGAGCAGTACAAGCAGCCCGTCCTGGTCGAGGAGTATCTGCCCGGTCGCGAGTTCACCGTCGGCATCGTCGGCACCGGCACGAAGG
This sequence comes from uncultured Phycisphaeraceae bacterium, assembly GCA_964588385.1. Classification (GTDB taxonomy): domain Bacteria; phylum Planctomycetota; class Phycisphaerae; order Phycisphaerales; family UBA1924; genus JAHBWV01. The sequence continues at coordinate 830 of CAZPPG010000167.1, forward strand.
CCCGCGTGATCGGGTGCATGGAGATCCACATCGGCCCGAACGCCCCGCACAACTTCTATTCCAGCGCGAACAAGGACGACTGGATCGGCAAGGTCTCGTATTCCATCGCCACCGATGCGGAGGCAAACGCCTCCGCCGATCTCGCGCTCGCCGCCTACCGCGGCATCGGCTGCCGCGACGTCTCACGCGTCGATGTCCGCACCGACCGCCACGGCAAGCCCGCGTTCATCGAGGTCAATCCCCTCCCCGGCCTCAACCCGGAATGGTCGGATCTTCCCTTTCTCTGCCGCTACGCGAACATTCCGTACGAGGATCTCATCCGCTGGGTCCTTGAGTCCGCGTTCGAACGCGTGCCATCCCCATGAACATCCTCATCCTCCACGACCATGTTCCCGCCGATGCGCCGCCCGACGCGCAGGACGGCCTGGCGCAGGTCGCCGCGGTCGATGTCGCGCTCCGTGCCAAGGGCCATCGCGTCTCCCGTCTGGCCTGCACCCTCGATCTTGCCGCGCTCGAAGCAACGCTCACACGCGACCCTCCCGACATCGTCTTCAACCTCGTTGAGACGCTCGCCTCACGCGGCCGCCTCTGCCCGCTCGTCCCGCTCCTGCTCGAGTCGCTCTCGATTCCCTTCACGGGCAACAACTCCAGCGCGACGTTCATCACGGCCAACAAGCTCACCGCCAAGCGCCTGATGCGCGGCTCGAATCTTCCAACCGCGGACTGGATCGAACTCGACCCGTCACGCCGCGCCGTCGCGACCCACACCGTGGGGGGGACGGTCGGCGGCGGGGCCTTTCCCAAAGCTGCAACATGGATCGTCAAGAGCGTCTGGGAGCACGCGTCGATCGGACTCGACGAGGACTCCGTCGTGAGCGTCGCCACGCGCGATGAACTCGAAGCCCAGATCACCCGCCGTCTGCCCGCGCTCGGGGGCGATGGCTTTGCGGAGAAGTTCATCGACGGGCGTGAGTTCAACCTCTCGCTGATCGAGGCCGAGGGGACGCCCGGCGTGCCGGAGATCCTGCCACCCGCAGAGATGGTGTTCGAGGGATACGGATCGCACAAACCAAAGGTCATCGGCTACCGCGCCAAGTGGGACGAGTCGAGCGAGGAGTACCGACGCACGGTCCGCCGATTCGATTTCGTGCGCGAGGACGCCGCGCTCCTCGATCGCCTCCGCGGCGTGGCGCGCCGCGCCTGGGAGGTCTTCGGGCTCTCCGGGTACGCACGCGTCGATGTCCGCATCGACCAGCGGAACGAACCGTGGATCCTCGAGGTGAACACCAATCCGTGCATCGCACCAGATGCCGGGTTCGCCGCGGCGCTCGAGCGTGCCGGCATCACGTACGCCGCGGCCATCGAGCGGATCGTCAGGTGCGCCGCGACACGCACGGAGCGACCGGGTCACACAAGCGGAGCCGAAAGATGACACCCCAGAGCGAACCGATCCACACAACGCTCCCCGGGCTGACGCTGCGCGAGACGGTCGCCAAGGCCGACGTCGACAGCGTCCGTGCGATCGTGACCAGCACCGGGTTCTTCAACCCCGGCGAGATCGAGATTGCGTGCGAGCTTGTGACCGAGACGCTCGCCAAGGGTCCGTACGACGGGTACCGGTTTCTCTTCGCGGAGATCCCCGACCCGCGCCCGCACCACGCGATGCGCACCATCGGCTACACGTGCTATGGCGAGACGCCGTGCACCTCGGGCACGTTCGACCTCTACTGGATCGCGGTCCACAACGACCTGCGCACCAAGGGGCTCGGCACCTACCTGCAACGCGAGACCGAAGCCAGGATCCGTGCGCTGGGCGGCAGGCGGCTTTTTGCGGAGACCTCCGGCCGCGAGCAGTACCAGCCAACTCGTCGGTTCTATGAGAAGTTGGGCTACAAGCAGGAAGCGATGTTGAAAGATTTCTACGCCCCGGGAGATGACAAGGTCATCTTCGGCATGACGCTCTGACCATCTACCATACGGCCCACTTGAGGAGTTCCGCCATGCCCAACCTTGTCCGTGGTAACGCAGCAATCGGCCAGTCCGGCGGCCCGACCGCCGTCATCAACCAATCCCTCGTCGGCGTGGTCGAGGGATTGCGCTCGGGCCTTCAGGCCTCGGGCCACGTGTCAAAGGTGCTCGGCATGAAGCATGCCGTGCGCGGCCTGACCAAGGGCGACTTCCACGACTTCACCGACACGCACCAGGACGTGCTGGACCGGCTGGCCTTCACGCCCTCGGCGGGGCTGGGCTCCACACGAGACAAGCCGGATCGGGCCTATTGCGAGAGAATCCTCGACGCGTGCAGGAAGCACGACATCCGCTACTTCTTCTACATCGGCGGCAACGACTCCAGCGACACCTGCCGCATCGTTCGCGAGATGGCGCTCGCCTCCGGCTATGACATGCGCTGCTTCCACGTGCCGAAGACCGTCGACAACGACCTGATGGAGAACGACCACACACCGGGCTTTCCTTCCGCGGCTCGGTTCGTCGCCATGGCGTGCATGGCCGACTTCATGGACAACATCTCCCTCCCCGGCATCAAGATCAATGTGGTCATGGGTCGGCACGCCGGGTTCTTGACCGCGGCCAGCGCGCTCGCGCGTCGCCACGATCGCCACCTGAATCCACACATCATGGGTGAGTCGACGGACGGTCCGCAGTTGATCTACGTGCCCGAGGTTCCCTTCGACACCGACACGTTCCTTTCGGATGTGGAGGCCGTGTACGCGAAGAAGGGACGCTGCCACATCGTCGTCTCGGAAGGGATCTCGGACAAGAGCGGCACGCCGATCGGCGCCACGCTGATCAAGGGCGGGCAGGTCGATGCCCACGGCAACGTGCAGTTGTCCGGATCGGGCGCGCTGGGCGACCAACTCGCCGATCTCATCAAGCAGAAGCTGACGCCCGCGGGCGGCAAGCCGCCCCGCGTCCGCGCCGACACCTTCGGCTACATCCAGCGTTGCTGGCCCGACACCTCCCCTGTCGATCGGCTTGAGGCGCGGCGCAGCGGGCAGTTCGCGGCACGCCTCGCGATGCAGGGGCATCTGGACGGTAGCGTCGCGATCAAACGCCCCGGCTCCGGCTCGACCCTCTGGCTCGGGATGGACAACGGGGCTCCGTACGTGAGCGAGTACCAGCGCGTGGAGCTGTCCGCGGTGGCCGCCAAGACCCGCCACATGCCCAAGGAGTTCCTGCAGGGGCACAACAACGTTTCGCGGGCGTTCGTGGAGTACGCGCTGCCGCTGGTCGGGCCGCTGCCGACGTTCGAGCGACTGTGAGTCGTGAGGCCGCGCTCAGCGCTGGAGTGCGGCGAGCTGTTCGCGGGCCAGTTCGGGCGTGATGGCGAACATGCTCTGGGCGACCACGCTCTCCTGGCCCTGGCGGGAGAGGGCGAATGAGATGAACTCAAGAGT
>CAZPPG010000168.1:0-4235 GCA_964588385.1 uncultured Phycisphaeraceae bacterium
CCATTGCCCATTGCCCATTGCCCATTGCCCCAACGAACAACGCCGGCCCCAATGGAGCCGGCGCTGCGCGAGAAATCATGCCCTCAAACCTCAACGCCGGCGACGAGTCGCCACCAGCCCGCCCAGCCCCAGGAGCGCGAGCGTCGTCGGCGCGGGAACGCCATTGACAGTCACGTTGTCGAAGTTGCACTGGCTGCCCGGACCGCCCAATCGAATCGTCAGCGGCTGCCCGATGAACGCATCCCCGTCCTGCACCGTGTACGAGATCGTTGACGTCAGATACCCGCCGACCGGTGGCAGCAGCGTCGCGATGTCCGAGCCCACGATCGTGTCACCGAAGAGCAGGTCGATCCGGTAGTTCATGCTGCCCCACGTCGGTCGATTCACCACGGCCACCTCGAGCGTGTACGTCAACCCGGCAACCGCGACATCGGCGAGCGTCTGCTGTACCGTCACGCCGTTCGTGTACAGCACCTGATCGCCGAAGGGCGATGTGTAACCCCAACTGCCCATCGTCGGGTAGAAGGACCCCCAGTCGCCGCTGCCGCTAAACAAGGTCCAGCCCGTCGTGCCAGAGGTGCCGTATCCGTTCGGGGCATAGTCCGGCTCTTCAAAGCCGGCATTGATGATGTCAAAGTCCGCCATCGCGGGCGCCGCAATCAACGCGCCCGCGGCAATGCCAATCAGAAACCTCATAGAAAGCCCTCCTCTTCAACGCTCAATCTCAGACTTCGTGCAATGCATACGCCAACCGCTCAACGCCGCCGCCGCGCTCCCAGCACGCCCGCGCTCAGCAGAACGATCGCGCCGGGACCCGGCACGACATCCAGCGTGATGTTGTCGATCGCGTACCCGTAGTCCGTGCCGTTCCGCTCCGCCGCGAACAGCAGCGAGGCCGTGTCCGCGGTCGCCACGAAGTCGAACGTGAACGCGTTCCACGCCCCCTCAACGACCTCGCTCCGCGACACCTCGAACATCGTCGCGCCGTCGATGAACGCACCGAACGACTTGGCCGAGAAACTCCCGCTGGTCGTCCAGTACAGGTAGTAATCGCCCGACACGCGATACGACTCGCCGATGGTCAGCCCTGTCACGATCTGACCGACCGTCGGATCCGATCCCGACGCGCCGCCGGCGTTCATGATGTAGAACCCGCCCGGATTGCCCCCCGACGAACGCCACCCGCCCGCGCCGTCGTTGTCCGTTCCGGTCCACCCATTCCCAAACCCGTTGTTCGGCACGCTCAGATCAAACGTGCCGTTCACAATCATGTTGTCGCCCCGAGCGGCTCCAACCGCACCGAGCGCGCACGCCACGCCCACGAAAAAGACAGAACGCATAGAGACCTCCTTCGGGCGCAACACACCCGCACCCGATAAAGTGCCCCAAGATTCAGGGAATGCCACCCCGTGCCCCCAAGCGTTTCCGCCGCGAGGTCATAAGGTCTTGCGAACCATCGATTTACACAAGAACGGGCGATCGCATATTTCTTGGCCTGCCTCAGCACCCACTACCCACTACCCACTACCCACTACCCACCACCCCGCCCCTCAGACCTCAACCTCTTCCCCGACCTCCGCCGGCGCCTCATCCCCCGGTGCGGAGATCCCCGCCAGCGCATCCACCGTCGGCGCCGTCGCCAACGCCTTCCCCGATGCATCCGTCAGCGGCGTGCCGTCCGTCGTCTTCACGATCGGCGCCTTGTTCGCCGCCTCGTGCGCCTCCATCTTCTTCAGCAGGTCCGTGCGCGTCGCCTCATCCAGCTCCGCCCACTTCCCTCTCCCGCGGCACTTCGGGAACCTCGAGCACCCCAGCCACGGCCCACGCACCCCGTTCCGCAGATTCAACGGCGACTGACACGTCGGACACGGCAACTCCGTCAACAACGCCGGAGGCGATGGCGCAACCACCTTCCCCTTGCGATCGATGTTCAGAATCCCATCGCACGGATTCACCTTGTCCCCGTACCGAGAGCATCCAAGGAACGGCCCGAACTTCCCCACCCGCTTCGTCATCGGTGCGCCGCACTTGATGCACGCGATCGGCACCGTCTGCGCCGCCGGCCGCGGCACACCCTCGCGATCCACCGGGCTCGCGTAGTTGCACGCCGGATACGTCGAGCACGACAGAAACCGCCCGTTCTTCCCGAATCGATACACAGTGGGCGATCCGCACGTCGGACACTTGTACTCGTCCGGCGCGTGACCCATCGTCTCGTGCGCGTGCGCCAGCGCGTCCGTGAACGGCCCATAGAACCGGTTGAGCATCTCAACCCAATCGAGGTGCTCCTCCTCGACTTTGTCCAGCTCCGACTCCATCTCGCGCGTGTACCCGACATCCATGATCTTCGGGAACGCCTCGATCAGCTTGTCCGTCACCACCTCGCCAAGATCCGTCGCGTAGAACCGACGCTCCTGCTGCTCAACGTAGTTCCGGTCCTGGATCACGCTGATGATCGACGCGTACGTCGAAGGACGACCGATCCCCTCAGACTCCAGCATCTTGATCAGCGACGCCTCCGAATACCTCGGCGGCGGGCTCGTGAACTTCTGCACCGGCTCGATCTCGAACGGCGCAAGCCGCGTCTTCTCCGCGACCGGCGGCAGGATCTGCTCGTCCGCCGCCTTCGGCACGCCCGAAACCTTGTAGAACCCGTCAAACACCAGCGTCCGTCCCGTGGCCCGGAACGTCACCTGACGCTTCGCGTCCTTCCCACCCCGGATCATCACCGCCGTGGAATCCCATTGCGCCGGCGTCATCTGGCACGAAACAAACCGCTCCCAGATCAGCGTGTACAGCCGGAACTGATCGTCCGACAAGGCACGCCTCACGCGCGACGGCGGATAATCCAGCGAGGTCGGCCGGATCGCCTCGTGCGCCTCCTGCGCGCCCTTGTTCGACGACGAGAAGAAGTTCGGCTTCTCCGGCAGATACTTCGGCCCGAACGTCTTCTCGATATACCCGCGCACCATCTCCAAGGCATCACGCGAGATGTTCGTCGAGTCCGTACGCATGTACGTGATCAGACCGACCGGCCCCTCACCCGGAATGTCCACACCCTCGTAGAGCTGCTGAGCCGCACGCATCGTCCGCTGCGCGCCGAATCCCAGGCGCGTCGATGCCGCCTGCTGCAGCGTGCTCGTGATGAACGGCCCGCCCGGACGCGAACTCGTCCGCCGCGTCTCGATCCCCACCACCTCATACGGCGTCGACGCATCCACCTCGCCGGTGATCGTCCGCACGTGCTGCGCCGGACCCCTGCCCTTGGGGTCGTTCTTCGTCTCGACACGAACATTCTTCAATCCGGCCAGCTCCGCGATCTCGCGGGCCCGCTTGGCCAGTTGCTCGCCCGTCTCGTTCTTCTGCGCCTCCAGCGAAACCTTCTCCCCGCCCAGCTCCACAAACTCACCGCCGAACGCGCCGTGCTCCGCAAGCCACGCGTTCCGCGCCTTGACAGTGGGGGGGTTCCCCTTCTCATCGCGCGTCGCCAGGAACTTCGACCAGTCCTTCACAAGCCCCGCCGCCTCCGCGATCTCCGCCGTGAACAGCGCACCGATCGACCACAGCTCATCCGGCACGAACGCGCGGATCTCCCGCTCCCTCTCCACCACCAGACGCACCGCCACCGACTGCACACGCCCCGCCGACAAGCCCCGCGCCACCTTCTTCCAGAGCAGCGGCGAGACCTGATACCCCACGATGCGATCCAGGATCCGCCGCGCCTGCTGCGCGTTCACGCGATCCTCGTCGATCGGATGCGGATTGCTGAACGCCTTCTGGATCTCGCCCTTCGTGATCGCCGGAAAAACCACGCGCTTGGCGGCCTTCGAGTCCACACCCAGCTCCTGCGCCAGGTGCCACGCGATCGCCTCACCCTCGCGATCCAAGTCCGTTGCGAACCAGATCTCGCGCCCCGAAGCCAGGCACTCCTTGGCCGCCCGCTTCAGCTCCGTGATCACCTTGTCCTTGCCCGACAGCACCTCGTACGTCGGCCGGAACCCGCGCTCAAGGTCCACGCCCGGCACCGGGCTCTTCACACCCTTGGGGTTCTTGCTCGGCAGATCGCGCACGTGACCGATCGACGCAACCACCAGGTACTCCGGCCCCAGGTACTTATTGATGGTCTTCGCCTTGGATGGCGACTCGACGATCACCAGGTGCCGGTTCTTCCCATCACCCGCCTTCAGACCCAGCCCCCGCGACGGACCGAATCGCCCCCCGCCCCGGCCCCCGCG
>CAZPPG010000169.1:0-4185 GCA_964588385.1 uncultured Phycisphaeraceae bacterium
TCGGGTGGGGACTTTTCAATGCCGATCGCCGGGGAACTTTGCATGCCTGATGACAGCCCTGCTCGCACCACTGGCACGCGAACGTGTGCCGCATCCGGTGCACGTGGAAGTGCGCGACCCAGGCCAGCCGTCCCGCCGCCTTCGCGAACGAGCCCGGCGAGCCTTCCGCGTAGGGCACCAGCCGCCCGACACGGGTCCGCACTTCCCGCACCAGCCCCGGCGAGAGCGGCACCCGCCGGACCTTCCTGCTCTTCGTGTTCGAGACTTCGAGGAACCACTGCCCCTCGACCGCGCCCGGCAGCTGCAGCCGCTTCACGTCCGCTGCCTGGGCCCGGCACAGCTCGCCCCACCGCAGCCCGGTGCCGAGTGCCAGGCGGCACACGAACCCGTGGGGGTCCGGCAACGCGGCGAGCTTCGCCGCCTCTTCCTCGGTCAGCCGGTCCGGCAACCGCTCCTAGAGCTTCGGCATCACCCGCCTTGGGAACGGGCTCCGCTCGATCAGCCCCGAGTCCTCGCACCAGTGGAACAAGCAGCGCACGTCCGACAGCACGTGCCACACGCTCGTCAGGCTGAGCGAGGTCCGCCCCTCCAGGTGCAGCCGGAACGCCCTCACGTCCTCGCGCGTGACCCGCTCCAGGGCCAGCGCCCCGAAGAACGGCTCGATGTAGTCGCGAACCCGCTGGGCCGCTTGCTGGCGGCCCTTGGCGCTCCGTTGCGTCCGCACGTACGACTCGACCCAACGCTCTGCCGCCTCGCCCACCGTGCCCATACCCTTCGTGGGAACCGGAAGTCCTGCGGCGAGAGCCCGTGCCTGGTCGCACGCCTTGTTGAAGTCGGCCCCGAGCGATACCCACCGCTCGCGACCACCCCGGAAGAGCCGGATGTACCAGCCCGGTCGACCTGTCCTGCGGAACATCCCTTTCGGGAGCTTCGGCATTGTCAGCGCTCCTTTCCATTCGCCGAAGCAAGTCGCAGGACGTCGCGTGCCGGGAGCCTAGCAGCCCCGAGAACGGCCGTGCAGCACCCATCCACGGCCGCCCTGGAAAGCGTGAAGGGCAGCGCCCGAGCGCCGCCCTCCGGTGTGTCCAGCCCTGTCCACCGCCGTCCACGGTCTTTGAGTTATGCCTGTTTATGCCAAGAGTCACTGCCTCACGGCTGTGTTGCAGAACGGATGAACCAACTGACAGTTTGAGACGTCTCCCAGGCCGCCGTCGCGGACTCGGTCGACGTGGTCATAGGAGACGGATTTCTCTGGGTCAAGGTAGCCACCGCACACGGGACACCTTGGAGCACTTGCGAGAGCCGTGGTGATGAATGCCTCGCTCTTTGTCTCGTCGGAAAACCGCGGAGTTTGGGCGCGCGAGTCGCCAGTCACGAGCTTTCCCCGCAGACCCGACTCGGAGATTAGCCACTCTTCCGTTGGCGACTCACCAGCGACGAGCTTGTTGACCACGCTTTCGAGCAGCTTGTGGTAGCTCATCGTGCGCTTCGTGCTCACATGCTTTTGCAGCACGGTCGCCAACAGGTCCTTGTGCCCAACAAGCACTTGCTCAAGTGCGGCACGCACGGTGGTGAACTTGCGGAAGAACTCGCGATCGTTGTCAGCAAGCCGCTTTCCAATCAGTGACAACGTTCCCATGAACATGGGGCTCGAGTGACGCCCAGTTGGCCCGTAGAAGTAGACCGCAGGATGGAGCCCCAAGCTCCCGGCATCATTCCCGGTGATTCGCTGCGCTAGTCGTAGCGAGCGCCGGAGAGCCTCCATCGTTCCAGAACCGTCCTCGTCCTCGGACTGATCTTCGACCCTGGCTGGCTCGCCGGCCTGGTTGCGGTTGGCAATAAGAATGAAGTCAATGAGGACCTGCAAGGCGGTACGGAACCCTTTGGCCCCGCCCAGCGGGAGATCCAACGTCTTCACGGGCCGACTGACTTCCGGCTCAAACAGAATGTCGTGCAACTCCTTCGCCTTCTCCTCGATCCCTGCTGCAACTTCGAGGGGAAACGACGACCAGTAGCGGTGACCTTTGCCCGCTCGAATCACTGCACGCGCGGCGATCGCGACTGGCCTCCGTCGGTTCCGGAGGAGCAACTCCTCGATCTCATCGAGCGGCGTACCCTCCGTATTGATCTTGAAGAAGGAACTCTCTGCCTTGTCTGCGTTGCCCGTAACCCACTGGATCGGAAGCGCCCGAGTGATCACCGCGTTCACTCGGCGACGATCCTCTGGAGCCAGGTCCGTTTGTTGCGATCTCGCGTGGAAGTGTTGCCAACTGCCCAAGCGACCGTTGATCAGGGCCCTCGTCTTGGCGGCTGTTGACCTTTGTTCGCGCGACACTTCATAGCCAAAGAACGCTTGAGACAATGGCCCATCTCCGTAGTCGTCCTCGACCCACGCCCGGAGTGCGCTGAGTCGATGGCCACCGTCGATGACGAACAGGTGCCTTGGGGATTTCCACAGGATGACCGAAGGAATCAGGTCTCCGTTTGCGTAGCACTCCAGGAGGGAGACGACCTGTTCGGGAGACCAATGATTGGTCTCGCGTTGAAAGTCGGGCTTTCTCAGGTTGGGCCCGATGAGTGCCCCTCGCATGAAGTCCCTAAGCGAGATGTTACCGATCTGCTCAACCGTTGAATCCTCGGGCTCCTCCGCGGCAAAGTCCGCGCGGGCGATCATCGCATCGAGGTTTACCAGGCCGCCTCTGGACGCCATTCCCTAGCTCCTCCAGACATTGCGTCTGTCTTTCGCGCCTTGTGTGCCGTGCCCCAGCTGCGGACACTTCCGTCGACCCTACCCTCGCACATCTAACTCCGTTCACGCGAACGAATGGGCTCACGCCGCTCGACAGCGCGCTCGTGAACCTACGCCTCAACCTGCTTGTCTTCGCCCGTGCCGATTGCCCGAGAACGCTGGCCCTCCGCCATACTTCCGGCTGGGCGCTAGTGTTGCGGTGGGATCGTCAAGCGCACGCGGCCAGACATCGCGAGTTCTCCGCGCCACTTCAACGCGCGGGCTAGTGCGTCAAGGCCCTATCGAGGTCTCCCTCTGTAAGCGCACTGCCTCTGTCGATAATCATCAGGAGGAGGGATCGCAGAAGTGCATAGCTCTCGTTCATGGTGTCGCTGAGCGCTTCCGGCAGCAGTTCGCTACCATGAACCGCCTTCGAGCGTTGGTCATACAGCCGCTTCACCGCCCTGTAGCGCTTCTCTCGTTCGGCGCCTCTGTCTTCGAGCAACGAAGCCGCGAGCAAAGACAGCCGGAATACGAGCTCCGCCTTGATTCCGAAGATGGCCTCGATCCCAGCCCACAGCCGGGCGATTGCCGCTCGTTGGTCCCTCTGAATCCGCCAGTCCACTGCGGCCTCAAGGGCGAATCGGAATGCGTTGCTCCCAGCCGCGAGCGAGTTGAATGCGCCGAAGTGCCCGCGAACCCAGGCGGCATCTTCAGCTGAGAATGTGCCGGTCCGCCGGTCTCGTTCAACCAGCGTGCGAATGCTGTGATCGAGAAGTCCAGCCTCAAGCGGAGGCAGTTCCCTCCGCGATCGACGCACGGCCGCCTCGGGGCCCTCCTCACGCAGTTGCGCCTCAAAGATGTCCCGAGTTCGCTCTTGATGTCCCGCGATGAGTCGCCACGAGTAGCTAGCGTGGGCGACACACAGATGGCCGCCGAAGCCGCGAAGGCTGATCAGGGCAGCGACCAGCCACGCCCGATTCAGCGTGTCGTAGCCAGGAGTCAAGGAGCTATCGGCCGCGGATTCGATCTCGCATGTACAGCGCGGGACGAACGCCGTCAGGGCCGCCCACTCCTTGAACCCCGCCACTCCAGTTGCGGCGAGGTCGAAGACGGTAAAGGGATCCTGAAGGCGTCGCAGGGCCACGCCGTCTGCGAGCTGAAAGCTATCGCCTTCGACTTGAAGCCCGGCGACCAAGACATAGAAGTTCTGGTGCGTCATTCGGCCCCCGAACGCTCGGACAGTCTCGGCTACGGCGGCTACGGTCTCGCCGTCCCTTTACGGCCAGCGCAGACCACTGTAGTCCATGGACACGAAGCGCCCCAACGCGACTATCACGTTGGGGCGCTTCGTACTTACTTCTCGCGACGTCCCTTAACTCGCTCAGCTCAGATTGTCCCCATTTCAGGCCCGCTCGCCTTGGGAAGCGGATGCTCTCCCCCTACTTCGCCCCCAG
>CAZPPG010000170.1:0-4185 GCA_964588385.1 uncultured Phycisphaeraceae bacterium
GTCGGACTTCAACCACGACGGCTTCGTGACCGGCGAGGACTTCGACGAGTTCATCGCGGCGTTCGAGCTGGGCGATGCAGGCGCGGACTTCGACGGCAATACGTTCGTGAACGGCGAAGACTTCGACGCGTTTGTGCTGGCGTTCGTGGGCGGCTGCTGACGGAGCGAAGAAGAGAACGCGGAGGGGCGGAGCACCCGGAGGGACGCGGAGAAGAGGGAAAGGCGATTGAACTGAAGGACTCGAAGGACTCGACGAGGGGATCTCCCTGAGAGCCGGCCGGTATACTGCGGCGATGGCTACGCCGCACGACCCCAACACGCCTCCGCGCCGGACCCCCAAGTCCGAGCCGCCGCCCGCGAAGTACCAGCCCACGGTGCACGACGCCGATGACCCGCGGATCCACGGCCGCATGAAGGGCGACGAGCAGGACCCGCGCCTGCGGTGCCCGAAGGACTCGATGTACATGGAGAAGGTGGCCGCCGCGGGGATGGAGATCGACCGCTGCGCCGGCTGCGGGGCGATGTGGTTCGATGCGCTCGAACTCGACAAGGTGCTGGAGTCGGGGCAGGCGAGGAACTACGTTAAGCAGCTCGACATCGGCGCAACCGGCCGCCACACGGGCGTGCGGGCCCTGGGCGCCCTGGTCTGCCCCCGCTGCCGCTCGCCCCTCATCAGGCTCGTGGACATCAAGCAGGAGCACGTCGAGGAGATGGCCTGCACGGTGTGCGGCGGGATCCTGCTGGATGCGGGTGAACTGAAGGACCTCAGCGAGTTCACGCTCGGCGAGAAGGTCAGGCACATGCTTTCGCGCCTGAAGGGAGGGTGAGGTGGGGACTTGGGGAGGTGGTGAGGTGGGGAGGTGAAGAGGTGCATCGGAATGGGTGCTGGTGAAGACTCGCTTCTTCGACGCGAGATCAGCAGCCCGCGGCGAAGGCCTCGGCGAAGAGGTCGAAGTCGATTCCGTTGACGAAGCCGCTGCGATCGATGTCGCCGGCGGGGTCGCCGGATTCGAAGGCGGAGATGAAGGCGTCGAAGTCAAGGCCGTTGACGAAGCCGTCGCAGTTGGCGTCAGCGAAGCAAACGGCAAGCACGGCGCCCGAGCTGATCACGGACATGCACTCGTTGGAGACGACGCATTCATAGGTACCTGCGTCATCCGGGCTGACCTCAGCGATCACGAGCACACTGGCCAGACCGTTGTGCGTCGTGTAGGCTCGTACGCGGGGATCAGTCACGCTGAGCGGAACACCGTTCTTCCGCCACCTGCACGAAACGGTTGAATCGGCCTCGACGATGACCGTCATTGCAATCGGCGCGCCGGCGCACGCGCCAGAAGAGGCTGGACCACTCACGATCCGGATGTCCAACGGCGGGCCCCAGCGGGCCCAGTCGGTGGAGGGTTCGCGGTGGGCGCGGTAGAAATCCCCACCGACCACGAGCTCGTCCCCGTACGCCTCCAGGCAGAGCACTTCGCCGTAGATTCCGGCCCCCATCGGGCTCCACGAGGTTCCGTCCCAGCGCGCGATGGCCTCGGCGGCGCGGTCGCCGGCCTGCTTGAACCTGCCGCCGGCGATCAGGTCGTCGCCGTAGGCGCCGATCGCGAAGATTATGTTGTCCATCCCGGCGCCCAGCGGAACCCATTGCGCGCCGTCCCAGCGCGCGACACCGTTGTGCGTCTCGCAGTCCCAGGTCGTGCAGTAACCGCCGGCGAACAACTCCCCGTTGCACACTCTGAGCACTCTGGCTCGCGCGTTCGCCGGACCGAGGGCTCGCCATTGCGAACCGTTCCACGCCGCGAGCTGCCGCAGTCCTTCGGGCGTCTGGAACGATCCGGAGGCGACCAGCTCACCGTCATACACCGCGCACGTTCCGACCCAACCGTTGAGGTCGCCAGCGCCCAGCGGTCGCCAGGCCAGCCCGTCCCAACGCGCGAGACCTGAACACGCGACGCTGTTGATGAAGTCGAATTGGCCGGCCACGATGAGCTCGTCCCCCAGCACCGCCATCGCGAGCACGCTGCCGTTCGGCTCGCCGATCTTCTCCCATTGGGCGCCGTTCCATCGGGAAAGTGCGTGTCCCGACCCGCCCCAGTCGGCGCCGGCGATCAGGCTGCCACGGAAGACCTGGAGACAGTTCACATCATCCGGGCTTGGCCCCGAACCGATCATCGGGAGCCAATCCTTCCCGTCCCATCGGACCACGTTCTTCGCAATGGACCCGCCGAAGAAGTCGAACGATCCCCCGAAGACCAGATCGCCCTCAAACCGGGTCAGGGCCCGCACCGCGTGGGTCATCCAAGTTGCAGCAACACCCGAGCCCATGCGTTCCCATCGCGCACCGGTCCACGTCGCGATGTTGCTCAACGGATTCTGTCCCTCGCGCGTAAACGAACCGCCGGCGACGAGACGGCCGTCGTAGACCGCAAGCGTGGATGCCAATATGGTCGCGTCTTCTCCGAAGCGATGCCACGATGCACCGTCCCAGCGAGCGAGGGATACAGAGTCGGATGTCTCAAAGGCCAAGTGACCGGCGGCCACCAATTCGTGATTGAACACGGTCAGGGATCGAATAAACGAGAAGTTCGGATCGATGGCCGGGTCCACCGGCGCCCACGCCGAGCCGGACCAGCGTGCCAGGGTTCCCGCGGCCACCCCCCCCGCGGTGCTGAACTGACCCGCCACATACAACTCGTGACCATGCACGACGCTCGCGTTGACCGATCCTCCGATCCCTTGGCCGAGTGATCGCCACTCGCCGCCGCTCCATCGGGCGATCGACTTTACCTACATGCCGCCGACCGTCGCGAAATTGCCGCCGACGATGAGCTCATTGTCAAAGACAGAGAGCGACGCGAGCCATGGGCCTTGGTATACCACCCCCCCTTCGAACTTCTCGGCGAACCCGCGCCACGTGGAACCGTCCCACCGCGCGAGCCGCGCCGCGGGCACTCCCCCGGCCGTAGTGAACTCGCCCGCGGCGATGAGTTCACCGTTGAATACGACGAGGTTTGAGACTGCTCCGTTGACACCCGCGCCGAGCGGCTCCCACGTGAACCCGTTCCATCGAGCGATGTTCCTGGCGCTCTTCAGTGACGCGAGATTGAACTCCCCCGCCGCGATGAGGTCGCCGTTGTACACCGCCAGAGCGCGCACACTCGATCCGTTCTGGTTTCCCGAACTGAATGCGGAGCTGAACCGCGTCCAGGTTGTGCCATCCCACGCGGCGATGCGATTCGCCACGGCCTGCCCGGCGGTCGAGAACGTTCCGCCCACGACCAGGAGCGATGGTCGCGGCCCGTCTCCATCCGGGTCCCATTCCGTTGATGTGTGAACCCAGCCGTCGGTTCCCGGTACGCCCTGTTCGGGACTGAAAAGCCACTGCGGCGGGCACTGAGCCGCGGCGGTGCTGACCAGCGTTCCGAGCGCGACGCACGTGATCGCGGCGCATTCTCGAGCCATGGCACCAGCTCCTCTGTCTGGTCTCCCGCATCGATCGACGGGGCTCGCCTCCCCTGATGCGCCATCGTATCAGGTGAACCGGGACGCACCGAGGGCGAATGTCGCCTTGGCGCGCCGGTTCGATGGTTCGCCATCGGAAGGGACGTCTTGCGAACTCGACCGCTTCTCTTTCTAATGTCGATCCATTCCTCTGCTAATGTCTTGATTCACCCGCACTTGCGGCGATCGGCGCCCGGGAAATGCGGCTACGCCCAGAGCCACATCCCCAGCAGGAACAGCCCGAAGGCGAGGATGTGGACGCCCCAGATCGCTGCCGCGAACGCGCCCTGGCGCCGGGGTTTCCAGGCCATGATCGCGTGCCGGTGCTTGTACATGACAGCGACGGAGCCGGCGCTGAGAAACCCAAAGATGTCCGCGGCAACGACGGGCGGGGGCAGGCCCTGGCCGGGGCCGAAGTGGCGGCCGATGGTCGCGATGACGGGGACCGCGACGAAGCATGCCGCGACGCCGGAGAAGCAGCCGGGGGCCATGGCGAGGATGAGCCACCCGAAGCGGGCGCGGGGAGAGCCGATCTTGAGGATGAGCGGCTCGCCGCACTCGGGGCCGCGCGCCCGATCCCGTACTGCGGGGGCGGTGCGGGTCGCTGCTACCTGCACGCGCAGCGCGGCATCGACACCGACCGCGACCTGGCGGCCGGCACCCGCATCCCGGGGGGCGACGAGCCGC
>CAZPPG010000171.1:0-4171 GCA_964588385.1 uncultured Phycisphaeraceae bacterium
TGGGGAGGTTGGGAGGTGGGGAGGTGAGGAGGAGAAGAGGAGAAGAGGAGAAGAGGAGAAGAGGAGAGGACTCTTTGCGTTTGGTGCGTGGGATTGCGGGACGCGATCAGAGGTGCCGGCCGCGGGCGACGCTTAACTCTGGTACCCTCTGCTTCCCTGCGGGCGCGCGCGTTCATCCCGCGCCGCCCGTGCGGAGGAGTGCCTCCATGACCACCACGCGCCGAGAGTTTGTCCGCACCTCCGCTCTCGCCGCGGCGGGGCTTGCCGTTGCGCCACTGGCGTTGAGCCGCCCTTTTCCGGGCCCGCGCGCCGGCGGCAAGTCACTTCTGATCCTCGGCGGCACCGGCTTCATCGGACCGGCCATGCAAGAGGCGGCCATCGCCCGCGGCTACTCCGTGACGCTGTTCAACCGAGGGCGTGCCGAGGATCGCCGCAAGAACACCGGGAGCGCCAGCGCCGTCGCGGAGGGCGTCACCATCCTCTATGGCAATCGTGATCCCGACAAGACCGCCGACGCCGACAACGACGGTTCAAAGGGCGAGAAAAAAGACCCGGACAGCCCCAAGGGGCTGACCCAGCTCGAGGGCAAGAAGTTTGACGCGGTAATCGACACGTCCGGGTATTTCCCGCGCATGGTCAAGGCCTCGGCCCAGCTCCTCGCCCCCAACGTCAAGCAGTACCTCTTCATCTCCACGGTCGCGGTGTACAAGGACACGATCAAGCGTGGCGGCGACACCACCGACGCGCTCGCGACGATCGCCGACCCGACCGTGGAAACCTTCGGCAGCAAATCCGAGTTCTACGGCCCGCTCAAGGTGCTGTGCGAGAAGGAACTGCTCGCGGCGATGCCCGGGCGCGCCACGATCGTCCGCCCGGGGTACATCCTCGGGCGCCGCGACAACACCCGCCGCTTTACGTCGTGGCCCGTCCGCGCCTCTCAGGGCGGGGAGATGATCGCCCCCGGCTCGCCCGAAGACCCGTTCATGACCATCGACGTGCGCGACCTGGCCGAGTGGTGCGTCGATCTGATCGACCGGCGTGTGATAGACACGTTCGATGCGCTGGGCCCGCTGGAAGGTCTGGCGTGGGGCAGAGCGCTTGAAGCGTGCAAGGCCGCGAGCACCAACGACACGAGGCTCACGTGGATCCCGGGCGAGTTTCTTGAGAAGCAGGGAGTTCTGGACAAGATGCCGCTGTGGACCCCGGCCACCAACGAGTGGGCGGGCGTCGTGCAGCGCAACGTCGAGAAATCCGTGAAGGCCGGGTTGAAGTTCCGCGACATCGCGGACACGAGCAAGGACGCGCTGGAGTGGTGGAAAGCCCAGCCCGCGGAGATGCAGCCGAAACTGATCCGCGATTTCCCGCTCGAGCGTGAGAACCAGGTTCTGGCGGCCTGGCACAAAGAGGGGGCGCCGGGCAAGTAGCGGGGTGAGGGGGTGGGGGGGAGTCTGGGCACGCGCGGAGTGATCCGGCACGGGTCCGTGCCACGTACCGATATCATCCGCCCATGCCGATCCAGATTGAACCCGTCCAATCCGGCCACATCCCGGATCTTGCCCGGATCTGCTTCGAGGCCTTCGGCACGCTGCAGCGGCGCCACGGCGTCGAGCCTGATTTCGACTCGGTCGAGACCGCCGGCATGGTCGTGGGGCTCTTTGCCTCGCGTCCCGACTTTGCCGGGTTTGTCGCGACCGACGGCGGCGAGGTTCTGGGCTCGAACTTCATCGCCTTTTCCGACCCTGTCGCGGGCGTGGGGCCGATCACGGTCCGGCCGGATGCCCAGTCACGCGGCGTTGGGCGGCTGCTGATGCGGGCGGTGCTCGACGAGGCCGCGCGGCGTGGTGTGTCTCAGGTGCGGCTTCAGCAGGAGGCGATCAACACCGCCTCGCTCTCGCTCTACACCAAGCTCGGCTTCGACTGGCGCGAGGCGTGCGCCCTGATGCACCTGGCCCCCGCCGCGAGCGCGGACCCGCGCATCCGACCGGCCACGCGCGCTGACCTGGGCGTGCTCGACGCGATCTCGACCCGCCACTACCACGTCACGCGCCGCAACGAGTGCGAGATGTTCTTGTCGCTCGACTTTCCGGGCTTCATCCTCGAAGCCGCGGGGCGCGCGGCCGGGTACTACTTCCCCGGGTTCCTGGGACACGGGTTCGCGGCGACCGCCGACGACCTCGCGGCCCTCATGGGTCACGCCGCCCGCGTGGCTCCGCCGCCGTTCCGCAAGGCGCTGGTGCCGCTGAGCCAGAGCGACCTTCACCGCACTCTGCTCGGGCGCGGCTGCCGCACGGTGAAACTGTTCAACTACATGACGGTCGGGGAGTGGAAGATGCCGGTGGGGGCGTGGATACCGTCGATTGGGATGTGAGGGGGACGGAGTCGGGCCTGCTTGATTAGAGCACCGAGATCGCGGGGCCGATCTCGGTAGCACGGGAGATATAATGATCTCGGTGCCAGCCGCCACGGGAGATGTAACGTTCTCGGTGCCACCTGCCACCCGCCCGGTTCCGTGGTACCATTTCACGGCAGGGGAGAGACCGAATGGGAGCGTGGGGTGCCGGGCTATTCAGCGATGACGCCGCGCTCGACGTTCGAGCCGATTGGGAGACGCTCTACAAGCGGTTCGGTGAGCCCGTGCAGACAACGCGCGAGTTGCTCAGGGAATGGGACGCGGATGATCCGGATCAAGGGCCGGTGATAATCCTCGCGCTGGCGATGTGCCAGTGGAAGTACGGCTGTCTGCAGGACGACATCAAGAACCGTGCGCTCGAGATCGTGCGCGCCGGCGAGGGTCTCCAGCTGTGGGAAGACTCGACCGAGCTGGGCCGGCGCAAGGCGGTGTATCAGAAGATCGCCGAGACCTTGCGCAAACCGCAGCCGGCGCGGAAGCGGATCGCCAAGCTCACGCCGCCCAACGCAGTGCCGTATCAGCCGGGGCAGTTGCTCTCGTACCGCTGCTGGGATGGCGAATTCATTCTGTTATGGGTGCAGGGCTTCTGCCGCTACAAAGGTGAAAAGCTCCCTCTTTGCGCGGCCCTGGACTGGAAGGGTCCGACGCTTCCCGAGCCGGCAGCGATCCGCGCGCTCAAGCCCATTGTCACGCATCAGCATAGATGGATGGATGATTGGATCCAGAAGCAGGCCAGCAAACTGGGTGAGACTCTTCCGCCGGCGCCGAAGGGGCTTCCGTGGTCCGGCTTCGCACCGCGCGAAATCTCGAAGCACGGGTTCGATCCATCGCGGGTCGAGGTGGTAGCGGGGGAATGGCGGTGGGACTTGACGAAGCTTGGCCAGGGGCCTTACGTGCCGCGCTGGATTGAAGTCGGGCCGTCGGTGGCCGCCGACGTTTCGGCGGCGGTTGCCTTCAAGAAGACGCTGCACCGTGTGGAAGGAGACAACGGACTCGAGGGCGCTCTTCCGAGTCGTCCGAGGCGTGCCGGCGATCTCGTGCGCACGCCGCGTCCGCTCGGCATCGACGTTGAACTGCCCCTCGGCAAACGGAGAAAGAACTCCGCGCTTCTGACGCTCAAACGAACGAAACACGCTCCCTCGCCCGGGGACATCTTCGTCGTGAACGTGAAGGGAAAGCGCTGGGTCGCCGGGCGTGTGATCCTGAACGATGCACACTTCGCGTGTGGACCGGCGGATGTGCTTGTCTACTTTCATAAGCAGGAATTCAACCGCGCCGCAGAGATTATGGTGCCGACGAAGCTCGATCTCCTGATCCCGCCGTGCGCCGCGCACGGCCATCACTGGTCCGGCGGCGAGTTCTTCCACGTGGCGAACGTGCCCCTGGAAGCCAGCGAACTTCCCGCGCGCCACGTTTTCGGTCCCGGGTTCGATGGGTACTACCGCGATGCGTACGGGCTTCCCACGCTGCCGCCGGAGCGGGATGAGATTGTCGGCACGCTCTCCGTCATGGAGATTGGAGGTGCGCTTGCTGTTGCGCTTGGGCTGAGGTGACATTCTCCCCGTTCGCGTGCAGATCGTCGAAGAGGTTCCGCTTCCAGCCGGCGAACGGGAACACCGCCATCGACGCCGTCACGCCCACGGTGTCCCGACCATGCCGACCTGGGCATGGGACTTGAATCGGCGGGCGTTGTACCCGCTGCTGGTGAAGATCACGCCCACATGCCGTAGCGGGAGTGGTTGAGGGTGGCGATGGCGCCGG
>CAZPPG010000172.1:0-4115 GCA_964588385.1 uncultured Phycisphaeraceae bacterium
CGAGGTGCTTGAGCACACTGAGCCGCTGGTGGCCACCCACGACATGGCCCGTGCGACGGTTCCAGACGACCGGCTCAACGGTGCCGAAGGTGTCGATGCTGCGTCGGAGCTTCTCGAACGTGGGGTGACCTGGCGTGAGATCAACGCGTGGGTTGTAGGGCGCGGGCTTGAGCGCTGAGATGGCAACCCGACGCAGTTGCATCGAGCTGGATTGCTGCTCGACCTGCGTGCGTGCGCGGTTCTTGGAGCGACCTCTTGGCATGACGTGTCTCCTGGCTGTGTGAGCAGCCATTGGCCGGCACTTCTCACTGATCGCTCGGGGCGCGACACGTCTCGTGACGACGCACCGAATGCGCTCTACACCTCGCAGGAGAACACCTCCCGCGAGCAGTATCACGCGCACTCCGTCATGCGGTCGTAGCACCATCGTGCATGCGTTACGGCACTGCACGAAGCAGCCACGCGATGCATGAAGTGATCGTGGATCATGCCCACGCCACACCATGCGACATCCCGCACGACGAATCGATCAGTAATGGATGAACTTGTGATCGAGAGACACGCTCGTTGGCATCGGTGTTGGCATTCCGCCACAGCCTTGCCAGCAGAAGCTTTCCGCTTCCGCCCTACCGCGTCGCCGGCATTCCACCGGGCTTCTGGCGTCGGGCATTCCACCCTTGTCCAGACCATTGAGCCGCACGTGAAGCGCGGCCCAGTGCAGGAACACTAAGCGAGAACAGCAGCAGCGTCAAGCCATTCATTGATTCGACACATTGAATTGTAGAGCCGGGCTTGACGAGTGCAAGCGGGTTCGCGCTGAGTGCGTGCTGTTCGCTGCGTGTTGCCTTGCGCACAATTGAGCACAGTGTCCATTCGATCCCCCGCCTTGGATCGCAAGGGTAACTCGGATTCCGCTATCTAGCCTTATGCGTCGAGGCTTGGCTGTAGTACAGGCTGCATAGGGTCAGGCTGAGTGTGACTCTTGCGATTCTCGTAGTAATACCAAAACTGTGCGAGCACCCGGTCGTCGGGCTCCATTTGGGGCCATTCCTCTGGTCCTTTCCTGCGATGATCGGGTACCCAGTTCTCCATGCCGACTTTGGCCATCTCGTCGACATCTACGAGCAGCCCCAGGGATTCCAGGTCTTCAGGGCCGAAGTCTCCCGGACTCGGAATGATCTCGCCGGAACGAGCGAGCGGTTGCGCCAGTAGTTGCAACATGCGGATAGCGACATTGCCATCGCTCCGCATGTTGGGCACGAAGCGATCATGAACCAGTCGGCGACCGCCCGCTTTGGCGACGCGATAGAGCGTCTCGAACTTCCAGCGCCGTTCAAGGTCGAGTTGCGGATGGCCCGTCCTCGCGTGCCTGTCATACCGCGCGAGAAACGCTGTTCGCAAGCACTTCATCGACTCATCTGCGACGAGAGTCGGAGCCTTGACCGGGTCCGGGTGCGGCGGATCGGCCTCTCGCATGAACGCGGAGGCAAACCACATCTCTTTGCTTTGCTTAAGGACTTCTGTGGCTCCCCGTAACCGCTCTGACTCAGGCTCAATCCGGCGACAGAGGGTCGCCGCGAGCAACGCCGCTCCAACGCCGGGGTGATTCCGGTCCTGAAGCGAGAACGGCTCGTCAAACCGGTCGCTGAGCGTGGCGAGCATGGTGGCGATCCGCACCGCGGATGGACCGGGGATCGACATCAGCCGCTCATTCAGCTTGAACACCAGCATGGTCTGCGTGAGCGCCTCAAGCTGCTTGTCGAGCAACGTGCGCAACTGCGTCGTAGTGTCGCTCGCTGCCGCGCGTAGAATCGCTTCGATGTCGGCGTCGGCAACATCCGAAGAGCCAATGGCGTAGGCGAAATAGCGCGGACCGTACGCGGGCGAACAGACGCGGCGCTCTCGCGTCCATTGTTTCACTTGCTCGTTGCCGAGGACAAACCCTCTCAGCGAGACGTGGTAGCGAGGGAACATGGCCTCCACCAAGCGCCCCATCGCATCGGCGTCGCCTTTGTCCATTTCCTGCTTCGCCGCCGCCAACAGGTCGTCTTGAGGCGATCCGCCGTGTCGTCGCTCGATCTCGCCGACCGGAGCACCGATGAAAATGCCCTGATTCGAGCGGATAATCTCGTACGCAGGGGCGTAGCAAGTGCGAAGGGCCTCCACGAGCAGCAGGTCGACGGTGTTCACTTCGTTCGCCAAGAGGGGCATAGCGAAGCGCACCGCGTTGAGGTACTGCGCAACGTGTCGCGGGGTCCTGAGTCGGCGTGCAATCCCGTCCTGATACGCCCATTGCCAACGGAGTGTGTCGGCGTCGGACAGGGTGAGTCCGACACCTTGAAGAACCTCGTCCAACCCTGCCATACACGCACGATCGAGATCGCGGCGAGAAGCGGGCGGGAGGGCTACGGGGATCTGGACGATCTTCTCAAGGAACCTACGCCCTGCTTCGGCATCGCCATCGACCAACCTCGCGCCGATCGTCCGAGCGACCATCTCGCGGTCGAACGCGAGCACATAGACAACGTTTGGCAGATCAGCGCAGGCCTTAATAAGCCGGAAGAGCGATGCGACTTCAGAGGAATCGAGACGGTCGATGTCATCGATGAAGACAACGATCCGCTTGCCCAGCGCCCTGAGCTCTCTTCTCAATCGCTCGCGAAGCTGTTCAAGGGTCGCCTCGGCTCGGACCGCTGCTTCATCGGCGACCCTTCCCGCACGGTCGTCGAGCATTCCAACCCACTTACAGTATCTGGCAATCGTGGCTGCAACCTTCTCGCCCTTGGTCTCGAGGTTGGTCTGCACACTCGCCGCAAGAATGCCGAAGAACTCCGACAGCATTGCCTCTCCTTGAAGGAATCTCCAAGGATTGAACCACGCGACCACCGTTGATGAGTCATCCT
Organism: uncultured Phycisphaeraceae bacterium; assembly: GCA_964588385.1. Lineage (GTDB taxonomy): Bacteria > Planctomycetota > Phycisphaerae > Phycisphaerales > UBA1924 > JAHBWV01. The sequence goes on from CAZPPG010000172.1 coordinate 2,904, forward strand.
TGAGCGTCTGTTCTATGAATCGAAGCACGCTGGTCTTGCCGTCACCCCACGGCCCGTGCAGACCTATCACATAGCACTCATCGCGCGGCAGGCTGACGATCGACTTCGCAAGGCCATTAGCGAACGCTCGGCGGGAGTACGCGTCATGCGATGGATCCGATACCGGCTGGTCGGCGCGGTAGTGCGGAAGTGAAGCCTTCGGTGGTTGGGAGCTCATGGTCGTGGGATCATACTTCGTCGTACAGTGCTCTGCTGCGTTTCGGTTCAGGAATGAGTAAGCGCGGTTGGCCACGGACATGTGCGAAGCTCTGCTTATGCCCCCCACTTCGTCAGCCGCGCCGAAGAGAGGCATCCAAGATCCGCAGTGGCGGCGGACCGCCCACACGAGAATCTGATACCGATCCTCCATCTGGCCTGTGGTCAACTGTCGACGGTAGCGAGAGGGCACGCGGATCAGGAAGACATCCGAACACCGCGTTGACTGTCACCGACCCTCGCGCATGGCCAGTTGCCCCTGGGCCCACGTACGCCAGGACTCATCGTCGCCACGGAGAGCGATCTCCCTGAGCATGTCGGGCGTGCGGTCGTCAGACTTACCGGCGCGAAGTTGGAGGGAAGCCATCGCCTGCATGGCGGCGATGTGCTCGGGAGCCACTTCCAATGCTGTGCCGTAGGCGGCGAGTGCTTCATCCGTGCGGCCCGCGGACTCCAGCGTCATGGCGAGGTTCATGCGGGGATCGGGATGGCCGGGCATCAACTTCCGAGCCCACTCGAACTCTCCTGCCGCTGGATACAACTCGCCGCGGCGTAGGTAGAGCACGCCGAGGTTGTTGTGGGCCGGACCGCAGTAGAGGTCGGCGGCGAGGGCCTTGCGGAGGAGCTCTTCGGCCTTGTCGGGGTCGCTGTCCATGAGCGTCGATGCTTCCTCGTTCAGCCGCTGCGCCAGCGTGGAGTCACGGTCGAGATCCGAGAGAGGCGCGTAGGGATCGGTCGGGCGTGTCGAGGCGCACCCACCCAGGCAACAAGCGGCGATGGCGAGAGGCGTTGCGAGACGGCGGAGCAGCAGGAGCGATAGTCGAGTTGCATGTGGGTTGATCATGGCGATGGGCTCTCGTGCCTTTACTTGTCGAAGCTGAGCTTCTCGACGACCAAAACGACCCGGATGTGCAGGTCCGCACCGGGGGCTGGCGTATCCTGGGGTGGGGTGGCGTT
>CAZPPG010000173.1:0-4063 GCA_964588385.1 uncultured Phycisphaeraceae bacterium
GTACCGAGTATCCGAGCCTTCGGGCGGCGGGATGGTCTGCGACGCGGACGCGAAGCCTGTCAGCGCTGGGCCTTGATCGACTTGCAGTCGGCGCGCACGGCACGCCGATTCTGAGTACTCGCGATCTAGCCATCGACCCGCCTCCACGAACTGCGAGTTGTTCTTTCTGATACGGGCATGAACAGACCCGAGAAAGCGATCCCACTCGATGCGCGCCTGTGCGTCCACGAGGCTGGTCCCCATTTGCTGCGGGCCGGCGCAGGCGGTACTGCCAGGGGGGAAGCAGCCCGCTCGCGCCGCAAGCCGGTGTACAGCCGGCGACCCGCGAAGCACCAGAATACCAGCGCCGGGACTCGTTTCAGGGAAATGGCGACGGGCTTGGGGGCGTCCTCCCTTCCCATCCCTGCCCCCTGCCAGCACGCTCCGAGCGCCGAACTCGCCGCTCGACGACATCGGCCCTGACCGCCAAGACTGGAACGCGGCGGTCTTCGCCCTCCACCGACCGGATTCCGCAATCGATCCTTTCGGCCGGACTCGCGTATGGAGAAACGGAGGAAAACGAGGAGTCGGTCATGTTGAAGCGAGTTTGGGCGTGGCTAGGGACTCACGGCAACGAGGTTGGGATCCATGCGATGGGTCACTTGGCGGCGGCCGGCGTTCTGGCCACGCTCACAGCAGTCTGGGCCGCACTGCACTGGGCGGCTCCGACGCTCAGAGTGGTTGCCTCGGACTGGCGGATCGGTGTTGGGCTGGGCTTGTCGGCGGGCCTGTCAGCCGCGACCTGGGCCGTACGGATCTGGCGCGATCGCCGAGCGACCGGGCCGATAGAGCGCGCCATTCTGCGTGGCGCGGTTGACCGATCCTCGCTTCTGCTCGACCTTCGCGATCCTGTACACCGTCGCCTGGAGGTGGGCTTGGGTCCAACGTATACCGAGACAGATTCCAAGGGCCGCCTCGGGCTGCGTGTGTTCGATCGGCTCTTGAAACGCGGCCTCATCGCGCGGGTTGCTGGAGACGAAGAGATAGAGTTCTACGTTCCGACGCCCGCGGGCAAGCGTGTGCAAGCACTGTTGCTCCGGACACCGACCGATGGGGAACGAGAAGAGATGGAGAAGCGACTGCTGCGGGCGATGGCCCAGGATCAGCCCTGCCTGGTGCGTCCGCCGCGAGGCTACCACCACGGCGCCGTAAGACTGAACGGCGTGGAGTTGGGCGCCGACTCGACTGACCCGGACGCGCGCACTTGGTGGTATGAAGTCGCCCGGGGAATGATCGACCGCGGCTTGGCCTGCGTCGTCGGTCGCCGCTTTTGCTGGACCGAGATCGCCCCAACTCCATACGGCTGCGGCTTCGAAGGTTCCCTGATGGGGCTGGCCGCTTGACCGACGCGTTGGCGTCACGAAATCTCTGAAGTTATCCAAGTTTTTCTTTTAGGTCCCATAGCGCGATTGGTTACTCCGTAGGACATAGTCATGCTCTAGGTGGGGGCGACCAGAGTCCGCTTTCGTGCGCAGCGGTGCGAGGCTTGAACGAGCGTCGATGACTCGGCATGATCGCCGGACGCACCACGCAATCCCGTGGTCGCGTAAGGAGTTCTGATCATGACGACTCGGAATCGAAGGAAGACTCTCGTGACCGGTCGGATTCGCGCTGCCGGGATCGCATGGAATGGGTCAAGATTCTCAGTGGAGCGAGCGGAGTGGGACATTGGGCTGATTCTCGCCGCTGCCAGTGGACTCGTATTCGCGGCCGCCGCGTGGAAGTTCGTGATGTCAGCCTGGTAGAACTGGACTGGTTAGCTCACGACGCACGGCACTGGATCCCATTGACGTTGATCGCCGCCTTCCCATCTTCCCCCGCTCCCGGTACGGTCGCGGCGTGGCCAAGCCCCCGCCCGAGCCCGAGCACTGGACCCTCGCCGTTTACCTCCGGCTGTCGGACAAGGAGCCTTTCCGCAAACTGCTCCGCGATCTGGCCCGGCTCCACGGCCGGATGGCCGACGGCGCGGTCACGCTGGAGCAGGCGACGGACGAACTGGAACTGATCCTGACCACGCTGATGGGCGAGACGCTCTGAACCGAACCTGAGCGCGGACTGGCACGTCCGTTGCGGGGTGCGTCCCGCCGGGGGCGGTGTGTCCCCCTGCCAAAGGAGACGCACGATGAGAAACGTTGCCGCCCTGCTCGCGCTCGTTGGAATCGCCGGAACCGCCGCCGCCGTGGACACGCAGGTGATCCTGAAGGTCCGCCGGTACGGGACTACCGACCCGTGGGTAAGCACTGCCAGCTACGTGAGCCCCAACCTCGTCGATCCGATCGACCTGGAAGTCGGGGCGTTCTACACGCGGAGCACCGGGTACGGCCTCTCAACGGTCATTCACAGCATCACGGGATCGCCGTTCAGCGGCGCCAACGGCGATGCGGTGACCATTCTCGATGACAACCCGACCAGTTCGCTCCATCCCGACGGCCGCCAGGGCAACTTCAACTTCGGGGGCCAGTTTCAGGTGGTCTATCACACCGGCACCAGCGGCACCGACGCCAACCGTTTCCGCATCGCGGCCAACGGCAACCCCAACGACGTGGCGGCGGGCGGGATCTCAGTCAAGCAAAGCACGCCCGTCGCCCTTGGCACCCACTTCGACACCAGCAACCCCGTCTACGGCTACCACTTCAAGCTTTCGCTCGCCTGCTATAACGGCGGCGAGGCCCGGCTCGTGACCATCACAGCCCCGGACGCCAAGATCAACTCGTTCACCGTCTACAGTTCCAGCCAGTCTGCCACGGCCACCAACATCAAGACGTCCCTCGTGCCCACCGCGCCCGCGCTGGTCACGGTCTCGTGGATACCGGCGCCGCCGTCGGTCGCCCTACTCGCGGCCGGGGGTTGTCTGGCATTCCGCCGGCGCCGTTGACCGTCTGACGGATTCAGGCGGCCGTGTAGACCCCCCGCTCGACCCGCTTGATGCCCTTGGTCTTGCCGAGCGCGATCGCGACCATCGTGCGGAAGTTCCGCGAGGTGGTCTTGAACCCCGCCTTCAGCACCGCGTCGGCGGTCTGCTGGACGCCCAGCTTCTTGCCCTTGAGCGCGGCCTTGAGGGCTTCGCCCAGGCTCATCTCGTTGCGGGCGCGGCGGCGGCCGGCGCTCCCACGGCGACCGGCCGGGCGGGCGTTGCCGACCTCCCCGCCCGCTGCCCGGATCTTTGCCTCGACCGCCGCGAGCCGGCGCGACAGGGCGCGGTGGCGGCGCTCCAGGACGGCAGCCTTCGATTGGCGGCGGGCGAGTTCGCGGCGGATGGCTTCGGCGGTCATCGACGCGAGAGCGTTGCGGCGTGTGTGGCCAGATGCCATTTGGAATCCTCCCGGGTATCTGCTTTCCGCTCGTTGAGATGCGGAAGGCTCTTGACGATGCGGACGGTTTCAACACTTACCCGTACGACCCGCTTTACAAGATCGATGATGTAGCGGGGCTGCTTGTGTTCCTTGGACCAGTCGTTGGGGTCGTTGCGGATGCCGCTGTCCTTGTCCACCGTGACCTGGTAGCGCTCCATTACCCATTCGAGGGCGGGTTTGCCGTTGACGACATAGTCCAGCGCCTCGGGCGGGATGCCACTGAGCGTGATGTGGCTGTTATAGAAGATGCGGGACTTGTCCCACTTGAGCCCGGCGGCCTTCTGCTCGGCGGTGGGGCGCGCGTACGTCATCTTGGAGACGGTGTAAAGCTTCTGCGGCTCCATCGCCAGCACATCGCAATGCTCCTCGAGCGTGTAGGGTTCGATGGTCTCGTAGTTCAGATGCCAGTGGGCCAGGTCGCGGCCGGCTTTGGTAAACCGCTCGAAGTCGGTGACTTCCTTGGTCAGCGGGATCCGGGGGAGTTCCTTCTTGAGGTTGCTGGCAAATCGAGTGCGGTACTCGTGCGAGTGCAAGACGCCGTAGACGTAATAAAAAACATCTTCCTTGGCGACCTTCGGGCCGTACGCGGTGCGGAACATCGTGAGCGCGGCGTCAGTGATGCCGTCGCGGCGGCGGGTCACGTCGTGGCCCGCTTCGGCGCGGACCGCCAG
>CAZPPG010000174.1:0-4033 GCA_964588385.1 uncultured Phycisphaeraceae bacterium
GCAGGCGTCGGCCAGCCGCAGGTGCTGCGGATTGAAGCCGTAGCGCGACTGGATGCACTGATAGAACCACTTCTGCGAATAGCGGCGCTCATCGGGGATCATGCCGCCCTCCCCGGAGCAGGTCGCCGACCCGGCCATGGTGGCGCCGCGCGCCAGCGCGATCTTCGCCTCATAGGAGAGCGCGCCGAAGCTCATGCCGGTGATGTAGACGGGGATGTCCAGCTCGATCGGGCGCTTCGCGCGCGGGCCGATGACAGTCTTCGTCAGGCACTTCTCGCGATAGCCCTCGATGACGAAGCGCGTCAGCGTGCCCGGCAGGAAGGTCAGTTCATCCCAGTGCGGGATCTTCTTGAACAGCGACATGCCCCGCATCCGGTAGCGGCCTAGCTCCGCCTTGATGTGGATGTCGTCGATCACGTGCGGGGGGAATATGAAGCTCTTGCCGAGCAGATCGGTGTTGCGCTTCGGCTTCCTCGCCTCCGCGTCCTGCTCGGTCTGGGGTTTGATCTTTTCTACGCTCATCGTCGTTCTCCGATGTCGGCTCATTCATGGGACGGACGTCGAATCCATCCCCGATTGACTGAGTGTTCGTTGGTCGGGGACGGGATCGAATCCCGTCCCCATGCTTCTACAGGGCGATCTTCTTCTCGACGGGCTCGAGATTGTCGTAGTTCCAGAGCTGCTTGCCGGAAACAATCTTGGTCATGTTCTTTACGCCCTTGGGCGCGGACAGCCCGTACATCTTCAGCTTGCGATCGAGCCACTGGCAGTCGAGGTCCGTCATCTCGCCCGGAACGGCGTCCACCCCGAGATCGCGGATGGTCCCGCCGACATAGATGATGCCGTCGTACATGGAGTCCCCGAGGTTCTTGCCGGTGTTGCCCAGGATCACCATGCGGCCGCGCTGCATCATGAAGCCGCAGAACGCCCCGGCGTTTCCGCCGACGATGATCGTGCCACCCTTCTGATCGATGCCGATGCGCGCGCCCGCGTCCCCCTTGCAGACCAGGTCGCCGCCGCGTATCGCCGCGCCGAAGGTCGAACCCGCGTTGTTCTCGATGACCACCGTGCCCGCCATCCTGTTCTCGGCGCACGACCAGCCGACGCGGCCGCTGATGCGGACGTTCGGGCCGTCGATGAGACCGCAGCCGAAGTAGCCGAGCGAGCCCTCGAAATCGAGCTTCAGCCGGTTGAGTATTCCCACGCCGAGCGAATGTTTGGCGCCGGGATTCTTCACGACTATGTGGCCGTAACCCTCGTTCATCAACTCGCGGATGCGCTTGTTGATTGCGAGTGTGTCCATGTCGGCGGCATCGAAATCGGCTGTCTTGTCAAAGTCGACCGAGTACGCCCACGGATAGACGTAGTTCTCCGCCTCCTCGGGGGAGAAGAACCGCTGCTGGGTACGCCCGGAGAGCTTCTCCGTGTGCATTCCCGCCAGGGTGGATTTCGCTGTAGTCAAGCCCGCCATACGCGCACCTCGCCGTCATAGGGATCAAATGTGTCGATTTCGTGTGGGAAGATGCTGCGGATGGCAACCTCTTCCGAGGCCATGGCGATGAAATCCTTGCTCTCGTAGAGCACCATTGGCTTGGCCGCCATGGTGTCCTTGGCCATGCCGAGCGCGTCGGCGGTGGCCACGACATAGGTGAACACACCGTCGAGCTCGTCGATCGAGCGGCGCATCGCCTCTTCCAGATCGTCGCCGCGGTCCATGCGATCGGCCAGGTACACGGCGATGAGCTCGGAGTCGCAATTGGACATGAAGCGATGACCGCGGCGCTCCAGCTCGCGGCGCCCGATCCAGTAGTTGGTGAGCTGCCCGTTATGCACCACCGACACGTCGCTGAACGGGTAGGCCCAGTAGGGGTGCGCCGAGCGGATGTCGACGTCGGACTCCGTGGCCATGCGCGTGTGGCCGATGGCGTGCGTGCCCTTGAAGCCCTTCAGGCTGTACTGATCGGACACCCGCGTCGCATCCCCCAGGTCCTTGATGAGCTCGAGCGCCTTGCCGACGGAGAGGATCTCCACGTCATCGATGTCCTCGACGTAGTCGATGAGCTTCTTCAGGTCGCCGTCGTAGGTGAACTGGTACCGGTAGCTGTACTCGGTAGCCTTTTCGCGCTCGGTGACCTTCGCGTCCATCTCCTTCATGCGCGCGTCGACCGTCTTCTTGCGCTCGGCCATGATATCCGTGATGTCGAAACCCTTGCCCAGGTCCTCCTGTTCGGCGACCTTGAAGCGCATCACGAACTTGTTGCCCTTCTGCTCGGGTCCGTACAGCGCGTAGCCGGTGGAATCCGGCCCGCGATGCTTGAGTGCCTGTAGCATCGCGGTCATCTCGGAGCCGATGTCCGACTTCTTGCCGCGATGTATGAGTCCTGCTATGCGACACATGGACGTGCCTCCTTCTGTTGCTGAATTTCGACGGCTGCCTCAGGGCAGGACGTCGAGGTACGTGTTCACATCCCACTCGGTGACGGTGGCCATGAATCGTTCCCACTCGTCGCGCTTGTAATGCATGTAGACGCGGTACATCTCGTCCGGCATCGCCGACCTGATGACCTCGTCGTGCTCCAGCTTCTCCAGCGCCTCGCCGAGCGACATCGGCAGCTTCTTGACCTGCTTGCCCGCCTCCATCGCCTGGTAGATGTTGCGCTCCTCCGGCTCGCCCGGATCCATCTTGTTGGCGATGCCGTCGTCGAAGGCCTTCAGCAGCGCACCGGCCATGAGATACGGATTGACGGTGGAGTCCACGGAGCGGTACTCGAAACGGCCGGGCGCCGACACGCGCAGGCCGCAGGTGCGGTTCTGATAGCCCCAGTCCGCGAACACCGGCGCCCAGAAGCCGGTATCCCACAGCCGGCGATAGGAGTTGACGGTCGGGGAACCGATCGCGGTGAGCGCGCCGAGGTGCTTCATCACGCCGCCGATGGAATTCAGACCGATCGGGCCCGGCTTGCGCGGGTCGCGTGCCGTATCCGGCATGAACAGGTTCTCGCCGCCCTTGCGATACTGGTAAACACCTTCCAGGCCGGGCAGCTGCTTGGTGTGCGCGGTATTCACCAGCTCGTCCTTGCCACCGCGCCACAGCGAAACGTTGTGATGGCAGCCGCTCGCCGACACGCCCATGAACGGCTTGGTCATGAAGCAGGCGATGATGTTGTGCTCGCGCGCCACCTGCGCGCAGATCTGCCGGTAGGTGGACAGCCGATCGCAGGTGCGCATCGCGTCGTCGTACATCCAGTTCAGCTCGAGCTGGCCGGGGGCGTCCTCGTGGTCGCCCTGGATGATGTCGAGTCCCATCGCCTTGGCGTACTCGATGACCTTCATGAACACCGGCCGCAGCGACTCGAACTGGTCGATGTGGTAGCAGTTGGGCTTGGAGTAGCCGCCGGAGGGTTTGCCGTCCTCGCCCTTCCTCAGCCACATCATCTCGGGCTCGGTGCCGTGGCGCATGTGCAGGCCCTTGTACTTGGCCTGGAACTCCTCGTGGATGATGCGCAGGTTGCCGCGGCAGTCCGAGGTGAGGTGGCCGCCGGGGTTGACCTTTTCCTCGCGGTTGCGGAAGCAGGTGCAGAACACCCGCGCCACGCGCTTGTCCCACGGCAATTGCACGAAGGTCTCCGGATCGGGGATGCCGACGAGCTCGGAGGCCTCGGGGCCGTAGCCGATGTAGTTCTTGAATCGATCGGTGAACAGGTTGGCGGTGGAGCCGTAGACCAGCTGGAAGCCGCGCGCCGCCGTCGTCTCCCAGTGATCGGCAGGAATGCCCTTGCCGACGATACGGCCCGTCACGGATATGAACTGATAATAGATGTACGTGATGCCGAGCTCGTTGATCTTCTCGCGGACCTGCTTGACGAGCGCAGCCCGACCGGGTGCGTTAACGTGACGTTCGAGATCGGTATCCTTGCTGCCCGCTGCGGTTGTCTTCGCCATAGAGTGCCCTTTTTGTACTGCTGATTTTCGTGTCCCCGATATCACCGCACCGAGGTTCCAATGTACTTCGCCTTTGCTGATCGACTGCCGG
>CAZPPG010000175.1:0-4020 GCA_964588385.1 uncultured Phycisphaeraceae bacterium
GACTCCTCCAACTGGTGGGCAAGGCCGACTTCGCCCAGCGCCCGGAGTTGCAGGAGGAGCCTCTACGCCAACTCGCGGCTCAGCGCGGCTGGAACGTCGCCGCCGTCATCACTGACCGCGTGGGCGGCACACGTCGCGCCCGCCCAGGCCTCGACGGCCTCATGGAAGCCGCGAGGCGCGGCGACTTCGATGTCGTCATCGTCTGGCGGTTCGACCGCTTCGCGCGATCCACGCAGCACCTGGTTGAGGCGTTGGCAGAGTTCCAGTCCCTAGGCATCGAGTTCGTGTCCCACCAGGAGGCCATAGACACCGGAACGCCGATGGGCAAGGCCATGTTCACGATGATCGGCGCGGTTGCGCAGCTCGAGCGCGACCTCATCGCCGAGCGCGTCAAGCTGGGCCTGGCCCACGCAAGGAAGGTCGGCACGCGTTCAGGCCGCGCGATTGGCCGCCCGCGAGCGACATTCCCGCCCATGCTGGCACTTCAAATGCGCTCCGAGGGGAAAAGCTGGCGTCAGATGGCCGAGGCCCTCCATATGTCCCCGACCACGGTTCGACGCCGGTACGTCGAATTGTTCGAAGCAGAGGGGCGGGCCAAAACCCTCTGACGCCACGATGGAAAACAACCCAACAAAACGGGGGGAGCCAGAGCGCCAGTCAGGCGTGCCGAAGCCTGTACCTTTCGGCACGCCTCCGCAGCCGCACAAGGCGCCGGGCGCGGCCCTCGTGCTCACAGAGGTCCCCGAAGGCCCGAGCGGGCCGCAGGACGCGAATGGTGGGGCACTCCCACCGAGCCAGGAAGCGCATGCCGCGCCGCCACGCCCTCGGCTCCATGAGACCGCGGATCTCATCCACGGCCTGTTGGCGGTGCGCCATGGGGCAGAAATCCGGCAGGACCCGCGCCAGTTCCGGGAGGCGCTCTTCCGTGAGTTGCGCCGCCGCCTTCCCGCTCCCACAGGCCGGCCGCCGGCAAAGCATCTGGATCGTGCCGCCGAGTTGCGCCAGGCCGGGCTCACCTACCACCAGATCGCGGTGAAAATGGAGCCTGCGTTTCCGACTTGGAGCCTTTGGGAGCGCGAGACCTACAAGGACCGCCTGCGCAACGGCCTGCTCACAAGGAAACGCCGATCCCTCCGAATGTCATCCGCAACGAAGACTCCCGAGATTGTTCCACCTACCCGCGACTGAAGACGCGCCCTATTCTGGCCGGGAAAGGAGGGTGAATGCCACCCACACCCAAAGCCCAGCTCTCAGCCAAGAACGAACTTCAGGCCGAACTCGACGAAGCCCTTGAGGACATCAGTTCAGTGAAGGAAGTCTTGAGCGAGGCCTACACGCCGGAGGCGTCGCGGGCGCAGCTCGTCAAGGCCGTGTCCGACGCCCTGGAGATCCTCGAAGACTACGAAGACGACGACGATGCCGGCGAGGACCAACAACCCGAGCCGGAAGACGACGACGAGTAGCCGCAGAGGAGTCCACTGATGGCAACCTTCTACGTCACTACCGACCCCGACAAAGCAGGCCGCAAGTTCCAAGCAAAGGACGTGGACGCGGCCCGCGAAAAGGTGAGGCGGCTGAGTGAACAAACCGGCCGCGAGCACTTCCTCTACTACCCCAAGAAACGCGGGCTGTCGAGCTGGTTCCGTTGGAACCCGAACACAGAAACCACGCAGGAAGTCACCCAGCCCGCCGCATCGACGATCCGCGAGATCCTCGAAGAGGTCTACACTCCCACCAGCACGCGCACTGAGATGGCCGAGGCCATCGGTGAAGTGCTGGATCTCCTGGACGAGGCGCCCGAAGAGGACGAACCCGCGCCTCGTCGCACGCGGCGATAGCGGATCCACTCCACCGGGAAACACGCCCTGAGCCAAAGCAAGCTCAGGGCTCACCATGGCTCGCGGCCGATGAGCCGCGAGCCGACAACAGGCAAGAGAGATGAGCAAAGGAGACAGCAAACCAATGCCGTATGATCCTCAGGACGCGTTTAGGCTCCGCAGTTGGGAAGAGATCGCCCAAACCTGGCATGTGAATCTGACAGCCGGTTTGATCGCCGGCCTACTCACAGCATTGGGAGGAGCCGTTAAGGACGCGCCCTATGAAGGGTTCAAGCCGAAGACCTTCATGCGGTCCATCGTTGTCGGTGCCGCCACTGGTCTGGCATCATCTGTTGTCACCGGCAACTTCTATGTGGCGCTGGCAGTAAGCGGCTACCTGGAGCGGGTCGCCGTGGAGGGATTCAAGATCCTCAGGCAGCGCAGGCCCGGCAAGTTCCTCACACCCGACGATCTGAATTTCACACCGCCCATCACCGCGAACCGCGAGCACCTCACGCCGCCGCAAGGAACCATCCTAAGCAAGGTCTCCGCGCTGTTGCCGCGATAGCTACTTCAAGAACCGCGACAGAAGCTGCCCGAGTCCCATAGTTGCCAGCGCGGCAACGATCCCGAGCACAACACTCGCAGCGTAGAATTTCTTGTCCAGCGCCCGGACAAGGCTCTCCACGTCATCGAGCTTCTTTTTGTTCTCCGCGCTGGAACTCTGCACACCCTGAACAAGGCTCCGCAGTTCCGCGAGGGTAGCCCGAGTTTCCCCCTGCGCCTCCTTCATGTCCAAGACGGCCTTCAGAAGGACGCTCCCGTCTGCCTCACGCGAATAGCTCTCTCGGTGCTGCCTCAGAAGCTCTTCGTTGGGTGGGACAACTGGCGACTGCTCAGGCATGGATGCGCAACCCCAATCTGAGCGAGAGCCAACCCCAAACGTCCTGGGGCATCACTCCGTAGAAGTTGCTGATGCCGGTCACCAGACAGGGGCCGTAGGCTCCACTCGTTATGCCCATGTGGTTGCTGAACTCCCGTTCCGTCTCAGAGGTCGCCACGAGCCAGGCGCCGATTCCGATGGGCACCTGGTCAGGCCCGTAGCGTTGCTCCAGTTGAACAGCGAGAGACTCGTTAGGCAGCTTGGCCACAACCACGAAGACGTTTTGCCGCTGCACGATGGCCATGGTGATTCCATTCTAGCGATCAGCGCGAGGTCTTTCGGTCCTTTTCCTGCTCTTCGGTTTTTGCGGCCCTGCGCAGGCGTGCACGAATGACCTACCCAACGTCGTCATTCGAATCTCCTCGACATGTTGTAGCTGCACGTCCTGCCCGCTGAGTGGCTTTGTGGCGTATCGGTACTTGCTCGGGCGAATCGAGACGCTCGTTTCACGTACGATCAAACCCAAGCGGATCAGGTTTTCAAGCACGAGTTGATAGCGATATTGGTCGAGAGAGTCTATCTTCACCGAACCATCCTCGCTGATCGTGGACCTGTCATCTTCACACAGCCCCGCGTCGTAAAAGGCGCGAGCAGCAATGCTCTCGTTGGACGCGAGTTGCCCAGTCGCACCGCGTTGCGTGGCACGCCCTAGTCCAATCGACCTCCACTCAGAGGGAACCCTCGCGAAAGCCTCCAAGAACCTAACATCAGCACTCGAAAGCTGCCGCAAAATGTCTGAGAAAAATGGAGGCACTTCGGTCTGCATGGCAGAAGCACTAGCGAGCAGTGCCGCCCACTTCTCCTGCAACGATGGCTCGCTTTCAAAGCTTGCCGCCTCCAGGAGCGGATGAATGATCTTCAGAGGTACACGTTGTGGCGGCAGTCCAGCATCCTTCAGCTTCTGATCCGCCTTGAGCACGATGTCCACGAGGTTCTTATGTCGAACCGCTCCCACGGATTCACCAAGCATCAGACCGGCCTGTTCGGCGGCGGGGCCGAACAGAGTTTGAAGGATGCCCTTCGCGCGTTCGGCAGCGTCAAGCAGCGCAGTCACTGTGCTCGGGTCCATATCACTTGCCCTTTGCCTTCTTCTTGGGAGTCTTCTTTGCCCACCTGGCGGCGGCCGCCTTCTTGCCGATGGCGGTCAGTTGTTCTGCCGTCAAGCTCGCTGCACGAGCCTTGCCGCCCTTGAGCCCGCCCTGCCGCGCGATATCCTTGCGCTCGTCTTCAGTCAAAGACTTCGCCCGCAGCTTGGCTAGG
>CAZPPG010000176.1:0-3996 GCA_964588385.1 uncultured Phycisphaeraceae bacterium
CCCGCAACAAGCTGCTCCTGCGCTTCGCCCAGTTGGTCGACGAGCTGCGCCCATCATTCTTCGTGGTAGAGAATGTCCGTGGACTCCTGATCGGCGACGCGATGAAGGTGTTGGAGCGGTTCCGATCAAAGGTTGAGAAAGCCGGGTACGAAATCGCATGGCCTGTGCGCATCCTCGACGCTGCCGACTACGGTGTGCCGCAGAAGAGGGAACGCATCTTCATCCTTGGGTGCAAATCGGATCTGGTGTTGCCCACGTATCCGGATTCGACGAGTCCGAAGGGATCGGATCGCAGAATCGTCGTTGCAGACGCGATTGGCGATCTTGCTCTCATCGACAAGCATCCTGACCGGATCGACGGCGACGTGTATACCGGCCCGCTTGGCGAGCCGAGCGCGTATGCACAGCGGCTCCGGGCTGGCCCGGACGGTCAGCGCCGGAGGAAGCGCGGGTGCCGACGGCGCAATCGGACCCTGGGCGGTTGCGAGCGCGTCGAGCATACGCGCGACGCCATCGACCGATTCAGACGGACCAAGCCAGGTACTCGCGAGGCCATCAGCCGGATGTTCCGGCTTGCCGATGATGGACAATCGCCCACCTTGAGGGCCGGAACCGACCTGGCGCACGGGAAGTTCACAGCGGTGCGCCCAATCCACTACAAACAGCCGCGCTGCATCACGGTGCGCGAGGCGGCCCGACTCCATTCCTTTCCCGACTGGTTCGCGTTCCACCCGACCAAGTGGCACGGTTTCATGCAGATCGGGAATTCGGTACCACCGCTTCTGGCCAGAGCCGTCGCCCGGTCCGTCCTCGCGGCGCTGGAAGCATCGTGACCGCTAATTCGAGAGGAGCCTTGCATGGCGAAAGCCGCGCCCGCCGACATGACCATCGACGCTTCGCCGACCAAGGAACTCTTCATCGCCATGCTGACGCGCGATGTGGCCCTCATCCCCGCGATCATCGACCTTGCAGACAACTGCACCGACGGCGCCCGCCGCCTCCGCGACGACCGGAGCTGGTCCGGATTGGAGATGCGAGTCGATGCCAAGCCCGACAAGTTCGTAATCGCGGACAACTGCGGCGGCATCCCCGTCGATGTCGCCCGCAAGTACGCGTTTCGATTCGGTCGGCCGGAGGAGGCGGAGACGGTGGAGGGCGAGGTCGGACGCTTCGGGGTCGGAATGAAGCGTGGCCTCTTTAAGCTGGGTCGTCACTTTCACATCCGCTCCACCACCGCCAAGACGCAGTTCGAAGTGACGATCGACGTCGAGAAGTGGGCCAAGGAGCCGGCGTGGCAGTTCGAGTTCGACAAGGCGCCGGTCGAGGACGGCAAGTTTTCGGCAGATGAACAGGGCACTGCCATCACGGTCACGAAGCTGCATCCCCAGGTGCAGGAGCACTTCCGCGAGGTTCAGTTCATCGAGGAACTCAGGCAGCAACTTACGTCGAAGCTCGAGGTCTCGATCCGGAACAAGCTCGCCGTACAGGTGAACGGGGTCGGCCTGAAGGCACACGTCCGGCAGCTGGTGGCCGACAAGGCGCTGGCCCCCGCCCGCAAGAGTCTGAAGCTGAAGGGCCCGACTGGCAGCGAGGTGCAGGTTGAGCTATGGTGCGGTCTCGGCAAGCCCGAGTCGCACGGCGCCGCCCGCGCGGAGTCCGGCTGGTACGTCTTCTGCAACGGCCGAATGCTCCTGGAGGCCGACAAGACTCCGGCGACAGGCTGGGGTGTTGAGGACGACGAGAAGATCCCCGCGTATCACCCGCAGTTCAACGACTTCCGCGGATTCGCGTATCTCGATGCGGCGGATGCGGGCGATCTTCCCTGGAACACGACCAAGACGGCGCTGGATACGGATCATCCCGTCTACCGACGCGTGAAGCAGGAGATGATCGCGATCGCTCGTCCTGTGATTGACTACTTCAACAAGCGCAAGGAAGAGAACGACGGTCTGAAGCAGGCAGGGCAGGAACCGAAGGGCCGGCTCCAGACACTCTTCGACGATGCAAAGGTCAAGCCGCTCGACAAGGTGGCGTATCGCACCGCCTTCTCGGTCCCCAAGCCTGGCAAGATCAAAAAGGCGCGAGGCGGACCGGAGCTCCAGAAAATCAAATTCGAGGTCGACGCTACGAAGGCCGAAACGGTAAAGGAATCGCTCGGCGCCACCTCGTGGACGGCAGTCGGCGAACAGGTGTTCGACTACTACTACAGTGCGGAGTGCTCGAATGGCTAAGCGGAGCGCTCCTGTCATCAATTACAGCCTGCGGCCGGCCAAGAACATCGAGCGCAAGATGATGGCGGAAGCGTTCGGCCGGCTGGCGGCGATCTGCCCATTGTCCCAGTATCGGTATATCGGCTTCGGGTCCGAGTTCTTCAACGACTTCGCGCTCTTCCACCAGGTCCTCGGCATCCACGACATGACAAGCATCGAGCGGGATGATGCGCTGCTCGCGCGGTGTGCGTTCAACCGTCCCTACAAGTGCGTGAGGCTCGTCCACGGCGACTCCAGGTCGATCCTGCCCACGCTCTCGTGGACCAAGCGAGCCATCGCGTGGCTCGACTACACGGACGGACTCAACAAGGCGATCTTGGAGGATGCCGCCCTCCTGATCTCTCAGGTGCGCAGCGGCTCCGTCTTGGTGTGGACTGTGAACGCCCATCCAGCTGGCGACGAGCGGCGGGAACACGAGCCCACGATAGGACCGGCTGGGCAATTGCCGGACAAGCGGCTGTCCCAACTCAAAGAGCGCGTGGGCGAGAGCCGTGTCCGTACAGAACTAAAGGGTTCGGAACTCGCGCAATGGGGGCTTGCGGCAGAGTCATACCGAATCTTGCGCGAGGAGATCGATCGGGCCCTGAGCGATCGAAACGGCACTGCGCCCGACGAGGATCGGCTCGCATTTCGGCAGTTCCTGCACTTCCGCTATCGGGATGGCCAACGAATGCTCACGCTTGGGGGGGCGCTGGTGAACAGTGCCGACGCTGCGAAGCTCGGGAAAGGGGCCTTCAAGGGGCTTCGATTTGTGCGCGAAGGAGCCGATCCGGCGGTGATCTCGCCGCCGACCTTGACGGGGCGCGAAGTCCGACATCTCAATCGCCTCCTGCCACGGCAGGGTGGCAGGCTCAAGGGGCCGAGTTGGCTCACGGCGGAAGAGCGAGAGAGCTACCAGGAGATCTATCGCTACTACCCGATCTTCGCCGAATCCGAGTTGTGACGACGCCTCGGCCGCGAGTGGGTAGTCCAGCGCCAGGGAATTGGGTCGTCCGGGCAGCCTTGGGCGCATGGCCGGGAGGCCCAGGGGATCGGCCGCCGACGTGCTCCAGCCGCGGCGGCGCGGTCGGCACGCCCTGCGACATCCCTTATCATCTGGGCCATGTCCATGTCCGAAGCCGATACCCGGGCCAAACTGATCGACCCGGCCATCCATGCCCGTGGGTGGTCGGAGGACATGATCTGCCGGGAAATGACCCTCGGCGCGGTCGAGATCGTCAACGGCAGGGGTCGGCGTCGGGCCTCCGGCCGGACCGACTACACCCTCCGCATCCGAACAAACGTCGAGACCCAGCCGGTGGCGGTGGCCCTGCTTGAGGCCAAGAAGGACACCCTCCCGCCCGGGCACGGGCTGGACCAGGGCAAGGGATACCTGGCCTGCGGCCGTCACAACGTCCAGTTCGTCTTTTCCAGCAACGGACACCTGTTCGTCGAGTTCGATCGCTCGACGGGGATGACCAGCGCTCCTCGTCCCCTCGCCGAGTTCCCCACGCCCGAGGAACTCCGCGCCCGGTACGAGAAGATCGTCGGTTTCTCGCTCGACGCTCCCGCCGCCAAGCCGCTGCTCACGCGGTACGCCGGCGGCGAAGGACAGCGCCGCTACTTCCAGGACGCCGCCATCCGCGCCGTCTTCGAGAAGATCGCCCGGTGCGCAGAGACGAATCAGCCGCCCCGCGCCCTCCTCTCCCTGGCCACCGGTACTGGCAAGACCTTCATCGCCTGCAAC
>CAZPPG010000177.1:0-3914 GCA_964588385.1 uncultured Phycisphaeraceae bacterium
ACTGCCGTCGCGCCGTACGTGCGCCGAACAAACGATCCGTCAGACAGGGCCTAGGCGGCTCTATGCGCGATGTTGGCTATACAAGCGCAATAGTAGCTCCCGGTGCATCGCTGTCGATGGACGAACAGGTGAAACAGATCCTTTCAACTAAGCTCAATGTGTGGTCGCATGAAGCAGAAATACGTTATATTACAGACCAAGGTGAGCATGAAAGGACCATTGGAACTATTACCGGCGTGTACTTCGGGATGCCGTATCGCAACACGGTAAACTTCGCCGACGTGCTAAAGCACTCAAGAGCTATGCGTGAATACGACCAGCGCGTGAGGTGCATCGCCAAGATCGCTCGCGATCGTGAACTTGAGATTCGAGTGGCTTCCATCGAATCAGGCGAGGTCGCGACTGGTGCCTTCGACATAGCTATGTTGGACGATGTCCGGAACTGATCGCGAGCCTTGGTGGACAAGAATGACCTGCTTTACGAAAGTGGTAACGCCGCTACATGTCGCCGCGTCTCTCACGCCACTCGTCGAACTCTTCAGATAGCTCGTATCGTTCGTAACGATCGGCCCAGTCTTCGCCGTACTTCTTAGTGGCGTAGCTATCCACGGCCTTCCGATACCTGCGTCGATCGTTCTGTTCTCGACGAAGAGCGTCAGCTCGCTCGTGACAGGCGATGCAAAGAACCTCCAGATCTTCTGGCCGTTCATTGCCAAACGTCTCGTAGTTCTTGTGATGTACTTCCAGATTATCGCGCGAGGAACAGTTCTCGCATCTATGACCAGCTCGTACCAATGCAGCGTCTCGCTTCGCCCGCCAAAAGAAGCTCTCCAGATACTCACGGTACTGCCTAGTAAGTGTGCGCATCAGAGTGCCCTATCGAATGGGGTGACTGTGACGCTTGATTATAGTGTCGGGGATGTCCTCGCGACGATCGTGGGCCTTAAGCGAGCCGGACTTCTCCCGGTGACCCCGAGACTGGACCGCCTTTGGGTCAATCTCGGTGCTCTTCGATCCTCTTGCGCTCCCGACACCACGCTCTTCTGGCCGCCGGCCTGAGGGTTGGCTGCGGTGGGTGAGCGTGGCGAGGCCGTGCGTCACCCAGGGAAGAGACGGCCCGCAGGGTTGACCCCGCCCGAAGGGCCTTCCTCAGTTGGAGCGGGCCGAACGGCCCCGACTCTCTCCCCGCCTTGGTCTCTTCCTTGTCCCCGGGGGTGCGCCCCCCGTCCTCCCCCCGCGCCGCATCCTTTCCCGCTTCGCCCGCGGCTCTCCCGCCCGACCAGTGGTAATTTGCCGACATGACACTCGACGACCTGCACCTTGCCATCGCACACGTTTCGGTGTCTCTCGGTCTTGAAGCGAGCCAGATCCGTGAGGACATCGGCCTGCTTCTCTGCGAGCCCTCGCCCGGCGCCGACACGGGCTACGCCGCGACGCCGCTCAACTCGATCCTCTTCGCGTGGATGGGCGTCGACGGTTGCCACTGGGTCTTTCTGGAGTTGCCCGGCCGCCCGCTCCACGAGTGCCCCGTCATTCAGGTCATGCCGATGGAATGGGACTACATGTGTGAGGGGGAGAACCTCGGTGACTTCATCGAGCAACGGTGTGCGTTCTGCGAATCTCTGTGGCTTGAGAACGATCCAAACTGCCCAACCACGCCCGAGCAGCGCGCCCAGTCACTCAGCATCATCGCTGCCGTCCGCGAGCAACTCGGTCTCTCTCACGTTCCATACGACGATGCATACGCCGAGCGCCTCACCGCCCGCTACGCCAAGCTCCTCGAGCTCCGACCGGAGGACTTCCAGTATCCGGATCAGGACATCGCCTGAGTTCGGCCCCGTTGTCCCGAACGGCCCCGACTCTCTCCCCGCCTTGGTCTCTTCCTTGCCTCCGGGGGTGCTCGCCGCTCACCGAGAGGATGCCGTAGGGACCGATGGGATTGAGCGAGCCGACGAGGAACCCGATGAACAGCACGAACGAGTCGTTGGCCGGGTCACGCACCCGTTGGAGGTCTCATGCCAACAAGGAAACTCGCATCACAGGATCGGCACTCGATCGCGGACCTGCAGGCCGAGTTAGTCAGGCGGCACCAGCGACGCGTGGCGGAATGCAAGGCCGCCGTGGCTGACGCGACGATATGCCTCGCAAGAGCGGAGGCAGACCTCGGGCGAGCGGTTTCGCAGATGGACGAGGGACGGGCATCGCTCTCTGTAAGGGGGAATGGCCATGGAGCCGCGCACGGGAACGCTGCGCGCCCGGACACCACCCTCCGTGACGCCGTCCTCCGAATCGTGACCGCTTTCCCAGGGCCGGTCCGCACCGCCGACATCAAGCGCATCGCGGAGTCGATGGGCTACAGCGTGGGGAGCGTCTCCACGCTCATCAAGTTCCACGCCCGGCAGGGGAATATCCGTCAGGCCCGTTACGGGTGGTGGGAGGCGACAACGCGAAGTGAGCAAGCATGATGCCGCGTGTTGCCACTCGGCACGTGCGGACCATCGCGGGCGGGGCCAGGAAAGGACGGCGACGGGTGGAGATGATCACGGCGATTCATGAGGCTGACATCCCTCGACGGATTGCGCACGTACGCGCGACTCAGCGCCCCCGAGGAACGGCGTCAACTGCTGGAGGACTACTTCGCTTCCGATAAGTTCACCGACGCAATTCGCCTGCTCTCGGAAGCCGATGCCACGATCGACATCTGGAAGGAGGCTTTCGACTTGGCCCGCGATCAGAGCCATTGGCGAATCGGCGTATTCCAGCGCATGGCGGAGTCCCTGCCGGGGCTGCCGCACTTCCTCTTGCTGGCGTCTCTGCTGCATTCAGACCGGGGGGACGAGTGCAAACAGCCGTTGCACGAACTCTTTGGATCCGACACCGTGCCTCTCACCACCCGAGAATGGGCTTGGCGGACGCTCTACACAGGTTGCGGCGAAGTTGTGCGCGAGAGGCTCTCCCGAGTCGCAATGGTGGTCGTGGGAGACGCGGGTGACGCATCCAATCGCGTGGTCATGCCCGGCAGTGTACGGCACATGATCGGGCTGTCAATCGGTATTTGATAGGTACGGAGCCGTCGATATCGCATACGCCTGCCGATGCCGGACTTACGCGCTGGCACGTTCGTGAGAATTCGCATGCCAAGCCCGCTCGCGGATGGCGTTCACCACCGCCGTCGGCTGAACGTGATCAAGATACTTGATCGTCGTCATCAGCGACCGGTGCCCGAGTTGGCGCGAGATGATCCCGACATCGACGCCCTCGGACCGGAGCTGGGCGGCGTGCGTGTGCCGCAGCCCGTGGGCGTGGACGCGCTTGGCGATCCCGGCTTGGCGGCCCAGCCGCTTCATCAGCCGCCGCACGTACCCGGTCGTGACGGGCGTGCCGTAGGCGGTGCAGAGCAGCGGAGCGGGGTCGGTCGCCCCGTTCGCCCGTGCCGCCACCCGTTGGGCCCTGCCGCGTTCGGCGATCCAGGCCGCCACAACGGCCGCCGCGCCCGAATCGAGGCCGACGGCCCGATACCGGTCGCCCTTCCCGTGGAGGACGCGGACGATGCCGTTCTCGAGGTCTACGTCCTTGGGCTGAAGCGCCAGCGCCTCGGAGACGCGTAGCCCGGCCCGGTACATCAACGTGATCAGGGCGCGGTTGCGGAGAGCGACGGGGGTGTACCTGCCGCAGGCGTCGAGCAGGGCCCGGACCTCGTCGTCCGTCAGCACCTCGGGCGGCAGGCGGCGCTTCGGTTTGGGGCGACGCTGGGGTCGTGCGGCCGTTGCGGCCGAGGCGGCCAAGGTTTCCCCCGGTCGTTCTTCCAGTGCGACACATGCGATACGTGCGACACGTTGTTTCGCGCTCTTTGGTTCGGCGCGCTCGCCCGCGGCCCATGCGGCCCGTGCGGCCCGTTGGTCGGGAACATCAGA
>CAZPPG010000178.1:0-3896 GCA_964588385.1 uncultured Phycisphaeraceae bacterium
TCACGTTGTACTTGCCCGTGAGCGACGGCTTCTTCTCCAGCCCCTCGGTCTGCAAGAGCTGCACGAACTCGCGGTCGTCCCACAGCAGGGCGAGACCATCGAGCAGGGTGTAGAGACGGCTCTCCTTGCCCTGGGCCTCCCGCGCAAAGGAGTCCTTCGCCTGGGTGGCCGAGGCGATGTCCTCGGTGAGCGCTGCGACCGTGTACTCCCCTGTGCCGGACCCCTTGCGCTTGCGCCCGTCCATGCGCGAGTTGATGATGGCGCGGGCCCTGGCGAAGTTGCCGCTGTTGACGACCCCCTGGTCGAACGCGTCCATGAGCACGTTCTGGATCGTGGCATCATCGGACTGGGCGACCAGGACCGCGAACGAGATAGGGATGATGTCCTGCTCAACCCCCTGGATGAGACGATCCTCGCCGTTCTCCACGAGCTTGATGTACTGACGGATGTACTCGATGCTCCGGCAGGCGATCTTGGCGATCCTTGCGATCTCCCAACCCTCGTCGTGCAACGACTTGAGCTCGCGGGCAAAGTGCATCGTGCCGGGGCGTGCCCGTGCAAGGTTCTCCACCAGCGATTCGAGGTAGGCCTGTTTGCGGGTGCACGTGACCACCTCGGCGCGGATGTGGGACTTGCCCAGTCGCTGGTGGGCGATCAGGCGGCCCTCCCCACAGATCAGCTCGTAGAAGCCGTCCTTGGCCAGGAACTTGTCATTGACGCGGATGTCCTTGATCTGCCCGACGTTGTCGATGCTCTGGACATTCAGAGCGAACTGCCCCTCGTCGCGGGTGCGGGAGTTGATGACCCGAACCTTGTCGATTGGGATCATCTCGCGCCGTCGGTCCTTCATCAGTCGGATCGGTGAGTTGTCCATTATGACCTCGCCAGTTGAAAGATGAACTCCAGGCCGCTGTGCCCGTACATGACCAGCCGAGCCTCCGAGGAGCCGAACACGCGGAAGCCTCGCTCGCGCACGAGCAAGCGCGGCAGCGCCACGAAGCCGAGAATCTGCGGTCCCTCGCTGGCCGACACCGGCACCCCCAGTGTGATGTCCACGACGCCGCGGGCGTCCGGGTAGAAGTACCAGTACTCGTTGAACCCGTGCGGCACCGGCACGGATGGCTGGATCAGGACGGTGAACTTGCCGTTGACGACGAGGAAGTCGTCGTAGCTCTCGACCTGCTCCACCGTCTGCCGAAGCAGCGCCTCGACTCGGGCGCGCACCTCCTCGGCGGCCGCCTGGAACAGCCGCTGGTACGCCGCGTCCAGGGATCGGAAGTGCGTGGCGAAGGTGGGAACTGACGGCGCCCACTCATCGGCGCTCACCAGAGATGGCCGAAGGAAGCCGTGCTCGCGATGCAGCCGCTCGAGGTGCCGGAGCATGGTCTCGGGCGAGAAACGCAGCGCTGCCTGGGCCATGATCGCCTGCGCACGGTCGAAGACAGCCTGGTCCACCAGCGGATCGATCGCGCCCGCGGTCCTGATCCACTGGTCGACCGGGTTCCTCCGCGTCGGCGTCTTGAGCTTGCTGGTGGTCTTGTTGTAGACCAGGGTGCCGGCGTACATGACGTTCGTGAGGATGCGACGGATCTTCCCAGCGTTCCAAAGGCCGCCCATGGCCGAGCGCGAGCCTTCAGCGTTCAGCCTCGCGGCGATCTCTTCCATCGTTTTGCCGGCGTCGATGTACTCATCGAAGATGCGGCGAACGGTGATGACCTGCTCTTCTGGCCCGAGTGTCAGCGTGACGCGCTGGTTCTGGATGCCCTTCTTCTGGCCGTGGGTCAGGACGTGCAGGCGGTTTCGGGACTCGTCCAGCAGGAGACGGTCAAAGCCGAAGGGGGCCTTGCCGCCCGCCCAGTAACCCTGCTGGGCAATCTTCACGCACCCGTGGAACACCTTCGTGCTGAGTTCCTTGCTGTACTGGGCGGCCCGGAACCGCTCGAACTGCACGTAGACCGGGTAAAGGGGGTCGTCGGGGCGCGGCATCCCGAGCGTCGTGTAAATGACCTGCTTGCCGTGCTTCTTGCACTCGGCGCTGTAGGTGGCCGACAGGTCGATGTCCTGAAACCGACCCCAGCGGCTCACATCGAGGCAGAGCACGAAGTCGAAGTCCTTGCGCTGCTTGACCCAGTTCTCCATCATGTCGTGAAAGCCGTCGCGCCCCTCGGCGGTGAGGCCCGACTTCCCGCGGTCGGCGAACTCGTGGATGATGTCGACACCGTTGTCGGCGGCCCACTTCTGGACCAGCTCCTGCTGGATCGCCACGGAGTTCTCCTGACGATCCCGCGCGGAGTGCCGGTAGTAGGCGACGCCGCGAAATCGCGGCGCAATCGGCACCGTGGCAGATTCCGCTTTGGCCCACCACGGGGTCTGACTCGAGTTGCTCATCGCGTCCTCACCAAACGCGTCCGTCGCCGGCCTCACCGCGGGTACACCCCGGCGACGATGCAGGTCTCGATGCTCGTCGAGGAGTATGAACTGCCCCTGTGACGTTCAGCGCGACGTCGCTGTGACTTCCGTGTGACGCGGCGGGGAAGTCAGGGTCAACATGTACCGGCCGTGGTGGCCGACGATGGCGTCGGCAAGATCACCCATGCCCCCACGGCGGAGCTTGGTGCGCAGGCGCCGCACGCCGGCCCGCAGGACCGCGGTGTCCGTGAACTCGTCGTCCCAGATCTCCTGCAGGAGGTCCAGGTGTGTCACGTACTGGTTGGCGCTGCGCGTGAGGCGTGCAAGGAGCCAGAATCCCTGGGTGTGGCCGAGATGAAGCAGCCGTCCATTCCAGACCACCGAGAGAGTCGCCTCATCGAGCACGGGACGACCAAGGGCGGACTTGTCGCGGCGCGGGTGCCCATTGTCTCCGACGCATGAGCGCCCGTCGCCGCAGGTCGCCTCACGCACGATCGAGGCGATTTCCTGGGCGCACAGCGCGGCGCCCATGATGTTCTCGGTGAGTTGCCGGCAAAGCAGATCCAGTCGGCGGTCGGGCTCGGTGGTCATGGGTGTCCCCGTGCTGTGGCCACAGGGGAGCCGACCTCGACGTCTGAAATGGCCCGCGATATTCAGGCGCTGCACGCTGCGCAGAGGTAGATTCCTCTGGGCCTGAGACGGCGGGCCGACAACGACTCCGGTCTCGAGGCCCGAGCCGGGTGCGGCCGGCTTGGAGGGCGCATGCCGCCGAAGCCTGAGATTCTGCGACAACGGTTGGCATCTGCCGGAGATTGTTGGCGTCTTGGGTCTCAATCCCCCCGCCCCCTGCGACCCCGTTTCTCTGGTGGCACGCCCCCGATCGATTGGCGGAGGGTCATGTGCCCGATCTGCACGAAACGATTCAACGGCCTTCAGCACATCCGGGACAATCGCGTAGAATCTCGCGGTTCGGGCGCAAGCAACCCGGAATCGAGACTCCCATGGGCTTCTGGCATACGGGCTACATTGAATTTCACGAGCCGGTTGGGCTCGCGGAGTCTATTGGGCCGCCGCCTGCCCCAGAGTATCGGTGCGAACAGTGCAGCGGAGTGTTTCCAAGCTTCGAATTGCTGCGGACGCACCGGTTCGAAGAGCACCCTGCGGTGAGACCCGTGCTCTTCATCCGTGGTCGCGAGGTGGGAGGGGCGACTCTCCGGGTAACCAGACCACTCGTCGCGTCCGATGTTCAGACCCTCAACGCGAAGACGGCCTTCCTGAATGACCACCCGGTCGTCGTCTCAAAGCTGGGCGATGAACTCGCCTTCCAGAGGTCCGCAACCACGAATGTGCGGCTCTGCGGGACGGTAGACGCCGACTTTCGGATTCAGGTCGAGATTGCAGCGGCGGATGATCTCACCGGCGTCGAATGCGCATTCGCCTCAGCCGTTCGCCGCGGCAAGCTGGACAGAAGAGCGATTGAGGACCTC
>CAZPPG010000179.1:0-3865 GCA_964588385.1 uncultured Phycisphaeraceae bacterium
CCTGGTACACCTGCCACAGGTCGGCGGCAAACTCGGCCTGCTGATACCGGCCGCTCGCCACGTCCGGGTGTGGCGTCACCACTTCGCGCCAAGGCTTTAGGCCGCCTTGCGGCCGACCCTCCGTTGGCTGCGCTGACTTCTTGCGCATCTCGGAGCGCCGCTGGTCGTCGAACATGGTGCGCATCAGGTCCATGCGCATCTGACCGACCTCGCCAGCTGACTCGGCGGCGGAAACGGCGTTCAACAAGCGCTCCATCGAATCCAAGGCACGGATCGCGTCGTTGCTGCTGAACTGCTCGTTGTGAGCCCACTGGTTGCGGATGGCGCGAAGCTCACTCACGATGCTGCGCTCGGTCGGTCCCAGCACGTCGCGAAACACCGCGTTCCACTGATCCCAGACGACGCTCAAGAGGGTTGCTGGATCATTCAGATTGATGGCTCCGGTCTTCCCGCGCGCGCCACGATTCGTGGATTCGGGCAGTCCCGATTGCCAGTTCTCGCCAAGCCGTGACTTCAGCTCCCGCTCGACGAATGGACGGAGGCCCGTTGACAGCAGGTCTAGGCCCTTCCCGACTCGATCGCGATTGCTCACAGCCATAGTTCAGGTCCATTCTTCAGAACAGGTCGCCCTGAGAGTCAGGCGGCTTGCCGCGCGTGGATAGCGCAAGTCGTGATAGCTCGGGCCAGGCGATGACGACGCTGTTGTAGGACATGGCCTCCTCGGACCACTTGTTCCGTTCACAGATGGCAAACAACCGGTATGCAAGCTCCCGCGCGGTCTCGCCCATGCCACCAAGACGGTTCAAGAGCTTCGCTGCCTCCGCCTCGCCTTTCGTCTCAAGCGTTCGTATCAGATGCTGCACGGTCTCCCACTGACGCAGCCGAGTGTCGGTAGTTGGGTCCCAGCCTTCGGGCAGTTCCTCTCGTCTGACCAGTCGGACCTTCCCACCGCGCGACTTGACTATCCCAGCATCCTCCAGACCCTTGACTGATGTGTTTTTCGCCTTGCTCAGAGTTTCGGCAGTTCCGAACAACTCCTCGTTCATGCCGAACTGCTCGAACCAAGCGAGTGCCCATCTCGTGTCTGGATCGAAGTCGCCCTCCTGGGCAGTCAGCACCTCGTCCAGAACTTGATTGACGATCCCCAAGGCGGTGCGCACGGTCATCGAGCGACCGTCGCTCTCAATCACCTTGGAGTAGCGGCTAAAGATTGACATTCCGGGACCGATCGATGCTTGTGCGAGGTCCACCGGAGCAATATTTCCCATTTGCAATTTGCGAAGCGCCCCGGGCAACTCCTGGCGAAGGGCGCTCATGAACTCTTTGCGCGTAGCGAGCGGGGCATCCTGACCGCGTGGCCTACACGCCAGAACGATGTAGGAAGCCAAGGCATTGGATCCCATGGCCCGCATTCTCCACGCTTGTGAGGCACGGACGGGCCAAGTCCCTGTGATCTGGAATCCGCTCGATACCAGCGCCTCGAGCAAGGTTTCCCAGCCCGTCGTCAGATCTACGCCACTACCGCCTTCCCCATCCTCATCGCCACTCTCCGCCTCGTCATCCTGTTTGAATGCGTAGTAAACAGTGAGCGGAAAGCGAGCGTCCATTTTGTCGCGGAGTGCTGTGAACGCTTTGCGGAAACCGGCTTCAAAGTGCTCCTTGGCCTTTTCTTTGTCACCCTCGAACAGCGTCATCGGGATCAATAGGTTCGTCGTGGCGGTGTTCGACATGAACGTCGAGAGTGATACGGAGATCACGCAGAACACCAGCACCATGACCGCGCGGGGCGCCGCGTCCGGCACCGTGCGGGCGATGATCCACGCGGCCAGGCCCGAGTCGCTCATGGCCACGCCGAGACACAGCCCGGCGGCCAGCAGGAGCACGGTGGACCAGTCAACTTCGCGGATCGCGCCGGCGTCGACGATGCCCAACATGGGCAACGCGGCGAGCGGGATGAGCGAGGAGACGGCGATCGGGATCCCCGTCCACGGCTGGCTGATCCACAGCGAGATCGTGACGACGAAGATCGCGCACCACGCCCAGCCGAGCCCGGAAACCGCCTGTCGCGAGATCGAAGCGGGCGGCGGTCGCCAATCCGCGAAGCCCCCGGCCAGCTGTTGAAGACGCCAGATGATGACCCCGAGAACCCCCGCGACCACGGGTACCCCCAGCAGCATCCACCACGCGAACGAGACCGGCAGCCGCGCCTCGCGGAGCAGGCCGAAGGCGATGACGTTCGGCGTGGTTCCGATCGGCGTGGCCAGCCCGCCCACGGCGGCGCCGCACGCGGTGGCCAGGACCATCGCCCGCGCCGAGCGAGAGCCCGCCCCGAGCGGCCCGACCAGCGGGGCGATCAGCGTAAGCAGCAGCACGGTCGTCGCGGTGTTGCTCATGACCATGCTGAGCGTCGCCCCAAGCGCCGCGATCATGATCAGGAGCCGGCGCGGCCGGCCGAGAATGGGTCCGAGCAGCCGCGCGGCGACGGCGCGATCAACACCGGTGCGTGCGGCACCCGTCGCAAGAAGCATCCCCGCGAGGGTCATGACGACCGGAGTGCTCGCGAACTCCCCCGCGAGCCTCGTCCACGGAAGCAGCACCGTCCCCGACTCCCCGGAAACGCCGAGCGCCGTGGTGCCGAGGCCAATCGCCAGCAGCGCGACGGCGAGCAGCCCGACAGCAAAGGGCGGAAAAGCGGAGGTCACCCAGAGCACCGCCGTGAACACGAACACCCCGAGCGTGGCGAGGCCGGCCCGGCTCAGGGACGGATCGGAAGCAGCGGCCAGAACCGAGCCACCGCCCGCCAGGGCGGCCGCGATGATCGCGCCGGCCGGGCGGACCAACCGGCTCGGCGCTGCGCGCGCTTCGGCCGGAACATCGCCCGCGGAGTTGCGATGATGCTCGATGGTCAAGGGCGCCACAACCGTACGCGCGGGCCGTCTCGCTCGGTACTCCGTCCGGGGCGCGCGCGACAAGGCCGCGCGGTATCATGACCCCGACGGCCATCGGCGCGCCGGGCAAGCCCGCCGCCGCGCGTGCGGGCTCCGGAGATGCGGCCATGGCGACCCTCTGCGTCGTAACCGAAACGATCAACGCGCCCGCGGCGGAGGTGTTCGCGGCGGCGAGCGACTTTGCGAACGCCCCACAGCGGATCAGCGGCATCAAGAAGATGGAAATGCTCACCGAGGGCCCGGTTGGGCTAGGCACGAGGTTCCGCGAAACACGCGTCATGTTCGGCAAGGAGGCCACCGAAACGATGGAAGTGATCGACTTCCAGCCCGGCCGGTCCTACACGCTCGGCGCAAGCAGCTGCGGATGCGAGTACCGCACAACCGTGAGCGTGCGCCCGACAGGCTCGGGCAGCGAAATAACCTTTGAATTCGAGGGCAAGCCGCTGACGCTCGGAGCAAAGATCCTGAGCGTGCTGACGGGCTGGATGGTGAAGAGCGCGTGCTTCAAGGCAATCCGGCAGGATTTGGCGGGCCTGAAGGCACACATGGAAAGGCCCGGCTCGGGCTGATCGGCAGGTTCGCCGCGGGGCGGCGAGAACCGCTATTTCTTCCGTTTCACCATCTCGTTGATCGCCACCGGCGCGTACGGCGGCACGCACCCTTTCGACACGGGCCAGTCCTTGTACAGGCCGACTTTCTCGCCGATGGCGTTCGCACGCTTTCGGTGCTTGTCGTGATGGATCCCGATCGCCATGAGGGTGTTGTTCATCGTCCACTGCACCTCGGGCCCGGCCTTGGCCAGCTCTCTCTCGATTCGGTCGAGCAGGCCGTCCAGGTCGAGATCCCCGGGGTCCTTGCTCACGAGACCGGCTGTGAGCCCCCAGCCCGCGCGCGCGGCCCATCGGTCCTTGTCCTTC
>CAZPPG010000180.1:0-3790 GCA_964588385.1 uncultured Phycisphaeraceae bacterium
GCCAACTGCTTCACCCACTGCGGATACACGCTACGAAAAGGGTGAAACCGCTCTAAACGCACCCGCTCTTCACGGCAACGAATAAAACCCCCCGCCCATGTCCTTGAGCTGCTTCGTCCGCGCCAGCTCCGCCCACACCTCGCGCGGAAAGTCGTTCGGCGGCATGATCCCCATCACGTCCGACTTCTTCCCGCTCGTCATCGGCCGCCGCGCACCCAGCTTCGACTCCTGATCCAGCTTGGTTAGCTTCAGCCGCTTCTTGAACGCGTGCATCGCCCGCTTCAGCGTCTCCTCAGGAATCGCTCCACCACCCACGCCCGCACCCGCCACGCCCGCATTCCCCGGCTCTGTCATCGCTGCACACTCCTTCGTCCCATCCCTCACGATCGCATGCATCACCCACGCCGAAGATCCTACCACAACGGATCACGATCCCGTTTGAGTGCTGAGCTCCGGTCTCACAACTGGCATGTTCCCCCGTTTCCACCGCTCTTGACAGGCCGCAGGCCTGAGAGTGGATAGCCGTGGGTCAAGGGAGCACCGAAGGTGCGACCGCGACCCACGGTGATGCCGCGCACGCTATCGCACCCCGGCGGGGTGCGAGTGCAAACTTGGCGCAGAGCCCACGCCACCCCTTCCCCTCTCCGGTATCCTGCCCTCATGCCCCTCCCCACACGCCCCCGCGCCGCTCTCCGTTCCTATGCCCTCCGCCGCCCACTCCTCGCGGCGATCACTCTCCTCCTCTCCCTCCTCTCGCCCGCATCGCTCGCCCAAGAACCCCCCCAAGAACCCAAATGGATCTCCCCAGCCCGCCCCGCCCAAGCCACCCCCATCCCCAACTGGATCTGGGCCGCATGGGGCAAGGAACGCCCCACCGCGCAGAACGCTCGCCCCGGAAACGCCATGTTCGTTCAGGACTTCGAGACCCCCGAAGGAATCACGCGCCTTCGCCTCTCCGCCGCCGCCGACAATCGCGCCACCGTTGTCGTTGATGACAACACGGTCCTCACAATCGATGACTGGTCGACGCCGCGTCACGTCGAGCTCCATCTCGCAGGCGGCACGCACACCGTCCTCATCGATGCCGACAACGACGCCGCGCCCGCTTCCTCCCGCAACCCGGGCGGCGTCATCGCACGCCTCGAACTCACCCTCCCCGACGGCACCACACAATGGATCGTCACCGACCGAAAGTGGACCGGCATCAACTTCGACGGCGAGCCCTCCAACCTTGACCTCTCGCCGGAGGGCCTCCCCTACGCCGTCGAAATCGGCCCCTCCACCATCGCCCCCTGGTCCCTCAGCCCCACCGCCTTCAACGCCCCCGCGCCCTGCCCGATGCTCCGCCGCACGTTCACGCTCGATGCTCTTCCTGATCCGAGCAACCCCGCGCCCGCCACCGTCCGCATCATCGGCCTCGGCCACTACGAACTCCGCTGCAACGGCCAGGTCGTCGGCGACTCTGTGATCAACCAGGCGTGGTCGCAGTACAACACCGCCATCTACTGGCAGGAGTTCGACCTCGCCCCTCATCTGAAGGTCGGCGAGAACGTCCTCGCCGTCACGCTCGGCAACTCCTTCTGGCGCGTCGACGCGCCCAACGACTCCGGCCGCTTCGCCAAGACCGATGCGATGCCCGACTTCTCGAGCGGCCAGCCCCACCTGCTCTGGCTCGACGCCACCATCACCACACCCACCTCCAAGCTCCGCATCGTCTCCGACGAATCCTGGACCTGGGCCGACAGCCCCCTCACCTTCTCCCACATCTACGCCGGCGAGGACTACGACGCGCGCCTCGCGCAACCCGGCTGGGACTCGCCCAACTTCAACCCACCCAACTCCACCACCTCCACCTGGTCCCCCGTCGCCGTCGTCGATGCACCCGCCGCCCAACTCCGCCCGCTCACCTCGCCCGCGATGAAAGCCTTCGAGGTCTTCTCTCCCACCGAGATCAAGCGACCCGCCCCCGGCATCTTCACCTACGTCTTCCCGCAGAACTGCTCCGCGCTCCTCCGCTTCACCCTCACCGGCGGCAAGCCCGGCGACCGCGTCCGCTTCCGCCCCTGCGAGTACATGGACGAAACCGGACGCGTGAAGTTCACTTACACATGGGGCACCGGCAAGGACATCTGGCACGACTACACCAAATCCTCCGCCGCCCCCGAATCCCACCAGACCCTCTTCTGCTTCGTCGGCGCGCAGTTCGTGCAGGTCGAAGGCGCGGTCCCCGCGGGCGACCCCAACCCCGACAACCTCCCCGTCCTGACCTCGCTCGAGCAGGTCCACGTCCGCGCCGCCAACAACATCGTCGGCACGGTCACAACCTCAAGTCCCATCCAGAACGCCGCCCACGCCCTCATCAACTGGGCCATCCGCTCCAACATGGCCCACGTCCCCATGGACTGCCCGCACCGCGAGAAGAATGGCTGGATCGAGCAGACCTGGCACATGGCCCGCTCCATCTCCTACACCTACGACATCCGCGCCTGGTTCTCGAAGACCTGCGCCGACATCCGCGACACACAGCAACCCGACGGCCACATCCCCACCAACTGCCCGAACTACCTCGTCGGCGTCCCGCCGCACGGCTTCTGGAACAACGCGCCCGAGTGGGGCATCGCCGGCGTGCTTCTCCCCTGGCATCTCTACGAGTGGTACGGCGACACCGCCACACTGGAATCCTCGTACGCCTCCGCTTCTCGCTACATCGACTACCTCACCTCCACCGCCAAGGACGGCATCATCACCAGCAACCTCGGCGACTGGTACGACTTCGGACACGGCAAGGGCAATGGCCCCTCGCAATGGACACCCAACGAAGTCAGCGCCACCGCCATCTGGGCCCTGGGCGCTCAAACCATGGCCCGCGCCGCCGCGGTCCTCAACCGCGAGGCCGACCGCGCTCGCTTCCAATCCCTCTACGAGCAGATCCGCGCCGACTTCCAACGCCACTTCTACGACCCCGCCACCAAAACCGTCTTGAACAAGGGCTCCTGCCAGGCCGCCAACGCCGTCGCCCTCTGCGCCGGACTCATCCCCGTCAACGACCGCGGCGCCTGCCTCGACGCCATCATCGCCGACCTCGAATCACGCGCCTGGAAACAAACACCCGGCGAGGTCCTCCAGATCTTCCTCATCCGCGCGCTCGCCGAGAGCGGCCGAGGCGACGTCCTCCACCGCATCTACTCCCGCGACGACATCCCTTCCTACGGACACATGGTCAAGTCCGGCCTCACCACGCTCCCGGAGTCCTGGGACGCACGCCGAGGAACCGGCGACAGTCTCAATCACTTCATGCTCGGCCACCTCATGGAATGGCACTACGCCTTCGTCGGCGGCATCCGCCAGGCCCCCGGCTCCGTTGGCTGGCAACGCATCCTCATCATGCCCCAGACCCCGCCCCTCGACCTCCTCCAATCCAATCCCGAAGCAATCCGCTCCTGCGACGCCACCTTCCAAAGCCCACGCGGCACCATCACCTCCTCCTGGCGCATCGACGGCGAGACCTTCACCCTCACCTGCACCATCCCGGATGGCGTCGAGGCCGCCGCCGTCCTCCCCGACGGCACGCGCCAACCACTCACCCGCACCACTTCCCACTTCACCTGCTCGCTCAAGCCGCGCCGCAAGAACTGAATCACCGCTCTCCGCCTTCTGCCTGTTGCCTTCTGCCTGTTGCCTGTTGCCTGTTGCCCATTGCCTGTTGCCTGTTGCCTGTTGCCCGTAGCCTGTTGCCCGTTGCCTGTTGCCCGTTGCCTGTTGCCTTCTGCCGGTTGCCTGTTGCCTGTTG
>CAZPPG010000181.1:0-3784 GCA_964588385.1 uncultured Phycisphaeraceae bacterium
GAAGTATCTGAGTTTCTCACCGAGGCTGGCCGTGAGCGAAGCCGCTTCATCGAGTCCGACACGCTTCTTTTGACGAACAGCGGCGCGACGCTGGGTGTCCCAAAGATCACAATGATCGGGGGATGCATCAATGACGGTTCAGTCGCTCTTCTTGGCGTCGATTACCCGCTCAAACTCTACCTGCACTTCTTCCTTAAGAGTCAGACGCAGCGACTTCGTGGATTGAATCAGGGCGCCGCACAACCCAACCTGAATACGGGAATCGTGAAAGCACTCGTTGTGCCGCTGCCTCCGCTCGCCGAACAAACCGAGATCGTTGCCGAGGTCGATCGCCGCCTCTCCGTCGCCGACGCCGCCGAGCAGCAGGTCGAGCACGCGCTCCAGCGCGCTGCCCGCCTCCGCCAATCAATCCTCAAGCGCGCCTTCGAGGGCAAACTTGTGCCACAGGACAGGACCGACGAACCGGCGCGCTCGCCGCTAGCCCGTACGAACGGCGCGCAGTTCGCCTCATCCGGCAATGCCGATGATGACGCGAAACCGCGCCGCCGTGGCCGCCAACGCCGGAGCCGGTCGCATGCCTGACCAGATTCCCCAAGTCTGGCAGATCGCGTGCGGAGAGAAGGGCCGCCGATACCAGCGGCTGTTCCTCGACCACGACGTGATGTTCCTCGGCCCGGGTCGATTCGGGGCGTACGCCTCAAGTCTTTACGACGCAAATCCGGAGGCACTGGCTGAAGGTGGGGGAAAGATCACGTACATTCGGCAGTTCGCCAATGAAGTGCAGCCCGGGGACTTGGTCTTGTTGCGCTCGGGGTACAACGTGCTCTCCCTCGGCGTCGTGGACAGCGATTATTTCCACGAGACGGCCTTCGACGACGTGTACGGATGGGATCTCGAGCATTGCCGCCGCGTCATTTGGCAGCGGCAACACGATGAGGCGCTTCAGAGCATCCAGTCGTCGGTGGACTTGTTCGAGGATCGGAAGCAGATTCCCACGTTTACTCGTGTCCACCATCCCAGGAACCTCGACCCGATCCGAGAACTGCTTCGTCAAACCACTCGGCGCCCGCTGAACGAACTTCCTGCGGCGCCGCCACCGCCGCTCACGCCCGAGCAACTGTCGGATGCCCTCTTTCAGGAAGGACTGGGCTACGACGCCTGCTTGCAGGTGGAGAGAGCGGTCAGAAAACTTCGCGGGCTTCTTGATTGGTACAACGACGAACGATCGCCCGGACGGCCGACGGAGCATGAGGTGGTCGCACACATGATCTTGCCACTCCTGCTAGCGCTGGGATGGTCCGAGCAGTTGTTGGCGATCGAATGGAAGATGATCGATCTCGCCGTGTTCACGCATACACCGACCGACGCTTCGACATGCAGTCTGGTCTGCGAGGCCAAGGGTATGGGGCGGCCGCTTCAGCAAACCGTCGAGCAGGCAGTGCGGTATTGCGAGACCCACGCTCTGGATCAGTGCGACAAGATTCTGGTTGCCGATGGCGGCTACTTCTCTCTCTACCGCAAGGTTGCGGGCTCGTGGGAGGGTGACCCTAGTGGCTACGTCAGCCTTCGCAAACTCCGCCGGAGCTACCTCTTGCCAAAGGGCGCCGACGCAGTCAAGACACTGATGGCACTCACGCCCGCGCACATTGCAAGGTAAACCCTCTGATGCCGACCGACACCTCCCAGATCGTCAACAAAGCCTGGAACTACGCCCACGTCCTGCGCGACGACGGGCTGTCGTACATGGCGTACACCGAGCAGATCACCTTCCTGCTCTTCCTGAAGATGGCCGACGAGATGACCAAGGCGCCGTACAACCGGCCGCCGATCGTCCCGGCTAAGTACTCGTGGGAGTCGCTGCTCAAGCTCGATGGCGCGGAACTAGAGACGCACTACCGCACCATCCTGGAGACGCTGGGCACCAAGCCGGGGATGCTCGGCGAAATCTTCAAGAAGGCCCGGATGGAGATCCAGAACCCCGCCACGCTCAAGCGCCTGATCGTGGACCTGATCGGCGCCGAGCAGTGGACGAAGATGGACTCGGACATCAAGGGGGACATCTACGAGGGTCTGCTGGCCCGCTCGGCCGCGGAGAGCCCCAAGGGCGCCGGGCAGTATTTCACGCCGCGCGAACTGATCAAGGCGATCGTCGATGTCATGCGGCCCACGCCCGAAGACACGGTCTGCGACCCGGCGGCGGGCACGGGCGGGTTCCTCCTCGCGGCCCACAAGTACGTCGCGGACCACTTCGGCAAGGGCCTGGACCCGGACCGCAAGAAACACCTGCGGAAGACCTTCGTCCACGCCTGGGAACTGGTCGCGGCCACAGCACGCCTGTGCATCATGAACCTGTACCTGCACGGCATCGACGCCGACCCGTGTCCGGTGAAGAGCGGCGTGGACAGCCTCGCGGGCGACCCGGGCGAGCGGTTCAGCATGATCCTGACGAATCCGCCGTTCGGGAAAAAGAGCAGCATCGCCATCGTCAACGAGGAAGGCGAACTGGAGAAGGAGGACCACGCCTACGAGCGCCAGGACTTCTGGACCGCCACGAAGAACAAGCAACTCAACTTCCTCCAGCACGTCAAGACCCTGCTGAAGGTGAACGGGCGGGCCGCGATCGTCGTGCCCGACAACGTCCTCTTCGAGGGTGGCGCCGGCGAGACAGTGCGGCGGAACCTGATGAAGCAGTTCGACGTGCACACGCTGCTGCGGCTGCCGACGGGCATCTTCTACGCCCAGGGCGTGAAGGCCAACGTGCTCTTCTTCGATGCCAAGCCGGCGCAGGAAGCGCCGTGGACCAAGACGCTGTGGGTGTACGACCTGCGGACGAACATGCACTTCACGCAGAAGGAGCGGCCGCTCAAACGCGCCGACCTCGACGAGTTCGTCGCGTGCTTCAACCCCGAGAACCGCCACAAGCGCAAAGCGACGTGGGCTGAGACGGCCGGGAAGGGCGTGGGGCCGGAGGGACGCTGGCGGTCCTTCGGCTACGACGACCTCATGAAGCGTGACAAGGCGAACCTCGATATCTTCTGGCTCAAAGACAAGAGCCTCGAGGACGGCGACGACCTTCCCGAGCCGGATGTGCTCGCGGCGGAGATCGCGGAGGACCTGCAGGACGCCGTGGCGCAGTTCGCGGCGATCGCGGGCTCGCTCAAGGAATCGGGCAATCCGAAAAACCACGGGGTCAATACAGGGAGCTAGCCGGCGATGTTTACCCGTCTCCAGATCTCTCGAATCGCTTCGTGGCGCGGTGCCGCTGGGCTTGCCGGGGCCCTTGTTCTGCTTGCCGCGGCTTGCGATAGCCGTCCCGCGGCGTCCACGGGGTCTAACGCTGCCGCGTCCCCGAGCGCATCCGCTCCGGCAGGCAGGGCCGAAGAAACATGGGCGTTCTGGGATGCCATGCACAGGGCCGCGACCGCTGGAGGCGGCATTGAACTGCTGCCGGACAGCGCTTCTCAGAACATCCCCAGCCCAGAAGACCTGCCCACGGTGTTCAGAGACATGAGCGGTGTTGAAAAAGCACGTTTCCGATCAATCGCCGCGCTACCGATGCTGCACGTCGACCCCGACCTCACGGCATTCGCGGCGCGCCTGGTTCAATCGAGACTTGGCGTGGTGAGTCTTCTAGACGACACCGCGGTAGCGATCGAGAGGGAACGCCACATCGTGAGCGGTGAGCGGCTCGCCGGAGACCTCGCGCTGAGTTTCCTGCTTCACTTGAACGACGAATCGGGCGTGTTTTGGACCGCGATCAAGGACGAAGCCTCGAACACGGCAT
>CAZPPG010000182.1:0-3775 GCA_964588385.1 uncultured Phycisphaeraceae bacterium
CTGGCGGTACCATCGCGCTCCGTCAGCTGCCCCGCCCACTTCGGCAGCCCCCGCCACCTCAGATACCGAGATTTTTCCACAGACGTTCATGTGAACATCTGAAGATAGCAGACGTCTCCCCTTCCGTCAAGTCGGCGGCATAGCCCTGGTGGGGTGGATCACCGCGGCAACCACTACCCCGTGGTGCTCGCGCCTTTGGCTGCACTGAGCTTGGTCCGGGGTAGCTCCAAGTCCGGTCACGTGCAACACGGCTTGCCCGGAGCGGAGTCGGATGGAGCCCGAAGCCGCCCTCAATGGGGCAAAGACCTGGCGATAGCCATATCCGTATCCAGACCCTCTTCCTCGGCGTGAGACGCCGGGAGTTATCGCGAGCGGAAGAGCCTCCAGGTCGTCGCGCAGTGACTGAAACTCGGGAGCTCGGCGGAGACTCCGGAGCATTCCGATCCCGGCATCCGCTACGACGTATTCGAAGTAGCCGCGGGCCCGAGCAAACGCCGCGATGCCCGACGCCGGCGCCTCGCTGTGCTGAATCACGTTGTCCGCAAGCTCCAGCATGGCGCCCGCGATCGCGGCTGCGACATGGTCTGCGATTCCGACGCTGCGGGCGGTCACTTCAGCACGCTTGACGAAGGCGGTCCAGCTTGTGTCGTGAGAGAGCAGGGGCGGGATCGAAGTGACATCTTGATCCACTGGCTGGAGGCTGAGCAATCGCGGTCCGACTGTCCCGGCTGCAAGGCTTTCAACGCGCGCCGCCATGCCTGAATCGACCCGCTGCGACAGGCGTGGCAACTCGGGACGATTGTGACGCCGCTGAAGCTCGTATTCGACAATGGCTCCGATTTCGGCGGTGATCGAACGAGCAATATCGCCGCCTAATGCACCAACTGCGTCACGAGGGGCTTCTGCGATTTCATCGAGGATGTGGGTGGCCATGCTTCCCTGCTGTGCCGATGCCGCGCTTCGTGCCTGGTCAGTCTTCCTCAAAACCGTAGTCGGTGAACTTCAACGTGCGGGAGTTCTCGGTTACGTCGCGGACAGTCTTTTCAGAGGCTCCATTGGGAAGTTCGGCACTAATCTCCAACGTGATCTCCACCCTCGACCCCACCACGCCGGTGAGGTGCTGAACGATCTCCTCCGCGATACGGGCCGCATCGCGGCCGAGTCTCAGCGGGTCCACCTTCACCGAGCCGTGGAATCGCCGCAGCACGCGGTGGGCCGGGGCACTCTTCCCGGGCGTGCCTGGCTGCGGGGTCACGGGACTGATGCCGGGTTGGGAAGCCCCTCCGACGGTGCCCGTGCCCGAGCCACTTCCAGAGTCCGCAGCGGAAGCCTGCCGATCTGCGGCGATCTGGGTGGCGGCCACTTCTGGCTTCACGAGCAAGGCCTTGTCGTCGGCAAGAACCCGGACCGCCGTGGCAGCTTTGAGCCCCTGGTACCGCTTTCGCTGTTCATCCCAGCCTTCCGCATAGGCAAAAGTCTCGCCTTGCCACGTCAGACTTGCGACCCCCTCCTGGATAGCCGCAAAGAGCACGTCCTCGTCGCGCAGCCGCGGGAGGTAGAGGTATCTCGCCATGTACTCGGCAAGCTGCTTCACCGGGACGTGATTACCGGCCCAAAGCGGAACCCGGTCCAACTCCGCACGGAGTCGGACGGCTCCCATCTGCACAAGCAAGAGCTCCTCGTTTTTCAGCTTCTTCGCCGCTCGCGTCGCGAGACTCTCTTGGCCCTGGAGCTTGAGCTCCGTCCATGTCGCCTCGCCCTTCGGGTCGGTCTGTCCCGGGACAATGAGCCACTGATACGCCTCAGCCACACGCAACCCCACGGCCTCGTCCGCACTCTTCCGCTTGGTCTCGGCCTGGCGACTCTGGAACTGGTCCAGGTTCAACTGCACGCGCTCGTCCCAAATTGACAACCACGCGAGGTATTGCCGGACCGCCTGCTCAAGTTCGCGGAGGCGGTTGATATCCGCGGCGAGAAAGACCAGAGAGTTCTTGTAGTTGCGCGGAGAAGACCCCCGACTCTCCAGAATGGAAGCCGCTTCCCGCCGGGCCGGGCTAATGCCGTTCTTGGTCGTGTGCGGGAATTCCGGCCCGAGGATGACAAGTCGAGCCTCACGATCGTCGGGGATGTCTCCGCTCGGGAGACAGGCATGGACCTTGGAGAAATCGGCCCGCGTCCTCGCCTCATCGCGGAGCCGCTTGATGATCTCGTCCGCGATCTGGTCCTCGCCGAGTTGGCCTGCTCGGTCATCGGCGAGACGCGTGACGGTGGGTTGGGTGGAGTACCAATAGCGCTTCCCGTCCACGTACAGATACGTGGCGCTATCCGTCAGGCGACGGAGTGCGTCCCCGAAGGTTGCGACCGCTTCCCCGGGCTGGGCGCAGCCGAGCTTGACCTGCCGATCGTCGATACCCCGGTGGGCCGCCCGCATCGTCGGTGCCGAGCCCATATAGATGGTGCGGGCAACTCGGCGGGCGGCGGAGTATCGCCCGAGATTCGGATTGTCGCGGTCCAGGCTGAGAGGAAGCGAGTTGGCTCCGTCCACGTCCTTCTCGATGACTGGAACCCACTGGTCTTCCAGGTAGCGTGTGAGCTCGAACTGGACGATCTGGTCATCAACCGGCACGTTGCCGGGCATGATGAGCAGGTTGCCGTCTTGGCGCTCCCAGAGGGAATGGATCACGGCGGCCATGAGCCGAAGAACACCGCGGGTACGCTGGAACTTGTCCAGTGTTGACCAGTCGTTGTAGAGACGGTCGAACATTTCCGGATGGATCGGATACGCCATCTTGATGCGGCGTTCGTAGTCCGCTTCGCGGCATTCTGTCGGAAACTCCTGTTGCTGCGACCCGTACCAGTCCACGTAGGCGCGGGCAACCGCATCGCGGGCGACAAACTGGTCGCCCGAGAGTGGCTGGAAGAGCCGGCGCCGGACGATCTCGAAGCCTTCGTCAGGGCTTGCAGGCCGCCACGATGCCTCGACACGCCCCACGGCATTCTTCAAACGTGCCAGCGCCTCGCGCCCACGATCACCTCCAACTTCGATGTCCGTGACGCCACGGTCGGCACGTTGGTGGGGGCTCTCGGATGCGGGGATGCTGACCACCAGCAACGTGTTCTTCGCGGCCTTGGCGGACTCGCTGAGGGCTTGAGCGAACGTGAACTGCGTGTCGAATGTGCCGGCGGGCAGGTCGGCGGCTCCATGAAGCTGCCGGGCGTAGGCAACCCACTCGTCAATCAGAATGAGGCAGGGGCCGTACTTGTTGAAGAGCTCTGTGAGCGTCGAACCCGGGTTGGTTGCCTTCTCGTCGTCGTCCTTGACAAGCTTGTACCCTTCCTTGCCGCCAAGCTGCCACGCGATCTCGCCCCAAATCGTGCGGACAACGGTGCCGTCGGGCTTCTTGTGCGGCTTGCCTGGGGACACCTGCGTACCGACGAAGACAGTGCGTCGGACGTTCTTCGGCAGAGGCACCCCCACAGCCTTGGCCAGTTCCTCGACCCCCGGAAGGTCAGTGGGCGATGCGCCCGAGAACAAATGGTATAGAGCCAACATGGAGTGGGTCTTGCCACCGCCGAAGTTCGTTTGGAGCTCCACGACCGGGTCGCCGCCGTTGCCAGACAACCGGAGAATCGCCTGCGATAGCAGCCGGCGGAGGCCTTCCGTGATGAATGTCCGACGAAAGAACTCAGTGGGGTGTTTGTACTCGTCGGTGCCTTCGCCCTGGTACACCTGCCACAGGTCGGCGGCAAACTCGGCCTGCTGATACCGGCCGCT
>CAZPPG010000183.1:0-3727 GCA_964588385.1 uncultured Phycisphaeraceae bacterium
CCATCGACGTTGCTCGGCTCGCACTTCGCCGTGCGATCGAACTGCGCAAACGGCTCGCCATCCCCACTGACCACGCGGTCTGCGCGGTCGATGTCGCCCAGCAGTTGGACGTGGAGGTCTGGTACAAGCCGCTTGCCAGTTTGGCGGGAATGTACTCAGGAGGGGACGACCCCACAATCGTCATCGGTTCAGACCGCCCCGCCGGATACCAAGCCTCGACGTGCGCGCACGAGATCGGGCACCACGTGTTCGGGCACGGCACGAAAGTCGATGAGTACGTCGAGGGTGTCGGCCGCAGCCGTGCGCAGGACCCCGAGGAGACGATCGCCAATCTCTTCGGCGGACACCTGTTGATGCCGCACGCCGCGGTAGCTCGCGTCTTCTCCCTGCGCGGATGGTCGATGTCGAGTCCGGCGCCGGAGCACGTGTTCATCGCCGCTGGGCACTTGGGCGTTGGGTATCAGACGCTCGTCCATCATCTCCGATGGACGATCCGCTCCATCGCTGGCACCGCGTTTGATCACCTGCTTGGGTTCCAGGCGAAGTCAATCCGCCAGACTCTCACCGGTCGCCCAACTCCTGAGAACGTCTTTGTCGTGGACAGGCACTGGTCGGACCGCCCAGTTGACCTCGTCGTTGGCGACTTGGCATTTCTGCCCGCGGGCTCGCGCTCTGAAGGGAGCGCCGTGGAAATCGTCGACCAGTCGGCCGAGCGCGTGACCATCCGCGCCGTTCGACGGGGGCTGGCACGAGCGGAGGACGCCCGTGCGGAGTGGAGCTCATTCATTCGCGTCATGCCGAAGTGCTATGACGGCGCGGCCGTGCACCGTCACCTGGAGGACCCAGATGAATCCTGAAGACGCCGTCGTGAGCAGTGGCAACCTGTCCGTGGCGTGGGCGCAGGCATTCCTGCGAGTCTTCGATGCCCGCGGGGGTGAGCTTGCGCACCCGCTGTTGCTGTCGATCACGGAGTTCAACGACCAATACGAGCCGATCGAGAACGGCGAGATTCGTTCGCTCCTGGATCAGTCGATCGCGGCGATCAACAAGTCGAGTGACAAGCACAAGATTCAGGGCGTGTCGGCTACGGCGAGCACGATTTTCCCCCACATGTGCTGGTCCCCTCGCGCCACGCGCCCAGCGGCAGAGCTCTTCGCCCACTATCGGGACCGGGTTTATCCACGACTCAAGAAGATCTGTTCGCTCAACTCGCACGGGACGTACTTTCTCCGCATGATTGATTGCCCAAGCACCCGAGCAGACGGCAGTCATGTCAACCAACTCGGGGCCATCATCGAGTGGTGGCGCCGCGACCAGGCAAACGGGAAGCGCACCCGCCGAAGTGCGATGCAAGTGTCTGTCTACGACCCTCCGCGTGACCACAACGGATCCGGACAAGGCGGATTCCCGTGTCTCCAGCAGGTGAGCTTTGGCTGGAACGAACAAGGGCTCGTCCTCTCGGCCTATTACCCGACCGAGTGGATCTTCGACCGCGGCTATGGGAACTACCTCGGACTCTGCCAGCTTGGGGCGTTTATGGCTCACGAGATGGCATTGCCCCTCGCACGCGTGAATGTCTTTGTCGCCCTGCCCGAGCGCGGCGGCGTGTCCAAGTCGGCCACACAGGCACTCGCCAACAGCCTGCGAGAACTCGTGCCGGGAGCACAGTCTACGGAGGAGGCCACTGCATGACTCTGGGACGCTTGATCATTCTGGAAGGCCCCGATGGCGCGGGCAAGAGCACGACATCACGGCGCTTGACCGAAAGATTGCGTGCCGAAGGCAGGGCCGTGTCATGCTTCGCATTTCCGGGCAACGACCCCGGAACTCTTGGGAAGCTCGTTCACGACCTCCACCACGCCCCCGAAGTCCATGGCGTCACTCGTATCGATGGGACAGGACTTCAGGTGCTCCATGCCGCCGCGCATGTCGATGCCATCCGCACCAGGATTCGACCAGCATACGAGCGGGGCGATATCGTCATCATGGACCGCTACTGGTGGTCCACGATCGTGTACGGCCGTGTAACCGGCGTCGACGCCACGACCCTGAACCTGCTCCAGCAGCTCGCCGAGCACCACTGGGGCTTTGCAGCACCGACCGCCGCGTATCTGCTCATGGGGCCCCGGAGTGGTGCGACGGCGCCACATGAAGGCGGCGACCGCCTCCGTTCCGCGTACTTGGAGTTCGTGGAGTCGCTGGGACTCACTTTCCCAGTCCATGTGCTCCACAACGAGGGCAGCCCTACAGACTATTCCGAACTCATCCTGGGCGGATTGCCCGCCCAGCGCCCAACTCCTTCCGCCTGAGCCACCTGATGCCGCGCGTGCCGACCAAGAACCGGAGATCCAAGCCCCTGTCGGCGAAGCTTCCATCGCCGCCCTATGTGTTCAGCCGACTGAGTCCCGTTGAGACAACTGCGGTGTACGAGAGCTACTGGCGGTTTGCGGCCGAGCGTCAGGCGATCTTGATGAGGCGGGCACGCGGCGCTCCGTCTCCTTGGACAAACGACCCGGTGCTCCTGCGCCACAAGTTCACGAATGCCTATCGAGCGGCCGACCGTGTAAGTCAATTTCTGATCGCACAAGTCATCTATCGGGGGGCCGACCACGCAGAAGAGATTGTCTTCCGCATTCTGCTGTTCAAGCTGTTCAACAAGATTGAGACTTGGTATCTGCTCCAGCGCCACTTGGGCGAGTTGAGCTGGAAGGGGTTCGACCCGGCACGGTACGCAAGTGTGTTGACGCGCGCTCGAGCAACTGGAATCCGCATCTACTCTGCCGCCTACATCATGCCCTCCGGGCGCTCCGCGTTCGGTTCCGCAGAGAAGCACCGCAATCACCTCGCCCTGATCAACCACATGATGAAGGACGGCATCGTGAATCGGCTCACAAGTGCATCCTCTCTGGGGGCCGTCTACGAAGCGCTGCGGTCTTATCCCACCCTCGGACCATTCCTCGCCTTCCAACTGGCGATCGATCTCAACTATTCACCTGTCATGCACTTCGACGAGATGACTTTCGTCGTGCCCGGGCCGGGAGCGCGTGACGGCATCGCCAAGTGCTTTAGTTCTCGGGGCGGGCTCAGCGAGGCGGACCTCATCAAGCTCGTTGCGGACCGGCAGGACCACGAGTTCGAGCAGCGAGGCTTGCGGTTCGAGAGATTGGGAGACCGTCGGCTCCAGTTGATTGACTGCCAGAATCTGTTCTGCGAGGTCGACAAGTACGCCCGAGTGATCCACCCCAAGGTCATGGGGCTGACCGGACGCACCCGCATCAAGCAAGTGTTCCAAGCCAGGCCCGAGCCACTGGCGCTCTGGTTTCCACCGAAGTGGAACATCAACGGACTGCTTTCCAAACAACTGCAACGGACCCGTCCTTGAGAGCATTTGACGCACAATCTGCGGACGCTGCCTGGCGGCAAGCGGCTCCTTCAATCATCGGCAGCGTTGGCACCCACGAGGTGGGCTCGCGCGCCGGCGACACAGTTGAGATGCTGCACGCGTCAGTCTCGATCAGCAACCCTCGTGCACGCTGGGTGACGTCTCGGCTGCCCGCCATGAACATCGCTTTCGCTATCGCAGAGGTGGTACACATTCTGGCGGGGGCAGATGACGTGTCCTTCCTCGAACATTGGTTCCCGGGGTATGGCAAGTTTGTGGGTGGCAGCGCGCGAGCGGCGGGTGCGTACGGAGTTCGGCTCCGAGGGCGATGGGGGTTTGACCAAC
>CAZPPG010000184.1:0-3641 GCA_964588385.1 uncultured Phycisphaeraceae bacterium
GCAACAGCCGCGACTCCACGCTCGATGCAAACCTGTTGTACTGCTCCGCGGCCCGATTAATCGTCTTCCCCAAATCCGACGCATACCCAAGCGCCGTCGACACCCGATCGTGCAACTCCCGCCCGAGCTCAAACAACTTCACCGCATCCTCCGCCAACTTGTGCTCCCGCCACCCCACCGCCACCGCGCGCAAGAGCCCAATCAGCGTGCTCGGGCTCGCCAGGATCACGTTCTTCTCCGCCGCGGTTTCCAACAACTGCGGCTTCCGCGCCAGCGCCGCATCCAGAAACTGATCCCCCGGCACAAACATCACCACGAACTCCGGCGCACCCTCAAACTGCGACCAGTACCGCTTGTCTGAGAGCTTCTTGATCT
Source organism: uncultured Phycisphaeraceae bacterium (assembly GCA_964588385.1). GTDB lineage: Bacteria > Planctomycetota > Phycisphaerae > Phycisphaerales > UBA1924 > JAHBWV01. The sequence continues at coordinate 376 of CAZPPG010000184.1, forward strand.
GCCCCTCAATGTGATCCGCGAACCGCACCAGGTGCGTCTCCTGCTCCTCACTTGTCGCGCTGCTCGCGGCCTGCACATACGCATCAATGTTCGCCTTCGCATCCACCGCGATCACACGCTCATTCGGCAACCGCACCACCATGTCCGGCCGCAACAGATTCCCCTCCCCGTCCCGCGTGCTCGTCTGCTCCGTGAAGTCGCAGTAACTCGTCATCCCTGCCAGCTCCGCCACACGTCGCAACTGGATCTCCCCGTAGCGCCCCCGCACCTCCGGCCTCGACAACGCGCGGCTCAGTTTCTGCGTCTCCAGCCGCAACCCCTCGCTCACCATCTTCGACTCATTCACCCGCGCCTCCAACGACGCCAACTGCTCCTGCGCCCGTCCCAGCGTCTCACTCACCGGCCGGATCGCCTGCATCACCGCCATCGCCCGCTTGTCCAGTTCCTGCTGCGACTCCTTCCCCTTCGCATCAAACGTCTCGTTCGCGCGCTTCAACAGCTCATCGCTCGCGCCCTTCAACGTCTGCGATGCGAGCGCCGTGAATTTCTGCTCCATCAGCTCATCGCGCTTCCGCACCTCTTGCTCGAACCGCTGCCGCTCGCGCTCGAACGACTCCACGCGTTCGCGATGCTTCGCCTCGATCCCCTCCATCTCCTGCCTGTGCATCTGCATCGCGCTCTTCAACTCCCCATCCCGCTGCGTCAGCAGCACCTCCAGTTGCTGCGCCCGCTCCGCCGCCCGCGCGAGCTCTTCCCGCGCCCGCTCCACCGCCGCCGCGCCCTCGGCGCGCACGCGCTCGACCTCCGCCTCCAACCTCTCGACCTGCCCCTCCATCTCCCCGGCCCTCGCCTCGGCCGTCGCCTGCGCGCGCACCGCCTCCCCCCGCGCCTGCTGCGCCCTCATCCCCCACCACGCACACACCCCCGCCAACCCCACGCCCACCAACGCAACCGCACCCAAGATGATCTCCATGCCCCCATCCTAACCACCCCTAACCCACCCCGCACAATCCGTCCGTCGCCCTCGCCTGCCTCAACCTTCCTCACCCTCTGTTCCTTTGCCCCTCTGCCCATCTGCCCCTTGACGCTCCGTCTGCCATCTTGGCACCCCCGCCACCTCTCCCCGGACCACGTGGCAGCAGCTCCAGCGCCGCCACCCCCGTGAACCGCCGTAACTCATTGCAATCACGCCCCCTGCGCACGCCTCTCGCCCGGCATCCACTTTGCCTCTCCCCCGGCACGATGATGTCGGTGCGCCATCACTCCCACGACCCCTTCAGCCCAGGCGGCCCCACCAACGGGTCGCCCGATGGCGACACATTCTCACCCGCCGGCCCCAGCCCCCGCCGCCTGAACCTCCTCCTCTCCTACGCCGGCTGGCGATCCGAGTCCTGGGTCGACCAGCTCCCCCGCCTCCTCGAGCCCATGGGGGTCCAATCCCTCCGCGCCGGCACCGGCCGCCAGGCCTCCGACCTCATCCAGACCAACCCCATCCACATCGCCGTCGTCGATCTCGGCCTCCCCCTCGACGCCGCGGCTCTCGACGCCGCCCAAACGCACACACTCGCCGACGAAACCTCCGAAGGCGGCTGCCGCCTCCTCGAACTCCTCGCCCGCCTCGACGCCCCTCCCCCCACCGTCGTCGTCAAACGCGGCCGCTCCGCCCGCGACGACTCACGCGAACTCTCCGACGCCCTTCGCCACGGCGCGTTCGCCGTCATCGATCGCCCCAGCGGCACCCGCGACCTCGAACTCCTGCTCGAAGTCCTCCGCCGCGCCCTCTCACGCTTCTACGCCGGCCGCTGGCCCCTCACACCCCCGCCCGCTTAGCCCCCATTGCCTCTTGCCCATTGCCTCTTCCCCATGACCTCTTCTTCTCCCCCCATTGCCCATTGCCCATTCCCCATTGCCTCTGACTGATTCCCATTCACACACGTCAAATCACACATTGCCTCAAGGAGTCCTGAAATGGCCAAGTCCGCGAAGTCCGACACCACCATCCGCCCCCTCCACGACAAGATCCTCGTCCGCCGCGACGATGCCGAGACCAAGACCGCCACCGGCATCTTCCTCCCCGAGTCCGGCAAGGAGAAGCCCAAGACCGGCACCGTCCAGGCCGTCGGCGACGGCGCCCTCAACACCGAGACCGGCGCCCGCATCCCCCTCACCGTCAAGAAGGGCGACCGCGTGATCTTCACCTCCTACGCCGGCACCGAGATCAAGCTCGACGGCACCGACTACCTCATGATGTCCGAGGACGACGTCCTCGCCGTCATCGACTGATGGGCAGTGACGGAGTGACACAGTCACACAGTGACGCAGTGTCCCCGCTTCCTTTCCCCACTCCGTCACTTCGTCACTCTGTCACTGGATTTCCCGATGACCCCCACCCAGCTCCGTCAGGCCCTCTCCGAACTCGACGGCAACCGCGACCTCGGCGTCGCCTTCGCCGACATGCACTCCCCAGCCCCCTGGATCGAGGTCAAGAGGGCCATGCTCATCCCCGACGAGCCCGACCACCTCGTCAAGGTCACCGACGGAAAGCACATCTACATCCTCGATGCCGAACGCATCGCATGGATCAAAATCGAACTCAAGAAACAGATCTCGTAACCAAGACAAGAACGCACCACAGAGGTCCACAGAGCCCACAGAGAAGAAACCCTCCTCAGATATCCAGTCCTCCTCTCTGTGACCCTCCGTGTTCTCCGTGGTGAAATCCGCATTCCCTGAAAGGAACAGTCTCATGGCAGCCAAGCAGATCGCCTTCAACACCGACGCACGCGAGCGCATCCTCCGCGGCGTGCAGAAACTCGCCCACGCCGTCAAGGTCACGCTCGGCCCCTCCGGCCGCGTCGTCGTCCTCGAAAAATCCTTCGGCGCACCCACCGTCACCAAGGACGGCGTCACCGTCGCCAAGGAGATCACCCTCGACGACCCCTATGAGAACATGGGCGCCCAGATGGTCAAGGAAGTCGCCACCAAGGCCTCCAAGGACGCCGGCGATGGCACCACCACCGCCACCATCTACGCCGAAGCCATCTACACCGAGGGCCTGAAGAACATCACCGCCGGCGCCAACCCCAACCTCGTCAAGCGCGGCATCGACGCCGCCGTCTCCGCCGTCGTCGCCGAGCTCGGCAAGATGTCCAAGAAGGTCGACTCCTCCAAGGAGATCGCCCAGGTCGGCACCTGCTCCGCCAACCAGGATGAGCAGATCGGCAAGATCATCGCCGACGCCATGGACAAGGTCGGCAAGGACGGCG
>CAZPPG010000185.1:0-3622 GCA_964588385.1 uncultured Phycisphaeraceae bacterium
CCGTGGAGACCCGGTCGGTCAGGCGGTACTTCTTGGCGATCGCGGGATCGACCGCGCCCTCGCCCGCGAAGGCGATGTAGCGGCGGATGATGAGATCGCAGTACGTCGGCGAGATCTCGATGCCGAAGCAGCGGCGTCCGAGCTTCTCGGCGGCGATGAGTTGGCTGCCGGATCCGGCAAAGGGCTCGTAGCAGATCTCGCCGGGACGCGTGTGCTGGTCCATCGGGATGGTGAAGACGTCGAGCGGCTTCGGCGTCGGGTGATCGGGCCGCTCGTCGCCGTTCGGAATCGTCGGGATCTGCCAGACGGTCGAGAGATACGTGTTCGAACGGCGCGGCGGCTTCTTGCCAACGCGCCATCCGAAAAGACACGGCTCGTGCTGCCACGCGTACCACGTGCGAGTGAGCACGCCGCGGTTCTTCGCCCAGATGATCTGCGCGTGCACGAACGCGCCGTGCTTGACCCACATCGACTCCAGCATCGCCTGGCGGCGCGACGCGTGCCAGCAATACCAAGCAGCATTGGGAGCGATCGCCTCGGCGACTGCCGCACCAATGAAGCCGTCGTAGAGCGCGGTGTCTTCGACCGCATCGTCCCACGTCACGCCGTACGTGTCGGACCAATCTTTGTTTGCCTTGCCCTTGCCGGGATGGTTCGTGCCGTTGTAAGCAACAAGATACGGCGGATCCGTGCAGAACAGGATGGCGCGCTCCCCGTTCATGAGACGCTTCACCTGTGCGTGGTCGGTTGAGTCGCCGCAGAGCAAACGGTGTTGCAGCCGTGGATCGCGCCCGAGTGTGATGAGGTCGCCGGGCTTCGTGATGGCAGGGCCCTTGCCCGCCAGACGCAAAGCCTCTTCGATGTCGAACGCCTCCTCGCGCGAGGGATCGAGGTCCAGCCGCGAGGTTGCGATCAGGCCGTCGATCTCGCCCATGTCGAAACCCGTAAGCAGGACGTCGAGGTCGGGCGTCGCGGTCAGTTCGTCGAGCAAGGCGCCGAGCTTCCGCTCGTCCCAGCCGCCCGCAATCTTGTTCAGCGCGATGTTGAGGGCCTTCTCGCGCTCGAGCGGCAGGTCGACGACGCTGACATCGACGTCCTTCACGCCGCGGGCAAGCAGGATCTTGAAACGCTGGTGGCCGCCGACGAGGTTGCCGGTGCGACGGTTCCAGACCAGCGGCTCGACAAGTCCGAACTCGTCAACGGAGCGGGCCAGCTTCTCATAGTCGGGGTCGCCCGGCTTGAGATCGATGCGCGGGTTGTAAGGGGCGGGGTTGATGCGGCGAGCGGCGATGCGCTCGAGCCGGAGCGAGGCGGGCGGGCGGCTGTTCGACGTGCCGCCGGATGAGGCGGGCACGGCGTCCGCGACGGGCTTGTCGGCCCGCGTGCGTGGGGCGTTCTGCTTGGGAGACTGGGTCTTGGGAGGCGGTGCGTGAGGCTCAGTCGACGGGGTCGGGAGGGAATTGGAACGAGAACGGTCCTTCCGTGACATATGGGGGCTCCTTGGTTCGGTGTCGGTGCCTATGACGAGGACCGACGAGACGTTGATGAGCATGTGCCTTCATAATGAACCTCCTCTTTGTTCCGATCTCGCAACGCGCGAGACCTATGTTTGTTCGATACGACTGTACCCCGATCTGGACCCTCGTCTAGCATGCAAACTGCAATTGACAGGCACGCAATCACAATTCCGACGAGGAAGCTCGGCGCCATCTCCGGCAGCCCCGGTGACTGGTCAGGGCTCCGAGCCAAACGACCTGGTGCGCCGTGCCGGCGCATGACACTGCGTGGCAATGCATGGAGCAACGCGTGATGCGCAGTAGCCGGGCGCTTCCCCACTCGTCGTGAGGCCGATGTTGCCGTCTGTACGGAGCGAGATACCGTGACGGGATGGACATGCCCCAATATCTCAGAGAGATTCGGCGTGCGGTCGGCGTATCGATCGGCGGTGTGTGGGCGGAGCGGTCTCGCCTCGAAGCACTTGAGAAACAGGTTTTGGCGCTGACTCGCGCCACGCATGACGGATATCTACGTGCTGAATTCGTGGCCATGAACGCCGAGGATGCTGATGACGCCGCGATGGCAGGGGGCATGCACTTCGAGACGTACTTTGGGGTGGACAAGGAACGACACGAAATGGCGGCGGACACCGAGGATCTCAAAGCCCAGATAGCAGTTCACGCGTTTGCCGAGTCTTCGCTCGCAGGTACTCTGCTCCAGTACGCGAAGCAAGGGATGTCGATCGTGCACGGACATCTCCCCAACGTGCCCGACGGGCGTCTGATTGGAAGCCAGGCGCTCAAAGAAGTGATATGGCAAGCCCGAAATCAGACCATGCATTGGGAGGAACAAAAGCTCCACCCACCTGTGGTGCAATGCTTCGAGATTTTGATCAGCGAGCGCGGGCCGGCGTTCACCGATTTTCGTACCCGTGGCATGGGATTTGAGGTCGTGAGAGATTTGGGCTGGAGGACCGCTGCGGACTTCGAGAAGGACATGATGCTGTTGGCGTAGTGCTTAGGCGGCCAGCGGTCACCTCGGTGAGCTAGGCAAATTCTGCCGATGGCAAAGCCGTCAGACTCGCCACCGCTCCAGCCACTTCGAAGTGAAACGCAGCATCGTGACCTGGGCCCGCAGCGGGATGTTGTGCGGTTCGTGTACGGTTATAGAACGCTGTTACCTAGGCCAGAAGGCATCTTGATCATCTCTGCCATATAGCATATATTGCAGACATGGCACATCAAGTCGAAAACCTGCCCGCCACCCTCCGAGCCGTCCGTTCCGCCCTCAACCTCACCCAGGAGCAACTCGGCGAGAAGCTCGGCGTCTCGTTCGCCACCGTCAACCGTTGGGAGGGCGGCGAGGTTAGGCCGCAGAAAGCGGCTTGGGAGGCCATCACGGCGCTGGCCGCTGAAGCAGGCGTCGACACTGACAGAGCCGAGGCCGCGCCCGCCGTTCCGCGTCGAGGGCGTCGGAAGGGTTCGGGGTCGCAAACCACCACCACCAAACCGATGGAGCAGATGCTCTGGGACGCGGCGTGCTCCATCCGGGGCGAGAAGGATGCGGCGAAGTTCAAGGATTACCTGCTCCCGCTGCTGTTCCTCAAGCGCCTGTCCGACGTCTTCGACGACGAGATCGAGCGTCTGGCCGAGGACTACGGCGACCCGGCGACAGCGCTGCAGATCGCCGACGGTGATCACTCCCTCCTCCGCTTCTACCTGCCTGCTGAGGCGCGCTGGGCGGTGATCAACGGGCGCGAGGCGTTCAACTGGCCGCCAAAGGACAAGCCGCGCGACATCGGCGAGCACCTGACCAAGGCCATGCGTGCGGTCGTCAAGCACAACCCATCCCTCTCCGGCGTGATCGATGTCGTCGACTTCGCCGCCGAGCGCAACGGCGAGCGGGACATCAACCCCGCCAAACTCCGCGATGTCGTTGAGACCTTCTCCGACCCGCGCTACCGGCTCGGGCTGGCGGACGTGGACCCGGACTTCCTCGGCCGCGCGTACGAGTACCTGCTCCGCAAGTTCGCCGAGGGATCGGGCCAGAGCGCCGGCGAGTTCTTCACGCCGACCAATGTCGGGTTTCTGATGGCCTACATCCTGAAGCCCCGGCCAGGCCAGGA
>CAZPPG010000186.1:0-3616 GCA_964588385.1 uncultured Phycisphaeraceae bacterium
GGTAGCTGGGGTCCGCGGGGCTGTGGTTCCCGTGGGCCATGAACACGATCGGGGCCCGGCCCAGGGCCGCCAGCCTGGCGTTGAAGGGCTGGTCCTTGCCATCGTCGTCGGCCGGGTAGTAGACACTCCCCTTGCGGCCGCCGTCGCTGTACTCGAATGTGCCGATCGGGAAGAGGTTGGGCGCGTCGGGGTTCGTTCCAACGGGGGGGTCAACGCAGGCCACCGTGAGCTGGGTCGCCCATTGCCCTTGGCACGCCTGCAGGTCCTGCATGACGACGACCACGTCGCCGCGGACGACCGGCTGGGTCAACTGGACGACCGGGCCGCCCCCCATCCCCGCCAGGACGCCGTTGACGTACACCCGGATCACGGCGTCGGGGACGAAGCCGGTGAGCGTGATGACGGTGTCGCCGCCCTGGACCGGCCCCACCCAGGGGGCGGGCAGCGAGGAACACGGCTGGGCCGTGCCCGAGCCGGGCGGACTCGCGGGGTCGCCCGGGCACATCTCCTGCGTCGCCGAGAACGTATCCCCGCTGGCAAAGGGGGCGAAGCCGCTCAGGCTCAGGGCGTGGCCCCAGCACGGCCATGTGCCCTGGTTGACGCCGTTGATCGACAGCGTCACCTTCGCGCCGTTGACCACGCCCTTGATGGTCACCTGCGTGCCGCCCGCGTAGACCGGATCGATCGTCGGGGCCGGCAGCGGGCTCGGCGGCGCCTGCGCGACGTGCTCGACCGACGGGGGGCTCGGGTCCTTGCACATCGCGGACCACGCGCGGACCCGCTGGTTGAGCTGGTACGCCGGGCTGACGTTGACCCCTTGCTGGGCCGCGCAGCCGTTGACCCGGCCGACCTCGACGCCGTCGGCCGTGATCCAGACTTCCGCGCCGATGAGCAGGTTGGAGACGCCGGTCCGAACGCCGCACTTGTAGACCGGCGCCGGGTTGATCTCGGGCCGCGGCGGCCCGGCGGGATAGTCCTGGGTGTGCTTGCCGACCGCGACGGCGGCCGACCACTGGCTGGTCAACGAGGCGGTGCGTTGCCGGGCCCGCACCTGGTCGCCCGCGACGAGCGGCGCGGGCAGCGGCACGGTGACGCCGCTGGGCCAAGGCGACCCGCCCGGCACCGAGGCGACCGTGGTGCCGTTCACCTGGACTTCGATCTTGGCGTTGAGCACGTAGCCGCGCACGACCACGGCCGTCGCGCACTGATACAGCGGCTGGTCCAAGATCGGCGGGGAGAGCGCGTCCTTGCCCTTCTTGAGGTCGAGCTTGCGCCGGCTGACAACCTCCGATGCCATGTTGACCCCCTTTGCTCCGGCGTGACCCCTGAGGGCCTCAGATCGCCATGGGGACAATCGCTCGCTGAAACCCGACTGTGACGCGCGAAGGCGCGGAAATCTCGCGAGTAGGAGCTAAGTCATTTGCAGGACTCCAATTGTGATTCTGGCGAAAGTGGAGGTCTCAGGAAAGGGCGACGCTTTGTGGTAGAAGGCGAGGCTGAAGGATGCGATCTCAGAGGGAAACGCAAGGGGGTGACCGCGGCCAGCAGTCACCCCCCTGCGAGCGAACCGTCCAATAGGGGGTCAGTACGGAGGGCTAGCAGCCGCCGTAGTAGGCGGTGGTGAACAAGTCAAAGTCATCACCGTTCACAAAGCCGTCGTAATTGAAGTCGGCGTTCCCATCGCTCTCCCCGAACCACACAGCAAAGAGGTCGAAATCGTCACCATTGACGAACAGGTCGAAGTTCACATCCGCCGGACAGCCCGACCATTCGCACTCGTCGATGCGGCCGTTGGCACCGAGCCCCCCTTCGAAGCCCCAGTCGTCCCACCACGGGTTGTTCGTGATGTCGTCGGCGTCGTCGATCCCGTTCAGATTGCAATCCTCGCGCAGCTCGATCGGGTACCACGACGAGTAGACGCTCGGCGGCTCCGACAGACCCGTTTGGTCGCAGTACAGCCGCGCCGACCCCTCAGTACGCACGTAGATGTGGTAGAGACCGGGCATGAGGTCTTGGCCTTCCTTGCCCTCGATCTTCACTTCGCGCGACCAGCCAGAGTCCTCGCCGCGCTTGACCGTGATCGTGACCTTGTCCGTCTGGTCCACGAAGTCTTCGACGAGCAGCTTACCGAAGATGATCGGCTGGTCCTCGTCATTCTCCTCCGCGTCCGTACGGACCGGTCCGTAGAAGCGAAGTGTGATGCTCTTACTCGTGACGCCGTCGGTCGGGATCAACTCGGTCACGAGCATTTGCTCCGGAGTGATCGGGTCAAACTTGGGCTCGCAATCCCCGCGGTACAGCGGGTACGCCACGAGTCCCACGGCCCCTCCCCCGAGATCAGCGCTGGATTCCGAATATGGATAGGCCCCGTGGTACGGGTAGCCTGCCTTGTTGATGACGAACTCGTCAACGAGGACCGGCCGGGTCCACGTGTCCACCTGCAGGAAGGGGTCGTCCAGGATGATGATCTGGCCGTGAAGCGGCGTCTCGCCCGTCAGAATGATGCCGGGCGTAGGTACTTCTTCGGTCTCGAAGGCAACCAGTTCCCCCACGCAGATGACCGCCTGGGTGGGCAGTTCGTCGAGCGTGATCGTGGACCAGCAGCAGGCGGGCACATCGATCAGTCCGCCGACCCCGGAAGAGCGGTCCAGCAGCGTTGAGGCGGTGATGTCACCTAGGCTGGAGCCGTTGGTCGAGGTTGCCCTCAGCAGCGCGATTCCGTCCGGGGCGTTGATGTTCGCGAAGACGCGGTTGTACGTGGTGATTGCGCGGATCTTGACGTTGCTCGTGCCGTCGGTTCCGATGGTGATCAGGCTCGCGTAGTCGGAGCCGACGAGGCTATTCGGCGCGTCGATCCAGTCGATCGTGTAGTGGTTCGACCCGCCGCCGGCCTTGCCCGCGATGACGTTGCAGTCGATCCCATCGACGTTGGAAGAGACCGTCGCCCGCACGAGGCCAATGTCGGTGTCGGACCAGATCGCGGTGCCGTTGGTCTTCACCGCCTTGTTGCACTCGAGCAGGTAGTAGCCGTCGTGCGCGTAGACTTTCGCTCCGACGGTGCCTTCAACCTGCAAGGTATTGAGCGTCGTGTACGGGTCGCTGCTCGTTGCCCCTTGAATTGAACCGGTCAAGTCTCCGCCGATGTATGCCTTGAGCGCCAACTTGCCAGAATCACGATGATCCTCGATGCCAGCCCAATCTTGGCAGGCGCGATCGCCAGCAGAGGTGTACATCGATTCATCGCTAATGCTTTTGCTCTGAGCGACATAGATCCTTATGTCATTGCCCCATGCATCGTCCGCCACTGTAATGCGCCCGATGTCGTCCGTCGCCGGATTGCCGGTGGACCGAACCACGATTGCTTGAACGTCCGATGAATACACCGACAGAGAGATCGGGTCGCCGGACGCGATGTTGACCACAGCCACCAGCAGGTTGCCGCTACCGTCGTACTGGTACACACCGATATCGGCGTGAACCGTCGCGGAGGCGCAGAGCAACACCCCCACGCCACAAAGCAGTGAGCGCTTCATTCGTCTTGTCTCCTACGTTTTGCTACCTTCTCCTGCGGAACAGGAATCCAGCGCTTCCAACGAAGGCGACCATCACTACGGAT
>CAZPPG010000187.1:0-3590 GCA_964588385.1 uncultured Phycisphaeraceae bacterium
CAAGGGGGTGGTGGGTCGAAATCGGGCTCTCACTGACAGACGTATGTCAGTGAGACGCGCAGATTTTTCGGATTCTGGGGTGTTCGGGGGGACGGCGGAGGGACGCGACTGCAGAGGACGCCGCGAGCGCAGCGTGGAGCAGAGGCGGGGATGGGGAGAGGGCGGTGATCGGGAGGTAGTGTTGAGTGAGCGGGACGAGGTGATGGCGGCGAGGGTGGGAAATGGGTGTGGGCGATGTCGAGCCAGAGGTGGATTTCAGTCGCCTTCGGCGACTTCAAGGCGTTCTAAGGATGCCGCTGCGCGGCGGATTGGTACCCAGGGCGTTGGTCGTTGCTTCGCGACTCCCTTGCCCTGGGCTGTGGCTGGGGCGGCCCGTTGGGCCTGAGGACTGTGAAACGGCGGTGGAACGAATGGTCGGATGCGGTGATGGGTGAGGAGCTCGTGTCGGTGCGTGCCGCGAGGGTGAGCAAACGGGATCGGGAGGCGGTGTTGACGGTCGGTTCGCATCAATGACCCTCTCATTGCATCCGGATGTGGCCGCGTGCGTGTAGTATGGCGTGGCCATGAGGGGTCTCACGCGAGGAGTGCAGCAATGGCCAATCGGGTCGGGCAGGGGGCTGCGCGAGACCTACTGATCGGTAAGTTCGCAGTCGCGATCGTTGTGGTCGGCATCGCCGGATCGGTGGCTTCCGCCAATCCAGGCGCGGCGGGCTGGTCTGTCATCGCCCACATGGTCCTCGGCGTCTGGATCATCGGACTGATTGAGGCCGGGATTGCCAAGGCGCTTGGCGCGAGGTGGCGAGGGTTGATCCTCATCGCGCTGGCGAACGTGATCTCCGCGTACGTCGGGATCATGTGTGCGAGCTGGGTGTTCGCGGCATTCATGCACGAGCATCGGATCGACCCGCTCGATCACATCGTGCCCGCGTCGTGGATGTCGTTTGCAGTTCTGGCTCTCATGGGGCCGATCATCGAGTTCCCGTTCTTTTTGATGTCGTGGCGGCGTCCGTGGTGGCCGCCGGGCAAGTCGTGGAAGCACCCGATCGTCGCGGTGCTGGTGGGCTCCATCGTTACGAACGCGCTGCTGGTGTGGCATTACTCGGGAACATGGGTGGATTCACTCGTGACGGAGTATGAGCGGGCGCCGGCAGCGTCCGTCGCGGCTCCGGCCGTGGTCAACGGCGAGATTCCGTGGGTGTACTTCATCGCGCACGATGGGCGAACAATCCGGCGTGTGCGGTTGGATGGAACGGAGTCTGAGGTTGTGGCGAAATCTGACCGTGATCTCGACGAGCGCGAGCTTCGCGCAGTGAGGCAGGAGAGCGGTGAAGCGGACTTGGTCGTGCATGCGTGGAGCGAGACGAGCCCGAGACTCGTCATGCGCGGTCCTGATGGAGAGATCATCGCCAATCGACAGCCGCTGGAAGCGAATGGTTACAAGCGGACGGTCATGGAGCGCGTGGGCGGGACGTGGTCACATCGCGACCCCGAACGGCATCTGCAAGTGATGGATCTCCGCGCGCTTGATGCGCGGCCGACCAGACTCAGCGCCCACTGGGACGGTGTGAAGGGTGTGACGGTGGAGGATGCTGCGCACGGGAGCAAGAAGTCCATCGCGATCGACAACGGGTTTGCACACAGGGCGTATACGCCGTTCAACGTCTCTGTGCTGCCGGGAGAGGTGATCGTCTTTCAGTTGAACCACGAGTGGGATATCCACGAGTCCGGCATCTACATCGTCGGGATTGATTCGGGGACGAGGGCGTGGATTGCTGCGGGGCGGTCGCCGGTCGTCGTGTATGAGAAGGGCGTCCCCGGGTGGCAGCCGGAAGCGTGAACTCCCCCGCCAGCGGATTCACTCTGTCCGTGGCGTCGGTTGCAGTTTGGAGCGATGCACACCGCTCTGGAGAGCGGTGCCACCAAGAACTGTAACAGCTCGCGCGAACTCCAAAAAGGCCACAGGCCCCCGGGGTCTCCGGAGGCCTGTGTCTCGCGCCACGTGAAGCTGGTAAGCCGAGTTCTGTGTCCCGCGTGGTTCCCGGCCCTTCCATTGACGGGGGCTCAAGCCGGGCCTTCGCGGGGCGGCGGCCATTTCTCTCGCCGCGCCGTTGCCGACGCGGTCGGAACCTTTCGGTTCCAGCGGTCTACCCGCCCTCGACGCCCGGACAGGCGCTCCCGGCTTACGCCGGATCAGGGGCTGCTTGACCTTGCACGCGGTGGGGTTTGCCGTGCCTCGACCGTCACCGGTCGAGCGGTGCGCTCTTACCGCACCGTTTCACCCTTACCTGATCCGGTCCTTGCCGCCCTTGCGGACGCCGCGAACCGGCCATCGGCGGTTTGCTCTCTGTTGCACTTTCCCTCGTCCCGTGGCGTGGGACGGGTGGGCGTTACCCACCACCGTGTCCTGTCGTGCTCGGACTTTCCTCGGACCGGCGCGGGTCACCCCGGCCGGACGCGGCCGCCTTGCCGCACATTGCGGGGGATTCTAGGGGGAAACGATCGGGTGAGCGGGGGGAGGTTGGTGGCGGGATGCGGGGGAGGGCGCGAAGTGGTAGGATCCGCGCATGTCCCCGCGCGTGGCCATCTGGGCGATGCCGAACCAAGTTGAGCTGGTCCGCCAGGTGGCGAGCGGGGCGGGCCTTGAGATCGCGTGCGCCGGCTCGCCGGCCAAGGGGCAGTCGGGCGCGGTTGCGAGCGAGCTGGGGGCGGAGACGCTGGCGGATCTGCGGTCAGCGCTCGCGGAGAAGCTCGCCGATGTGGTGCTGATTGCGGCGGCGGGAGACTTTGGTGCGGATCCGGACAGGCCGGATGCGGAGTTGCTGTTGGCGGCGGCGACGCGCGGGTGTCCGGTGATTTCGCTGGAGCCCCTGCCGCCGAGTTCGATTCTGCTCGCGCGGGGTGAGTGGCTGGGTGCGGGCCACGCGGCTTCGCGGCCGGTCGATATGTACCGGTGGTGCCCGGCGTCGCGACACAGCCATGGTTGGCGGCAGGCGCCGGACGCGATCGAGACATTCGGGCGGGTGCGAGCGATGAGCGTGGAGTCGCTGGGGAGCGGGGCGGACGGCACGCTGGGGGCGCGGCTGATCGGGGGGATTGAGATTGTCGCGGCGACGCTGGGGATTCCGGAGAGTGTGGATGCGGCGTACGTGGGCGTTCCTGCGGGGAACGGACATGCGCCGGTGCATGCGCTGCCGGGTGAGACGCTGCGCGACCTGCAGGGATCGATCACGGCGAACCTGCGGTTTGCGGACGGACGGGCGGCATCGCTGCTTGCGTCGAACATTGCGGGGGTGTGGCGTCGGAGCGCGGTGATGCTGGGGGAGGGCGGGTCGCTGCGCGTGACGGATGATGGGTTGGAGTGGCACAAGCCGGACGGGACGCTCCAGGACAGGTCGCGGCCGCGGGTGGAGAGGCCGTGGAGCGCGCCGGCGCATGAGGTGATGGCGGAGGCGGTGGCGCGATCGATGGATCTGGTGGTGGGTGGTGCGGGGGCTGCGGCGGCGGTGGGGGGTATGGTGGGGGGGACGAGGATGGGTGGGGATCACGCGATGATGCTGGTGATCGCGCAGACCGCGTTGCTGAGCGCGCGG
>CAZPPG010000188.1:0-3580 GCA_964588385.1 uncultured Phycisphaeraceae bacterium
GCATCGAATCGGCCGCGCGGACGTCAATGCACAGCAACCTGGCATGACGCGGGGTCGTGGCCGAAGGCTGCCCAAATCGGGGGCAAGCTGGCAAACCATGTGATGAATCGGGCGGCTTCTCTCAACGGTGCGAGCGGTCTGGGTCGGTAGGAGCGGGGCAGTCGATGACTCCCGTCAACGGCAATCAAGGCGCGACGGAGAAGCTGTCTGCAGAAGTGCACCGGCTGTGGCCGGGGTTCTGGCAGTTTCTGGTTGCTCTTGACCGCCTAGTGGAGTCCACGGAAGTCCTCAAGCAGACGAGCTTCGTCGAGCCAGTTGCGGAGCCTGCCACGGTTCGGCCAGCCACGACTCCGGCCGGGCCCTCTGTCGCTCGGGACAAGTTCACGGCGAAGTCTGAGATAGCGGCCTGCGCTGACGGCGCGCGCATCGAGTTCCTCGCAACGTGGGGAGACCTCGTTCGCGGTTACGCGACAGAACTGACGGAAAAGGAGTGGACCGTGGCTTCTCTCTGTTACCACCACGGATTCTCGCCCGCGCAGATCGCCGAGTACTACCGCCAGCTCGGACAACCCAGGACCCCTCAGAGCGTCAAAGCGGTCTACGCGCTGCTGCAGCGGGCGAAACGACGCTGCCTCTCGGGCGCTCGAAGGGAACGAGAGAGCTCCAAGTTCCGTGCGAAGAAAGATGCAGAATGATGTCGACGGACATGGAAACCGCCGGGTTCTACGGCAGCGTCACACGCGTTGCCGTGATCACCGGAGGTGTGCATGTCCCGCGCCGAAGTGCTCCGTCACATCGTCCCGTACCACGGTGAAGCAGAATTCATTGCCGAGCACGCCGCCCGCTTCATCGCGGAGAGCGTTCTGCCGGAAGCGCCTCGCGGGTTTACCATCGATCCGAGACGGCTTGTCGCGCCGGTCTTCGAGCCGGAAGATTTTGTCGTCTCGCTCCGGGGCCACGAGTGCCTGCTGGCAAATCCCTCCTGGGAACTTGCCATTACCGCTTGGCTCAAGCCGCGGTTCAATCTGTTGTTGCGGCCCTGGTTGTACGTAGGGGGATGGCTCAGAACGACGTATCACCTTGATTTGTCCTTCATCGTGCGCGGACGTGGTGCTGCGATTCGTGCCGGTCGAAGGAATCAACAGCAGGCGATCTACTGGCCCCACGGGGACCAAGTCCTTCGGATCTCCCCACTTGACTCCGCGGTACCGGAAACACTACCGGCTGACTGGTCTGCACACAGTCTGCGAGCACAGGCGTTGAAACGCCTTCCGCACGATCGGGGGAAGGTGCGCGCTGACCACGCTGTTTGCCTTCACCCCGCGACCCTCGGAGAAACGCCTGCTTGATGCATCGCCGGCAAGGAGGCCGGCGAGGTGGGCGTGGGCGAAAGCTCATGCCCCCTTTTCTCGGGTTGGTCTTCCGTGCTGACCTTGCACTTATTAGAAAGGCCCTGCCAATGGAAAAGCATCTCGCGCTCGTGAAGGACGGAGAGTTGATCGACGTCGTGGTGCGGCCCGGAACGACTGCCCACGACGTTTGCCGCGAGCTCGGTCTTCCCGCCGAGTTCGTGCTCAGCGGACGGGACGGGCGAACGTTCGGCGGGCACGAGGAGATCTACCCGACCGTGCAGGACGGGAGCAAGCTCTTCGCCAGCCCGCCCGCCGTGGTCGGGCGGTTTCCTGTCGCCGGGGGGGATGGGGCCTCGTCATGAGCCTTCTCCTTCGATTCTTGCAATCGATCGGAGAACCGCGCGTGCGGCGTGTGTCACCGGGCACGCAAGCGTCTCGTCCGCCCTTGCCGGGTACACGCCGGTCGGTCGTGGTCTCCCGAGATTCCCGTCCACTGTTCGAGGAGCGCGGCTGGTTGCGGCGTAGCGGGATGCTCGTCGGAAGGTTTCACACCCCCCGCGGCTCGTTCTGCGGTCGGATCGAGGATCCGTGGTCGAAGGACCCGCGGTACTTCGTGCTCAACCCCCCCACTGCCGTTCTCAGCGGCCCGCACGGACCGTGCTTCCGACCGAGCGGGCCGGGCCTGTACGCCGTGCACTGGAACCACCGCCCCCGCACGCTCGACGCCGGTATCGCCGCGATCGAGCGGCTCATCACGGAGTCCCTCACTTGAAACTCCCCTGCTTCCCGGAATCCGAACCTGAGGAGTCTCGCCGTCGCTCAAGCCTTCGGAGCGCGTTGGCCGTGGCGGCGCGGTTGCGGTGTGCGACAGATCGCGCAATCCGTCTTCAGAATCGAGAACGGGATCGGCTCGCGTCTGCCCTTCGGCGTGGCAACGTGGCGCGCGCCAAGTCGGCCAGCGAACGGCTGGTCAACATCAGCATGGAGCTGCGTGTCCTGCGATCGCTCAACGCGGCGCACGCGCCGACCGTTCCGACCATCGTGCTCTCGTCGTGGATGTTGATGGATTCGTTCCGCATCTGCACCGCGACGGCCGACGAGGGGATGCACTTCGTGGTCGGGAGTGCGATCGGCGGGCTGCTGGTCGGAACGAGCATCGTGCAACACCCCTACACGGCGCGCTCGCCGGTGGGCGCCGCGTCCGAGCAAGGTAGGACGCACGCCACCGTCGTGGAGGCCAGCGAGACGGGTCATCAGGTCCTGGCGATCGTGCACTCGCATCCGGGACGTGGCCTGGGCGCCAACCACCCGTCCGGCACCGACCTGCGAACCCACAAGCTTTGGGAGTCGCTCGGCCCGATCACGGGTGCGATTTGGGAAAGGGGCGGAGCGGTCAGGTTCTTCACCGCGGGTCGGCCGGTCCGGGTCAAGATCGTCGGGCGTCACCTGATGCGCGTCGAACACAACCTCTGGAGGATCCGCGATGACTTCTCCCACGATCGCGAGTAGATGGCTTCGGAGGTTCCTCGATCGACGGCGCGAGTGGAGGTGCGTGCATCTCGGTCAGAAAATGCGGGCCTCCGCCCGTCAGGAACGCATCCGCGGCTGGGACCAGCGGCGGCTCTCGATGGCGACGATCCTGCAGATCGGGGCGGGCGGTCTCGGCGGGGAACTGGTCGAAGGGTTTGCGCAAAAAGGTGCCGGGACGGTCATCGTCGCCGATGGGGACTTTGTCAGCCCGACCGACCTCAACCGACAGCGATTCACGCCGGTCGACCTGTGGCGCAGCAAGGCGGTGCGGCTGTGCGCCAACGCGTCGCGCCGCGGGTTCCTCGGGACGCGTTTGGTGGCCAAGCCCTGCATGTTCCAGGACCTCGATTTGGAGGCTGAGCGACCCGACCTCGTGGTGGCGTCCGTCGACAATCAGATCCCGTCGACGCGGGAAGAGGTCTGCCGATTCGCGCACGCTCGTGGGATCCCGGCGCTCATCTTGGGCGCCACTCCCGATGCCGACGGCGGGTACGCCTTCGTGCAGGAAGTCGGTCGCACGTGCTGGTGCTGCGCGTTCAAGCCGGACCGTCAGGCCGCCGCGTCACGCGAAGCGCGATGCCCCGAGTCGCCCGCCAGCACCGACATCCTCAGGACGCTCGCCGGGATCGCCCTGTACGCGGCAGATTCGATCCTGATGAGCCGCCCGCGGGAGTGGAACCTCTGGACGGTTTCGCTGC
>CAZPPG010000189.1:0-3568 GCA_964588385.1 uncultured Phycisphaeraceae bacterium
AACTGCCGTCGCGCCGTACGTGCGCCGAACAAACGATCCGTCAGACAGGGCCTAGCCTCGCTCTTGGCGCGCAAAGTGCGTCGCAGACTTGCAGTGCTCAGACTCGATTCACATCATCGCTCGGTCACGTACTTTGCCAGGTTGATGCCCTTGTTCACCTCTACGCCGTAGGTCTCCGGTATTCCCGCCGCCCTAGCCAGATCGGTTGGAGACGTGCCGCAGGCCCTGATCGCGTCGGCGTGCCTGATGCCGAACAGGTGGATCATCGCAACAGATTCGCCTTTCGCAGCGCCTCGGTACATCTCGCCAAGTCGCGCGGCCAGTTCTGCGGCAGTCATGCGTTCTTCCTTTTGGATGGGTCACGGAGAGGAGGTCTGGGAGGCTACAGGTGTCGGCCAAGTCAGCGAAGGTGGAACTCGATGAAAGCCCGAAGAGCTTTGGATCGCTCCGTCGCCTCGACTCGTCGGTCAAAGACCTCGATTTTCCCGAACCCTCGTAGCGCGGCGATCTCATCGGCCGAGATGTGGCGATCTCCGTCATATGAGTGCTTCAGTACGAAGGAATGGAGGTCGTAGTGCTCCTTCAAGTCGCTGAGGAGTTCGTCCGCGTCCTCATCAAAGACTGGGCAGAACGCGAGAATCACGAACTCGTGGCGCAATGGCCGCAGCGCGCGAACCAGGTCGCGGAGATCGCTCGGCTTGTCGTCGTTCGACATCCGTCGGATGAACAGGCGATGGTCGGCGATTGACACACCGCGGGCCTGATGGTTGCCGTCAGTCAGGGCCTTGAGAGTGCGGGACTTCCCCCATTGCTTGTGCCCCACAACCAGAAATGCCTTTCCTCGTGCCATATGGACCATTGTATCTTTCGAGCACCGCGCCCGGTTTATTGGTGGGTTGCTCTCGCCACCCTCGCGCGCGACTTCAAGAACCCATCGCGTAGGTATCCAGTAGCCAGCGGCGGCGTGCCGCGGGCGACCGATCCCTGCCCCCCCATCACCACGACCGACCACGGACGGGTGAACATCTCCGGAAGGAGTGCGCGATGTCACTGCGCCCCGACGCGACGGACCCGGCGGGCATGTCGCCCGATGAACGGCTGGACGAGGTCGCCAGCATCCTCGCTCGCGGGATTCAGCGCCTGCATGGGCGAGTTCCGGGACATCCCGCCCCCGTCCAGAATCTGCCGGAATCCTCGGCAACATGCCTTGAACTCCCGCACCCTTCTTGCCCTGATGGCGTCGCTGCCCACCCAGAAGTTTGGCGGCCAGAGAAAGGCGGTGATGTGCGATGCTGAACGTCGGCCAGCAGGTGAGCGAACTGCGGCGGATGACCGTCGGCGAACTCCGGCGCGAATACGTCGAGGTCTTCGGCGAGCAAACGCGCTCGTACCACAAGGAGTTCCTCGTTCGCCGGATCGCATGGCGGTTGCAAGCCAACGCGGAAGGCGGTCTCCCCGACCGGGCGCGGCAGCGGGCGATGGAGATCGCCAACGACGCGGACCTCCGCTCTCGAGCGCCCGCCGGGGCAGAACCGGTCAAGGTCGCGGCCCGCGCCCCCTCGTCCCCGGCGTCCGCGTGGCGGCACAGGATGGCGCCTCGCTCCACGTCGTTCATATCTACGACGATCCCTGGCACGGCGTGGCGCGAACCGGAGTCATCACCGCGAACATGCCCGACTTCGACGCCAAGTTGAGACAATCGGTTGAGTTGCGGCTGAAGGAGTTCTGCGAGCCGCTGGCGCACGAGATGAACGCCCTGAAGGCCAGGTACCACGGCTTCCAGCACGGTGAACGCTGGGAGGGGTATGGAAGCGGGATCACGGGGTTCCTCGCCCACCACGGCGTCGACCTGGCCGTGCTCGGCGTCCGCTCCACCTGGAACGCCCGCGACTTCTTCATGGGTTCCACCGCCGAACGGGTCTGTCGTGATGCGGGGTGTTCTGTTCTGACCGTCCGACCCGTGCCCAACGTATCGTAATGGTACGGGCATCCCACTTGGAGTGATCTGAAGGCGAGCAGCGGACCCCGGGGCCACGAACGATGAGGACCGTGCATGGGAGTACTGCTGCTGATTCTGGGCCTGGCGTTGTTGATCACCGGAGCGGAGATCATGGTGCGTGGCGCGGCACGCATCTCCACGGTGCTCGGCATCCCGCCCATGGTCATCGGCCTTACCATCGTGGCCATAGGTACCAGTACGCCCGAACTGGCCGTGAGCATCAGTGCCGGGTTGAAGGGCAACGGCGGCCTTGGCGTTGGCAACATTGCCGGCGCCAACGTCTTCGTCATGCTCTTTGTCGTGGGCCTGAGCGCGCTGTGGCGGCCGCTGCCACTCCAGTCGCAGGTGATCAAGCTCGAACTGCCCATGATTGTGGGCGCCGCGCTGGCCATGACCCTGCTTGCGTGGGATGGCCAGCTGTCCCAGCGAGACGGGTTCATCATGCTGTGCGGCGGCTTCATGTACACCATCGCGCTGATCTACGTGACGCGCAAGGCATCGCGAGCGGCGAAAAAGGAGTTCCGCGAGGAGTATGGACCGCAGAGTATTCGAGGATCCCGTGCGCGATGGCTCGCCCGCACCGGCTACGCCGCGATGCTCGTCGGCGGCATCGTGCTTACCGTGTCGGGGGCCGAGCTGCTCGTGCGGGGTGCCGTGTCCATCGCGCAATGGGCCGGAATTTCCCCAGGGATCATCGGACTCACCATCGTTGCGTTCGGCACTTCGAGTCCGGAACTTGTGACAACGATGGCCTCCACCTACCGCAACGATCGTGATGTCGCCATTGGCAACATCATGGGCAGCGGCGTGTACAACATCCTGGCCATCCTCGCCATCGCTTGTATCGTGACCCCCGGCGGCCTGCCGGTCGAACGCCATCTGCTGACTTTCGACATTCCGCTGATGGCCGGGGTCGCGCTCGGCGCCGTACCGGTGTTCGTGACCGGAAGACGAGTATCGCGCTTCGAAGGCGCCCTGGGCATCGCGGTGTATCTGTCGTACGTGACGTGGCTGCTTGCGGTGCGTGCGTGATGTCGCACTCGCGCCATCTGCGGACGGCAGCGATCGAACTGGGCTGAGCGGCCACCGGCACAGAGGAAAGAACGCAACTGCCGAGCGCATTCGCTGCCACGCCACCGGAGAACTGTGATGAGGATCGCCCTCTACTCGAGCAAGCCCTACGAAATGCCCTTCCTGGACGCCGCAACCGCGGACGCCGCGCATGAACTCGTGTACCTCGACGCGAGGCTCTCCACGGCGACGGCCGATCTGGCCCGGGGCGTGCCCGCCGTCTCGATCTTTGTGGGCGACGACGCCTCAGCCCCGGTGCTGCGATCGCTCCACGCGGGGGGCACGCGGCTGCTGGCGCTGCGATCCGCGGGCTTCAACCATGTCGATCTTGCCGAGGCCGAGCGATTGGGAATCACCGTCGCCCGCGTGCCGGCCTATTCCCCCTACGCTGTCGCGGAGCACGCCGTGGGCCTCATGCTGGCGCTCAACCGCAAGTTCCACCGCGCCTACGCCCGCGTCCGCGAGCAGAACTTTGCGCTCGACGGCCTCATGGGCTTC
>CAZPPG010000190.1:0-3563 GCA_964588385.1 uncultured Phycisphaeraceae bacterium
TCCTGGACTTCTTCGACGACTTCGGGATGTGCGAGGGCGAGCCGGGGCCGTGCGGCGTTCTTGGCGATGCGGATGTGAACGGCGATACGTTTGTTGACATTCTGGACTTCCTGGACTTCTTCGATGCGTTCGGGCGGGGGTGTTGAGAGGGAGAAGGGGCAAAGGGGCAAAGGGGCAGAGGGGCGGAGGGAAGGCACAAGGCACAAAGGCAAGAAGAGCCACGAGCCGCCCTCGGAGTGGGGGCGGCTTTTTTTGTGGTGGCGAGCGATCGGCGCGGAAAGCGGAGCAATCGGGCTGGTTTCAGTGGAGTGATTCGGTTACGCTGGGCGGATGAAGAGAGCCAAGAGCGTTGGGGTGTCCGCCGCGTTGACGATGACCGCGATTGCGATGATGGTGGGGTTGGCGGGGAGCGCGGCCGCGGCGTCGGGTGATCGACCGACGGGGGAGCGGCACTGGGTGTACCTGGCGGACAAGGGGTTTGCGACTCCCGAAGCGGAGCGCGCGGCGATCGCGGGGCTTCCGGGGACGTACGACGCGCACGCGACGGAGCGGCGGCGGCTGCGTCGGACCACGCCGGGGCTGTTTGATGCGCGGGACCTTCCGATCTCGGATGCGTACGCGGCGGCGGTCGAGGCCACGGGGGCGCGGATCCATGTGGCGTCGCGCTGGTTGAACGCGGTCTCGGTGGAGGCGACGGCGGAGCAGTTGGCGGCGCTGCGCGGGCTGGGGATGGTGGTGGCTGTTGAGCCGGTGCGGCGCGGGCGGCGAGCGGTGGATCTGCCGGCTCTTGAGCAGGCGGTTGCTCCATCGGGGGGCTCGGGGCGGAGCATCGACTATGGCGCGGCGACGGCGCAGCTTGAGCAGATCCGGTTGACGTCGCTGCATGGCTCGGGCATGACGGGGGCGGGCGTGCGGATCGGCGTCTTGGACACAGGGTTCATCACGACGCACGATTTCTTCAACACGCCCGGACATGAGGTGTCGGTGATCGCGGCGTACGACTTTGTGAACGGCGATGCGAACGTCGGGATCGAGCCGGGGGATGATGGGAGCCAGCACCAGCACGGGACGTACATCCTCGGGACGATGGGGGCGTACGCGCCGGGGGCGCTTGTGGGAGGCGCGTTCGACGCGTCGTTCATCCTGTGCAAGACCGAGGACCTGCCGGCGGAGTATCCGGCGGAAGAGGACAACTACGTCGCGGGGCTGGAGTTTGCGGAGTTCCATGGCGCGGACGTGACAACGTCGTCGCTGGGGTACATCGACTGGTACACGCAGTCAGACCTGGATGGGGCGACGGCGGTGACCACGATCGGTGTGAACATTGCGACGGCGAACGGCGTGTACTGCGTGACGGCGGCGGGGAACCAGGGGAATGACGGTGATCCCTCGACGAGCTCGCTGATCGCACCGGCGGACGCGATGGAGGTGATCACGTGCGGGGCCAACGACGGCGCGGGCACGATCGCGGGGTTCTCTTCGACGGGTCCGACGGCGGACGGGCGCGTGAAGCCGGAGGTCCTGGCGTGGGGCGTCTCGACGGCGACGGTGACAGCGTTCTCGGATGACGGGGTGACGTACGCGTCGGGGACGTCGCTTTCGACGCCGCTGGTGGCGGCGGCGGTCGCGTGCATCGCGGGTGCGCACCCGGACTGGTCGGTTGAGAAGATGCGGGCGTACCTGTTCATCGCGGCGCAGGACTTTGCAGCGACGGGTGAGACGGACCCGCTCTTCGTGCGCGGGTACGGGATCCTGGACGCGGCCCAGTCGGCGTCCAATGACTGCGATGATGACGGGATCGATGATGATGTGGAGATCGCGAACGGGACGCTGAAGGACTGCAACGGGAACGGGATTCCGGATGCGTGCGAGATCACGCTCGGGCTCGTGCCCGATGTAGATGGGAACGGCGTGCCGGATGGGTGCGCGTGCGCGGCGGACTACAACGCGGACGGCGAGGACGACATCCTGGACTTCCTGGATTTCTTCGACGACTTCGGGATGTGCGAGGGCGAGATCGGGCCGTGCGGCGTGAGCGGGGATGCGGACTTCAACGGGGACACGCTGGTGGACATCCTGGACTTCCTGGACTTCTTTGATGTGTTCGGGCAGGGGTGTTGAGAGGAAAGTGAGAGAGTGACGGAGTGACACAGTGACGGAGTGTGAAGGCACGAAGTCAGGGAGTCACGAAGTCACGGAGGCAAGAGGACGGGATCGGCGGCGATCTGTCGACGCGGGCGCGCCGGGCGGGCACGCGTCGTTCTCTGTGGGTGAGCCCAGGAGTTACACCATGATGAAGCACGCCGTTGTCGCCATCCCGCTCGTGTGTCTGGCTCCGTGCGCGTCGGCCCAGTTCACATCCACGACGAGTCGCGCGACGTGGACGGCGCAGGTCGGGGCGGACAACGTCTCGACGTGGAGCTTTCACCCGGCGGTGCTGAACCAGGCGAGCGAGGGTGTCGGACGTCCAGCCCCCAATACAGCGCTCGGCCCGGAGCTGACGTTCGCGAATCAGTTGCCGCCGTTCACGCTGCGGGCGATGGAGCCCGGCGCTGAGCTGGTCTACAAGGATGCGCTCTTCTCGGGCACGCTTCCGGAGTTCCTGAGCATTGGCAAGACAGACATCCACGAGAATGACGATCTGGAGATCGATGTTTCGGTCGGGTGTGTGCGGGCTGTGGGATTCGTGCTGTTCAACAGCACTGCCGCGGCTGGCGAGCAGGTGCGCGTCTACGGCGAGGGCGACGTGCTGCTGGGCACGGTGGCCTCGATCCCGTCGAGCAACCCGTTCATCGGTGTCGCGGTCGCGAGCGGTCGGATCACCCGCATCGAGATCGACGAGGACGCTCTGGACGACGACATCGGCATCTCCGAGATCCTGCTCGTGGACTGCACGGAACCCGGGTCGCTCCTCACATCAACGACGATCGCCGACATGCAGGCCCGCGCTCGCCGCTACGGGCCCGTCGGCTCGATCACGTCCTCGACGTGGGTCCCGACGCCCGAGGCGCTCCTCGAGACCGAGGAGGTCACCGTCCTTCCGGGCGTGGAGGACGATCTGGCTCCGACGCTGACCGTGTCGGCGTTCGATCCTCTGTTCGTGCTGCAGACTCTTGAGCCCGGCGCGATGTGGGTCTACGCCGACACGAGGTTCGGGGCCCCGATCAACACGATCTCCGTGGGACGGGTCGATGTTCACGACGATGACGACTTTGCACTGATGACCGAGAGCGCATCGAACGCGCTGGGCGTCACGATCGACGACAACACGCTCGGCGCGGCCTCTGAGGAGCCCTGCGAGGTGTACGCGGACTCCGGCGAGCTTCTCGGCATGTTCACCATGCGACGGGGCGGAACCGATGCCAAGCTGTTCAACGGCGTGATCGGCCGGCGTCCGATCGGCGAGATCCGTTTCGGCGAGGACCCGGGTGGGGACGACATCAGCGTGTCCGGTGTCACTTTCGCGCCTGCCGCGATGGCCCTCCCGGCATCCGAGGCGCACTGCCCTGGGGAGACGGTGACGCTTGAGGTGGCGGCGACGATGGCGCCGGCGTCGTTCCTGT
>CAZPPG010000191.1:0-3481 GCA_964588385.1 uncultured Phycisphaeraceae bacterium
CCACGGGCGGCCTCTGCGGTCCAAGTGCGGCTCGACACCTGTCGTGATCATCCCCTCCGTGTTCTGAAAGGTGTCCGACCCCGGGTTGGAGATCACTCCGAATCGCTCACCCGTCCGGCCGGGAATCGCGTCACCCTCTTTGCCACCTGCCAGCATGAGACATGTCACCTTTGGCGGCGACAACTCAGCGGCAGCTACCTGATTCGCCCCAGCATGACCAGAGGCCATACACAGCAACAACTCGCTTACACAGACAGCGACCCCAGTATGCATGGACCTGCTCCTACGATAGCTGCACCGCTCGCTCGTCCGGCTCCGCACATGGTGCCTTGTCGACTCTGTGCAGCGAGTCACGCTATCCACTGATGCATTGACACAACATCCAGTACGCTCTTGTCTAGTGGCGGCACGGACGACGTGTGCGGCAAGACACCTTGATTGTGCACGCTGCGCGATTCAACGCATCGGCTACTTAGTAAATGATGTTTGCCAAGGGGTGCGATGATGCGGGAATGGCCGACAGATCGCCAACGCCTGCACCGTTGACGATCGGCCCGAACGAGTTGCCCGTCCCAAACAGGAAGTTCGTTCCGTTTCGCGAGGCCACACATCGGATGACGAGCGCCCTTTGCGCATCCCCACAGTAGATGCCACGAGATGACGCACCGAAGGCGTGGCATCGATCACATGCGGCGTCCGAGACGATGAAACCGTCACCACCGCCGTAGCTCTCGCATTCAAGCGCGCGAGAACGAACGCGCACGAGGAACCCCTCTGCAGCAGAATCCTTCGCAAGACACGTTGTCGCCACCGAGTCCTGTTCAACGACGAACCCAGTACCATTCTGTTCAGCCGTGCACTCTCGGAGTGCGCAGCCGAAAGATCCCAAGAAGCCGGCGCTGCCATTCTGCGATGATTGGCATGACAACAGAGTGGTTGCTGCGCACAAGAAGCCGATGTCAGCATTCCCATGAGCCGTGCACCGTGACAGAACGCCCGACGACGTGCGTATCCCACGCTCACCGTTGCCGGTTGACTGCACTCCATCAGCGAGCGCGTCAAAGCCCAATACCACGCCGGTACCGCCCCAGCCAACCACGCTGCCATTCACGAGCCGTGTTCGTGAATAGCCGCCTGCGTTGACGCCGTTGAGCGAACCCTCGGCACCCCGGATGGAGAATCCGCGCAGATCGATGCTGGCGTCTGAGGTCGCGACCTCGATCCCGTGCTTACCGGCAACGCCCAGTACATCGCCCGTGAGGTAGTACGACCCGGGCTGGCTGATGACATGGACGGCGGTGCTTGAACCAGGAAGACTCTGGATGGGTATGCGCGGCTCAGCAATCCCCGCCTCCCCCCGCGCTATCCGATCGTAGATTTCCTGAGTGGTCCAGCCCGTCGGGCCGACCGGTCCCGGAGGCGGATCGATCGGTCCAGCTTCCGCCCGTCGCGCCAATGAAGCCACGCCCGCCAGTCCCAGACCTGCAAGCAACACACGACGGTCGATCATCTCTGAACTCACGCTGCACCTCCCAGGAGCCAGGGGCCGCCGGTTACGAAGGCGGTCCGTCGGACGACTTCAAGTTACAGAAGCTGTGCGGTCTCCGTCAAGCTTTCCATGTCCCAACTCTGGTCGATCACCGATCCATGGAATCGCACGACTTCGCCCCTTGGCCCGCGGCCGACGATGCTCGTGAGCCCATCGCCGCCCGACGCGGCACTCAACTCGCCCTGGGGTATCACGACCGTCCCCGACGGTGACACGGCGTGCGAGACCTGCTGGACACGCCACTTGTTGCCGGGAGCACCGGGAACCCACCAGAAGACAACCAGCTCGTCGTCGGTTGTGCGCGCGGCCATGTTGAGGCCTCCGGCGGGGGTGTTGAATGAAACGATGGAGGATCCATCGATCATGGGTGCCGCAATCGAGGAGGTCAGGTTGGACACGACCCACATCCCGACAAAGCGTGGAACCCACCACGTGACCTGGAGCTGGCCATTCTGATCGACACCCGCAAGGTTTATGCCTTGCCACGGGGTGAGATACACGGAGAGGCCGCCTGACAGATTTGGCGCGCCCGTCACCGCGCTCAGATTGGAGAGCACCCATTGGCTCATCTTGGGGCCGCGCCAGATCGTCTGGATCTGGCCGTCGGCATCAAGCCCCGCGATGTGCCACGCGTCCCACGCCGTGGTATAGGCGACGAGGCGGCCGGCGAACTGCGGCGTGACCTGGCCGATCGCTCGGAGGTCGTCGGACAGGTTCTTGTAGTTCCACTTGTACCCGTTTGCAGTGCCGGTCAAGGTCTGCTCGTATTGGACAACATCACCGTTGGCGAGAGTGCCGACGACGCGGAAGACGTTGTTGCGCGTCGCGTTGGTCTTCCACTGCGTGATCTTGGAGGTGATCATCCCGGATCCAGCGATCTCTGAGGTGAGGTTGCGCGCGGTCCACTGCCCGGTCGCATCCTCGCGGAAGAGGAGCAGCCCCTGCTCGGTCGGAACCGAGGCGTAGAACTTACCGTCCTTCGGATCACGCCAGGTCACCGCGTCGCTGGTGGGCGTTCCAGCAGCAGCGTTCTGATCCGGCTCGCTCGCGCTCCAGTCGTTTGAGCTGGCGGGCCTGCTGAAGAGCGTGGTCCGACCGTGCTGGTTGATCACCGCTACGGTGATCGCGCCTCCCGGTCCAACGCTGATGTTGGGCACTGCTCCCAGTAGAGCGTGGACCACGCTGGGCGGCGGCCCCGCGATTGCAAACTCGGATCCCTGCACGGTGCGAGTGAAGCCGATGCCAATCGGTCCTTCGGACTTGAATGTGCGTATCTTGTCGCCTTCAACAAAACCCACGGCCACCGAGTGCGTGGCCTCCACACCGGTAAATGTGTAGGTCAAGGGAGCAACGAAATCGCCGTAGATCCAGCCAAAACCATCCCCCTCGCCAATGTACACACCCCCCGGGATCTCGCGAAGCACGCCCGTGGCTTGCGTCCACCCGAGGCGGCGTCCGAGCCCGTCGGTCAGAAATCCCTCGACGGGATCGTTCGTGAAGTAGGCACGCACCTCATCGAGAATCGTGACAATGGTCGGGAGATTGATGGAGCTTCGCCAGTTGGGCTCGATCGTGCCGATGAATGCGGGGACATTGAGTTCCTTGAGGACCTCAGTGAGCACTTTCGGGTCACCGTTGATGCTCCCGTGATTGATCGCGGGATCGGTCTGCGGGTAGTAGCGAGCATACCACGAGGACCCGAAACCGAGGCCAGCCGAGAAGGTCGGGACCGTGGCGTCGCCGCCGTGGCGAGAGACCGATTGCGGGCCGGAGCCGTCCAGCCGGCGAGTGGTAGCCACGGGGCCGTCGAAGGTATCGGCCCACCAGATCTCGTCTGTACCCGGAGCTCTCGCGTCCAGAACGGAGTCCATCGGGTAGATCGGCTGCTCATAAGGGAGCGTCCATGCGGGGGGGTAACCGGGTGGCCCGGGG
>CAZPPG010000192.1:0-3449 GCA_964588385.1 uncultured Phycisphaeraceae bacterium
CCGGGTTCCCGCCCGGGCGTCGGAAACCCCCGTCCTGACGGGACTTTCCGCGCGCCGGCCCCGCCGCGGCCCGAGGCGTCCAAACCGCCCGAGCCGTAAACCAAAACGCCCCCGCGTTTCCGCGAGGGCGTTGAAAACTCGACGAGGGAGTCTCGTACCCGCCACCCGTTGGTGAACAGGTCCGGCGTAGGCGGGCACGCCGTCGATTCCCTAGACCCCTACCGTCACGGCCACTTGCGCACAGCCTGAGAAGGATGGGCGCAAGTGTCCGGCACGGACCTGGTTCTCTATCTCTGCCAGTGGCGCACAATTCGAAAAGGATGGGCGCAAGTGTCCGGCACGGACCTGGTTCTCTATCTCTGCCAGTGGCGCACAATTCGAAGAGGTTGTGCGCAACTGTCCGGTTCGGCGCGTCGCCCCCGCAGACGCGGTCTCGGCCCCGTTCGCCTCCGTGGTGCCCGACGTTTCGCCGTGGGGCGTTCCTACACCGCCGACCGCCACCCGGATAGTCACTCGCTCGATCCGCCACGCGGGCCCCTCGCTGCCACAGATTCTGCCGTGCTTGTCCCGGGCGAACTTGGCCCCGGACTTGACGGCGTCGATGTCGATCCGCTTCACGACCGACCTGAGGATCGCCCGTTTCTGCCCGTCCGTCAAGCGTGTCCGTCCGGCCAGCACCGTCTGGACGCTCCGGACCACCCGCTGGGCAAGGGTCGCGTCCACCACCACGGCCTTGGATCGTTGCTCGACCAAATCGGCGCGGAGGCGTTCGAGGGCCTGCCGCTCCTTCTGGGACTTGGTCGCGTAGGTCTCTCGGTCGATCTCCTGGTTGGCGCGCATGTCGAGCAGGTTGTCCAGCCGCTTCTCCGTCTTCCGGATCTGCTCCTCAAGGTGCTCGATCTCGCGGGCGACGATCTCCTGCTCGTGGGCGTTGCTGGCCTGCCGCATCAGGCGCTCGACGAACTCCGGTCCCGTCGCCAGCGACGAGAAGGCGTCCCAAACAGCGTCCTCGACCTGCTTCACCTCGAGCCAAGGCAGACCCCGACCGTGGTTCGCGGTGGAGTAGAACCGCTTCCGGCAGTCGCTATCGCCACCAGCCAGATGCCCGTTGATGTAGAGCAGGCCCGTCAGCATCCTCGGCACCGCCGCCCGGGGCTGCTTCCGCATCCCGTGGACCGCGTCCCATGTCGCCCGGTCGATGATGGCCGGGTGGGCGTTCTCAACCACGATCGCGCGCTCATTCTTCAGGTCCAGCCGGAACGACCTCTTGCCCTTCTCGCTGACCCAGACGTTGCTGGCGCTCACACCGATGCACACGGGGTTCAGGAGCACGCGGCGGATCGTCGAGCCCCCCCATTGGCCGCCCCGAGGTGAGGGAACTCCTTGCATGGCCACGCCCTACGGGTGGCCACCCACACCCTTACCTCGACTCGCTCGCATCAATCAAGGTCGCCGCGAGAGCCACGGGCGGCTCGCTGAGCCAGCGCGACACGATGTCCTTAACTCGCGCGCAATCGCCCTTGCGGGCCGCAGCCAGCACCTCGTTCTTGATGACCAGTTCCGCGGCCTCAACCCGCGTGGCCTCGGCCACCAAGGTGCGGGCGAAGAGGTCGGCGTCGGGGGGACCGGGCAGGTGGGTGCCGCTCATGACGCCACCTCCGCGCTCGCATCAGAAGATTGGGTAGGGGAGGGAGCGTTCGCACCGTTCGCACCATTCGCGGTGGCCTCGTCCAAGGCGGCCCATTCCTCCGGAGACGGCTCCTCAGGAGGGCCTTCAGCGTCGTCTGCGACGTGTGCGAACGGTGCGACGGGTCCCTTCGGCAACTTTTCTAAGTACACCACACGCCGGTTGGCGTGGCCGGTCGGGCCTTCAGGAAGATCGACCCGGTATCCGGCGGTGCGCAGACTCGGGGCCAGCCGGACCACGTCCGAACGCAGTTTCATGTGGGTCTGCGGCCAGTCCTTCGAGAGCGGTTGTTCGCCGCGTGCGCGTTCCAGAGCGGCCAGAAGTTCGGTCCAGTTCCCCGTGAACGGACCATCATCGAGCAGCCGGATCAGCGCCGTGCTGATCGCCGCGTTCTCAAAGACATCAATGTTCGCCTCGGCGCGGTTCCTGAAGATCGCAGCGATGAACGTCCCCTGCTTCCAACCGAGTCCGGGCTCCCCAGCGGTGATCCACACCGCTTGGTCGGCCATGCGCGGCAGTCGCTTCAACTTCACCTTGTCGCGGTTGCGGAGAGCCGACGCGACCGCGTTGAGCAACGCACCTAGCACCCGAGGGTGCACACGGGCGAACTCGGCGTAGATGTCGCTCTCGCGGCGACGCTCGTCCTCTGGGATGGTCTTGAGCGAGATCGAGATCGTTCGGTCCACCAAGTCCGGCCGCGTTGCCGGTGGCTCGATGCCGTTCAGGATCACCGGCCGCCTGGCCGTGAAGATCGACTCGTCGTCGTTTTCATAGAGCGTCCGCGTGCCGAAGCCACCGTCCGTGGCGAGCGCGCAGAGCGCGTCCGACAAGTTGTTCGACATGCCGGACAGGTTGTTGTAAGAGCACACCCACGAGTTGCCGGCCGCGATGAACACGTCCCGCTCGTCGCGCGGCAGGCGACGGAGATCGGCGTCGTTGGGGTCCAGCACACGCCGCAGCAACTTCGCCGTGGTTGACTTCGCGCTCCCGTGCTCGCCGCAGATCGACAGGACGCCGTATGGGCCGCGGGGATGGAACGCACCGATCAGCCAGCCGACGGTCAGCGTCCATGCTTCGTCGTCGTCCGTCATGTTGAGCAGGGGACGCAGTTCCTCGATCAAGCCGCCGAGGACCGGCTCCGGAAGCGCCTGCATGTACTTCTTGCGCACAAACTTGACAGGCACATCGCCGCTTGGCATGACGCTCCACCCGTCCTGACCAACTCGGATCGCCCGCCACGACGGGTCACACAAGTCAACCCAAATGACGCCGTCGCACTCCGCGATGCGGACATGAACCGGGTGCTCGGGACCCTTGAACTGCGCGTGTCCCGCGATGGTAACGATGGCGTCTTGGAGGGCTTGTGAACTAGGCGACTTGCCGTGCTCGTCATAGAACCGATGGGCGACGAACGTGCGGAACGGCTTCGATGACACCTTCAACGTCTCGCGGTGGTTACCAATCGGGACGGTGGCGTACGCGTCGCCATTGCCCGCGTGGAAGAGTTCGATGCCGTCGATGCCGAGGATGAGCTCGACAAGGCGATCCGCCTGAGTGGGCTTCTTCGATGAACCCGACTTACCCAACTCGTCCGCGGCGATCTCAGCCAGCTTCGAGGCGATCTCTTGGGAAGTGATCCCAATCCGACCATCGCACACCCGCGCTGCGAACGCTTCTCGAGCGTCCGCCTTGAACAGGTTGATCTGGTCCATCACGCAATCACCGCCAGCGAGGCGGACGGCGACATTGAACTTCCCGGACG
>CAZPPG010000193.1:0-3439 GCA_964588385.1 uncultured Phycisphaeraceae bacterium
GCAGGTACTTGCCCCCGCCGGCCTTCGTCGGCTTGAGCTCGGACTCCGAGACGACGGCGATGTACTTGCCCGCGGGGAGCGGGTCGAGGGCAACGGACGGATCGACCTGGTTGGCGTCGAAGTTGTTCAGGCTGGCCATTGAGCGGACTCCTTCATGTACGAATGGGTGGGTGCGGGGTGGGAGTGGGGATCAGCGACCAGCCGACTGGCGATCCAGCCCCTGCTGGATCGCGTCCGACAGGTCCTTCCAGGACAGGCCCACCTTGGAAGGCAGGCCGTAGCGGTTCTTGGCGGTGATGTTGCTGGTGCCCTCGGTTGTGAGCACTCGCTCGCCCGTGGTCTCGCGCGAGGCAAAGAGCACCGCGTCGGCCCACTCGACGAACGTCGGGGCGATCCATTGCGGAATGTCGGGTGCGGCGAGCCGCACGTCGTACCCCTCGGGCGTGGTGATCTTGGTGTTGGCCGCGTGCGCCAGCAAGATCACCGCGATGCCTCGGTCGGTGATCGCGTTGAGCAGCGGGAGCAGATCCCGGCTCACGATGTTGTTGACGATCTCGCGGGCCTTGAAGTACCCGCCGTGAGCCGAGGAGAGCGTGTTGGTGACCTCTCCCTTGCTCTTCTTGTCGAGGTCCATCACGACGTACTCGACGATGCGCTGCACGAGCCAGTCGAGCGTGTCGATCGCCACGGCCCCGAGTCCCTCGGGCGGCTGGGCTTCGATCTCAGCGAGCCAGGCCTGAACTTCGGGCCAGCTCTTGAGGAAGGGGGTCCGCGTGAGCCCAGGCACCGCACCCGCGCCGTTCTCGCAGTCCAGGAGCAGCGCGCCGGCACTGGCGGCAAACGTGGTCTTCCCGACGCCCGGAGTGCCGTAGACAAGGATTTTCGGTGGGGCGGGTGTCGTGGTCGTGATCACCGAGTCGAGCAGGGACATGGCGGCTCCGTTCTTGGGGTGGTGGGGCTCGAGGTCCTCGGCCCGCAGGTCGCGGGTGAAATCGCCCTGCCCCAGCCGGACGAGCGGCAGGCTCTCGTCGGCGGGGCCGGGCGGTTCCGTGCGCGGGTTGCGGGCAGGGGGCACGCCAATACCCCTCTGCCCGCGCCCGCCACTTGTCGCGCGCTTAGTTGGCAGCCGGATCGAGGTCCGCGAGATGGACGCGCAGTTGCAGGACCATGCGGTTCACCGTCCCGCGGTGGACTCCGCGCTCGGCGGCGATCTCCGGGACCGACTTGCCTGCGAGCAAGTCGCGTGCGAGCGAGAACAGGTCCTCCGGCAGGTCCGCGATCCGGTCGGCTAGGTCGAGCCGAGCGTCAACCTCCCTGACGCCCCGCTCACGAGGATCGGCGTAGTCGAGCCCTTCCGCGCCGAGGGGCGGCAGCGGCACCACGCGAGAGAGCGTCTCCGCCTCGCGACGGAGTTGCCTGCACTTCTGCCGGTACCAGAGATTCATGACGCCCTTCATGAACGTCGTCCGCGAGGCGATCGTCGGATCGAACCGCCGCAACGCGCGCACGATCTCGGCCGCCAACTCCTGCCACAGATCTGCGACCTGATCAGTCGTGAGCGAGTAGAGGCGTCCGAGCCGCTCCGTGCGGAACTTCATCTGCCGGAGAGTGAGATCAGGCAGATCTGGCTGCGGTGAGACTGCGAAGGAGGAGTTGGGAGTGGTGACGGTGGGAGAGACGGTGGGTTCTGCGAGCATGGATGGCTTCCGTGCTGGTGAGTGGTTTGCGCCGCACGTCGCGGCGTGTTCACCAGCCGGTGGGGCTTGCAGAACAGCGCGCAGAAAACTTGGCCAACATCGTCGGAAGACTGAAAACACAGGACGAAATGACAGCCGCCGTGCGAATTGCACTTACAGCAGCCAACGCAAAGTGCAAGAGGGTTGGTGGATCAGCGGCCGAGCTGGACGCGCCCGAAGCCGGAATCCCACAGCGCCTGCGGGTCGTTCACCAGTGTGAACAGCGAACGGACGGAATCGGCGTCCGGGTCGTTGAACACGCGTGTGATGACATGTGGCTGGACCTTGGCCGCCGCCGCGATCGCCGACTTCGTCACCCGGGGCAAGCTTGCGGGCATGCCCTGATCATCTCTGAGCCGCGAGCGAATCAGCGACACGCGGTCCCGCGCCATTTGGGTCAGCGCCTTCTCGACTGCCTTGATCGCGCCCAGACGATCCGCTCGCTTCTTGCGCTTCGGCTTGGTGCGACGGGGAGCTGCAAGATTGAGCCCATTGCGGCGAACGAACCGGTCGATGAAGCCCTGCCAGAGACTCGTCGCGATCAGGCGGGATCCGTCCGAGTCGAGAACGTCCTCCGCGGGTACGAGCACGCCCTTTCGCGCCTCGACCCATTCCCGAAGATCGTCCGACCAGCCCTGTGCCGTCGGCGTCATGATGATCGTGCCCAGTTCATTGGACGACGCGACGGACCGAATCGTGACCGCCAGCGCCGTGGTATCCGGTTGGGCCACGAACGTGACCGGGAAGCGGTCCGATCCCGGCACGCCCCACGTGCCCAGGCGGAAGCCACCTGGAAGACCGTTGATGGGCGTTGTGGATGTCTCCAGCCGGAGGGCGTTGGTGATTGCGGGCCGTAGTCGCCTGGGGCAAATGTGCAGAAGCGTGTAGTCCTCGGGCGCGAGCTCCCGCCGAGGCGTGGCTCCCTCATCGCACACCGCCACCACGGTCCCCTTCCTATGCACGACCACCCGCATGTCCGGCGCGTTCCGGCGAGGCGACGCGACTACCGAAGCGCGGCGGCCATTAGCCTCGAGCAGGCCTTCGACGCAGGCGAAGTCGTCTCCGCAGAGGGCCCGCCACTCCTGACGCGGGGCGGCGTCCGCAGGCGCCGTCTCAAGATGCTGCCACAAGTGCGCGAGTGAGCCCATCGGTCGCCTTCCCACGGTCCTGGAGGAATCCGCGCAGCCCGAGCCAGCGAAGGATCACTTCGCTGTCGCTCTCCCGGGAATACACGGCGTTGTTCGGCAGCACGATCCGGAGCTGCCCCTCCCGGCCGGTCCTGAAGACGACGTTGAACGTCGCGCTCATAAGCTTGATGCCGCGCGGAATGCCGCGGCCTGCGTCGGTCATGGCCCGGAACAGATCGCTCTTGGAGCGAGGTCGCTCGACGAGATCGACCGCCTTGGGATGAGCCCAGTCGAGCCCGCGGAGCCAGACCGCTTCGAGTTCCGGCACATCATCGCAGCGGAGGCACGCCTGCCCCTTCTCCAGGATGGGCTTGAGTGTGTACTTCGCGGGCAGGCCCTCGGCCAGGAACAGTTGCGACTGGTTGAAAAGGTGGTGGCCGACATGCTCGAGGTACGCACGCACATCGGCGTCGTGCTTGGCGTTGACTTGCATCTCACCCTGGCCGTGGTCGTAGATCAGCACATCGAACCGCTCTGGGTGGCCGCGTCCGTGGGCAGTGCGAAACCGAGTGCCGC
>CAZPPG010000194.1:0-3405 GCA_964588385.1 uncultured Phycisphaeraceae bacterium
CCTGACCGCCACGCCCCGAAAGATCAGTTGCCCCGAAAACAACGATGAGGCCCGCGCCGACGCCCAGATCACGGCTGACAACCACCGGCACTTCGGACCGCCGGTGTACGAGTACGGCCTGGCCCAGGCGATGGAGGACGGGTATCTGGCCGCGTGCGAGATCCATTTGGCTCAGGTCAACCTCGACGCCACCGGCCTCACGCTCGCCGACATCGTCACCCGCAACCCGCGTAACGCGAACACGGGCCAGCCCGTCACCGCCGCCGAGATCGCCGACCTTTACGAGAAGCAGCAGTTCGAGACCAAGCTCCTCCTTCCGGACCGCGTGAACGCCATGTGCCTCGACCTGTTCACGCAGATCGTCAACGCCGACAGGGAGCGCGGACCCCACCAGAAGACGATCATCTTCTGCGCCCGCGATCGGCACGCCGACGACGTCGCCGCGGCCATAAACAACCTCTATGCCCAGTGGTGTGCGCAGAAGGGCCTGCCGCGCAAGGACCCCTATGCCTTCAAGTGCACCGCGGCCTCCGGCGGCAACGACTATCTCCCTGACCTCCGCGGCTCCTCGTCCAGCCACTTCGTCGCCACCACCGTGGACCTGCTGACCACCGGCGTGGACGTGCCCGCCGTGCGGAACATCGCCTTCTTCCGCTACATGAAGAGCCCCATCTCCTTCTACCAGATGATCGGGCGCGGCACGCGCATCGACGAGCCCTCGGGCAAGCTGATGTTCACGGTCTACGACAACACGGGGGCCACGCGCCTGTTCGGCGAGGACTTTGTTTCGCCGCCGACGGGGGGCGCGGGTGGCGGCGGCGAAGGCCCGCCCCCGCCTCCACCCCCGCCGCCCGAGCCCCCGATCATCGTCGATGGCTTCGCCGTACATGTCGGCCCCCAGGGCCGCTACGTCGTCGCGCCCGTCAACGGCAAGGCCATGCCGGTGCCTATCGACGACTACAAGGCTGGCCTGTCGGCCCGT
The DNA here is from genome assembly GCA_964588385.1 of uncultured Phycisphaeraceae bacterium. Classification (GTDB taxonomy): domain Bacteria; phylum Planctomycetota; class Phycisphaerae; order Phycisphaerales; family UBA1924; genus JAHBWV01. The sequence goes on from CAZPPG010000194.1 coordinate 983, forward strand.
CTCACCGCAGAGTGCCCGACGCTCGAAGCCTTCCGGGCCCGCTGGATCAACCCTATGGAGCGGGAAGAGGTGATCGAGGCGATCGTCAACGCCGGATACTCCCCCAGCGTGCTGCGCATGCTGGAGCAGATGAACGACTACGACCTTTACGACGTGCTGGCGGACCTGGCCTACGGACTGCTGCCGCGCACGCGCGAGGAGCGCTGCCTGGCCTTCCGCTACAAGCACGCCGGCTGGCTCAACGCCCTTCCTGTGCAGGCGCGCAAGGCGGTCGAGGCCATCGCCGACCAATTCGCCGTCGGCGGCACCGAGGGACTGGAGAATCCGCACATCTGGCAGACCCCCGAGGTCGCCGCGGCGGGCGGGATCGCTTCGCTCAAGACTGCCGGTGAGCCCAGGGTCGTGCTCCAACAGACCAAAGAGAGGATGTTTGCGGCATGACAGCGGTCGCTCCACGAGAAGAGACGATGGAACGTGGAGGACGCGGGAAAGCGCTGGCCCAAGCCGCTGCCGTTGCGTCGTTTCCGTTCGCAGCAGACCCGATGGTACCTGTTGAGCCAACGCGTCCAGAGTGGCGCTGGCACCGTCTGATTTCCGTGGCTCGCCTCGCCACAGGCCACACGCCGAGCCGCCGCTGCCCGGAGTATTGGAACGGCGACATCCCTTGGTTGCAGCTGCCCGACATCCGTGCCCTCGATGGCCGGCGCGCATTCGACACGCTGGAACACACCAACGAACTCGGCATCGACAACTCCGCCGCCGTGCTGCTTCCAGAGGGCACGGTGTGTATGTCTCGCACCGCCTCGGTGGGATTTGTGACCGTGATGGGCCGTCCGATGGCAACCTCGCAGGACTTTGTGAACTGGGTCTGCGGGCCGGCTCTGTCGCCGGAGTTTCTGAAATGGCTGCTCATCGCTTGTCGCACACCAATCCGTGATCTCGGCAGCGGTGCCGTTCATCAGACCATCTACTTCCCGACAGTAGAGCAGTTTTCGGTGTGCTTCCCTGCGATCCCGGAGCAAGAGCGGATCGCGGAATGGGTATCGCGGGGGATGGAGCAGGCGGCGGTGGCCCGCCGCGCCGCGTTGGAACGCCTCGCGGCCGCCGAGGCCCTCGCCGCCGCCCTCCTCCGCGAGATCTTTGAGGGGCCGCAGGTCAAGGAGTGGAAACCGGTTGAACTCGGCGAACTTGTGCGCACGCCAATTCACACCGGACTCTCGAAGCCCGGGAGCCCCGACTCCGACAAGCGATGCCTCACGCTCTCCGCCGTTCGCGGTCGAACGCTTCTCCTCGATGCGAGCAAGCCCGCTGAGGTCAGCAACGATGATGCGGACGGCAACTGGGTCCGACCGGGCTGCTTCTATGTCGTCAGAGGCAACGGTAACCGCGAGCTCGTCGGACGCGGCGCTTTCGCACCCGACCCGATGCCAAGCCCGGTGCTGTTCCCTGACCTTTTGTTTCAGCTCGACCTCGGCGAGCGTGTCGATCCCTCGTTTTTCTGGTGCCTGTGGCAGAGTGCGCCCGTGCGGCGCGAGATCGAAGACCGCGCCCGAACCGCCGCGGGTATCTACAAGATCAACACGGCGAGCCTGAACTCGCTTCCGCTCCCCCTTCCCGACCTCCCCACCCAGCGTCGCCTCGCCACCGGCCTTTCCGCCCGGCTCGCCGCCGCCGAGGCGGTGATCGACCGTTGCCGGGCGGAACTCGCTGCGATCGAATCACTCCCCGCCGCGCTGCTCCGCGCCGCGTTCAACGGAGCAACCTGATCCCCATGCCCCGCACACCCGCACCATCCCGAAATGGCACCGTCGCCGCGGCCCAGGCACCGACGAAGGACACCAAGCAGAAGAACGGAAAGAGGCACGCCACCCAGCAGAGTGTGGACCAGGCGATCTGGTCCATCTGCGACATCATGCGCCGCGGCAACGTGGCCAGCGCGCTCCAGTATGTGCCCGAACTGACGTGGATCCTGTTCCTCCGCATTCTCGATGAGACGGAGGAACGCGAGGCGCTCGAGGCCGAGGCCGTCGGGGCCCGCTATGCGGCATCGCTCAGGAAGCCGTACCGCTGGAAGGACTGGGCTGCGCCAGCGCCAAAGGACGCCCCCGAGAAGTGGTCCAACAAGCGCAAGGAACTCGAAGAGGGCCCTCCCAGGGGCTTCCTGGCGTTCGTAAACGGGGAGTTGATCCCATACCTCAAGGGTCTGCGGGAGAAGGGGCAGGCGACCAGCCGTCAGAAGGTGATCTCCGAAATCATGTCGGGGGTGGAGAAGGTTCGCATCGACACCGAGCGGAACCTGCTCGACGTGCTGGACAAAGTGCACGAGATCAGCAACGAGGGGATCGACCCCACGCACGTTTTCACGCTGAGCCAGGTGTACGAGGGGCTGCTGCTGAAGATGGGCGAGAAGGGGTCGGACGCGG
>CAZPPG010000195.1:0-3395 GCA_964588385.1 uncultured Phycisphaeraceae bacterium
AAGAAGTTGAAAGACAGCGCGAGCATTCTGAAGCTTGGCAAGTTCCTGACCAACACCGTTCTGTCTATGAAGCCCGATATCGGGGAGTTCATCGACTGCTTCTCAGAGGAGTCCGACAAGCTCGCAGACAGCATGGAGGGGTTTGATTCGCGATTCGACCAGTTGATCGCGAGGCTCGGCCTGGAGCGCATTGTCGTGTTCATCGATGATCTCGACCGCTGCTCTAGTGCAAAGGTTGTCGAAACGTTCGAGACAATCAAGCTGTTCTTGAACACGCCGCGATGCACGTTCGTCATCGGCGCCGACGCGGTGAAGATCCAGCAGGCGGTGGGTGAGGTGTTTGGTGTAATGGATACAACACGACAGCGAGACTTCCTCGAGAAGATAGTCCAGCTGCCATTCAACATCCCGGAACAGCGTCTCGCGGATATTCAGTGCTACGTGGGCATGCTCCTGCTTGAGAGAGCCACACATGTAGACCATCGACACTATGTCGCCGCTTCACATGCGCAGCTGTATGCGAGTCCGCCCGGCGATCCTGTCAAATTCCTAGCGTGGATAGAGGAGAATGCCGCGCGGCTTGAGTTACCGAAAGAGCAAGCGAGGAGTCTGGTCCAAGAGGTGTTGCCGTATGTCGGAGTGCTCGCGAGAGGACTGAGGGGCAACCCGCGGCAGGTTAAGCGGTTTCTGAATATTCTGGAGGTTCGTCGGCGTCTCGCCGCCCGCAACAGTCTCGCAATCGATTCGGGCATGCTCCTCAAACTTGGCGTGCTTGAGTATGCCGACCCAACCTTCTATTCCGCCATCGTGGAAACGACGGATCCTGCTTCAGGCAATTCTGAGTTGGTGGCGACGCTAACCGCTGGCAGTGGCGCGGGATCGGATGGAGACTCGCAACTCGCAAAGGACGTGCGCGCCGTACCGTGGCGCATGAGCTTCTTGTCGGAAGTGCCCGCGTTGTCGGCGAGTACGGATCTCCGCCCCTATCTGTTCTTGGCACAGACATCGCTCGATCGCGGGCGAGGCGAAGCACTCCAACCGATGGGTGATGAGACGCAGGCATTGGTGACTCGCATTGCGAGCACCGATCCCTTGCGCAGCCGAGCGGCGGCGCGTCGTGTGGCCGGTAGCGATGCCTCGCTTGCCGCTGCCGTCTCGCAATCGCTTCTGTCATTTCTGTCATCTCAATCCGACGCTGCAATCACAACCCATATCCTGAGCGCATTGACGACCATTTGTAGTACGCACGCGGGGCTGTTCCCACAGGTGCTCGCGGCAATCAACGCGATGGACTTGACCGGCCAAGACGCAGTGGCACTGGCGGCGGCTTCCCTCGTTGCCGCAGCTGAACGAGCACGGAGTGAGGTTCCGGCTGGGCTGAAGGATCGCATCGCCAAGGCGTCTCCCTTGGCAACTGCGCTGACAAGGCCTACGCGACGAGGGACCAACTGATGGGAACTTCGACGAGTCTAAAGACGCCGAGCGGTGGAGAGTGGACGCCGCTCAAAGGCGGCATTACCTCGATACTCGGGGGAGGCAGCAACTACTCCCCGCAAAACGTGGTCGGGCAGACCGTGCTCGCTGCTGGTGGTCTAGCAGTGCCCGCACTGCCGGGAATGCCAAGCGGATCCACTCGCGGTGCGGCTCGGGGGCGAGGCTCTTCGAGCGGAGGTGGCGGTGGTGGAGCCGGCGCGCGTGGCGGAAGTGGAGGTGGCCGGACTACTAGATCTGCTCGTGCAGGCGGTGGCTCGGCAGTTGCCAGGACTATCGTCGGTCTCGCTGCATTTGGTGACGCGGCACGCACCGGTGGTGTCGCAGTAGGTATCGAGGCTCTGGGTCTTGCTGACCTGTCAGGTATGACGCCGGCGGAAGTTGTGTCCCGGATCGCCGAACATCTTGCGGACGAGACGAGCGGGCTGCAGCACGAGTTGCTTGTCAATGCGCTTCGCGATGCACTGCTTGACGCCGCATCCATTCAGGGAGACGCCGGGTTCCAGCAGTTGGACGAGGCCCTCCAGTCGTTCCTTCAGCGGGAAGGGGTCTCGGGACTGGTGACGGCGTTTCTAACGAACTACGTGTTCGACCGCGTCTGGGGCATTATCGAATACCACGTCGACAGAAAAGCGGACTCAACCAGTGATGCCGTCGCGCTGGAGTCGGCGGTGCAAGACGTGTGCAGACAACATGTTCGCGATGCTGTAGGAAGTGCGGAGGAGGCGGGCCGCTTTGAGCAAGTGGATTGGTTTGGTCGAGAGGGGGTGGGCATTGCTGAAAGCGTCGTCAACGACTTGGAGGCACGACTAACCGCTCTCGGAAGAACGGAGTAGGCATGCGCTTTGTCCGCTACATTGGCAACCGTCGGCAGTTGCCAGCAATCTATCTGGCGAGCCTCCAGGCACCCGATGCCGTAATCGTTGACACGTTGCCCCGAGGCGGAAACGTCAGTGTGTATTGTCGTCTAGACGGCGTGCCCGTTCGTACGAACCTGCCGCATCTTGCTCGCGACGTCCTTGATCTTGGAGTCTTGATCTACACAGCGGACGAGATGTCTTGCCGCAGCGAGGCCGTTGACAGATGGTCACGGCAGATTGCCTGTGTCGTGCCCATTCACGACCCCGCGCGATGGATAGCAGCGCAGGAATCGCTCGTTCGTGCACTGGCGATCGTGTCCGGCGACCAATTCAACTTCGAATGGCCATCGCGCGGAAGCTTGCCACCGCTCGGACGTCATCGACGGGCGATTCCGCGGCGATTCGATTGCGTGAGTCTCTTTTCTGGCGGTGTGGACTCTCTTATTGGAGTCGAACGATTACTTCGCTCCGGCAAGCGAGTGCTCCTTGTCGGTCACCAAGCCGACCCTGTACCACTACGTGACCGGCAAGGAGCAGATCCTGTTCGAGTGCTTCCGCACGGGCCTCGACCTGATCCGCGCCGCATTCGTCGAGGTGCAGGGCAGCCGCGCGACGGGACGCGAGCGCCTGATGCTCGTGCTGCGCCGCTATCTCGAAGCCGTGACCTCGGATTTCGGCTGGTGCATGGTGCGCGCCGAGGACCAGGACCTCGGCGCCGAGATGAGCCGCCAGATCGGCGCACTGAAGACGGAAATCGACCGCGGCCTGCGGCGCCTCATCGAAGACGGCATCGCCGATGGCTCCATCGCGCGCTGCGACCCCAAGATGGCGGCCTTCGCACTCGCCGGCTCGCTGAACTGGATCTCGCACTGGTACCGTGCGGACGATTCACTGAGCCCCGACGAGATCGCGGACCGGTTCCTGAGTGTGTTCGAGCAGGGGCTCGCGCCGAGATCCTGATCGGAACGCCGCGCCCACGGCAGGCGAGCCCCACCACCGAGCGTACCGGGCGGCGGTTGAGAGTCACTGATCGGGACGCCGCCC
>CAZPPG010000196.1:0-3386 GCA_964588385.1 uncultured Phycisphaeraceae bacterium
GGCGGGGCAGGCCGGGCACCGCCAGGAAACCCTCTATAAACGCGGCCCCACAACCTTGGCCCTCTTTCTCTTTGAACACCTCACGCGCCTCCCGCCGCACCGCACCAAGGGCGTCGTAGTCATTCAGGTGCTCGAAGGCCACCTTCAGGTAACGGCGGACGGCCAGGCACACGACCTTCACACCGGCCACCTTTTGGTGCTGGCTCCCGGGGTTGAGCACGATGTGCTCGCGCGAGCGGTGAGCCGGATGCTCTTGACCGTGCACTTGGAAGCCGGCGCCGCCAATCGATCGGAATGACGGGCATTGCAAGGGCCAGTGGAAGGTCGGCCTGGGGCAGGGCCTCAAGCCTCCGCGAACCCTTCGCGGATCGCCAAACGGATCAGGTCCGCGCGGTTAGCCACGCCGAGCTTCTTCATCATGCGGTCTTGATGCCGGTCGATAGTCTTGGCGCTGCGGCTGAGCTCCGCTGCGATCTGCACGCGTGTGAGCCCCTTGCCGATGAGGCGGAGGACTTCGATTTCGCGCGACGAGAGAGAGGCGAGTGGCGTTGCAGGTCCAGCACCAGGATCCGCGGCCCTGCGGCGCGAGCCACCCGCGGCGCGCATCGTTGCCGGCCGACAGTGAGCCCGCACCTTCGGTCCCATGACGAACGTGCCACCGCTGCTGCCGGCAACTTCCCGGAGCCCCGCCACGATGTCATCGAGCTGGTCGCCCTTGGCAAAGTACCCCCAAGCGCCGCACTTGTACGCGGCCGCGAGGTAGCCGTCGCGGATGTGAGCGCTTAGGAAGACGAACCGGAGCTTGGGGTGAGCGCGGCGGAGTCGGTCCGCAACCTCAAAAATGTCGGGGCCCGGCATCTCGATGTCCAGCAGAACGATGTCGGGCTGGAGCTTAGCGGTCTCCTCCAGCAGCCGCTCTGCGGTCGCGAGGCTCCCGACAATGCGGATCCGGCCATCGACGGCGAACTTGGCCTTGAGCCCTTCCACCAGCACAGCGTGGTCGTCCACGCACAGCACGCGTATGCCGACGTCGCTGGCAGAGGGGACGGTCGGGGCGAGGCCCGGGACCACGCGTTGCGCCGGCGATTTCGCATGGGCGCGACTCGCCTTTGCCGAATCAGCGCTGTGCCTGGGTTTGCGGGCGACACGTTGGGGCACGGTGAGCAGCCTCCTCATTCATAGACCGGACATTGCGCGGCCCAGCACCTCACCGATAGCCTCCAGGTCATCGCGGTCCTCGATTGTATCGGGGTGCAGGGAGCTCCACGCTCGCGCCGATGCCGAGTCGGCCGTGCCAAACAGAATCAGCCCCCCATGCGGGTGCCGTGCGCGCCAGGCCTTGGCGGCGGCGAAGGCCACGTTGGTGGGTTCCAGAATCCAGATGTCCGCACCCGCCGGGTCTCTTCCGGTCGCTACTCGAACGCCAGCCGCTTCGAGTAGGTTCTGAATCAATGCCGCGGCGCGTCCGTCCGTTAGCGTGACCACGGCACGTAGAGCCTTCGAGTGTCGGGCCGCCGGGCCCTCCCCCCGGGCGGCTGGAAGCAGAATTGCCACGGTTGTGCCTTGACCGGGCTTGGATTCAATCTGGATCGACCCGCCGGCACGGCTGACAACCCTGGCGACAAGCGGAAGGCCGAGTCCGGTACCCAGCCCGCGGGGCTTGGTTGTGTAGAACATGTCTAGGGCATTCCGCTGAACCTCCGCCGACATGCCAAGACCGTTGTCGGTAACACCGAGTTTGACCTGCGTGCCCTTCTTGGTGGCCTTCGCCCAGACTCGCACATGCCCCTTGCGACGCTTCCGGTCGGCCGGGATCGCCTCACCCGCATTCACAATGAGGTTGAGGACTGCCTGTGTCAAGCCATGGGCTGAGACGCCAACCTCCGGCAATCCGGTCGGCAGGGACACGGTGACCTGCACGTGCTTGGGAACAGCCTTTGTGAGCAGTGGTCCGACGTGCGCCCACCACGAGGTCAGATCGGTGGCGAAACGTTCGGGGTCTTCTCCATCCGCGTCAATCGCCAGAAAATGCAGGCCATCTGCGAGCTGCTGGAGGTAGGTCACACTCCGATGGACGGCGTCGATATGTTCGCGCACTCCCGATTTCCTAGTGATCGCGCGAGCGGCCTCGAGGTGAGCCCGCACTGGCAGGAGCACATTGTGCATGTCATGGCCCAAGCCGGCGGCCAAAGCGCCGATCGACGCCAAGCGATCCGCCATGCGCAGCCGGAGGTGCGCCGACTGGAGAGCGGAGGTCTGCTCGGCGAGGAGATCGTGAAGCCGCGTGGCGTCCGCAGACTTTGCAACTGAATCGCCCGACTTCACCTCGTCCTCTCGGTTGCTCTTGTCCGCCACCCCTGCTTCGGAGTGCTGGCTGAGGTCCCGAATGATGCCAACGAACAGCGGCGCTGCCTCACCCGGGACATCGACTCGGGAGACGGACAGTTCTATCGGGAAGAACATCCCGTCTTTGCGGACGGCTTCGAATCGTCGAACACGGTTCAGGTGTTCGGTCCGTCCCGTTTGATGATACTTGGCGAGGTATCCGTCGTGAGCTGAGCGGTGCGGCTCGGGCATGAGAACGCTGACATTCTGTCCGACGAGTTCGATCGGCGTCCAGCCGAATACTCGCAGCACCGAGTCACTGGCCGACTGGATGACCCCTGCGCTATTGATCGTAACGATCGGGTCAAGTGTGGCGGCAAGGACCGCCTTGTAGGGGACAACGCTGCTCGCGGGGGGGTTCGCGGCGGGCGGCCGTTTCTTGCGCCGTGTGCGATCGGAGGGCATCGACGAGAGTGTACGTGGGCAGCCCGTGCCCAAGGCTTCGTTCAAGAGGCAGCCCTCACTACTGGGCCCGATTCCACTACACGCCCGCCCTCGTTCTCCCACCTCGCGATGGCCTTGGCTGCCGCGGTCATGCTCTGAGCGTCTGTCGGCGCGTGCTTCAGAGTCTCGGAGTTGGTCGCGTTTACGATGCCGGCAACGCCGCCCGAGCCATGCGGCAACAAGACCCCCTCACTACAGTGCCGCCCCGCCCGGTCAGAACCACGGCGTTCACGCTTCGTTTCCTGGCTCATGGGGACTCCTTGTCTGTTGCCGACGTGACGCGGCGCGAGCAATCACGCGGGACTCCTTCGCGAGCGGAGCCGATGAGTTGAATCATATGAAGGTGTGTCCCCGCTCAGTTCATGCGGAAACATCCCCAATCACAGGTGCCGCGGCTGGTGATTGGGGAAATGCCCGCATTGAGGACGCGCGGACCGACGGCGACCCTGATGAGTATCTTTCGCGGCGGTACCACTCGGGCGTCGCTCGACCGCTGCACACACTCACACTCTGTCAAAGGAACACAGCATGAGCAGGATCACAAGCAGCAAGAACCT
>CAZPPG010000197.1:0-3384 GCA_964588385.1 uncultured Phycisphaeraceae bacterium
TGCCTCGGGGCATCGACGGCATCCGGCGATGCGCAGCCCAGCGCATCCTCAGCATCCGGTGAGTTCGCATCGTGGAGGGACGAGGCGCGGGGAAGGTCATTGAGAGCGGCCGGCGCGATGAGATCTTGCGCGGGTGGCGTTGTGTCTTCGCAGCCGCGTGAATCGACAGGTGAATCAGCGGCGTGGAGGGGAGAGGCGGAAGAGGAAGAAGAAGAACCCGAGCTCGCGCTCGGGGCTCCCTGTTGCGGGCGTTGATCGCCGCGTGTTTCGAGAGCCACGGCGGGTTTGGGCGCGGCGTCGGACTTCGGAGTGGGCGCGGGGGCGCGCTTCGGCGCCAGCGCGCGTGACTCACGTGTGATGGTGGTTGCGGTGCGGCGGATGAGTTCGGCGTGGCGATGGAGGGCGCGCTGGTCGGCCTCGGGATCGTGGCGGGTCGGGCGCGGGGCGGGGGATTGGAGGACATCGAGGAGTTTGCGGAGGGAGATCGGCCGCGCGGTGTGGCCGAGGAGGCGAGCGCGGAGCGTGAGGAGCTCCTCGTAGGCGCCGATCTCGGCTTGGACCTCGGGGAGATTCAGGTAGGTGATGAGGGTGCTGAAGGGGATGCCGAACTGGATGGCGAGCGCTTCGGGCGGAATGTTGGCCTGGATGATCTGGAGCACGAGCTCGTGGGCCCAGCGCTGCATGGGTGTAATGGATTCGGGGGAAGCGGATGGGGCGGGATCGGAGGATGATGCGAGCGGCGGCGCGGAGAGCGCGGTCGTGGTCCCGAGGTGAGGGTCGGAAGTGTCGAAGCGGCGTGGTGCGGGGGCGGAAGAGGGCACGGGAGCGGAAGAGGATGGGGCCGGGCGCGCGGGAGGGGTGTGCGTTGGAGCGGGGGTTGGGGATGCCGCGGGAGTGGGCGCGGGCGCGACTTCGGCGTGAAGCGGCTCGCGTGTGTGAGCGGGGCGGCGCGGCGTGAGCGTGGCGGTGGTCATGGCGTCGAATGTACGACGCGGATCGATCGATGCAAGCGCGGGGGGTGTTTGTCACTGACAGACGTCTGTCACTGTCTGTTGGAACAGATAATGGAAGTGGTTGTGGGAGAAGGGGATAGGGGAGGAGAGAAAAAGTGACGGAGTCACGAAGTCACGGAGTCGGGAGGCACGAAGTCGGGAGGGCGCGAGGCAGAGGGCATGGAGTCGGGCCCATCCGGGCCGCTCCACCGAGGATGCGCTGCGCGGCGGACTGTTCCGATGGCGGCCTCACGCATACGGCGTTCGTTGCGCCACAGGCATCGATCGTTCGCCCTGACGGGCGAAGAGGCGCGAGCCGGGAACGTCGCCTTCGGCGACTGCAACGCGTTTTAAGGATGCGCTGCGCGGCGGAGTTTCCACCAGTTCCGCTCGGTCGCCTGCGGCGACGCTCGCGCCACTGGTGGCAACACACGTGCGGCCCGCTGGGCCGCTCGGAAGGGATCGCGTCGCCTCCGGCGACTCGAAGGCGTTTCAAGGAGGCCGCTTCGCGGCAAGATGTCCACGGGCTGGCTCACGCCTTCGGCGTTCGCTGCGCCGCGTGGCTACAGCCCTGCGTCCCTCGCGGGACGCCCGGAGCAGTCGACTGCGGCGACTTGAAGGCGTTGAACGGAAGCTGCTGCGCGGAGAGCTGAATCCCGTGTGGCATCATGCTTGTGCGGCTTCGGTAGCTGCGAGTGAAGGCCTTCGCTTCCTGCCACACTCGGGGCAGGGGGTAGCGGGCGCGAGTCCTGCGAGCGAGTAGGCGCAGGCGCGGCAGCGGCCTCGCCACGCGCGGACTTGGCCGCGGGCGAGGCTCAGGCCGCAGAGCGCGATCCACCATGTCGCGGCGTAGAAGGCGGTGTTGATTGCGAAGCCACGGGGGAGGATGCCGGTGGGGATGGCGAGAGATCGGACGTAGCCCGTGCCGCCTTCAACCCGATGAAAAGGAAAATCAAACCCGGTCGGGCTTCGTCGAACGAATACTTGGCAGGTTGTGCCGACGATGCCGGATTGACACTCGGAGAGCTCCAGTTCCGAAGCAGTCCACATGCAGCGGCGTGGCCACCCAAATCGGAACTCATCAGCCGCGTTTGCGGGTGAAGCCGGGATATGTCGATCACCAGGAACGCGGAAGACGATCCGGTAGGAGGGACTCTCGCTGGATGGCCGACCGATGTTCCAGAGCGTGTACGCGTCGGCACTCGAGCCGTACACCTCTCGGATCGACACATGAAGCACGCTCCACCCGAATCCGCTGCGCTGGGGATAAAAGACAGCGGCGTGCGGCACGCCATTCAGATCGTGAGGAATCGCTACGGTCTCGCCGATCGCGTCCTTGCGCAACTCCTCCAGGGCTATGCCGCGTAACGCAAATCCCCACGCGACGGCGACTGTCGTGGCCGCGCCGGCGAGGGCCAGCAGGAGGAGCGTGAACAGAATGGGCACAGCACGCTTCACGCAGCGAGTCTAACAGACGGAGGGGAATGACTGCTGCGCGTGATCGGTATGCCAACGAAACGGCCCCGGCGTTGGAGCCGGGGCCGATGTTCGACACGTCATGATCGGTGGGGAGTGAGCCCACCGAGCTCGCGCTCGCAGCTCTCTTACTTCGCGCCGACCTTCTTGCCCTTGCTCTTGTCAGCGGCGGGCTTGCCGGCCTTCGCGGGCGCGGGCTTGGCCTTGAAGGTCGGGATGGTGAGGTTCTTGCCGTAAAGGTCAGCGAACTTGAAGCCCTTGCGGCCCTTCCACGAGCCGCGGTGGTAGGCGTCGGAGGCGAGGATGGGGAAGAGCGCGGAGAGTTCGCCGAAGACCATCTGCTCATGGACGACGTCGACCTTGCCCCACGAGCAGGCCTCACGGAGGGTGGAGCCGGAGAGTGCGCCATCGCGGCTGTCGGCGACGGTCATCTGGATGGCGTACTTGTGCATGCCGATGTCGCCGCGGGCCTTGCCACCCTTGCGCTCGTTGAGCAGCTCCGCCGCGACGACGATGTCCTGCGCGAAGTTCTTGGGGACGCCGCCGCCGAGCATGAGCAGGCCGGTGTCCTTGCACGCGAGCTTGATGTCGGTGAGTTCGCGGAAGTCCTTGCCGGAGTCGAAGGCGACCTGGCCGCGGCCCTCTTCGATGGCTTCGGTCTGCTGGAGGACGATGCCGAAGCCGGCGGAGCAGTCGCTGAAGGCGGGGACGAAGATGGGGACGCGCTTCAGGTAGCAGGTCTTGACGATCGACTCGTTCTTGGCGAGCTTGGGGTTGTTGGCGAGGTACGCGCCCATGGCCTCGATGAACTCGCGGCTGGAGTACGCGCCGGGCTCGAAGCAGTCGAAGATCTTCTTGGTGGTGTCGTCGCAGGCGCGGAGGTCGTCCTCGTTGATGTAGGTGTCGTAGATGCGGT
>CAZPPG010000198.1:0-3373 GCA_964588385.1 uncultured Phycisphaeraceae bacterium
GTGTCGCCCGAACTCTCCGAGCTTCGCGGCATGCTCACGCGCTCCATCGTGACCCAGCGGCTGGGCTCAAGGGATCGCGATGGCGAGTCTGAACCAGACGCACACAGCAGTGGGGGCGTCGAAGCCGACGCCGCAGGAGGGGATCGTCCATGAAGGCCAGCACAAAATCAATGCAGCCCACGAAAGGACCGCTGCCCGCTTCTCCATCCTCGGGCGGCACGCGTTCCATCCACGCAGCAACCCTCACACGGGTCTCTCAGTTCCGTCGCGAGCGTGCCCGCATCTCTCCGATTGAGTTCCTGCGCATCTACCTGCCGAGCTACGCCCAGCAGCCCTTCTCGCGGATGCACATGGAAATGGCGGAGCTGATTGTGCAGGCGGCAGAGAGGCGCGGGGGGCGTGTGGCCATCGCCGCGCCACGCGGCCACGCCAAGAGCACGATGGTCACGCTCGCGACCATCCTCTGGTGCATCGTGTACAAGCTGGAGGACTACGTCCTCCTCGTCTGCGACTCGCAGGATCAGGCCGTGGGCCATCTGGCATCGATCCGCGAGCAACTTGAGAACAACCCGCTCCTCCGGGAGGATTTCCCGGAGGCGTGCATGGTGCCGCCCGCCTCGCGCCGGCCGCAGGTCTGGCGGCGGAACGAGATCGTCACCGGCAACGGCGTCAAGGTCTCGGCCCTGGGTTCCGGCACCAAGATCCGCGGTCGCCGCCACAATCAGGCCCGGCCCGGCCTGATCGTTGCCGACGACATTGAGAACGAGACGCTGGTCCGCAGCCCCGAGCAGCGGGAGCAGCTTGCGGCGTGGTTCAACGCCACGCTGCTGAAGGCGGGTGACGCGACGACCAACGTGCTGGTGGTCGGGACGATCTTGCACCATGACTCGCTCCTCGCAACGCTTACGGACACGGGCCGCAGCCCGGGCTGGCTGAGCCGCATCTATCGCGCAATCGAGCAGATGGCGGACAACCAGTCGCTGTGGGACGAGTGGGGGTCGATCTACACGGGGCTCGACGAAGACGGGCCGACGGGACCGGCCGCCGCGGGGGAGTTCTTCCGAGCGAACCGAGAGGCGATGCTAGCGGGCACGAAGGTCCTGTGGCCCGAGCGCGAGAGCTATGAGCAGTTGATGGTCATGCGGCTGACCGAGGGGCAGGCGAGCTTCGACGCCGAGAAGCAGAACCACCCCATCGATCCCGATCGCGCCACGTTCAAGGAGCGTGACATCGTCTTCTGGGATGACCGCCACATCGGCGAGGCGGAGCTGATCGGATCCCTGAAGGGGCCGCTAGAGTTCTACGCCGCGTGCGATCCGAGTCTCGGCCGCGCCGGGCGGCACAACGACGACACGGCGATCATCGTGGTGGTGCGGGACGGGGCGACGGGCGTTCTTTACGTGCTCGAAGCGGACATCTCGAAGCGGACGCCGAACGCCACGATCGAGTATCTGCTCGCGCTCGGGAAGCGTCGGAAGCTCACGCATGTCGGCATCGAGACGAACCAGTTTCAGCACTTCCTGGCAGATGAGCTGACGCGGCGCAGCAACGCGGCGGGGCTGTATCTGCCGGTCCGGAAGATCACGCACACATCGGACAAGCTGGGTCGGATCCAGAGCCTGCAGCCGCTGATCGTGAATGGCACGCTGCGGTTCAGCCGCAAGCATCGGAAGCTGGTTGAGCAGTTGATCCAGTTCCCGTTCGCGGCTCACGACGACGGGCCGGATGCGTTGGCGCTGGCGGTCGAGGTGATGCGGACGCCGTTCTGCTACGTCAGCGATCCCGACGCGTACCCGAAGTACAGCACCACCGGGCGTAGAGAGACACGCGAAGAGCGGATGATGCGACTTCTGAACGACGATGACCATCCGACGTGGAAGGTGATGTGGAGGGGGTGAGGTGAGTGAGCTGTTGCGTGGGCGTCGGAAGCCTGACCCCGCCTTCCATGATCGATCGTCCCCCTTGTTCGGACAGCCGCCGCGCTCTTCGGCGTCACCCCATATCGCGACCTTCTACTCGGCGAGATCGAAACGCAGAATTGCGCTCGTCTTATCCCTGAATCGGCCGACTCCATACACGGAGCCCGAAGAGTCGTACATCGATCCGCCGATCGGGACGAAGTTTTGCAGCTCCCGAGACCCTTTGCCTCCGAGGTCCACCGACATCGGAAACGTTGTGACGAGTCTCACTCGTTCGGGACTTACGGACCACAATCCCGAGATCTGGCGGTCCTTGGCGCCCAAGTCTGTCGACACGAGCTTTGCAGCGAAGAGGATCTCCCCGCCTTTCGAGACATCGAGCAGTGCATCGAACGATGCGATGCGATGGGTGGCCAGGCTCCCCAACTGCTTGTCGATTGTCGCCACGTGCTCGATGCCAGCCTTGCTGACGCGCCAGATCGTTTCGTACGGCTGATTCGGTTTGCCAGTCTCCTTCACCGCTACCTTGATGGCACCGTACTCTCCGTCTCCTGAGAGCACGACCAGACCACTGCCGTTCAGGTCAAAGGAGAACGTTGGACCGAACCCGGGTGGCCTGGCCCCATTCACCATGACCGTGTGGATCCCTTCATCGTCCACGAAAAAGACGGCCAGCGGAAACGGCTTGGGCGACACGATCTCACCCTTGATGAGCGTGCAGCCGGACAGGTTCGCCATTCGGTGCTGCGGGCCAGACACCGTGCGGATCTTGTGACCTTCAAGGGTGCTCATGCCGGGGGCAATGCGCTGAGTGAATCGTTCTCCATCAAACATCCATGCGCCCGAGATGCCGTAGTTCTGCAGCCCGTCAAAGAAGGGTGTCGGGTCGTAGAAAAATAGCCTCCCCTTGCGGTCCATCGTGAGGCCTGATGCGCCTCCGATGACGGTGCCGCCAAGGGGAGATGGTTCGCCGAAGTACGCGATCCGCTTCGGATGCTGGGCGTCACCCGCCCATATTCCCATTCTCCAGTTCCGCTCATCCCCGCCGATCGCGACCTTGCCGCAGAATGCCAGCCGACCGTGGCCATCGGTGACCGGACGTTCAGGAACGGTCAGTTGGAGGAACTGATGGCCTTCCGGTGCGTCGGGACACTGACCCCCTGTTCGTGCAACCAGACTGGCATCTCCTTCGGGATCAACATACCACAAGGCTTCGTTCGTAAGGCGGCTCACACCGGCGCCCTCAAGCTGCCTCCTGAGCACGACTCCGGCTCCGCGGCCACCCTCGAAGCAGTCAAAGTAGAACTGCCCACCGCCATCTCCGAGGGGATTGCTGAACGAGCTGTGTCCTCGGCTCACGCTCACTCGACTGAACGTCGCAATGGCACCGTCCGCACCGGGGAGGGAGGCACGATCGGCGTTGACAAACCGCCAGGCCCCGTCTCGGAGCTGCC
>CAZPPG010000199.1:0-3320 GCA_964588385.1 uncultured Phycisphaeraceae bacterium
GATCGACTGCGACCAATTGCCCCACCAAGAGTGCGCGCCTTCGAGTCGCATCGCCGCCTGATTTCGCCAGTCGCTCGACCACGGCTCTTGCTTCGTGCATGGCGCCGGCGTCAATCAATGCCGAGGCGGCCGCGTACTGTACCGTCGCGTCAGGATCCTTACAAAGACGGACGAGTGCATCGCGCCATGCGGTATCGAACTGCTCGCGCGTCGCGACAGCCGCGGCAGCAATTGCCGCGGTTCGAACGTAAGGCCTGGAGTCGTTGTTGGTGGCTAGGCCAACAAGGCGTGGCACCGCCTCGTCAATCGGCTCCTCCTGAAGAAGGGACGCGAGCGCCTGTGCAGCAACAATCTGCGGTAGCGGGGACTGAGACTGCAGGCCATCAATGGCCCTGCTCACCGCCTCGCTTCTCTGACTTCGCGCCAGCCACAGCAGCTGCGTCACAGCACTACGAACGGGCACGGTCAGCGGGTGGCCGTTCACCAAACCGTGGGACTGCACGAGTACGTCGAAGCCTTGGAACGTGCGAGACGATGCCGCCACTCGAGCGGCCGCCAAGTAAACAATCAGCCTGGTGTTCTCATCGGCTCTGCTTGTGAAACCTGGCTCGTCCTGCAGGGCCTTCGTCACCCGAGGCGGCAGACCGCTTAGCGGAAACATGGATAGTGCCCGCATTAGTTCCGCGGTCGTGTAGACATTGGTCTCGTTGGCGATCGCTCTGCCAAGGATGGCAGTTGTCCGAGGACTGCCGCTGGACAACAGCACCTCAAGGGCGATATCCTTGTTCAGGGACTCGATCGTCTGCCCAACGCTGGTGTTACCGGTGTCGCCCTCGACGAAGGTCCCGACGTCGCTGACGAGCTTCCCAATCGGAGCGCCGATCCAGCCGCGCAGCTGCATTGGAGATTCAGCCTCAGCCACCTGCGCGAGCAAACGCGACGGGCCGCGCTCAGGCGTGACCGTAGCGGCTCGCAACACCGCTCGGAGTGCGCGTGGACTGTGGCACGACCTGACCAGCCCTCCTGTTAATGCCAGATGATCACGACCATCCTTCCAACGCTGCGACACGCGCGCGATGGTGCGCCACACGGCATCCTGAGTGCGCGGATCGCCCGGTGAGTCCTGCCCGACCCACAGCAGACGGGCCAAGGCAAACCAACCCGGCCCTCGACGGATGGCATCATCGGCAAGGAATGACAGGAATGCGGTGTCGTGAAGCTGCGCGGCCGCGTTGAGCAACTCCTCCGTGCGTTGCTCGAACGGTGTGCCACGAATCCGCTTCGAAATCCAGGAGATGACTTCGGGCGCCGGCTCAAGGCCAAGCAGAAGGCGCATCGCCTCATGTCCCAGACGGTCGTCGCGCTCTCCGAGCTCCGAGAGGACGTCGATGGCTTCCGGCGACCGATAGCCGATCGAGGCCAAGGAGTACATGCCCTCGAATGTCGGAGCGGACTTGAGGGACCGGATCACGCTCTCCATGACCATGCGCCGGACATCCCAGAGAGCGCTTTCTGGGAGGCTATTGATCCAGTCCGCCATTAGGCGGCGGAGTTGTCTGCTTCGCACTTGCTCATGGCCATCGCCCGAAGCTGCCGCAACACACCGCGGCACAAGATGATTCAGCATGAACCTAGCGATCAGCTGGGGGTCGGTCTCCCCTACGCGTGCGGCTGCCCAAAGCAACTCGTCGATCGCGTGAGGCTTCGCGGCCTCGTTCTTCAGGGTGCGTGCTAGTTGCCTCCCGATCGAGGCCAAGGTCTGCGGCTGGCGAGATCGACGGCTCTGGGGCATAGTCTCTCCGGTCAATCAAGCCAAAGACGCAAGGTGCGCGGCGAGTTCCGGGAAGCGCCAGCGCCACTCTATGGGCAAGCGCACTGGTTGCGTGTACTTGGTCGGTCCGGCGATCACGACACCGGCAGTTACGGCATCGTCGAAGATCTGCCTGACGAGCTCTGGTGCCTGACCCGTTTCCTTCGCGGCAGGCGTCACCCAGTGGTCTTCGCGATCACATGTGCCGAGGGATGTGACGACCGTCGCGCGCGCAGCCGCCTTGAGGACGCCAAGGACCTTCCTGCGATGGCATCCTGCCCGAATGCCTGCCTTTCTGGTAAACCAGTCGAAGTAGGACACCAAGACCTGACTCCACACTTCGGCGTCGCCCCGATAGAGCCGCTGACGCTCCGCCAAGGACAACAACTTCGTACACCCCAGCAAGACAGGATGGCGGAGGGCTGTGAGACGCGTGTCCCGGATAGTCGCACCATCAATTGAATCGGCAACGGTGGCGCGCATCTCGTCCGAAAGGCCTAGACGCGGCACGGCCTCGCCGGGGAACCACAGATCCCAGACGGCCGCAATCTCCTCGTCTGTGAACTCCCCAACATCGAATCCTGGAATGGCTGGCGGAGGGAGGCCGCCAGTCCCTCGTGGCCCGACCACATGGTCCAAGTCGTCTCGATTCCGACACGTCACGATGAGGAGCCCGTCAGGCTCAACCTGCGACCGATGTAACTCAACGTGCATGGAATAGAAGAGGCGAATCAATGCCTCGGCCTCGGCCCGTTCAAGTTCAGGCACCTCGTCGAGACCATCGAGGCCCAATACCAGCACCGGACGCCCAATACTCGCATTGGCTACGCGAAGCTGCCGGAGTGCCTCGCCCGGCGCTGCCCTTGTCGGCCCGGCGTTTCGCCATGAGTCAATCAGGTGGCCCAGCGTCCTTGGTCCCTGTACGAGCATCGCTGCCGGGCCGACGGCGTCAGATAGGCGGCGATCGAGGGCCCTGAACAGCGACATCGTCTTGCCGCAGCCGCCTGGCCCATGGACCACAGCGAGTGCGGCCCGCTCTGTGAGCAGCGTCGAGAACCCGCGCCTCTCCACGATCTCTGTGATCGCGACGCCCCCCTGCCCGCCCGGACCCACAGCCGACGCGAGGGCGGCTCGCAACTCCTCTCGGCAGTCTTCCAAGCGAATCGATTTCGGCTTCGGATATCCGGCCAACTGCCGATTGAGTGCCTCGAGTGAGACCTCACGACGACTCGGCGCCTTCGTCGCGACGTCGAGCAGCAGCGTCATGACACGGCTGGCGATATCCTCGTCGTCAACTCCGAACCTCTTGGCGGCGTCCAGAAGCGACTCCTTGAATTGATCGAAGTTCTTCTGGACAACCTCAAGCTGTGCACCCAGGCGACCAATGACCTCCGAGGAGTCGTTTCCAGTTCCCGCCCTGCGACGCCTCCTCGGACTCTGGCTTCGTCTAGCTGAACCGTGGAGCTGCTCGGCCGTCGTGCTGAGCGGTCGATTTGTGATCAATCGCCAG
>CAZPPG010000200.1:0-3267 GCA_964588385.1 uncultured Phycisphaeraceae bacterium
GTGGCGGCCTTTGGGGATGGTATCGACAGGTATCCCCATCGGGTTTCGGCAGGCGTCAAGTCAAATCTGGCTTGCGGCCCTGCAAGGCATTCTACGGCAAGTGACCCTCCTACGGAAGGATTGGCGTCCTCCTCACCAAGGAGCCCGACCACTTACCGGACTGCGGCCCTTGCGTGCGGCGTTCACATCCGAATGCGATAGCGCCCATTGGTCTGACCTGCCATCTGAATAACGTCCGCCCATCCGGGCATCGCGGACAGTTGCTCCAGCATCTTTCGCGCGCCCTTGCGAATAGCTTCGATCGCGTCCTTCGTCAGACCGTCTTCGCCAGCCTTGATCAGCGCCTCGATTACCGCGTAACGACCATCTGTGAGTGGCGGCCTCTCCTTGCCATCCACGATGCACGGCTCGCCGCGTTTACCCAGCACCACGCGCGGCCCCTTATTGACGGGCGGCGGAGGAGGTGGGGGCGGTGGAGGGTTGTTCCCAGTTGTGTCCGAGGACGAGTTCGAGACAGAGCCTTTACTGGAGCTGTGCTGCGCGGCATTCTGGGCACCGGCGGCGTCTGCCCTCGCGACCATCCGCTTCCACCGCGCTGACACGTCCCGAGTGTGCTCCGCGACAAGCGGCTCAATATACGAGAGGAAGAAAGTCTCCGCTTGTGTCATCGTGCCGTGCCATGCGCCGAGTGCCATACCCGCCCGTGCGATGAAGAGTTCAACCCCTCGAATAGCGGGGGTCGCCCATTCCTCAACTGCGGTCAGGTCGTCAACATCTCCCTCGGAGAGCATGCTCAAGAGACCATCAGCCTCCTCGGCCACGCGAGCAGCCTCCGGCCGATCCTTGAGAAGCTCAAAGCACCACGCGATGCGGTCGCGAAGATTCTCGATGATTCGGGTCAGGGGATGTGGCGAGTACCCCACATGGATCTTCATCTGTGCATGCAATAGGGAACTCGCCGGACGCCAGTACCTGTCGAGCAGATGGGTTGCGCGTGCCGGGTCTTTGAACGATCGGTCGTGGATTCCCGTCGGCCGTCGGCACGACACCATCATGAACTCGCAGAGTCGATCCGCGATCTCGCGAATGTCAGGAGCCGCCGTATTCTGACAGAGCTGCATGGCCCGTTCGGTCGCCGCGCGGATCTGGTCATCGCTGGGCTTGCCCCGCGTGTCCTCAGCAAACTGCGGATGCTGCATCGCGGCTGCCGTGGCCATCGCACCCCACTTGAGTGGATCAGCCAGATCAGCGATGCTTGCCGTTGACGCCGCCAGCTTCTTCAACGCCAACATTCCGGGTCGCTCGTACGCCCGGCTCAGCCGCTCCCGTACGTCCTTGATCATCGCGACGTGCTGCGGAGCGGCTCCCGCGTCGGGGTAATCGAGTTGTACGAACAGTGCGTCTCTCAGGATCATGGCTAGCAGTGAGGCGTCGGCGAGGGCCGATGGGCTTGGTTTCACTTCTGGCTCTGGTGCGCGCGTCTCCCGCGACTTCGCGCGAAGTAACTCCTCCCACACGGCGGCTTGTCGGCCAAACGCTGCGCGCTGGATGGTCGCTTCACTAAGGTTTTCCATGTAAGCAGTGTGATCCGGCTCCGAATACACGTCGAGCCACTGGAGTGACTCATCAAGCAGAACCTGCTGTTCGACCGGGATCACGCTCGCAACGGCGTGCGAGAACCTGCATCCATCCGGCTCTGCATACTGGCTCGTGAACATGCGCTCCAGAGACTCGGCGAGCGTCTTGGTTGAAGCGACATAAAACACGCACGACGGGCCAAGGGACTCGTTGGTGCGACAGGCGAAGAGATAAGTCGGCTCCGCCATCGCCGATTGCGCTGGTGGATCTGATGCCGGATGATCGTGCGGACCTTCAGCCACGCCGGGCTCCTTGGGCACGGCTCCGAACTGAGCCGCTGCGCCTTGGAGCACAATGTAGCCGGTTCCGCCCAACCTGTTTAACAGGTCATTCGCTGGCGATGTCTCGCCACATCTCGCGCTGCCTCCCCCAGTCCGGCTCAGCCGCCATCGCCCGCACCTCCCGCTCCGAGACCGTCTCCCGCTCCCCAGCCACCAGCGGCAGGTGCAGGATCGCCTCCTGAAGGGTTGGATCGAGGTTCAGCAGGTTGACGATCTGGCTCACCCGGGCGCGTGTGACCTGTCCCAACTCCGCGATCTCCGCGAAGTCCGCCACCTCACCCCGCCGAACCAGATCGTCAAACCGGATAGCCAACGCCATCAAGCGTGATATCCTCGGAACCCGTCCTCCCGCCACCGGGGCCGGTGGCGGCTTCGTCCCCTCGTGCATCAGCCGCTGCCCAGTCTGGCCGCGCGTGAAGTGAACCTTGAAGCTCATGGTGATGCCATCGCTCATGCCGCGTTCTCCTGTGTTGCACGCTGTCCGAGGGACCGCAGCCCGAGCGGGTGGAAGGTGATCGACACCGATCCCTTGTTCGCGTCGTAGTCAACACGCTGGATCAGCGTCCGCATGAGCCGGGCCTGCTCCTTGGGCGAGAGCCGGGTCCAGACGCCATCGAACTCCGCGAGCGCCGCGTCCACTTCCGCCTTGCTCATCCGGCCCACGTCGGCTTCCTCGATCTCCGCCCGGAGCGCAGCCAGACGCTGGTCCGCCGCCTGGACCTTCAGGTGCAGGTCGGCCAATCGGGCGGCCGCGTGCCCATTCGTCGCCGCGTCGCCAGCCGTGCGCCGGAGGTCGGCGTGGAGGCGTTCCAGTTCCCGCTCGACGACTGCCACCTCGCTCTCGGCGGCGGCCCTCTGGACCGTCAGCTCCTCCCGGCACCGGGCCAGCGTGAGCGACAGCAGGTCCGGGTCCTTCCCGATCCGCTTGATCTGCTCGATCACGAACCCCTCGATCTGCTCCGCGGGCAGCGAGCGGCACGGGCACGAGTCCCAGCCCTGCTTCTGCGCTCGATAGCAGGTGTAGTACCGATAGAGGCGGTTGCCGCCCTTGTTGGTAGTCGTGTGCCCCATCATGACGCCGCACGGCCCGCAGTGGATCAGGCCCTTCAGCAGCGCCCCGTGCTTGTTGCGGACGAGCATGCCCCCCGAGCGCCCGTTGGTTCGGAGCAGCTCATGGACCTCGTTCCATAAGGCGTCGGTGACGATCGCGTCGTGCTCGCCCGCGAACGTCTCCGTCTTGTACCGCACGCGCCCCCGGTACAGCACGTTGGTGAAGATCTTGAGCACCGCCGCCTTGTCCCAGACGCGGCCGCCGTAGGCGTAACCCTTCAGGGTCGTCACCGCCTTG
>CAZPPG010000201.1:0-3230 GCA_964588385.1 uncultured Phycisphaeraceae bacterium
CGGAACCAAGGGTTCTTTTCTTGAAGAGAACGCGCCATGCGAACAGCGTAGATCCGTCCTGCGCCGTTGGGGGCGGGTGGCGCGGTCAAGCTCGCGATGATCGCGCGGGCGGCACGCGCGGCGGGAAAGCAGAGGGAAAGTCGAGCGCGTTGCCTGGTCAGCAGGAAGGGCTGACCTCGCCAGCCATCGCCTGCCCATCCTTCCGTCCGATCAAAGTCCCCGGCCGCGCGATCCCCCAGCTCAGAACCATCATCAGTTTCATTCCCAAGTCCGACGCCGCGAGCCGGACATCGCCGCACCCGCCCTTGCGGAGTGCCGCGGCGTAGTCGGCGATGTGGCGGACATCCACGATCATGACGGTCCCGCCGGGCTTGAGCACGCGGCAGATCTCGGCGATCGCCTCGGCGCGCCCGGGCGCCGAGTAGATGTTGTGGATGGCGTTCATGGAGAGGATGGTGTCAAAGGACGCGTCCGGGAACGGCATCGTGCGCATGTCGGCGGTGTGGACCTCGACGCGTCCGCCGTGTTCGCTATCGCCGCCAACGCCCTCGAGCCGCGCATTCTCCAGGGTCGCTTCGGGCCGATTGCCGGAGAGGTCGACCTCCTGCCAGATGTCGATGCCGACCGCCTTTCCCTCGCCCGCCTTCAGCCGCTTGGCCGCGCCGATGAGCATCAGCCCGCGCCCGCAGCCGACGTCGAGCACGCGCTCGCGCCCGGTCCACGGAAGAAGGTCGAGGAGCCGCTCGCGCTCGCGGACCTTGCCGTGCTTGCTATCCCAGGCCATCCACGCGGCCATGCCGAGGCCGCCGATCGCAAGGCCGAGGCTCATGGGACGGATGTTGAGGTGAAACTCCCCGAGCGTGAGCGTGCCGGACCAGAAGTGAAGGGCGATGGTGAGAAAGGTGAACAGCGCCACGCCCCCGACGATGAAGAGGTTGCGGACGACGGTGGGGGCGTCGAGGCCGTAGTCGGGGGTGGGGGGGATGAGGAGGGCGGCATGGATGGCGGTGATGGTACCAGAAGCAATTGACAGAGGTAACCCCTCGCCATCTGCCGCGATAGGATGCAAGGATGCAGCACCTGACAAAGCAGTATCGAGAATACCTTGGGAGCCTTCAATGGCATGCCAAGCGAGAGGCTGCCTTGTTGCGCTCGGGGCACAAATGCGAGCGTTGCGGTGCGAACAAAGGCCTCGAAGTTCACCACAAACACTACAGGACACTGTTCCACGAGCAGCCCGAAGACCTAGAGGTTCTGTGCTTCCCGTGCCACGGCCCCGCCGACGAGCGACGGCGTCGGAACAATCATCGCGAGGCGGGACTGAACACCTACGCCGCGAAGAAATATGGTGAAGACTGGCACAGCATGAAAGACCCCGATCTCGTAGCCGAGGAGTTCGACGATTGGCGCGAAAGGCGCAGTGAATACTGACGTGCAAAGGTAATAACACCCGGATCAGTGATACGGATGGCCAGGGTCGGGTGCCTCCGTGCCACCCTGCCGGTGGTGACCCGGGGCGCGCTGCGCGGCTCCTGGGTCTTTCTGTGCGGCCGGTGGTACGCCTACTTGCTCCCGCGCCTCGGGCAACCGCCCACCACGGCGCGGCGAAGACGGCCGCGCAGGGCGCGGGTCGAGCAAGCGGTGTAAGTGGGGAAAGAGCAGACAGGGGCGGGGAATGTCCGCGAGCCATCTGGGATGGGAATCCGAGCCGCTCGCCATTCGGGTACAATGTGGATCTGCTGAATGAATTAGCCGGGTCGCGGCATGAGCGAGCACTACGAGATTAAACGTCTTCCGATCATCGGATTGAAGCGCGTTCTGTACGCGTGCCCCAATTGCAAGTCATCGCTCTACTCATGGATCCGTCTTGCGGGACAGCGTGATTCCTGTCCCGATTGTGGAGCCAGTTTTATTGTGCCGGGCAGCGAGGTGCGCCAGGCGATCGAACAGACGAATGCCGCAGCACGAAAAAAATCACTCGACGAGCGAGAACTGCGCAGGACAGATGCCGCGCAATTTCGTACTTGGCAAAAGGAACAGAAGCGGCACGAGAGGGAATTGAGAAGCGTAGAGGGCGCAGAAAGAGAACTGGATGCGGCGCTGGCAGCCCTGCGAGTGCTCGATTCTCGCCAACAACCGACGCGGGACACTGCCGAGCGCGAACAGGCCAATCGTAGACTGAGCGAAGCGAAGTCGATGCTGGACGGTGCCCGCGAGCGGGCCGAGTCCAATAACAAGCTCTACGCGTGGACTGGCTTTCTCTTGCTCCTGGTCGCATGCTTGGTGCTGAAGATGCTGGGCCCGCCATCGCAAACGCCCGGATCGTTGGCAAACACTGGCGATCCGCTAGACGCTTGGATCATGGCCGAGCGCCTGGTGACGGAGCGGCTCAAGGCGCCTTCGACAGCGGATTTCCCTTCATACGACCAGAGCTATGTACAGTACCTCGGCAACGACAGGTATTGCATTTCGGCCTACGTCGACGCACAGAACGGCTTTGGAGCGAAACTCCGAACCGACTTCGTCGTGATTGTCAATCTCCGCGGAGGGCATGGCTCACTCGAGGCGTGCGAATTCTACCCTCGTTGAAGTTTGGCATAAAAACCTGGGTCAAGGTCACCCGAGTCACCCGTCCGATAGGGCAGAGGAAGAAAAGGAGACATCGCGGCGACAATGGCACCCGCGAAGAACCCGGGCCACCCGTCTGTTTCTCAAAGCGACTGAGAATGGCCACTCGACGTCAGCGATTCGGTTTCTTGACCGGATAGCTCGCCAGATGCTGCGGCGGATTCTTCGTGAAGACTCGGCAGACAACGTACTCGAAGACGTTATCGCTTGTTTCCGCCGCGGCCAGCTTTTGCGCCTCCTCTCTCGCGTCAAATTCATCATCGAAAGTTCCGACCCAGTTGAAGCGGATTTCGTCCGGTGTGGGACTGCTTTGAAGCCGCTTGATTCGATAGGTCGCCATTGCGTGCTCCGAGGTGCTGCGGATGTCGGCCGATCATCCCCCCGCCCGCCCCGCCCCCCCCGGCATCGTCATCGCCATCGGGTCCAGATACGAATCAATATCCTCTCGCGTAATGCTCTTCCCCGCATTGTCCTTCGCCCCAACCACCGTCTCGTACGCCAGCTCTCTCACCGTCTTCCCCTGCTTGAACGCCTCCTTCGCCAGCGCCGCCGACTTGTCGTACCCGATCACCGGCACCAGAGCGGTGATGATGATGACGTTC
>CAZPPG010000202.1:0-3210 GCA_964588385.1 uncultured Phycisphaeraceae bacterium
CCAGCAGACTCACCCCTAGTCCTGCAGCCGTCGTGCCGGGCATTGAGTACGAGAGTGTCTTACCAGACAGATCGCGTTCCGTCCATTGCACGCCGTCGGTAGAAACGAAGAGGGGAGCACCATCGCTCGATTCCGCGATGACCAGGAAGCTGTTGCCGGAGATCAAGCCCACCGCGGCATTGCCTCCGGAGATGGAAGACTTGTGCCAAGACTTGCCACCATCGACGGTGGCGACCACGTCATACGACCCTGCCACAATTACAATCCCGCGATCTCCTTCAACGAAAGCGCCGCTCAGGACCGAAGCCGAGGGGACAGGGAATACCTTCGCGGAGAAGCCGGCCTCGAGGAACTCGTACATGTCCTGGTTGAGATCGAACTCCGCGTTGCCGATCACCGCCACGCTGCCATCAGGGCAGGGTCCGACGGCGAACGCGCCGGGCACTCGATCCCACGAAGTACCTCCGTCGGCGGTGAAACGTACATCGTCCCACGAACTGATGAAGCCGTGCTTGGCGTCCAAAAAGAAGACGCGGGTGCCGATCGTGAGGGACTGGTTGCAATCGCCGACGACCCGCCATGTGCGTCCATCGGAAGTCGCGACAACAAGCCCGGACCGTGTCGCGGCCCACCCGTTGTTCGCGTCGAGCATGAAGACTGTCATGAGCCGTTCAACGAATGGACGGTCGGTTGACACCGCAAATGCGATCTCGGTCTCCCCTGATGTGGGACGTGTCGGACGGGGATTCACATGTGGTTGGGTCCAGCTCGCGCGCTTGATTACTGCGCCACCCGGCGCTGGGGCCGTGGACTGAGAGTTCTTCTTTGCTGCCTTTGGTTCGTCGCCTTCGCCGCTCGGCTTTGCCGGTGGTGACGCCGGCGGTGGTGTCGGCGCGGGGGTGTCACGCAACTCCGAGGACGTCACGTACTGCCGTTCCCAGGTTTCTCCATCGTCCTTGGAATGGAGAATCAGGCCTCCGCCGCCGACCGCCCACACAAGGGTGGTGCCGGGGACGCGGTGCACGGCGAACACGGACCGGTCGACGTAGGGGAGACGGCGGTGAGGGTTCCGCTCGACGGGGTACAGCCAGAACTCACGATCCGTCCATGACGAGGAACGGTAGATATCGGGGTGGGGCGGCTGGAGCAGGGCGAGTGAGGTCAAGCCGAGCGCGAGCACGGCGATGACGGGAATGCCGAATCGCCGCAGGGCTCGACGCGCGCTGAGCAGCGGCGGGGATGAATCGTTAGCGCGGGAATGGATAGGAACGTCTCTCTTTAAGGCCGCACGACGCTCGATCTGGTTCGTCGATCAACTCAGGTTTCTCCGCATGGACGCCGAGGCCGAAGCCGACCGATGGAACGTGAACTTCGATGCCTCGGACCTCGCGCCGCGCATCCGGGCAAGGGTAGCGCGCAGCGTCGGTTCATCGTCGTCGAAGTCACCGTGCCGCAGTGAGCGGGAGGCGTTCTCCTTTCCCTCGGCAACGCTGTTGGGCGAAAGCACCCATTCGGCGTTGTCCCGCTTGAAGAGCGCGACCAGCTCGGGGTCCTTGCGGACAAACTTCTCCATGCCCACGATGGGCACGCCGTCTCGGAACGGTGTGCGGGGCTTGGCCTCGAAGGCGTTGGACACGAGATACAGCAGCGACTTGTGGTAGATGTCTGCGCAGTTGTCGTCGCGCTCCGTGCGATCATCGAGCGTGAAAAGCGCGAACCGCTTCACGCGCTTGGCCTCGATCGCCGGGACATAGCTGGACTTGAACAGCTCCACCGTGGCGGCCGGCGCCCACAGCGTGCACGACTCGACGTTCAGGCCGAGGCCGCCGCTCCCTCGGGCGGTGAGCCGCTCCAGCAGCGGCGCCAAAAAAATGCTGCCCGCGCTGTGCCCGGCGAGATGGATTTCGAGTCCGCTGTGGCGCCGCGCCGTCGCCCTGACCTGTTCAAGAACGAACCTCGCCCCACCGTCGTCGTCGGTGGTCGCCGCCAGCCCGTTCTCCTTCATCTCATCCCAGAGGAGCTTGCCCCCGATGGCGCGCGCGACGGGCTCGAGCGCGTCGTCCAGTCGATCGAGCATGAAGTCCATCGCCGAGTCGAGAATCCCCTCGGGCCGGCGACGGCGCACCGCGTCCTTCATGATGTTGGTGACCGTGGACCAGAAGTCGGTCCTCCAGATGAAGGAGACCGGGTAGATCTGCGACTCCAGCATCGACGGGCGCAGATCGGCCAGTCGCTGGATTGCCCCGTCCTCGCCCGTGAGTCCTCCGTGGGCGTAGAGCAGGATCCGCTTGGTCTTCCAGGATTCGGTGATACGATCGAAGTCCTCCGAGAAGATGTGCGCCACGTCGTCGGCCGAAGTGCCGAACGTTCCGGACGTCCGTAGCCTCCCGTTGTTGCCGATGCTGACGACGTGCGGCCGGAGCTCGCTGAAGGTGTAGGTCGCCGACTGAACGGCCGAGGCGGAGCGCCCCACGGCCTGCGCGGAGGGCGTTTTCAGCGTGACCGGCGCGCCGAGCCGGGCCACCCATACGTCGGTGGCGTTGAGCAGCCAGTCGTCGTAGGAGATTTGGCAGAACCCTCCCCGCCCCCAGTCCGGTCCCCAGGAGTTCTGAATCCACAGACCGTTGCTGTCGTAGGCGACAATCGCGAACGCGTGGCCGCCGAGCTCTTTGTCGCTGAACGGGATCTCGCCCGTGGCGCGCACGTTGAGCCATCCCTCGTGCACGGTGGCCGTGGCGTACAGGATCCTCGTCTCGGCGATCGCGCTGTGCACCGCGACGAGGTCCTTGTGGTTGACGCGGTAGTAGGCTCCGAGCGGCCGCAGACGGGCGGCCTCGGCGCGCGCGTTGGTGAGCCGGCGACAGTCGGTGTCGTCGGCATCGAGCGCGTACGGCCAATGCTCCTCGAGGCAGACCCCGTGCTTGTACCATCCTTTCATCGCGCCGCGGGCGCTCGATCCGGCGTAACTCTCCCCCGGCCACTCGTCGTAGCGCTTGGCCATCTCGTAAAACATCCTCGGGCTGGTCAACACAGCGTCGGGGACTTCCTTGCGAACACGGAGCAGGAAGTTCGCCACCGTGGCGAGGCCGAAGCCCGTGCACGCCCCTTCTGTTCCCTGGTCCAGGACCGGGACCTGCGCGGCGAGGTAGGACGCGAGCGTGATCGCGCTCGGCACTTCCACGAGGGTTGGCGTGTACATCAGGTCGCGGA
>CAZPPG010000203.1:0-3208 GCA_964588385.1 uncultured Phycisphaeraceae bacterium
TTCTTCACCCGTATGGTGATGGGTGTCGGCTCGCCGTACTCGCCCGTTCTCGCAAAGTCGGACGACTCGCTGGTATACCCACCCACGGTGGTCCATTTGCTCCACACTCTTGGGGTTTCGCCAGTTCAGTTCTGGCAGGCAATCGTGACCGAGGAAACCGGCGACGACCAACGGAAGCAATAGGGCGATCAATCCAAACAATAGCCGAATGAACAAATCGAAAGACTTGTTGCTATTCGTTGAGGTTCCCCTTTGCGTCTAGTACATACTTCCGAAGAATTCAAGTCAGTGTCCGTTTCGCAATCTCATCCAGCATCCCCTTCGCGCGCCGGTTGACGATCTACAGCGAGTTCCAGCCGGGCCAGTCTCAGGCCGCCGAGTATGTAGACGAGAAGCCGCCGGTCGTCGAGGACCAGTTGTCGATCGCGGGTGTGCGGCTGGCGACCATGCTGAACCGGATGTTCCCGGGCAACACGCCCGTCGTGGACCTGCCGGTTCAGCCCGTCGAGGAGGTGGTCACCGTGTACGTGACGCCCAGCGGGTCGAAGTACCACGCCGCGGGATGCCGGTACCTGAAGGGCCGTCACTCCCCGGTGGCATTGGCGGAAGTGGGCGCGGCCAAGGGACCCTGCTCGGTGTGCAATCCGCCCCAACGCTGAAATCGAGGTCCGACCTTGGCAGATTCGCCGTCGGCAGGCGAGGGTATCCCCTCGCCCCAGGACTGAGAAATACACTCAGGATGGGTAGTCGGCTGATCCCCGACGAATGGACGGGCGGAGGCTTCGGGTTCACCTGCCACGAAGCCCCGCCCACCAGCCCTAGGGCAGGTGCGCTATGCAGGCAGGTCAACTCGCCGACCGTCTTAGACAGACTCTTGGATCCGTCTTTGATGGATCGTCACCTCTCATACACCGGTCAAGCCCAGTCTACTTCTATGCTGGCGTTGGGGGGCCGATCGGATCAGAAGATAGCGACCCGGTCCCCAAACTCTGGTTCGCAACTGGGGAAATCCGTGCCTTGCTGGGGCGGCCAGAGTTTGAATCGCTCTGCGCGTCATTTGATTTACGCGGATTGGGAAGCGTTGCCACCACGCTGCGAGGGCATGCGACCGGGCTGATGAACGCCTGCGATCAAACCCATTCTCAGATCGAGACAATCAGGCGAGAAGCGTCCACGCACGCGAATGCAGCGTGCTTTCGTTGGTTAGACGTGGTGCCAACGATTGAGCATGAGACTGTCATCTCATGGTCTGCATGGAAACATGGAAGCACATTCGAAGGACCCGTGGAGGGTGACGCAGCAAAACGGGCCGCCTTGGGTGAGGCGATGTCCCATGGCCCTCCCGATCGCTGGACCATTCACCTAAGGCCATTTATGCCGACGACCGCTGAGGAAGCGGCCGAACGCTACTGGAGCATTCTCCGTGATGCGAACTGGGGCATTCAGAATGTCCGAATGGCGCTACGAAAGCGCATCGAGAGTTTCATCGCGTATCTTGAAGCGATTGACCCTCCCGATGTCAGCGAAGATGACGACAATGGCAGCAGTAGCGATGCCCACGGCAACCCAACGCTACATGCCTCCACCGTCGGCATCGCCTTGACCCCTGACCACGAATCCATGTTGGAGGCTCTACGCAAGACGCCCACCAAGTGCAGGACGATTATCCAGATCGCGAGCGCCGGCCCGATTCGCAATCGTGAGACGGTGGGGCGGCTCCTAGGTGAGTTGGCGGATTACGGAATGGTCCATCGTCCCCACGGAACGCGCAAGGGGTACGCCCTCACGGACGAGGGACGGAAGTGGTTGCCTGGCGGATCTCCGACATAACTCCGGCGCAAGTGCCGACATAACTCCGGCGCATCGGTGAAGCGTGCCTGCGATCGTTTGGGCATGATGAACACACCAAGCGAGCGCCCGTTGAAACTTGCCGAAATGGCCCGGCTACTGGGCGTTTCGGTGACGTGGTTGCGGGCCGAAGCCGAACGGGGTGCGCTCCCGCACGTCAAGACTGATCGGGGGATGTTGTTCGACCGGGCGACCGTCGAACGGCTGTTGATGGAACGCGCAAAGCGTGAGGGGGTGCCCCATGCCGAGTGATCACCCCAAGTCGAACGACCCTGAGCCGCGTGTCACGCTCGCCCTGCGAGCCCGCGAGGCCGCCAGAGCGATAGGCATCTCGCCACGCCTGCTGGCGACCTTGACCGCCCAGCGCCGCGTGCCGTTCGCCCGAATCAACACGGTCGTGGTGTATCCGGTTCCCGAGCTCCAGCGGTGGCTCTCAGAGGAAGTGGCCAAGGAGGGCAAGCGATGACCCTTCTTGAAGACTTCGTCCGCGTGAGCAAGGACCGTTCCTGCCCGATCTGCCTTAAGCACGATTGGTGCTTGGTGAGGCGTGGGCACCCGCCCGCGAGCGCCATCTGTGCGCGGGTCGAGTCACCAACTCGCTGGGCTGACGCGGGCTGGTTTCATGCGCTGGAGCGCGACTCTCGGGCTCCGCGCCGTCGGCTCCGCTTCCTCAAGGTGACTTCCGGGCCGGATGGTCGAATCGCGGCGATCGCCGAGAGGTACCAGCGTTCCGTGACGCCCGGGCCTCTCGATCGGTTCGCTCAGGATCTGGGTGTGACGATCGAGAGCCTGAAGAACCTTGGTGTCGGCTGGACGGGCCGATGTTGGGCATTCCCCATGCAGGGCCGGGGCGGAACCGTTTGCGGCATCAGGATCCGGGCGCTCTCGGGCAAGAAGTTCTCCGAGAAGGGCGGACACGAGGGCCTCTTCGTGCCGCAGGTTCTCAAGGGTGTGGACCCATTGGTGATCTGCGAGGGGCCGACGGACACCGCGGCGCTGCTCGACCTCGGCTTCGACGCTATCGGCCGCCCGAGTTGCCGGGGCGGCGTGCGACTGCTCGCCGACCTTGTCCGCCCCGGAGATTGGAAACGTCACGTCGTATTCGCTGATGCTGA
This sequence comes from uncultured Phycisphaeraceae bacterium, assembly GCA_964588385.1. GTDB lineage: Bacteria > Planctomycetota > Phycisphaerae > Phycisphaerales > UBA1924 > JAHBWV01. Next base: position 2,964 of record CAZPPG010000203.1, read on the forward strand.
CGGCCCCGGGCTGGAAGGGGCGCTCGCACTGGCACGCGCGCTGGCGGCCCTTTCCACCGATGTGCGCGTCATCGTGCCGCCCGCGAAGGATGCGCGCGCGTGGAAGAACGCGGGAGCGACACGCGCCAACGTCCTCGCGCTCATCGACGCCGCCCCTCCGATCCGCATCTCGGTCCGGAGGGCGCACCCATGAGCGACCAGCCCAACGCCGAGATCGTGATCGAGTGTCACCGCCAAGGGTCGTC
>CAZPPG010000204.1:0-3195 GCA_964588385.1 uncultured Phycisphaeraceae bacterium
CTACGTCGCCAAGGTCTCGGGCTCGCTCACGACCGTCCGCGTGCTGGCGGTCCGCCAGGTGCCGCCCGCGTGGCACGAGGCGGGCGAGCGGGGCGCGACGCTCGAATCGATCCGGGCCTCGACCGGCATGGCCCACTCTCGCATCGCCACCGCCCTGGCGTTCCTCCGCGAGCGCGGCATCATCGAGAAGGGCCGCAAGCGTCGGTGCTTCGCCGCCTCGGGCAGCGTCCACCTCGACGCCATGACCGAGTACCACGCCCTGCGCGAGGGTGACCGGGACTGACCTCACGCGGCCTCCTTCTTCTTCCCCCCGGCGCTCTGCTGGGGGGTTTCTCCGGTGGCAGCGCTCTCGCCCAACCGCTCCACCTCGACCTCCGCGAACGTGCGCCCGTCCCCGTCAAGCGTGACGGCCAGGCCCATGGCCTGGGCCCGACGCACGCACACGTCCACGTACACCGGCTCCTGCTCGACCGCGAAGCACCGCCGCTTCAGCTGCGCCGCGGCGATGATCTGGCTGCCGCTCCCGGCGAAGGGCTCGAAGCAGACCTCGCCAACCTTGGTGTGCTGCTCGATCGGGATGGCGAAGAGCCGCACGGGCTTGGAGGTCGGGTGCCCGGCGTCGGTGGCGCTGCTGACGGTCGGCATCTCCCAGACGCTGGGCACGAACTCCTTGGTCGCGCGGTGGGGCTTCTTGCCCTTGATCCAGCCCATGAGGCACGGCTCGTGCTTCCACATGTACCAGGAGCGGGTGAGCACCGGCCTGTTCTTGCACCAGATGATCTGCTGGTGGACGAACGCGCCGTGCTTGACCCAGACGGCCTCGAGCATGGCCTGGCGGCGGCTGGCGTGCCAGCAGTACCAGGCGGCGTCCTCGCGGACGGCCTCGGCGATGGCGACGCCGACGAACTTGTCGTAGAGGTCGCTGTTGGCGTCGGCGTCGTCCCAGCCAGTGCCGTAGGTCTCTGACCAGTCCTTGTTGCGGTTGTGCCGCCAGTTCTTGCCCGTGTTGGGGTGGTTCGTGCCGTCGTAGTCCACCAGGTACGGAGGATCTGTGGCGAAGAGCGCGGCGCGCTGTCCGTCCATGACGCGCCGCACGTCCTCGGCGCTGGTCGAGTCCCCGCAGAGCAGGCGCGAGCCCTTCTCGCCGCCGATGAGCCAGAGGTCGCCGGTGCGGGAGACCGCCACCGGCCTGGGCTCGGGCACCACGTCCTCGTCCACGGTCGCTGCGGGCGTGCCCATGATCTCGGCCATCTGCTCGTCGCTGAAGCCGAGCAGGCCGACGTCGAACCCCATGTCGTCCAGGCCCGCGATCTCGACAGGCAGCAGGTCCGTGTCCCACTCGGCGATGGTCGCGGTCTGGTTGTCGGCGATGCGGTACGCGCGAGCCTGCGCCGGCGTCAGCTCATGGGCGACGTGGACCGGGACCTGCGCGAGGCCCAGCTTCTTGGCGGCTTTCCAGCGCGTGTGGCCGACGACGATCACGCCGTCGGTGTCCACAACGACTGGCTGCCTGAAGCCGAACTCCTTCAGCGACGCCGCGACCGCGTCCACGGCGCCGTCGTTGACGCGCGGGTTCTGGTCGTAGGGCTTGATCGAGTCGAGGGGGCGGAGTTCGATGTTCACGGCGTCGTCCTTGAGCGCGGATGAATCACGTTGCCGAGTCGAGGGAATCGTAAAGCGAGGCAAGCGCAACAAACCACTCCGCGCGGTGCGACGGAGCATGCCGCGGGATGTCAACCGGTGACATTTCTGAGAGCTGTGCGCGCGAGTTGACACCCGCAAGCGGAATCGCTGCGGGGTCAGCTACCGACGGCGCCATCGGCGCCTATTCGTCTGGGCGTTCACCGACCTAGTCAGTGTGACGGGCTGACGCAGGTACGCGAAAGGACTGTGCGGATGCCTTGGATGCCGACACCCACGTGGGTGCGAGCGCATCTTGGTTCACCTTGGCTGATTCAACCTGTCCGCGACGCCACCGGACCGGAGAGTCGTACAACCACAAGCCTGCACCGTTCAGCTCTGCAGCAAGTCTTCGGCCGAAGGCATCGCCCTCTCTGCCCTGACTCACCTCACAGCCGACGAGTTCCAGAGTGTCACCGGGGCGCAGATAGACCCGGAACACCTCCATGACCTCTCGAATTGCCTTCAGTTCCTCCCTGATGGGCGACTCCCGGGCAAGGGATGGAGCCCCGGCCCTCTGATCGGTAGCGATGCGAAGCAGTGACGCATCTAGTGCGGGTACAAAGGTCAGAGCGCCGTTTTGGTCCGACTCAAGCGTCTGCCCGGGATCAAAGACTCCCGGAGCACCCTGGCCAGCGATAGTCCAGACCACTGGGCCCGACCGCTGCGGATGTTGGGCAACGAATGCGCGTATCTGGTCCCTGACCTCCTGCCATGACTTCACCACCACCGTGTGATTCGGCTGCCCTTCATCCCGGGAGAAATCAAGAACCAAGTTCCGGCTCATCGGAGGCGCAGCCGCTTGACGCACGACCTCACCCGGTTCGCTGCCCTGATCTCGGGCCAGGAGCCGTTGCTCAAGCATCTCGTTTCGACCGCGTACCTACGCCAGCCTCGTCGTGACGATGTCGAGTTCGGCTCTTGTCGTGCGGAGCTCATCGGCGAGTTTGGATATCTCAATGCCACGCTCCGACAGAGTCGCTTCGCTTCCCGCAAGCCGCCGAGCGAGATCCACTTCTCGTTCCCGCGCGGCCTCAAGGTCTTTGGTCCAACGCTCGACATCCTCTCGCGTCTGTGCCCTCATCTCCCTGGCCATGCCCAGCGCGGACTCCGAAATCTGGGCCACCTGCCAGACAGCCGTTACGGTGAGCACGATTCCTGCTGCGACCAGCATGATCGACTTGTAGACGCGAGAGATCCGTCGTGGGAGCGCGATGCGAACGCCAGCCCACGCGAGCGTGATTCCGGTTCCGTTGGCGCGCTTTTTCGGCCGTTTGCCGGGGCTGTTGGCAGCGACAGGTGTGGAGCGGACCGGGCCGATTGGCGGTATGGGCATAGGGCTTTCTCCCACGACATATTCGCAATTGGCAGCAATAAGTTCGGAAAACGGAGGGTTGGGTTCAAAACGCGAAGGTCCGAAACCCGTTCCTCGGCAGAAGTCTCCCGCCGGCGGTCGTGCAAAGCGCGACTCTGTACGCCCCTTCGCGTCAAGATGTGCCAGAAGTGTTGTGCGCC
>CAZPPG010000205.1:0-3106 GCA_964588385.1 uncultured Phycisphaeraceae bacterium
ATGATCGTGCTCTGGGCAAGCAGGTCTCGAACGACGCCGGCTTGGTTGGCCGCGGTGCCAGAGCCGATGCCGGCCATCGCGAGCGACTCGATCGCGCGGCGAGCCGAAGTCGCCCACCCTCCGGCCCTCCCGTGGGACGGAGTCTCACTTAGCGCGATCAACACTTGTTCCGAGGTCGGAGCTTCAATGCCGCGCGCACTCAGTTCGGCGATCGCCCTGTGAAGCACGCTGATCGAGCCGTCGCCGAGGGAGTAGGCCCGCGCCAATAGGTCCACGACGTACCCCCGATAAACCGCCGGCTCCAGACCCGGCGGCGGAACGAAGGGATTGAACGCAAACGGCCGGACGGCCCGGCCCGGGGTGACCACCGTGACCCGACCGTCGAGCAACGGCAGCAGGTGCCGGGCGGTGCGCTTCATATCGAAGAACACCCACGGGATGTGGCGCTCGCTGAGTTGGATCAGCAGGTGGTAGACCGAGTTGGACTTACCGCTGCCGGAACGCCCGACGACGCACAAGTGCTGCAGGACTTCCTCCGGTCGGAGTCCCGCCTGGTGGCGGTCACCCGCGTAGACCACCGTGCCGAGATTGATGGGGCCGCGGATCTCCGTCGGGGAGGGGAGGTTGAGGAGGAGTCTTCCGTCCGATTGCCCGAGCAAACGTTGCGCTGCGTCCCGGACTTGGCGTTCGACGAGGTCGCGAAGTTCGGCGTCATCGCTGCCCAGCGCCTGGACCCACTGCTTGACGCGCTCGGGCGCCAGCGGTCGCAACTTCCGGAGCAGCGTGTCGAGATCGGTCATTTACTCGCGCAGCGCCCGGTGACGCTGGATCAGGACCAACAGCCGGTCGTGCAACTGGCGAAGCCGCTCGCGGTAGGCCGCTTCACCACGCATCCGTTCGAGTTGGAGAGACGCCCGCCTCGCGATGACCCGCTGCCGGTCACGCCAGACTTCCATCCGGTGGTCGCTGTACCACCAGCGACGGGCCTCGGTGTCGAGCAGGTCGGTCCCGGCCTCGCACTCCAGCTCGATGACTTGGGAGCGCTCGCGCTGGTGTTCGCGTCGAAGGTCGTCGATCCGGTCGAGAAGGGCTGCGACCTGCTCGGAGACGGTCTCTTGCGCAAAGTCGGCGCCTCCCGGGCTTACGGCGATCCGTCGCGCCGCGACCTCCGTCGGACTCACGCGATCGTCGTGCCCGTCAGACCCTCGAGCGTTGATGGTCACGCCGCCTCCCGTGCATCAGGAACGTTCGGTGAAGGGGTGCGTGCCAACCGGTGACGGGCCATGCGGACGTACTCGGCGCTCTTGTCGAAGCCGATGAACCGCCTGCCGGTTGCCTTGGCGGCGACGGCGGTTGTTCCCGAGCCCATGAACGGGTCGAGCACCAGGTCGCCGGGGTTGGAGCTCACCAGCACGATGCGGCGGATGTCGGCTAGGGGCTTCTCGGTCGGGTGATCGCTCTGCTTGTGGGTCGAGTGGTAGTAGGAGACGTTGACGCACTCGCGTTGGGACAGGAAGTTGAAGGTCTTGGGCTTGCCCTTGGTGACGTAGAGGCAGAGCTCAAAGCCGCTCCGCCAGTTCTTCTTGGCCATGCTGGGCAGGGGGCAACGGCGGACCAGCGCGAGCTGGTTGCGGTACACGAACCCGCGCTTGACCGCCTCGCGCACGAAGAACCCGTTGTCCTCGCGCGCCGAGAACATGTACAACGCGCCGCCGGGCTTCAGCACGCGGTACGACTCGTCCAGGACTCGGCCGATGAAGGCGTCGTACTCCTTCGGGTCGAAGGTGTCCCAGTCACCCCAGGCTTCCTTGGTGGACATGATCCTGCCGTGGCGGACGGTGAGCTTGTGTGAACCCGCAATGTTGTACGGAGGGTCGGTGAGGACAAGGTCGACCGACTCGGGGGCGAGCGTAGACATTCCCTTGAGCGCCTCCATCGTCCAGACGCCGTCGGGCTGAATCACGCCGCTTCCCGCGGGACCTGAGGCGTTCCCACTGATCCGTCTTCCCGATGCATGTGTTCGCCGATCGGAGCGGCAAGCCGTCTTCGGGCTGATTCAACCGATCGAGAGTCCGCATCAAAGCCGATGAAGCGCCGACCGAGCGACCGAGCAACCAGGAGCGTCGTTCCCGAACCTGCAAAGGGATCGACGACGAGACCTCCCACGGGACAACCCGCGGCGATGGGCCGGTGACAGAGCGCGGGCGGATACACGGCGGAATGACTCTCGAACCCCGCGCGGACCGTGATCGACCAGCAATCGCCGGGGTTGCGCCCCAGCGGGTGCAATCCGCCCGGCTCGTCGTGGCCGGGAGGGCGCCTTCCTTCGCTCCCGTCGAGGGCGGGGCGCCTTGGTCGGGTCGTCACACGAAGAACTCGTTGGGACGCCGCGCTCGGCTCGCGGATCGCGTCGAGAGCGAAGTGGTACCGGGACGACTTGACGAAGAACAGGACGGTCTCCCAGGAACGTGCCAACCGGTCCTTCACGGAAGACGGCATGTGGTTGGGCTTGTGCCACACGATCTTGTTGCGGAGAATCCAGCCTCGCCGCACCATCGCCAAGCAGAAGCGTTCGGGGATCAGACAAAGACACTTCTCGGGGGGATGGGTGGACGGCGAACACGGCCGCTCACGGGCTGTGCTCGACCCGCCGGACCGGATCGGGGCGTCTCGCCCCGACATTCGGCAGACATCGTCGAGGTTTATCCACAGCGTGCCCGAGTCCTTCAGAACTCGCCAGACTTCATCGAACACCACGCAGAGGTGACGCACGTAGCTATCGGGATCGGGTTCGCGCCCGAGCGGAACGTCCGACCCGTCCTTCCAGAGCACGGCCGGGACGCCATAGTCGCGGGCGCGCCAGTAGGGCGGTGAAGTCATCACGCAGTCAACCGAGGACGGTTCAAGCTGGCGAAGGCCCTCCCGAGCTTCCACGGCGTAGACCTGATCGAGCTCGAGCATCTACGTCGGCGTGACCTCCGCGCGCAGAAGGAGATCACGGATTGCCCGTCCGCTTCCTGTGAGCTCGTAGCTGGGGTTGGGCTCGCGGGACACCGCCACTGATTGGACGATGCCCCGGGCAAGAAGAAGCTTGATGGCGTCGCGC
>CAZPPG010000206.1:0-3098 GCA_964588385.1 uncultured Phycisphaeraceae bacterium
AGTGCGCACCCATCGCGCCGCCGCGATCGGCGCGGCGTGCGTCATTCGTGATCCGCGTGAGAGAAAAGCCGGGGGCAGCCCGCAACCGCCCCCGGCCGCACCAGCGCCGTCCGTTTATGCCTCGCCCTTGCTCCGCACCGCCGCCCGCGGGTCGCACAGCGCTGCGCCGAAGTCGAAGTAGACGCGCCACGACACCGCCAACTTGTTCACCGTCTGGTCGAGTCCGAAGAACTCGACCGTCGGCGTCTGTTGGCCGTTGAGGAACCCGACGATGATCGGGCTCGCCGCCGGGGCCGCGAACAGATACCAGTGCTTCGTCGAGGCCTTGGTGCCGTACTTCTTCGTGTTGCTCAGGCGCGGCTCGACCTCAAGGCCCACCGCATTGCGAAGGCTGTTGCCGGTCGGCAGGTTCGTCTGGGCCGCGATGTACTCGCTCTCGAGCACGGCGCGGGCCACCGTCTGGAGTTCCGGCGGCACGACCAGCCGGGTCGGCCGCAGGTCCAGGTCGTTGCCCTCGGCGTCCCGCTGCGTGAGCATTGCGGTGATCGCCTTGCTGAGTCCGTCTGTGCTCAGGTTCGTGTCGGCCCCGGTGATGTAGTTGCCGTTGCCCGCGGAGAAGAACGCGCCGGCGTTCGTCAGCAACGTGTCGTACACCAAGTCACTGAGCTTCCGCATCGCCGCCTGGCCCATCGCTCGGGCGACCGAGTCGAACAGCGACAGGTCGTCGTTGATGAGGTCGCGGCGGTCGATTGAGAACATCTTGCCGTAGGTGTCCACCTTGTACTGAGTCGTGGCCTCGTCGGCACCTCCGTGCTTGAACTCGCCGCCGGGCGGGATCTGCTGCATCGAGCCGGTGAACGACGGACGGATCGCGGTGGCCGTCTTGAAGTCCGGCACGCTCCGCACGCCCGCGAAGGACCGCCAGGTGGCCGGGCTCTCCTGATAGCCGTCGAGCAGCACCTTGTTGACCGCGGCACCCAACGCCTCGGTGAGCGTGTGCGTCGTCAGCGACGCCCGCACCATCCCCTCGCGGTCGGCAGGTGCGTCGATCCCCTCGTGCTGGAGCGCTGCGCGGCAGAGGTCGAGCGTGTGGGCGACGCGCAGGTCGTCGGCTGCCTCCATGCAGGCGGGGCCGAGGACCTTCTCGGCCAGCGCGGCGAAGCCTGCCCGCTTGAGGATCGCGGCCTCGATCACGCGCGAGCGCGGGATGCTCCCGCTCTCACCGCCATGCATGACGCCGGAGTACTTGGGCCGCGAGGCCCGGAGCACCTCCAGCACGCCGGCCCGAAGTTCATCGACCGACATGTCGCCAGCGACGACCTTGGCCTTCATGTCGTCCACGCGCTTCTGCTGCGGTCCCCAGTCCTTGTCGCCCATCGGGCGGCAGGTCAACTCGATCTCCTTCAAGCGGTCGCGCTCGTCGGCGCGGATCTGATCCTCGTGTGCGATGTCTGCCATGTTCGTCCGTCCTTGACGTGAAGCCGCGATGGCCACCGACGTTTCCGCGTCGGCCCCCAGCGGCGTGATGCTGACTTCCCGCAATCGCCCCTTGCGCACGAGCGTGAATCCGCTCGGCGACGACAGCGACCGCCCGTTGACCTCGACCGACTGGTTCGGCTTCACCCGTTCGTGCTCGGAGGGCGCGACGCCAACCGATGCCTGGAACTGGAAGCCGCCCCGGGCCATCTCCACGACGTGCCGCGCGGGTTCGCCAGCACCGCTGACCACGCCAGCGACCATCAGCCGCCCGTTGGCGACGGCAGGTTCGCCGTGGCCGACGACGCTGCCGACGCTGGCATTGTGGTCGGCCAGCAGCGGCACCTGGCCGCCCGCTTCGAGGCCCGCCAGGTCGATGGCGATGTCGCCCCAGCCGGGCACTCGCATGATGCGGCCGGTGTACGCGACGACGCTGATCTTCGGGCGGGCGTCCTTGCCCGCGGCTTCGATCTCGACCCCGGCGGCCGTGAGCAGCAGGTCATCCGTGACCGTGTTTGCGTTCATGGAACTCTCCTTCTGAGACCACCTTGAAGCCCTTCGCGAGCAGCTTCGGGATCAGCAATTTCAACCGGTACCGGATCGTGCTCTTCTTCTCGTCGAGCCGTCTCGCGGCCTCGCTGACGTTCCCATCGCACTCCATGATCGTCCTGCACAACGCGCGGCTGTCTTCGTTGTCGATGTAGTCGAGCACGTCTTCCTTGGCCCAGAACGACTGCGACAGGCCGACGGTGCGGCTGCTGGCGATCTCCGTTCCAACAGGATCCGGATGAACGCCCTCAGCAGCCGCTGGCGAGGATTCCGCAGGCTCGCGGAGCGTCCTGAACTGCCGGACGTCACGTGCCTCCCGCTCGACGAACTTGATGACGGCCCGCTGCACGATCGTGTAGATCAGGGTCGTCGGGCTCGCCCCCCGGGCTGGGTCCCACCTCGGCGGCTTGGCAATTAGGTGTAACAGTGCATGCTGAGCCGCGTCCTCGGGGTCGATCCGAGGATTGCGGAAGCCCTTGGCGATCTCGATACCCTTCTGCCGCGCGTAGTCGAGCAGGTCGGGCGTGAGATCGAGTTCTGTGGGTGAGGGATCGGGCATTCAGATCTCCTCGCCACGCTCGAGCCTCTCGCGGATGTCGTCGCACAGCGTGAAAGAGATCACCGCCGGGGAGTCCTCGCGGGGCGGCACGCGGTGCATGGTGAACAGCTGATCGTCAGGCCGCACGGGCCGCCCGTACCTGGCCGACTCACGCTCCGCGGCCTCACAGAGGGGGCGCAGGAAGTCGGCGTACCGGCACCCCAGGGCCGTGCACATCGCCGCATAGGGCGTGAAGATGCCCGCATCTTCAAGGTGATCTGCCGCGGCGTCCACGTCGGCCTGCGTCCAAGCGTCCGGCTGCGACGGCTGAACCACCCCCTGCCGGACCAGCGCGTCGAGAATCGCGGGGCGGCAGTCGTAGCCGCGGGACCGCAGGTGGTGCGATGCCGTGGCCGTCGCCATTGGGAACATCCGGTCCCGTTCCGCCTGTGCAGCCTCATGGAACGCGGGGTCCGCGCCCGTCCGGGGCTTCACGCGGAGGTCGAAGTGCTCGTCGAGGGTCAGTCCGATTCGG
>CAZPPG010000207.1:0-3087 GCA_964588385.1 uncultured Phycisphaeraceae bacterium
GAGTACGGCGCCTACCTGCTTAACGCAATGCTGCAGTTGCTCTGACGCTTACGCTCGATCAGCTCTCAAGACTGAGCGTCGCGACGCCACCGCTCTCGACGATGCGGCCCTCGCCGACTTGGCGCGACACTTCCGTGGAGAGCTCATCCGTCCCGGCGACTCGCACTACGAGGCGGCCCGCGCGATCTGGAACGGTGCGATCGATCGTCATCCCGGGCTCGTCGCGCGCTGCACCGGCGCCGCCGACGTCCGCGCCGCCGTCCGCTTCGCGCGCGAGCGCGAACTTCTTGTCGCCGTGCGAGGCGGCGGCCACAACGTCGCCGGCACCGCGGTGTGTGACGGCGGGCTCGTGATCGATCTCTCACCGATGAAGGGCCTGTGGGTCGATCTGGCGGGGCGAACGGCGCGAGCGCAGGCGGGACTCCTCTGGGGCGAGTTCGACCGCGAGACCCAGGCCTTCGGGCTGGCCGCGCCCGGCGGGATCATCAGCCACACCGGCATCGCCGGTCTCACGCTCGGCGGGGGGCTCGGCTGGCTTATGCGCCGGCACGGACTGGCCGCCGACAACGTCCTGTCGGCCGATGTGGTCACCGCCGAGGGCGACTTCCTTCGCGCTAGCGCTGAGGAGCACGCCGACCTCTTCTGGGGGTTCCGCGGTGGCGGCGGCAACTTCGGGGTGGTCACGTCCTTCGAGTATGGTCTGCACCCCGTCGGTCCGATCGTCCTCGCCGGCGTGATGCTCCATCCTGCCGCGAAGGCCCGCGAGGTCCTGGGCTTCTACCGCGACTTCATAGGGAGCGCACCCGACGAGTTGACGACCATCGTCGTCCTCCGGATGGCGCCGCCCGCGCCCTTCCTTCCTCCGTGGGTGCACGGGCAACCGGTCCTGGTCATCGGGGCGTGCTACGCGGGCTCGGTGGAGGAGGGCGAGCGAGTGGTTGCCCCGCTGCGGCGATTCAGCGAGCCACTGGTGGACCTGATCCGGCCGACGCCGTACATCTCACACCAGGCGCTCTTCGACCCCACTGCGCCCCACGGGCTCGGATACTACTGGAAATCGGAGTACGTGCCATCGCTCAGCGATGCCCTCATCGATACGCTCGCCGAGCGGGCTTGGCGGGTCCCGACGCCGGAGTCCTACACGATCATATTCCACCTGGGCGGCGCCGTCGGTCGACAGGATCCGGAGGGATCGGCCTTCGAAGACCGGCGTGCGGCCCATGCGGTGAACATCGACGCCGTCTGGTCCGAGCCCGCCCGCGCGTCCGAGTGTATCGCGTGGACCCGGGAACTGTGGGAGGCGGTGCGTCCGTATTCCACGGGCCGTGTCTACGTGAACTTTCTCGGGGAGGAGGGGCAGGACCGAGTGCGGGCGGCCTACGGCAAGGCCAAGTACGAGCGACTCCGGGCGCTCAAGCGAAAGTACGACCCGACGAACTTCTTCCGGCTGAACCAGAACATCCGACCGTAGATCGGGCTGCTCACGTAGATTGGGCCGGTGCAGCCCACCCAACTCTGTGAAGCAACGCCGCGCCAGTGCTCATCGCAGGCGTGACGCAGATCAACGTGCAAGTGCCCGGTGCGCTGCCATCGGGAACCGCGCTCAAGGCTGTGATCCGTCGCATTGAATGCGGCGGCAACCTCGTCCCCGCCCGTGTTCATTACGTGAAACAGTACGCGGCAACTCTCGAGACTTCGGGAATCGGACACGGGCGGCGGGACCCTGGCAAGACTCGACAGGACTTCCTTCAATCTGCCGTTTATGTTTCGGAAGAGCTTCAACCTGTCTGGTGTCGCGCGTGGTAGAGCAGGATATCGAAGTTTCCGGGGACTTGTCCGAGCGACCGAAGGAGGAGAGCAACCTGACCTCGATGGTGAATTCCATGGATCGCGGCGTGATGCATCAGATCCCCGAGTTGGAGTTCGTATGGTGGCCCACCCCCGAAAGAGAATTTCACGAGCCTGCCGAGGTCTTCATCTGTTAGTTCTGAGAGAAACTCTCGTACATAAGCCTCGACTTGTCGCCACCGCTCAATTAACGCAGTCGGGGTGGAATACTCGGTTGCTACCAAGGCCGGGCCGCGCTGCGCACCACCGCAACGTTCGAGCCATCCCCACTCGGCGCTCAAGGAATGAACCAGGATGTTCCGGACAGAACCCCAGCCGTTTCCTACCGATTGAGTGAATTGGTCCGGCGTTAGCTGTCCCACGACTTCGAGGAGCCTGCCGCTTGCCCAATAGCAGTAATCGAAGAGAGCCTGAAGATCCTTCGCGCTGGTCATATCACCTCCACTCGGCTCTCCGCCTGGATCAATAGCGGAGAAGAACTTCCATTCCTACTGCATCCTACGAAAGGCTCTGGAATTCCACGGTCCTGCCAAAATTTACAAACATCAGGCAGAACATTCTGCACGGCAAAGTGGCATTGGAGCACGATCTCGTGAAGGTGTTGGAGTTGGACCTGCTAAACACCTGCCCTGCAACGCCGGATGGAGCGCAGCCACGCAGGAAGGCGCGACATCGGCACCCGCGCTTAGTGATCGGCTACGGGTTTGTAATACCCAAGAGTTGCATCGCCGGAATCAATGAGCAGAGTGTTGGTTTTGGCACGACAATACTGGGAGCGTGCTTGACCTACATGGCCGGCATCAGGACGATTCTCCGCAGTCGATCCTGCGACCGGGCAAGAGGAAAGAGCGATGCGGCGTCCTGAGTTCCTCGCGCGCCACGGCCGGCGGCCGGAGAGATGGTTCGGGCGCGTTCTTGCCAAACTGATGGTTTGGGAGACAAGCAAGGAGAATGACGCGGCACTCGAGCTGCTGGAGGTCCGGCCGGGTGATCGGGTTCTGGAAATTGGATTTGGCCACGGACGCTCCATCGACGCCGCTTCCAGGCTAACGCACGGCGGAATGGTCGCTGGAGTTGACTTCTCGCCGAGCATGGTTGCCATGGCTAGGCAGCGCAATCGCGCGTTGGTTGACCGGCGGCTCGTTGATCTCCGGCAAGGAAACAGTCTGTGTCTACCCTTTGAGGACCGTAAGCGTCAGAGCAACTGCAGCATTGCGTTAAGCAGGTAGGCGCCGTACT
>CAZPPG010000208.1:0-3061 GCA_964588385.1 uncultured Phycisphaeraceae bacterium
ACTTGTCACTGATCGCTCGTGCGCGACACCTCTCGTGACGACGCACCGAATGCGCTGAGCCCTCGCGGAAGAACACCTCCCGCGAGCACACTCAAGCGCACTTCGTCATGCGGGCGAGGCACATCGTGCATGCCTTAGGGCGCTGCACGAAGCGCACGGAATGCCCTCGGTGACCGTGGATAACGTCCACGCCCCCAAGTCACACCATGCGACAACTCGCACGACGAATCGATCAGTGATGGATGAACTGGTGATCGAGAGACACGCTCGTTGGCACCGGCGTCGGCATCCCGCCTCGGCCTTGCCAGCGGAAGCTTCCCGCTTCCGCCCTACCGCGTCGCCGGCATTCCGCCGGGCTTCTGGCCTCGGGCATTCCACCCTCGTCCAGACCGCTCAACCGCACGTGAAGCACGGTCTTGCACAAGAACATTAACCGGTATCTGTCTGAGCGTCAAGCAAGCTGTTGATTTACCACGCTTTATCGTGGAGCCGGGCCCAAGACACTTTGCGAGACAGTCACGCGCTGCGATCGCTGCCTTGAACCACGATCGGTCGTGGTGGTGGATGGACCACTCGAGCGTCTGATACCAATCCTCCATCTGGCCTGCGGTCAACTGTCGAGCGGGCGAAACGGAGAGCAGGTTGAACCAACGGGGAGATTCTCCGAACGAGGGGCTGCGAAAGCGGTCCCGTTCTCTTGACGCGTAGATAATGCCGTATCTCGCTGGAGGATTCTCGATGCAAGGCTGGCCGATTGAACTGGGCGACATTCCGGGCTGGGTTGGTGCAGGGCTAGGAGCTGTAGCGCTCTACGCTCAATGGAGAACCAGTAGACACAACGATCGGCTCGCACTGACAATTGAGACGGCATTCTCGCCAACCATAGCTGAGTACCTCTCGCAGCCGTCGCTGACGTTCTACTTGACCATCATCAACAAGGGACGAGATGTAGCTATCCACTCAGCAAGCATTTCGCCTGACGGCTCAACGTGGTTCCCTCTTACGCATAGCGGCAGTGATCCACATATCCCTCCATTGGCATACATCGAACGTCATCGGAGGATCTCTCTGGTCAGCTACAGCGCAACTCAAGATCCTCCCGGAGTTCGCCAGCTCTCGCATTGCTGTCGCTATCACGTAGTGGTTGAGTCGGGCGAAGCGTTCTCGGGTACCTTTACGCCGTTCACGTCTGACCCCACATGGCAGTCGGCGTTCTCGATGTTTCACGAGACTTCGGGGGACGCACTATGACGGCAGATCCCCATGGCTACCTCGCCATGATGAGAATGGTTCCATGGATTCAACGAGAGCTGGTAGATCAGGATTGGCTTCTACCACTCTTGTTCTTTCATGCCGACAATCTCAATCTGCGGCCTCACCAGATTCGACAGGAGTTTCTGTCTGCGCAGAATAATGCTGTCTCCGTGCTTTACGAGCCTAGTGGCCGCCCCCTCGACTGCTATCCGAATGTCGCCGAGAGAATCCAGCAACATGGCGGACGAGCAGTCTTGGGGTGGCAGATAGCGCCGAGCTCGCTGATCTCCGCCCAAACAGTTGGCGGGGTCGAGCTAGAAACTCATTGCGTTTGGCAGCGGCCCGACGGCTGCCTTGTCGAAATCACCCCACAACCCCACCCTCAGCATTTGTTTGCACCATCCGACATGGTGAAAGATCGGGCCAGGGCCGTTATCGTGGCGACCGTCGAGGACGAGATTCCTCGCCTCTACAACATGAAGCGAATCGAGCGTACTCCGTACATCAATGTCGCTAGGAACTCGCTTGCGTAGAGCAGGCTGCCGACGAACACGGCATTCCACAGCTTCGCAAGCAGTATCCATGTGAGGCGACCTCCCACATCGGCCAGAGAACTGCTAAGAAGATCATGCGCAGCTTTCATGATCGCAAGAAGCGACCATCGCTATGATTGATCCCCTTCCATCGGCAGCGTCAACCTCGCTGCGCTGCGAGGATCGCCTTGGACCACGATCCGAAGTTGTGGCGGATGGCCCACACGAGAATCTGGCCCGTGGTCAACTGTTGACGGTGGCGAGAGGGCACGCAGATCCAAAAGACATCCAAAGGGCGCGTTGTCTGTCACCGACCCTCGCGCATGGCCAGCTGTCCCTGGGCCCACGAGCGCCATGACTCGTCGTCGCCTCGCAGGGCGATCTCCCTGAGCATGCCGGGCATGCGATCGTCGGCCTTGCCGGTGCGGAGCTGAAGGGAAGCCATCGCCTGCATGGCGGCGATGTGCTCGGGGGCCACTTCCAGAGCGGTGCCGTAGGCGGCGAGGGCCTCATCAGTACGGCCCGCGGACTCCAGCGTCATGGCGAGGTTCATGCGGGGATCGGGATGACCGGGCATCAGCTTGCGAGCCCACTCAAACTCTCCCGCCGCTGGATACAGCTCGCCCCGGCGCAGGTAGAGCACGCCGAGGTTGTTGTGGGCCGGACCGCAGTACAGATCCGCGGCGAGAGACTTGCGAAGGAGTTCTTCGGCCTTGTCGGGGTCGCTGTCCATGAGCGTCGATGCTTCTTCGTTCAGCCGCTGAGCGAGTGTGGAGTCACGATCAAGGTCGGAGATTGGTGCGTAGGGGTCGGTTGGACGCGTTGTTGCGCACCCGCCGAGAGAGCATGCCGCGAGCGCAAGAGCTGAGGCTAGTGCAGCGAGCAGTTGAAGAGACTGCCGAGTTGAGTGCCGATTGATCATGGCGTTTGGTTCTCGTGCATTTCCGTTTCGAAGCTGAGTGTCTCGACGACGAGAACGACCCGGATGGGCAAATCCGCGCCCGGAGCGGGCTTCGAACTCGTGACTGGGGCGAGGTCGATGGAGGTGACGGCCCACGCGGGCTCACGGGCTTTCCACTCGCCGATGAAACGTCCAAGGTCACGGAGCGTGAGCGACTGCAATGTCAGTGTCGCGCGGCGGCGCAGCGCGGTTCCGGCATCAGATCGCTGGGCCGTCGACTCTGGCGAGAGCCCCGCGAGGTTGGACTGGCTCAGCCCAGCGGCCGACAGGACGCCGGAGACGCGCGTCGCCAGGGATGCCGCCGGAACGTCTT
>CAZPPG010000209.1:0-3029 GCA_964588385.1 uncultured Phycisphaeraceae bacterium
ATACTTCGCAGCCGCGTCATGGCGCCCTCCGTGTCGTCGTTGGTGTCACGCCCGCGATCGTCGGCGGGCGGTACGCTTCCAGGTTGATGTCCTGCCTCAGCGCCATGATCCCCTGCAGGTGGTCCAGCGCGTGCCGGTACATCAGTTCCGCGATCCACTGGCAGGTAATCGGGCCCCAGCGTGTGTCGTCCCGCCACCGCGTCCAAGTCGCATTGTCCATGTCACGAAACACCAACAGTGCTTCGTCTCGCATCCTTGTGAAGTCGTTAACGATTAACGTCAGTGGCTCTGACGGCCGGTAGCGATGTTCGTGCCAGTCACGCCGGCTGTAGTCTCGCGGGTCCAGCATCTCCGGCACAGTCGCCCAGCGCAGCAGCGGGAGGTAGACCTCTTGCTCCATATCGCGCAGGTGCGCCATATGTTCGTGGATAGACCAATCGTCGTGGGTCGGCTTGTAGGCCAGCCGCTCCACGGTCAGCGACCGTACCGCCCATGCCAGGTCTTCCGTAATCAGCCGCAGCCGTGCCGTCAGCTCCTGCCGATAATTCGCGATCTCCGACACCTGGGCCTCCGGATCCTCGGCGTGCTGTCTTTCAGATGACGCACGTCAGCATTTCCCGCCTGTTGGCAAGTATACGCCTGACTCGCACCTCGGCCATGGCCGCTCAGTCGTGCCCGACACCCATTTCCGAGGGGGGAAGATCCTTGGCCAGCCGCTCGTAGCGCCGCGAAAGGTACCCGATATCCCGTTCCGGCCCCATGGAAGCATCCACTTCCTTTCCGAACTTGGCTTCTGCCTCGGCTACCTTGTCAACGTCGTTCAGGTGTCGTGCGAATTTCGTAATTGCGCGGGCCATCGGTACGCTCTTCCGGCAGGATGCATTCGGGCACGGTGGCGGTTCCACCTCTGTTGTCACCGTGCGTTTGAACACCGTTTCGCGTGCCTCGCAATCAGGACAGCGGAATTCATACAGTGGCATGGATCGATGGTACCACCGGCCGCTCCCCGCTGTGAGCATCGAGTTCCTGCAGATAGTGCTCTGCCGCGATCGCCGCCGTCGCTCCGTCGCCGCATGCTGAGATCAGCTGACGCGCCGCCTGTGTGCGCACATCTCCTGCAACGAAGAGCCCCGGCGTCCGCGTCTGCATCCGAAGGTCAACGTCCACCTGCCCCGCTTCGTCCAGGGTAACCAGGTCCTTTAGCAGGTCGTTGTTCGGCAGATGCCCGATGAACACGAATACCGCGCTCACATCGATGCTGGACTGCTCCCCCGTGACAACGTTCCGTAGCCGTACCCCCGTCACGGATCCCTCACCTTCGATCGATTCCACTACCGTATCCCAGATAAACCGCATCTTTGGGTTTGCAAACGCGCGCTCCTGCAGTGCTTTGGTTGCCCGCAACGTGTCGCGACGGTGGATCACGGTCACCGTCCTGGCGTACCGCGTCAGGAATAGCCCTTCGTCCATCGCTGCATCACCGCCGCCGACCACGGCGACGTCCATATCCTTAAAGAACGCGGCATCGCAGGTCGCGCAGTAGCTGACCCCGCGCCCCGTCAGCGCCTCCTCGCCCGGCACATCCAGGTGGCGGTACTCCGCCCCTGCGGTGACGACGACGGAGCGAGCCAGGTGCTCTCCGCCGGTAGCTCGTAGCTTGAACAGCCCCGAAGGCAGGCGTTCCAGCTGCTCCACTGCTTCATACACAACGTTTGCGCCGAACTTCTCCGCCTGCGCCAACATCAACTGGCCAAGGTCGAAGCCATTGACCCCTCGCGGGAAGCCAGGGAAGTTCTCGACCTGGTCCGTTATCGCGATCTGTCCGCCCGTCAACTTGCGCTCGAACACCACAACGTCGCGTTGTCCGCGTGCCCCATACATCGCTGCTGTAAGCCCGGCCCCACCACCGCCGATAATCGCGATGTCCCACGTCTTCAACAAATCACCTTCCTTTAATAGACAAAAAAGCCCTCTCACCGGGAGTGAAAGGGCTTCTACCGGGTGATTGACTCGGATGCCTAGACGAGTGCTTCTTCGATCCGCTTCTTGAGGTCGCTCTTGGGCCGGAACCCGACGATCGTCCCCTTCAACTCGCCGCCCTTGAAGATGAGCAGGCTCGGAATGCTCCGAATGCCGTACTTTGTTGGCACGGCAGGATTCTCGTCCGTGTTCATCTTGTAGAAGTTCATCTTGCCGGCGTATTCCTCGCTCAGCTCGGCGACCACTGGCGCCACCATCCGGCACGGTCCGCACCATGGGGCCCAGAAGTCCACCAGGACCGGGAGGTCGCTCTTCAGCGCATCCCCGTCAAATGTCGCGTCCGTGATATCTCGTACACCTTCTGCCATCGTTTGTTCTCCTCTCGCGCGTGCCCCAGTGAGAAGGGAGGCACCAGTTGCTTGACAGCAACATACCCCCCGGGGGTATGCTTGTCAACAGCAGGAATGATGCGGTGAGCACTCAAATCGACGACGACAAGAAGCTACTCGACCGTCTCAGCAGGGTCGAAGGTCAGATTCGCGGCCTTCGCAAAATGCTGGAAGAGGGCCGCGCTTGCGAAGATGTCCTTACGCAGCTCCTGGCCGCTCGCTCTGGCCTCGAACAGGCCGGACTCGCCGTACTTGATCGTCATCTCCTCGACTGCGTCCTTTCTGATCCCATGATAGCGCCCGATGCAATTGCCAAAGTCCGTGAAGCACTGCGCCTCTGGGGCCGTCACAGCTGAGCTTCTTCCCGTTCCGTCACTTCAGTCATTGAAGTCTTGATTCCCAGTTTGCTAGGATCGCGCCTGAGGCTTGTTGCACATCAATGGACGGTACCGTCCTCGTGCTCAACCAGAACTACGAGCCGCTGAACGTGTGCACCGTCCGGCGGGCGCTCGTCCTCGTCCTCGGCGGTAAAGCCGAGGTCCTCGAAGGAGCGCGCCGGGCCATCCGCAGTGCCACGCAGGCGGTTGCCCTCCCGTCTGTCATCAGGCTCATGAGTTTTGTCCGGCGCCCCCGTCCCCAGGTTCGGCTCACCCGCAAAGA
>CAZPPG010000210.1:0-3013 GCA_964588385.1 uncultured Phycisphaeraceae bacterium
AACCACATCTGCCGCGCCAGGTCCCGCGACGCGAACGCCAGGTACACCGGCTTGCCGAGCATGTGCGCCCAACCCAGCTCGAGCAGCGTGGCGTGGCAGTCCGTGGCGTTAATCCAGGCAAAGAACAGTTCCGACTGCCTGATCCACTCCATGCACAAACCCGGCACCACCCAGCGGGGGCGACTATTCACTGGCGCGGGCCACGATGGACTTGAGTCGTGCTGCCCGACGCCCGCGTGCCATCCGACCCACTCGTGGCTCTCGCCGCCGAACGGCACGAAGTGCGGCCCAGTGAAGATGAAACGGCCGCAGTCGATCGGCTGTCCGAACGGCGAGACGCCCAGTTGCGGCACCAGCGGCAATCGCCAGTTGCCCGATCCGTGCATCTTCCCGGCGAGGTACACACGACGCCTGGTCCGGGGACTGGGCGCAGCCGCCACGGCGGATCGGGGCGTCGTGCTGGGCGGGATGGAGGAAAGTGTGCGAGTCGTCATGAAAAGTTCTCCGAGAATCCGACGGATTCGAAGTGGTGGCGCAGCGCGGCTGTTGCCGCAGCGCCGAGCGAGGGGCGACGGCGGCCATTCGTGGCCGCCTCCAGGAAGCTGTTGCAGACTGCGGCAAGGTCCTCGGGCAGGGCGTCGATCGCGGCGCGGACGTCGAGTTCGAGATCCCGTTGCCCGATCGAGGACGCCGCCGTGAAGGACGGCTGGCGATCTGCCCCGGCCGCCATCGCCTCATCAAGCGGGACCGTCGTCGATCGACCGCCCCGTTTGGCCGCGTGCTGGGCCCGGAGAATCGACGTCCCGGCCCGAGTCATGGCAATGGCCAGGAACGCCATCGGGCGGCCGCGAGACGGATCGAACTTCGGCCAGCGTTCCAGTGCGGCCAAGATGAGGTCGGACCGAAACTCGGCGTGCGAATCGCCGTCGCGACCGCACCCCACGAGCCTGTTCGCGACGCCGTGGGCGGTGGCGCCCAATCGATCAACGTCGAGGGTGTCGAATGCGGAGGGAGCCGCGAAGGGACCACGTTCAACCACGCAGCACCTCCTGCAAGAGCAGGCGGTGCGGCAAGCCATGGCGCACTTCGATGGTCACATCTGCGTTGTCGGGACAGGCCTTCAGTTCCGCGAGCAGTTCGAGGACCGCGTCTTTGAGCGCGTAGTCGGGCTGTCTGCAACCTGCGCCGATGAGGCGTTCGCCACCGAGTTTGACCTCACGCACGACCAGCGGGGCGGGATCGAGGACGGGCTCGCCGCTTCTCACGCGGCACTCGATCCGGCCAAACCCGACGCGCGTCATCAACTCGATCAGGCGCTGCTCTGACGGAGAGGCTTCGCTGAGAACCTGAGGTCGCCGAATGCTCGGGGTCATCGAGCACCCCCTTTCCCGGTTTCACTCTTTGTTGGTGCCGGTGTGCTGGCGTCAGGGTGCAGGGTGACCTCGACGCCCAGTCGCCGCAGTTGGCGGATGGCCTCGGCAACTCCCGCGGCGTCCCCGCTGATCCTCGCTCGTTCAAGCAGGACGAACCAGGCGGCGGGGGCGTCCCGCCAGGGCTCGCGCGATGTTCGTTTGGTCTTGGTCATCGATCCATGCCTCCTTCTGGAGAATGGACCGATGTCGCATAGGTGTCGCGCGACACTCCGCCACCACAGCAGCTTTCAGACCGCTTTCAGCGGATGGGTGTCGCAGAAAAGGTCGCGCTACTCGTCGTCCCAGGCCTCAATGTCGCCCGTTTCGTCGTCTTTCTGACCCCTGGGTAGGTTGGGGCGACCGCTCTGCAAGGCCGCTCGGGCAAGCTTGAACCGCGGCCACCGATTCAGGGAGGTGCGGGCGCAGCCGACCGCGTCGGCGATCTTGCTGTTCGTCCAGTCGGGGTGCTGCACGAGCAGCGCCACCGCGAGGGCTTCTTTCTGGAGCTTGGGGCCGCCAGCCTTGACGATCTTATCGTTCGAAGACGAGATCCTGGCTCGGAGTTTCTCGCGGTCGGACCAGGCAATCGCCCACTCGAAGATCTCCGCAAAGGTCATCTGCGATGGTTCCTGCTCGACGATGCGAGCAAGGTGCTCCCAGGCCTCGATAGAGCGGCCGGGAGGGGTAAAGCCCCTGGCGTGAAGCGCATCGTCAGAATCATCAAACGCACCCTGGACGACTTCCACCATGAGTCGGATCGCTTCGGCTCGTTCGGCTGCCGAAGCCGATTCCGGTTGCATGAGCTCGTTCGTGAGCGAGGCCAAAGCGGCGTCGATGATCGCCCGGCACGCGCGAACCGGTTCGGTGGCGATGGCAAAGCGGCGCAGCTTGGTTCGAGCCCGCTCAATGGCGGCCTCGGCGGCGGGGTCACCGGTCACGGCGTCGATGAACGCGATTCCGGCTCGGCTCTGTCTGGGTTCGGGCGTGCCCATGATCGGGAAAGTGTAGAGGCGTGGTCGTTTTGCGTATTCAGGGTTGGAGGGCCTATCGGCCACTCCCGCCGAGCGACCGTTCGGCGGAAATGTGAGACAACAAGCACGAGGAGCTCCCACATGTCGACCGTTCAAGCCGTCCAGGCTCGCCCATCGCCCGCGGAAAGGATCCGCCAGTTCATCGAGAGCAACGGCGGCGAGTACCAGCGATGGTTCATCGGGGTGACCAGCAACCCCCGCGAGCAACTGCTGGGAGAGCACTCGATCACCTCCGCGTCCGATCCGTTCCTGATCGTCGGGTGTGATTCGGGGGAAGAAGCCCGTCGGACCGAGCTTTCCCTGCGAAAGAAGCACGGTGGATGGGGCAAACGGTTCGACTTCGTGGACCCGGCCGCCATCTTCGTCTACGCGTTCCGGCTGAGTGCGACCACGGTCCCCAGTTGGCGCTAACCAGGCCCTCGTAGCTCGCCCGGCGAACCGCACTCGCGCGGTTCGCCGGGCTTTTCCGATCCCGCCGAGCGATCCGCGCAGAGCGGTTACGCTTCGATATGGCTGGCAAGCAGCGAACAATCGGCGAAGCGGCGCAATTCGTGATTGACGAGCTGCGCA
>CAZPPG010000211.1:0-1234 GCA_964588385.1 uncultured Phycisphaeraceae bacterium
CGGCTCGCAGGACATCGTCGGCGGTCTGCCCCGCGTGACGGAGATCTTCGAGGCCCGCAAGCCCAAGGACCCGGCGGTCATGGCCGAGATCTCGGGGCGCGTCGAGATCCTCACGGAGAAGCGCCGCGGCTCGAAGATCACGATCAAGGTCTCGGGCGAGTCGGGCATCGAGAAGGAGCACCACGTCCCCGCGGACAAGACCCTCCTGGTCCACACGGGCGACTTCGTCCAGGCGGGCGACCCGCTCACCGAAGGCCCCCTGGACCCCAAGGACATCCTGCGGATCAAGGGCGAGGAGTCGCTCTGGACGTACATGCTCGACGAGGTGCAGAACGTCTACCGCGCCCAGGGCGTCGTGATCAACGACAAGCACATCGAGATCATCCTGGCGCAGATGCTCCGCAAGGTCCGCGTCGAGACCCCCGGCGACACCGACCTCCTCCCCCACGAGGTCGTGGACAAGTTCACCTTCCGCCAGAAGAACCGGCACATCGAGACGATGGTCCGTGTCACCGAGTCGGGCGGAACCGACCTGCCCGTGGGCGCCCTGGTCTCCAAGCACGAGATCAAGGAGGCCAACGCCAAGGCCGAGGCCGTGGGCAAGGAGGGCGCCAAGGCCAAGCGGGCCAAGCCCGCCACCGGCCGGACCCTGCTGCTGGGCGTGACCAAGGCCGCGCTCTCGAGCGACTCGTTCCTGTCGGGCGCTTCGTTCCAGGAATCGACCAAGGTGCTCACCGAGGCGGCGCTCCGCGGCGCCGAGGACACGCTGGTGGGCCTGAAGGAGAACGTCCTGCTGGGGCACCTCATCCCGGCGGGCACGGGGTTCCGTCCCTACCAGGAGATCAAGGTCCTGCCGCTGGTCGAGTTGCCGCCCGAGTCGTCCAGCGACCAGCGGATGCTCAACGAAGCGATCGAAGCCGCCGAAGCGCTCGGGGCCGACCGCAACGACCCGCTGGCGGTTCCTCAGGTCCAGGTTCCGGGCGCCGCGCGCGACGTGCTGGTGGGCAACCCCGGCAACGGATCCGCGGGCGGCTGATCGTGAACTTCGCAGTCGACCAACGGCCCGTGAGCGAGCGCTCACGGGCCGTTGTCGTTTTGAATGGAGACCGATAAGCGGTGTGAACAAGCGCTGGACGCGGCGGTGACTGGTCCGGCGGAGCCAATGCCGCCAGCCCGGGCGCCGCGGGCTCAAGTCTCCGCACCGAGGGCTATCGGCCTAAAACCGTAACTGTCG
>CAZPPG010000211.1:1244-2999 GCA_964588385.1 uncultured Phycisphaeraceae bacterium
CGATTACGTCATGCTTTACGCCGAATCGTGCGTGACGCGCAGAATCGTTTTTATCGGACGAGCCGTGTGGACTGGGCGAAAAATGCGGTGTGTTTCGACAATGCCTATTGATCCGGAACCCCTTACAGGCCAGAATGTTGATGTATGGGGGGAACCCACCATCCTTCGGAAGGTAACAGGCCTGGCTGAACGGTTCGGCCAGCTGTAGACCCAGTTTCTCTGAGAGAAATGGAGAGAGTTATGTTGAAGAGCCTCAACCGCGCTGCGTTGCTGGTGCTCGGGTGTTGTGCCCCGGCACTGGCGCAGGTTCCCTGGATCACGGAGCAGCAGTCTCCCGTTGGCCAGGAGAATCCGAGCTGGCTGGACACCCGCGCTTCCACCACCTGGTGGGACAACGGGACGTGCGACGATGTGAACGCGCTGCAGTCGCAGTACAACCCCGCGACCGGCAAGTACCAGTGCGTCGCGGACGACTACGTCCTCAAGGCCGGCCTCTACTACTACTATGACACCATCAGCTTCGAGTTTTACGTGAACAAGGGCCACCCGGACCCGCAGTGGGTCCTCGACCTCTACAAGGACTGCAACGGCAAGCCGCAGACCCTGGTCGACACCTACGGCGAGTTCGAGAAGACGCTGATCGGCCCCAGCCAGAAGTTCACGAACTTCGACATCTGGTCGGTCAAGTTCATCAACATCAACCGCTACGAGGCCGGGCACGAGAGCGACTGCACCACGGCCAAGCGCTACTGGCTGTCGCCCAAGGGTTTGGGCGCCGGTCTCTACTACTGGCGCACCGCCAACGAGGGCAAGATCCAGGGCGCCGTGTCGATGTACAAGAACAACTTCGGCACCCAGCCCGACTGGATCGAGACCTACCAGGGCTGCTGCCCCGGTCCCTGCACTGACTTCTGCTTCGTGATCAACGGCCTGGTCTGCTGCCTCCTGCACGACAACAGCGACTACGAGCTCACCGGCCTCGGTTCGCTCCAGAGCAACATCATCGACTTCGGCACCCGCGCCGTCGATAACTTCCAGGTTCCCCCGGGCGGCTGCTGCGTTGACATCTGCCGCATCGAGGCGTGGATCGCCCACAACTGCACCGAGATCTTCGGCGAAATCTACGGCAACGAGTGCGATTGCCCCGGCCCCGAGGATGCGAACTGCAAGGTCGCCCCGCTCTACACCCTGGTTGACCCGGTCGTGACCGCCACCGGCGAGACGACGACCGACGGCATCCCGGTCTACCACGTCCTCTGGCACGAGCCGGGCATCTGCCTCGACCCCGGCTGCAACTACTGGTTCTCCGTCGTCGCCCAGGGCAACGGCAAGATCGACGAGGTGGCGTACTTCCTGTTCAAGGACAGCACGCTGCCCTGCCCGATCCTGATCTCCGAGGGCAAGTACCAGAACTGCTGGATCGGGCCCGAGTGCTTCACCAAGGTCTCTGACCCTGAGGTGTTCGGCATCGCCCGTGACTTCGCCTTCCGCGTCTACATCAAGGCCCCGTCCTGCGTGGCCGGGTCCAGCGCCGGCGCTGGCTGCATCAGCGACATCAACGCCGACGGCTTCATCAACGGCGACGACTTCGACGTCTTCGTCGCGGCGTTCGAGGCCGGCTGCTGATCGTTCGGATCAGTCCGGTTTGACCTGACCTTTCGAGGCGGGCCACCTTCGGGTGGCCCGCTTCTTTTTTTGGGTGCTGGGTGCTGGGTGCTGGGTGCTGGGTGCTGGGTGCTGGGTGCTGGGTGCTGG
>CAZPPG010000212.1:0-2949 GCA_964588385.1 uncultured Phycisphaeraceae bacterium
GCGCCTTGCCGTGGGTGCTCAAGAGATCGCGCTCGGTCTCGGAGATCGCATCCGAGAGGTCGCGCTCCACGTCGCTTGAACCCATGACCGTGACCTGGGGTGTGTCGGACGCGCTCGGTACATCCTCATCCGCGGCGAGGTAGACCCGGTCGATGGCGGCGGCGATCGACTCGGGCGAGCCCAGCGAAGTCCGGACGGCACGCTGGAGTGTGACACCGACGTTGTAGACCGCCGCAGGACTGGTGCGCTCCGTGATCAGAAGGTGCTCGACCTCAACGGGTGACGTGCCTTCGGATCCCGCGCTCAGGATCAGGTGGCGACGCGCGAACTCGTGCGGGATGAGCGACAGGAACGCTCGGCTCGGGATCGCCGCTTCAGGGAGGATTGGCGTCGGGACCGAGTGCGGCGTGTCCGGAGCAGGAAGCGGCTCGACCTGCGAGCCAGCGAGCGGCACCGGGCCCAAGACCGGCTCGATCACCACATTGACTTCCGGCGCCGGGTTCACCGGATCACCCGCGGCTTGGAGGTCGGCCAGCCCGGATCCAGCCCCGCCTTGGCGATGTCCTGTGTCGAGATGTACTTGAGATCCTCGAATCCGCGGCCGCGCAGGATATTGGCGCGGATGAAGACGTAGAAGCGCGTGCGGCTGGCGTTCTTGCCCCGGCTCTTGAACGCCTCGCCGATGATCGGGACGTTGCCGAGGAAGGGCACCTGCGACACGGTCTTGCCCTTGTCCTCAAGCTCGATCCCGCCGACGACCACGGTGTAGCCGTCGGGGATGGTGGCCGCGCTGCTGACGCGGTTCTGCTGGCGCGCGGGAGGCAGCGTCGGTTGCGTGGCCGCACCCAGAAAGGAACTCAGCGACACCGAATAGTCCAAGACCAGATGGTCGCCCTCGGCGATCTGCGGCTTGATCGTGACCGTGGTGCCCGCGTCCTGCGTCCCGCCGAAGGAGGTCGTCGAGACGGTGTTGGAGGCGTTGACGCTCGCGAAGGGCTGCTGGACCACGGAGTCCAGCGAGGCCTGCTGGTTGTTGCCCACAAGCAGACGCGGCATCGAGAAAGCTCGCCCGTTGTTCATGGTCTCGAGGGCGCGCAGCACCACGGAGAAGTCCCCGGGGTTGATCACCACGCCGCTCAGGCCGGTGGCGCTTCCTGTGGAGGGGTTGCCGTCCGCTCCCCGCTGAGAGAGTCCGAAGAGTGAGGCGATCCGAGACTTCGTCTCTCCGTCGATCCGCAGGTACTCGAGCTCCACGCCAAGATCCAGAGTCTGGCTCTCGGTCAGCGTGACGATTAGGACTTCGAGCATGACCTGGGGCTGGCGGACGTCCAGCGACACAAGAAGGGACTCGACTTGGGCCAAGAGCCGCGGCTCGCCGACGGCGATGAGCGTGTTGGTCCCCTCGTCGGACGACAGAATGAGCGGGCGGTCTTCGATTACAGAGCCGCCGGAGGGGCCCTGGAGCACGCTCCCGGAGCGATCCTGGGATACGCGTCGGCTCGCCAAGTCTCCGCGGCGTGAACCCGAAGAAGTCGATGCGTTCGCCACCTCGGTGGCGGTGGTGATGCCCGATCCGGCCCGTTCATCGCTCGGAACGGGCGGCATCGCCATCACGTCCACGCCCGACGACTGCGACGCGCCCGAGGCGCCGAGTGCCTGTCCATTGGCAAGATCGCTGCCCATCGCCGCGTCGGATGCCGCATCCAGCACGCCGGATCGGAGCAGGTTCTCAAGGATCGACTGGATCTCCATGACCGAGCGGTTCTTGATGACGAAGGTCCGCACTGGACGGCGTGCGGCAGCCGGTGCATCGTCGAGCCGGTCGAGCAGTGCCTGCACGGATGCGTGCTGGCTCGGTGTCGCCGTGATCAAGAGACTCCCCGTTAGTTCGTCGATCACCTGCCTCCAGCGATCGTCGGCGGCGTCCTTCACCGTCTGCTCAATCAGGGGAGCCACGTCGCGGACCGCGTAGTGACGGGGCGTGTAGGTGATCGTGTCGATCCGCTCGCGCCGGTCCAAGCTGGCGATCAGGGCCTTCCAGCGTTCTACTTCAGAGGGCGGGCTGACGAGCAGCACGGAGTTGCCGTCGGGGCCGGGGAGGATGTCGCCGCGAGACTTATCGCCTCCCGCCTGACCACCGGACTGGCTCGACACTTGTCCGGCGATCGCGTCACGCTTGGCAACAACCTGCGCAAAGGTCACCGCCATCTGGTCAGCGGAGATGTTGACAATGGGAACTTCGACGACAACGACGCCCTCAGAGGGCGTGTCGAGGATCGCCAGGAGCGCAATCGCCTGATCCACGCGCGAGGCAAGGTCGCTGACAAGCAACAAGCCCCCCACACCCCCCACGCCGCTTCCCGAACCGGATTCACCGGCTCGCGTGCCGGCCGCACCCGGTCCGCTGGGGCTACCTCCGCCTGATCCGAGTGCCGTCACACTGCCCGAGGGCTTGGAGATCACTTTGGAGAGCGGCTCGACAAGGTCCTTCGCTGGACGATGCTCGGTGCGCAGCACCACGGTGATGAAGCCCGCGCCCGGACTATCGGGCCGAGTCGGATCGGTGGGATCGGGACGCAGCGCAGACTGGATGGGCGCGACACCCACAGCGTCCGAGACCTTCACGATGCGATAGGTCCGCTGGGCCGGATCCAGCACCGTTGTCAGCGCGCGCGTCGCCAGCACGCCATTGAAGAGATGCCACAGCTCCTGTTCGGAGAGCCCTTCCTCGGTACGGATGTTGACGCTCCCCGTCAACAATGCGGGGTCGTACTCTAGATTCAGCTTCAGCCGCTCCGCCACCATGTCCGTGAAGCGGGCAAGTTCCATTTGACCGGCCAGGACAAGAGAGGCGTCGGTGGAGGAAGCCTGAGACGGTGATTGCGCGGCGGCCCCTAGCGATGGTGCAGCCGTGATGCCAAATGCGATGCAAGCTGCAACCCATAGACA
>CAZPPG010000213.1:0-2949 GCA_964588385.1 uncultured Phycisphaeraceae bacterium
GATCCCCTCCAGGGTCAGGATGGGCAGGAAAACGATGATGATGATCAGCTCGCCGAACATCGTGGGCTTGCGGACCTCAATCGCCGCGTCCCGCACGATGTCGATCTTGCGGCGGCTCAACTGGTCGTGCGAAAGGTGACGCATCGTGTTCTCTATCATGATGACCGAGCTGTCCACGACGAGTCCGAAGTCGATGGCGCCGAGGCTCAGGAGGCTCCCGGAGATACCGAACCGCAGCATCGAGTCGAACGCGAAGAGCATGGAGAGGGGGATGGCGGAGGCGACGATGAGCCCGGCCCGCAGGTTCCCCAGGAATACGAACAGCACCGCGATGACCAGCAGCCCGCCCTCGAACAGGTTCTTACGAACGGTGTCGATTACCTGGTCAACGAGTTCCGTTCGGTCGTACACGATGTCAACGTTGACCCCGGCGGGAAGGAAAGGTTTGATCTCCGCCAGCTTGTCGCGCAACCGCGAGGTCACGTCGTGGCTGTTCTCTCCCATAAGCATGAAGCCCAGGCCCAGGATCGCCTCGCCTTTTCCGTCGTAGCTCACCGCGCCACGACGGATCTCGGCGCCCGTGTTGACCTCGGCAACATCCGCAACGCGAATGGGCACCCCGCCGCGGGCGGTGATGGGGATGTTGCTGATCTCTTCTAGCGAACCGACTCTGCCCAGCCCCTGGACGAGCAGGCTGCCGCCCGACCGGGCGATGTTGCCACCGCCGACGTTGGCGTTGTTGCGGCGGATGGCCTCTGTGACCTCGTCGAAGGCCACGTCGTACTTGACCAGACGGTCCGGGTCGATCCGGACCTGGAATTGCTTCTCGAAGCCGCCCCAGCTGTTCACCTCCGCGACGCCCGGTACTGTCCGCAGCGCGGGTTTGACCGTCCAATCGTGGATCGTCCGCAGCTCAGTGAGGTCGATGCCGTCGCTCGACACGACGTAGTGGAACACCTCGCCCAGGCCCGTCGCAATCGGGCCCATCTGCGGCGGCGAGATTCCCTCGGGAATCTCCACCGCGTTCAGCCGCTCGGCGACGAGCTGCCGCGCCAGGAAAATCGACATCTTGTCGTCGAAGGTGACGACGACTTGGGAGAATCCGAACTTCGAGACGCTCCGCACGTTCTGGAGGTGCGGGAGGCCGCCGAGCGCCTGCTCGACCGGGAACGAGATCTGCCGCTCGACCTCCTCGGGCCCCAAGGACGGGGCCACCGTGTTGATCTGCACCTGCACCGGCGTGGTGTCGGGGAAGGCGTCGATGTCGAGGTCCTTGAGCGCCATGACCCCCAGGCCCGCGAAGAGCAGCGAGGCGACGATGACGATGAACCTATTCCGAAGCGACCAGTCGATGATCCAGTTGAGCATGGCTATCTCCAGGTTCAGTCGTCGGTGCAGCCGGCGCCAAGCTTGGCCCGGTTGAGCTGGGCCGCTAGCGCGTAGCTGCCCTTGATGGCGACGGGCTCACCTGCCCGCAGACCCGCAACGATCTCAACCCAGCCGCCGCCGTGACCGCCGATACGGACCTCGCGGGTCTGGAAGACCTCGTCGTTGAGCTTGACGAAGAGCAGGTGCGACTCGCCGTCCTTCTGAAGGGCCGATTCGGGAACCACGACCGCCGATTGCGACGACCTCACGGTGATGCGGGCCCTGCCGAAAGAGTTGGCAAAGAGGTGGCCGTCGCTGTTGTCAACCTCGGCTCGCACCTGGATCGTCCTGGTCTTCTCGTTGACCTCCGGACTGATCCAGATCAACTTCCCCATGACCGGAGTCGCACCGGCGACGTCGGGCACGAACTCGAGCGGCTGACCGAGACGTGCCTTCGCCGCCTGGGCCGGTGTCAGCTCGGCGTGTACCCAGAGCCGGGATGTGTCGGAAACCACCAGCAGTGGCTTGCCCGACTCAACAACCTCGCCAGCAACGGCAACGCCAGCGCGGGCGATCACCACCCCATCCATCGGCGACAGCAGCGGCAGAAGATTGCCCGACGTGCGGGACGGGTCGAGCTCCGTAAGGATCGGTTCGGGGAGCCCGAGGTGGAGCACATCCCGCTCCCCGGGAATCTCGCCCTCGGCCGTGGTGGGGACAGGAAGCCCGAGGTTGACCAGCGATTGCCGCGCATTGAACAGGCGGATGGAAGCCTCCTTCAGCTCGGCCTCGGCGGTTACCAGGTCGGCTTGGTTGCGGAATCCAGCCTCGGTCGAGTTGCGGATGCGGTCCAGCCCCCGCTG
This sequence comes from uncultured Phycisphaeraceae bacterium, assembly GCA_964588385.1. GTDB lineage: Bacteria > Planctomycetota > Phycisphaerae > Phycisphaerales > UBA1924 > JAHBWV01. The sequence continues at coordinate 2,232 of CAZPPG010000213.1, forward strand.
CCTGCTGACGACCTGCGCGGCGGCTTGGAGGAGTTCCGCCTTGGCCCGCCCGACCTCGACGGCGTCGATCAACGCGAGTACGTCGCCGCGCTTGACGCGCTGCCCGGGCTGGGCGCGCATGAGCGCGACTGTTCCGGGCACGCGCGAGGCGACTTGGGCGTACCTGGAGAGATCGAACGAGACTTCGGCGTTGGCTTCAACCGTCTCGTTCATCGGCTTGACGGAGGCGGGCTGTACCTCAATCCCGGCCCGCGCCGCGGTGTCGGCCGTCGTCAGCTGCACCGCCGGTCGCTTCTTGGTCCCGACCTGCTCGATCTCAGGCTCAGCCGGAACGTCACCCGTCGCAGCACCACCCTTGCGCTGCTGCGACGGTGGGACGGCGTTCGCCTTCAGGCCGCGGCAGATGACGCAACTGGACTCAGGGACGCCGTGCTCGCCACACCAGTCCTCGCGAGGCTCCTTGCCGGCGCCGAAGACCTCCGATGCGGCTGGGATCTTCCACCCCGTGCGGTGGCCAACGTAGCCGACGCCCGCGAGAACGGCGAGGGTGAGGACCGTTGGGAGGCCTCGGAGCAGCGCGCCCGGGGCTCGCTTGATGATGCTCATGGTGTATTCCTTTCCTGTGAGGAGACGGTCGAGGGCTCGGGTGGGGGCGCGAACCGCCACACCGGGAAGCCGCTGAGCGCCTCAAGGTCAAGCAGTGCACGGCGGTACGAGA
>CAZPPG010000214.1:0-2941 GCA_964588385.1 uncultured Phycisphaeraceae bacterium
CCTACCACCTGCGACGCATGCGCGCGGGACTCTGGCTCTACCTCGACCTGTTGGCTCGGCTCCCCGCCGGTGCTGACACTTTCGAGGTCGAGCCCGCGGCGGTCGGGCGGGACATGGGGCTGCCCGAGGGCACAGTCCGTTCCTGGCTCGGGCACCTGCGGAAGGCCGGCTACCTCGACGCCGTCCGGCTGAATGGCAAGGTCCGTATCGCCATGAAGCGAGCCGCAGCGCCGGAGACGCCGACCGCGTCGACGAAGCCGTCCCGTTTCTTCACGGTTCGAAAGCTCCAGCAGGCGCTGGGGGAGAACGGCAACGAAGAAGCCCTGCAGGCGGCGCTCGCTCTCCACCACCGCGACGATGTCGTGAAACGAGCGCTTGCCGGTACGCTGGCCGTGCCCGAAACCCAGATCCGCCGCTCCCGAACCGCACTCTTCATCTACTTACTCAAACGCCATGCGCAACAAGACTGACACCATCCTCGCTCTCGACCCCGGACTTCGCGATCTCGGCTACGCCGTACTCAACGGCCGCCGCCTCGTGACCAGCGGCGTGCTGGGCCTCCGACGCGTGCCGAAGTCGGAGCGGCTTCCGTCTGCTCGACGGCACGTGCGCTCATGGCTGCGGACGCACCGGCCCGACATCGTGGTAGTCGAGAAGACCTACCGACACCCGGTACCGTGGCTCGACCAGCTCCACCGGTTGAGTCGGTCCGCCAAGAACCTCGCCACTCGTCAGCACGCCGACTTCACGATGTACTCGCCGCAGTCCGTCCGCGCGACCGTCGCCGGCAACGGCAAGGCCAAGAAGCCTGAGGTGGCAATCGCCGTCGCGCACCGCTTCCCGACGCTCCGCGTCTACCTGACGCAAGATCGGCGCTGGAAGGAGCGGTACTGGCAGAACATGTTCGATGCGATCGCCCTGGCGCTACACCACCAAGCGACGCACCCGCCCTCCCGCGGCCGGTGATCCGGCCGAACCCTGGCGCCTCCGCCTTGCCGAGCGCCACCGACTCGAACGCGGTCCGCAAGGGACCGCCGCCGAGCGGACTCTCGGGAGGGCATTTGATTACGTCAATGACTCAAACTTCATGGAGCACAAGACCATCATCGGCATTGATCCCGGAACGAGGGAGATGGGCCTCGTCGTCCTGCGCGGACGCGAACTCAGATACTTTGGCGTGCGTACGCTCCGAAACGGCAAGCGCCCGCACGACGTGATCGGTCAGGCCCGACGAATCGCGCTGGCGGCGATCGAGAAGCACCAGCCCGCCGTTGTCGCGATCGAGGAGCCGCTCAACCTGCCGACCAAGCGGTCGCACCTGCTCAACGTCATCACTGACGAACTGCGGGAGAGAGCATCGGAACTTGGGCTTGAGGTTGTCGCGCTGACTCCGGAGGCGATTCGTGAGCGTGTCACCGGCAATCCTCGCGCGACAAAGATCGAGGTGGCAGAGCATCTGGCCCGGAACGGCTTCGATCAACTTAGTGAGCTCATTCCTCGACGCCCGGCCCGACCGGCCCTCGGACTTCGACCGCGTGACAAGTACTGGCTGCACATGTTCGACGCTCTAGCGCTCGCACGGGCCGTCTCCCGTTCCGCAAGCGACGACCGAAGCTAGTCGCATCGTTCGGTCAATCGCCCACACCACAACTCAGGGGTTGCGCATTGCCCCCCATTGCGTTACGACTCTCAGGCTCTCCTGCGATCCGAATGCCCGTGTTCATCGAAACAGGCTGGCAATGCCCGCACGCGAGAACCGCTGGTAACGCGCGACTGCCACGAGGACTGAATGGCGGCTAGAAAGCCGAAGCGAAGGACTCCTACGAAACCGATCAAAGGGTCCGTGTGGCGCGGTAAACCACCGGGGCCGGAGAAATCACTCGATGGGGCCGTCGTGGTCGAGGCCGACTCCCTTGCGTTCCTTCGGGCCTTGAGGGACGAGTCGGCCGACCTCGTCTTCCTCGATCCCCCCTTCAATCTGGGCAAGCCTTACGGTAGTGCGAGAGCCCGCGATGACCGCCTCTCCGCGCGTGACTACTTTCGCCAGCTCTGCCGCGTACTTGAGGAGTGCGTTTACAAGCTCCGCCCCGGCGGCGCACTCTTCCTGTACCACATCCCCCGCTGGGCAATCCGATTCGCTCCTATTCTTCAACGACAGCTTGTGTTTCGACATTGGATCGCCATTGCGATGAAGAACGGCTTCGTTCGCGGGCCCTCGTTGTATCCTGCTCATTACGCACTTCTCTATTTCACGAAGGGCGACCCGACCACCTTCACTCGCCCAAAGATCCCCGCGCCCCGGTGTCGCCACTGCGGCGACTACGTCAAGGACTATGGCGGTTACAAGTCGTTTATTGAGGCCGGAATCAACTTGAGTGACGTGTGGGATGATCTCAGCCCTGTTCGGCACCGCAAATTCAAACGTCGTAAGGCCAACGAGCTTCCGTCAATGCTGACCGAACGCATTGTCGCCATCGCCGGGCGTCGGACCGGTCTCTTTGTAGATGTCTATTCGGGGAGCGGTGGCGCCGCAGTCGCTGCGCGTAGGGCAGGGATGCGTGTCGTTGCCTGCGACCGCGAACCCGACCACTGCACGCTCATTGCCTCCCGGCTGCGGGCGCAACCCCTTGGGAAAGGGACACGGTGATGGACAGAAAGATTCAGACACGACCAACTAAAGCCTTCTTCATCGAGATGTTGACCAGGGACATCAGCATTGGTGACTGTGTCCTTGATCTCATCGACAATGCTGTGAGCAAAGAGATTGAACGCATTGGCCTCGACGTCATGGGCTTCTTCCGACAGCGGCATGTGAAGAAGTCGCGGGCCAAGATCGTAGTTGCATTCGACCGCACTCGGTTGCGCGTGTGGGATAACGCGGGAGGTATCTCGAGCGCCGAAGCCGAGTCTGAGGCTTTCCTTCTTGGTAATCCTGACGGCG
>CAZPPG010000215.1:0-2899 GCA_964588385.1 uncultured Phycisphaeraceae bacterium
GAGGTGGTCGCGAGCTCGGTCAGGTATTCGGGGCGGAACTGCTCGATGGCACTCAGCGCCACCAATGCGTCTTCGTCGATCACACGCCCACGAGAAGGCGCTGGCTGCGCGTCCGCAGCATCGTCCCACCCACGGCAGATCATTTTCCACCAGGGTGGTGCCGGTTCGTTGGCCCTTTGGCGCATGGCGTAATAACGCACGCGGTTCAGGTACCGCTTGATCTCTCGAGGCGTTGGGTTGCTGGCGTCGATGAGCGGGAACCATGCCCGCAACGCGACCCGGAATTCCTCCGTGTCTTCCGCGCGAGACTGCCGTAGCGCCGCGTAAGCACCTAAAGCCGCGGCGGAAAATGCAAGGCCCAGCGCTCCGACCCAGGTGAGCGGCAGTGGCGACCGGCGATCCGGCTCGCCAAATTCGGCTGGCGTTGACCGCGATTCGGGCGACGGATCGTCGAGCGGCTTGGCGTTGGTAGCGGGCGAATCGGTGCGCACGGGCCCATTGCTGGGTGTGATGGGCCGGGATTTAGGCGAATCTGCGAATCCGATGCGAGCATCACGAGGAAGGAGGTTCGGAAGTAGCTGATGCCCTAGCCAGAACGCCAAGCAGAGCAGGAACACAGCGATGCTGCATGACGCCACGACGCGAAGCACACCGGGGAGAGCGTCAAGCAGAAGGAATCCGGACGGTCGCGTCGCGGGTGAATCGGGAAGAACAAGCCCGGCGGCAACATCGCGTTCGGGATCGGGGACAGGGACCTCGATGTTCACGAGTTTTTCAAGGTAGTGAGTGGCAAAGTCCCGGTGTCTCTTCGCGGACACTCCCCCGTTGACCGTTGCCGAACCCTTGCGAGACTCGAGCCCTTCGATGAGCGTAGCGTACTGCAGCGTAATGCTCGTGCGCACATAGTCGGGCGCGAAACCCATGACGATCACGCATCGGCCCGCGGTCACCAGGTAGTTGGCTGCTTCGAGCATCTCGACGACCTTGTCGGGGGCGCAGCGATCGAGGTCGTCGATGAACAGCACGAACTTCCGCTTGTGTCCCAGGGCGGTGGTGACCTGCTCGAACTCCTTGGCGAAGCGCTCGCGAAAGCTCGTTTGCGCCCTCAGCTCGGCCGCTGTTGCATCGGGGGACGCCATGGCCACGAGCTTGCCGGGGTCGACACCGAAGGAGACCAGGCCCCGGCGGACGGGGCCGAGCAGCGTGCCGACGAGCGCGATCACCCCCGCGGTTTGCGGAGCGTACTGCCTCAGTTTGTCCGCGACGCGCGCGAACGAACCGCCGATGTCGGAAAAATCAATGAGCGGACTTTGGTCCTCGGGTGGTGGGGGGGCCGTGGGGGAGACGGTCCCGGAGACCTTGAACGCCGGGAGCTCAATAGAGAACGTTCCGTGCGGGGAAGTCTTTGCAACGAGGACAGGCTCGGCCGGAGGAGCTGCGGGCGGAGTATCGACGAGAGCCCAGCCGATCGCGGCCACGACGATGAGCGCGAGGGCCGAGGTGATGATGGGCCGCTCGCTGAACTTCTGCCGGGTCCTGATGCCCAGCAGCCTGGCGCGGAATAGCCAACCGTGGGGATCCAGCATGGACGGTGCCGCGTGCTTTTGAACTCCCTCCAAGAGGGTCGCCAGCAGGCTCAGCTCGCTTTGCTGGTGCCACGCGTTGAACCAGGCGATCGGAAACTGCGCGTCCCGCAATTCCGATCGGAGCAGACGCATAAGCGAAGATTTGCCACACCCCCACGCCCCCGTGATGGCGATCGTCAACGGTGCCTCGGTCTTGGGATTGACGAGGAAGTACGCGATCCCGCGGGCCAAGGGCGCAAAGCCGAGCTTGTCGCGTGCCGCGCTGTCGATCGGGTCGTCCGAGACACCCACTTCGCCAATGGTCTTCTTTGCCGATGGCGATGAAGCCGGTACGAAGGACCACGCGATCAAGCACCCAAGCCCGGCCATCGCGACGTAGTACCACGGCGCTACCGTGCGCGAGTACCCGCTCTCGGGAAGCGCCTGCCAGGAGCGGCCCAGGTCGCGAGAACGCAGGAGCGTGCCGTGGCGGTCGCGCGCGAACGCGTAGTTGGGGGAGAGCGCAAGAAAGCGAGAGAGTTGTTCGCGCGTCGCGATATCCGATGAAGGCGCGCCCGGAGTTGCGTTCCACGTCAGGTGACGAGCATCCATCAGTTCTTCGGTGGAGGGCAGCGCACGGGCGAGCAGAGGCGGGTTCATGAATAGGTTCAAGATCCCATCGGAGGAGCGGAAAGCGGCGATCGAGTCGGCAAAGGCGGCCGTTGTAATTAGACGCTGGCTATCGCCATCCTTAAAATCCAGCGGGACCCGCTCCCACGTGGTAGCCAAGTCGCGAGTGCGGTAGAGCTCTTCCGGGCCGACCGTCCAGAACGCACCGTCGCTTGTCGCAAACAGATTCGAGGTGGAGTCCAGTCGTGAAGTGGCGTTGCTGCCCTCAACGAGGGTCCACGTTTGCCCAGCGTCCGCGCTTCGCAGTGCCTCGACCACCATCGCGGATTTCATGGTGTGCGCGAATGCAAGGCCAGCCTGGACATTGGCGAAGGCCGCTCGGTGAATTCGAAGGCCGGACGGTATGACGCTGGCGATCCATGATTGCCCTTGGTCTTGGGTCACGAACATCGTGCCGCGCGCAGTCAACGCCCAAGCGCGGGACGTATTTATGACGCCGAGCCGCACGACGAGTTCGCCTTGGCCAATCCGCACCGCACGCCAAGTCCGGCCCGAATCGTGCGAACGGAGGACGCGGCCATTCGGCAGAGAGCCGATGAAGACCGTGTCTGTCAGCGGAGCCAGGGAGTCGAGACCGCCGCGAAAAACAGGCGAAGGCTGATCGCCGTTCAGTCGTTCCAGTTCACCCCATTCCGCGGTCCGAG
>CAZPPG010000216.1:0-763 GCA_964588385.1 uncultured Phycisphaeraceae bacterium
ACGACGAAGCCTCCATGTGTCGGCAGGGAGGCGAGGCGAATTCGCGGGCCGCAACGCAAGTGAACGCCGTTTCAGCATCGTCAACCCCACCAACGAGTAGGCCGACTCAGTTGGAATTCTTCCCGGGGCGAGCCGGTCTCCCGACGGCGAAGCCTGCTACGAGACGGAGAGCAGCGAGTGGAATTCCGTCTCGCCGGGACGGTGTAGAGGGCGGCGGCACGCGGAGACAGAGCACCGAGGCAACCGGAGAGACCCTGCACGGTCACGGTGAGGCGAAGGACGCCGATCCGTGTAGAGGAGCGAATAAGGGTGATCCCCGAAATCGCAGGCTCGAAGCCGCGCAGGGAGTCGGAGGCGGCCATAGTACCGTCGAGCCGCGGGACAACCGCGGGGAGGGAAGGGCCGCTACTTCCACCGTGCGTTCGAAGCAGGGAAAGGCCGCCGGACTGCACCCGCGAGGGTTTGCTCCATCCCGGCCGAAGTCCGCTCCTGGGCGGATGGACAAGGTCCGCAAGCTGCAAAGAGCGCTCTATCGGGCGGCCAAGTGCCAGCCGGAAAGGAGGTTCACCCTTCTTCATGACAAGGTGAGTCGACTCGACATCCTGCAGGAAGCGTGGCAGCGGGTGAAGGCCAACGGAGGAGCGGCCGGGGTCGACGGGCAGAGCATTGCCGAGGTTCGGAGACACGGTGAGGAGCGGTTCCTGGCGGAGACGCAGGAGCTGCTCCAGGCCGGGCGCTACCGGGCTCAGGCGGTGCGGCGCGT
>CAZPPG010000216.1:773-2896 GCA_964588385.1 uncultured Phycisphaeraceae bacterium
CCCGAAGCCCGGGCAGCCCGGGCGAACGCGGCCACTGGGGATTCCGACGGTCCGAGATCGAGTCGTGCAGATGGCGGTGAAGCTCGTCATCGAGCCGCTCTTCGAGGCGGACTTCCGTCCGTGCTCGTACGGCTTCCGACCCGAGCGCAGCCAGCGCATGGCACTGGCGGCCATCGTCGAGGCGGTGCAGGGCGGGGAGCAACACGTAGTCGACATCGACCTCGCGGCGTACTTCGACAACATCGATCACGAGCTCTTGATGAAGTTCGTGGAGCGACGTGTCGGCGACACGCGGGTGCTTCGTCTGCTGCGCGCATGGCTCGCCGCCGGCGTACTCGAAGACGGTCGGGTACGACACCCGGACAAAGGAACGCCCCAGGGCGGCGTGATCTCTCCTCTGTTGTCGAACATCTTGCTGCACGAGGTGGACCGGCAGTGGTGTGGGATGGATGGGAACTCCCTCGGTCCCGCGCGACTGATCCGCTACGCCGACGACATGTTGTTGCTGGCACCCACGGCGGAGGCTGCCGAGGAGGCCTGGCAAAGGTTCCAACGTCAGGTCGAGGCGCTTCGTCTCCAGATCAATCGGGAGAAGAGCCGCACGACCACGGCGTCGGAGGGCTTTGCCTTTCTCGGCTTCGAGTTTCGCCGGCCTCGCCAGCGGCTGTATCTGTGGCCGCAGGCGAAGGCGCGTCGAAACATCGGCGGCAAGATCCGCGCGACGGTGCGGTCGGTCCCCAGCGCGATGCCGCTGGGCACAGTCATCCGGAAGCTCAACCCGGTGCTCAACGGGTGGTGCACGTACTTCCGCGTCGGGAACAGCAATCGCGCGTTCCACGTCGTGGACTGGATGGCGCGCAGCGAGGTCCAGCTCTGGCTTCGCCGCAAGCACCGCTGCCGCTGGCGTTTCGCCAAGCGGCGGTGGGGCTACGGCTATCTGCATGATCGATGTCGGCTCTACCGGATGGTGGGGAAGGTGAGCCATCTCCCGGGTCTGGCGTGAACGCCTCCGACGAAAGGTGGTCGGAGAGCCGTATGCGGGAAATCTGCACGTACGGTTCGATGAGGGGACGCTGGAAACGCGCGGCTCGACGGAGTCGTGGCGCGCCTGCGTTCTACTCTACCGGAGTCCCCGCCTCCGGCGCCCGCGTCGCGTGAGAGCGACTCGCGCGGTTGCCCCAGGATCGGCGATCTCCGCTCGACCCGAGGCCGGGCTACCCCCTCCGCATGGCGTCGCTCGAACTCGTTCGGGGACACGTACCCGATCGACGAGTGCCGGCGCTGCGAGTTGTACCAGCCCTCGATCCAGGCGAACACCTCGGGCTCCGCCTCGGCCGGCGTCTTGAAGCGCTCTCGTGCAAGCAGCTCGCACTCGAGCGTGGCGAAGAAGCTCTCCGCCATGGCGTTATCGTACGCATCGCCGACGCTTCCCATCGACATCTGAATCCCGAGAGCCTTGCATCGCTTGCCGAAGGCCACCGCGGTGTACTGACAGCCCTGGTCGCTGTGATGGATCACGCCCTTCGGTCGCCGCCCTGCAACCGCCATCTCGAGCGCCGCCAGCATGAGCTCCGTGCGCAGCCGCGTCGCCATCGCCCATCCCACCACCTTGCGGCTGAAGACGTCGAGCACCATGGCGAGGAAGAGGAACCCCGCCACGGTCGGAATGTACGTCGCGTCCGCGACCCAGAGCTGGTTCGGTCTCGTGGCCTCAAACCGGCGCTCCACGAGGTCCGGCGCCGGCCGAGCCTTCTCGTCCCGCTGCGTCGTGACGACGAACCGTCGCCGCGTAATGCCCCGCAGCCCCGCCTGCCGCATGAGCCGGGCCACGCGATCCCGGCCGACCGAAGCGCCCTGATCCACGAGCTCCCGGTGGACTCGCACCACGCCGTACGATTCGCGCGACGCCACATGAATCGCCCGGATCTTCCGCAACAGCACGGCATCCTCCTGCTCCCGCGCAGACGCCGATCGCTTCCTCCACGCGTAGTAGCCGCTGGTGGAGACCTCCAGCACGCGGCACATCGTGGCAATTCGGTGTTGGGCCTGGTGAGCGCTCACGAATTCGAAGATCCGGACGGGATCTTCCCGGTCTCCCGCGCGAACCAGGCCGCGGCTTTTGA
>CAZPPG010000217.1:0-2856 GCA_964588385.1 uncultured Phycisphaeraceae bacterium
CGAGCGGCGGGTGCGTACGGAGTTCGGCTCCGAGGGCGATGGGGGTTTGACCAACTCGACCGTGCGGCCGCTGTGCTGAGCGCGAACGGGGAGACGCGTCAAGTGGTGCTCTCGATCTGGGACCCGCGGGACGATCTCCCGTCCGATGGCGGCATTGCGAGATCGGGAGACGTGCCCTGCAACGTGCTCAGCAGCCTGCGGCTGGTCCATGGCCGATTGCATTGGCTTCAGACGTGCCGCAGCAACGACCTCTTCCGTGGCCTGCCCTACAACCTTGTGCAGTTCACGTTCATTCAGGAAGTCGTGGCCGGCTGGTTGGGCGTCGAACTCGGAGGCTACTCGCATGTGATGAGCAGTCTCCACGCCTATACGGATGCGCTGCAGAAATTCACGATCGACCCTGACCCACCCCCGTTGCTGGAGTCAGCCGACATTCGTCTGCCGCGACGCGACGCGGAGTCGGCGTGGAACGGTTTGGACCGATTGGCCCGGGAACTTGCGGCCCGACCGATGACGCACAGACCATCGCTTTCTGCAACCAGCATCGCCTCCGAATTAGGGCCTCTTCAAGGGATGTATTGGGTACTTGCGGCTGAGGACGCGAGAAGAAGGGGCTGGAATGGTGAGTCGCAGGAAGCGGCTGGCCGGTGCGGAGACGGAACCCTGTCGACCATGTGGCATAGGTGGATTCAGCGTGTAGAGCCGCAACAGCCCTGCTAGTTCCGGTCTTGCCCGCGCTCACCGGCGAGCGTGGGCACGTGATGGTCGCGAGCAAGGACTCCCTGCGCATCATTCTCCGAAGCGGATCTGCTGTGGCAGCTCGGCTTCCATGCGTTACACATTCCGGCTTGCGCGGGCAAGCCGTCTTTCTAGATCTGTGACAACGGGGTTCAATCCATCAATCAGTTCCCTTGGCGTTGCGAATGGTCCCGCTGTGACTTCCCCAAAGTGGGCAACGCTGTCCCCCGTTATGGGGTAGTTGCCGCGAAACGCCTTTGTCAAGAGGTCACGAGCGCGTTCCACGACCCGAGCACCGGAATATCCGCAGAAGCCCACATCTGGGCGCAGCTCCAGGGCAATCCGATCCTCCTTCGAAATGCTCCAGTACAGTTCGCTGGCGGCTTCAACGCGGTCGTATAGATTCCGCAGTTGCATGGCGTGTACTTCCGACGCGGCACTATTGGTGAGATGCGCCAACGAGGTGGTATGCACGTTCGTCAGCGTTGCGGCCTCCTCTGCTCCACTCTGAAACCCGCTTTCCGATAGCAGTATGCCGCGATCGGCGCCAACATCGATAACAATCGTACGAAGTGCCAGCACATGCACCTTTGTGATCCTCGTCTCCCATAACTTGCACTCAACAATCCACATGACGTCGAAACCAATATGGCGGAGTCGCACCAGCACGTCGACGTCATGCGTAGTGCGCGAACCACGGACTGTGACATTGGACTCTGCGTCCAAACCGAGGTTCCGAAAAAAGTCCGCAACTGCTTCTTGGTAGTCCGACCATTTGCTTGGCATGAACGTGCTCCCGATCGAGATCCATCCTACTGAGCTATTACACCGCTGCCCATTCACCCTTCAACATGCCCAGCGATGCCTCCTGCTGAGGCCATTCGACCCGCTGGGCGGCTTCGATCAGATCGCTCACGGTCAAGCGTGGCGGCAGCCCTGCTGTGAGCGCAGCGCGAAGGATCCGTGGCGACAACTGCGTCAGCATGAGGAGCTGCTTGACTCGGGCAGCCGAACAGCCGTTCCGCCCGGCGATCGACTCAACGGTATCGCCGGTGCGGAGCAGGTCGGCACGGACGGCGAAAGCCTGACCGATGGCCAGAACCAACTGAGGGTGGGCATGGGCTCGGCTGCCAGCATGACTGGACAGAAGGAGGTCGTGTCCGTCGGGCGAGAGGAGCATCCGGCGTCCGTCGAGGCGCTTGATCAGGATGGCGAGTGCGAGTGTGGTGTGACCGTCTTGCGTGGTGACGGATGGTCTGAATGGGGACGTTGGCACCGTGCAGGCTGGTGCTTCCTGGAGGGCTGGCTTCGGAACGGGCATGGCGCTGACTGCTTCAGCGCAGGCCAGGACGCGCTCATCGATGAGGTCGATGGTGATCCGGTCAAGTGCAACAACAACGCGAGCAATGGCCTCACGGAGCCAGTGGTCGCGGAGCGAGGGCTCGTGCGGACGGAGATCGACTGGGTGGAGTGCGGCCCGAGCGAGATGGTCGACCACGAGCGCCCGGACGAGGTCGTCGATCACGTTGGCGTTGAGCGACTTGATCGGACACGCGGCGTAACCGTGCTTAACCGCCTTCTGGCTGACGTAGTAGCGCACGATCCGGCGGTTGGGGTCGCTGGTCTCGTCGTCCTTCTTGAGCTGCGTCGAACTCGGCGACATGGTGTGGCCTTCAAAGGTCCGCAGCTTGCCCTTGAGAAGGTGCGTGTGTGTCCAGCGGGTGGTCGTGCCCCGGTTGGCGACCGTCATCATCTCGTGGACCTCGTCCCACAACTCGCGCGGGATGATGGGGTCGTGCAGGCCGTCATGGACTTCGGTCACCGATTCGGGTCGTCGAGCGCCAGGAGCGGTGGAAACGACCCGGCGTGTGTGGGCGATCTTGCCGATGTAGATCGGATTGGTGAGGATGCGATGCACGAGCGAGGTGGAGAAAGGCTTGCCTCCGCGAGACGTACCACGGCTGCTGGTCCAGCGCTTGGTGTGATGACCCGCCGCGTTGAGTCGAGCGGCCAGCGCGACCAACGAGCGAAGCTCCAGGTATCCGGTGTAGACCGATCGCACGAGTTCGGCTTCCTCGGGCACGATCAGCAGCTTGCGCTCAACGAAGCCGGGCTCGC
>CAZPPG010000218.1:0-2855 GCA_964588385.1 uncultured Phycisphaeraceae bacterium
GCCAGACGCCGGTCATCCGCCTCGTGAACATGATCCTCTTCGAGGCCCTGCGGCGGCGGGCCAGCGACGTGCACGTGCACCCGCAGGAGAACCGGCTGCTGATCCGCTTCCGCGTGGACGGGATGCTGATGGACGCCTTCAGCCCGCCGCTCTCGCTCGCGCCCGCGATCAGCTCGCGCCTCAAGGTCATGACCGAGCTCGACATCGCCAACCGCCACTCGCCCCAGGACGGCCACACCAGCGTCCGCGTCGGCAGCCGCAAGATCGACATCCGCTTCTCGTGCATCCCGACGGTCTACGGCGAGCGCCTCGTGCTCCGCCTGCTCGACCAGTCCTCGACCCAGCTCTCCCTCGACGACATCGGCATGGCCAAGCCGATGCAGGCCGAGCTCCTCGAGCTCGTGGACCGGCCCACCGGCATTATCCTCGTCACCGGCCCCACCGGCTCGGGAAAGACCACCACGCTCTACGCCGCGCTCCAGCGCGTCGACCGCAACAGCCGCAACGTCATGACCATCGAGGACCCGGTCGAGTACCACCTCGACGGCATCAGCCAGATGCAGGTGAACCCCAAGCGCGGCGTGACGTTCGCGACCGGCCTGCGCAGCCTGCTCCGCCAGGACCCCGACGTCATCCTCGTCGGCGAAGTCCGCGACAACGAGACCGCCCAGCTGGCCATCCAGGCGTCGCTCACCGGCCACCTCGTCCTCGCGACCCTGCACACCAACGACGCCCCGAGCGCCATCACGCGACTCATCGACATCGGCGTCGCGCCCTACCTCGTCACCAGCTCGCTGATGGCCGTGCTGGCGCAGCGCCTGCTGCGACGCGTCTGCGTGGCCTGCCGCGGCGGGAAGACCGGCCCCGGCGGCGAGCCGTGCGAGCTCTGCTACGGCACGGGATACAAGGGCAGGCTCGCGGTGTACGAGGTGATGCCCATGAACGACGAACTGCGCCGCCTCACGGCGCAGAACGCCGACGCGATCACGCTGGCGGACGCGGCCAAGCGCTCCGGGTTCAAGAGCATGCGCGAGGACGCCGAAGAGAAAGCCTCACGCGGCCTGACGGACGAGGCGGAGATCTACCGCGTGCTGCACTGAGCGCCGTCTCAGCCGCCCTTCTTCGCCGCGTCCCCTTCGGACGCCGCCTCCACGCGGCGGATCGACTTGATCTCAACCGTATCGAGCGGCTGGGCCTCCGAGAACATCGTGCGGGCGGTCGGCACGGCCTTGATCTTCTCGACCACGTCCATGCCCGAGACCACCTTGCCGAAGACGCAGTACCCGACGAACCCCGACGCGTCGCGCCCGGGCTGGGGTTCGCTCAGAAAGTTGTTGTCCTTCACGTTGATGAAGAACTGGCACGTCGCCGAGTCCGGGTCGTTCGTGCGGGCCATCGCGATCGTCCCCGCCGTGTTCTTGAGCCCGTTCTTCCACTCGTTCTTGATCGGCCCGCGCTTGTTCTTCTTCTCCGACAGGCCCTTGCCCCCGTCGCTCACGAACCCGCCCCCCTGGATCATGAAGGTCGGGATCACGCGGTGGAAGACCGTCCCGTCGTAGAACTTCTCGTCCACGTACTTCAGGAAGTTGTCCACCGTGATCGGAGCCTTGTCGCGGTACAGCTCGATCGTCACATCCCCCATCGACGTTGACATGATCACCTGCACGGTCTTCTCCGTCTCGGGGGCCTTCGCGGCAGGTGCCGCGCCGGCCGGTGGTTGCGCCGCGGGCTGACCGCCCTTGGGATCGCCCTGCGCCAGCGCCGACAGGGACACGATCGATATCGCCGCCAGGCCCGCCAGCCGGGCCACGTTCACGCTGATCTTGATCATGGGTTCGCGGTTCCGTGTCGCACCGCCGGGACCACACGCCCCGTCGACGCGACGGCATGGTAGCCGAACCCCCCGAGGTTCTTCCTGCCGCCAGCACCAAGGTAGAGTCCCGCCACGGACGGTCCGGATCGGGTCTCGGTGCCGCAGGCCGCTTACGGACCAGTTCCTCCATACTGGCGTACTCCCTCCCCCCGGAGAACGGGAGAACGCCTAGCCGAGCGCATCGGCTATTTTGATTTTAACAAAGTCTACTATTGATTTATTCAACAAGTTTGGATTATGATTGCAAAGTGGAAGCCGATCAAGATCCTTCTGCATGCCATCGGGACGCCCTGACAACCGGACCTCTCCGAGGTCGCGCCAGCAATCTGAACCCAGGCAATCGCTTCGAGGACATTCGGCTCCACGTTCTGGGTGACCATCTCGATCAGACTTCCCGCGAAGCGCCCTCCGGCACGCAGGTTCCCACCAGCGTCGTCGCCGACCACTCCCGCTCCGTGATCAACCGGGTCGATTCGCCCGACCTGCCCTTCCACTGGACCGTCAACCCGTACCGCGGCTGCGAGCACGGGTGCATCTATTGCTACGCCCGTCCCGGGCACGAGTACCTCGGGATGTCGTGCGGCGTGGACTTCGAAACCAGGATCCTCGCCAAGCACGATGCACCCCGGCTTCTGCGCCGCGAACTGGCCGACCCGCGCTGGACCGGTGAGGCGATCGTGATGTCCGGGGTCACCGACCCGTACCAGCCGGTCGAACGCGAGCTCAGGATCACACGGGGCTGCCTCGAAGTCATGGCCGAATGCCGCCAGGCCGTCTCGATCGTGACCAAGAACCACCTCGTCACCCGCGACGTCGACCTGCTGGCCGATCTGCACCGCGACGGGGCCAGCGCCGTGGCCGTCAGCCTGACCACGCTCGACCCGAAACTCGCCGCGAAGATGGAGCCGCGGGCCAGCGCCTCGCGCGGCCGCCTCCGCGCGATCGAAGAGCTCTCTCGCGCCGGGATCCCCGTGACCGTGAT
>CAZPPG010000219.1:0-2837 GCA_964588385.1 uncultured Phycisphaeraceae bacterium
AGGACATCGCCGAGCGCTACGCCCTCGAATGGGACGAAGCGACCGACGGCCCGCTCCCGAACCTCCGCGACACCTGAAAGGCGGGGACCAGCAGTCTCGCCCACCAATGCCCCGGACGACCGGGGCATCTCTCGTTGCGCGGCCGTCCATCATCGGTTGAGCCCTACGACGCGGCCTTCCCAGGCCGATCCGGCCGTCCACCAGCGGACAATAACTGCTACACTCAGCTGATGGCCCGCGCACGTGCTTCCCATCGCCATCCGCCGACCACGCCGGAGGTCATGACGATTTCCGATCTGGCGGTGTATCTACAGATGTCGCAGTCCTCCCTCTACAAGCTCGTCCAGCGCGGCAGCGTGCCCGGCCACAAGGTCGGCCGCCACTGGCGCTTCCACAAGGTGTCCATAGACCGCTGGCTCCAGGAGTCCTCCGCCACAGCGGCGCGCCCCACGAAGAAGTGATTCATGATGATCGAAGCAACTGCTCCCAACACCGATCATGCCCACGCGGAGACACGCGCGAACATTGACACCCCCGGTCACGTGGTTGTCGTTGAGTTCCGCGTGCCAGGCTCAGTGGGGCGCGAGCTGACCAAGGCTGGAATGCCCGCTTTTGGATGCCGCGAACGGGGGGCGCGCTGACATGCCGACGAAGACGAGCATCACGGGCAGTGAGCTGTTCATCGTCGACAACAGCAACGACGACTGGAAGGCGTTGCGCTACCTGCGCGACTGGTGCCAGCTTTCCGAGCGCATTGACATCGCGACCGCTTACTTCGAGATCGGCGCGCTCCTCGCGCTTGATGGCGAGTGGCAGAAGGTCGACCGTATCCGCATCCTCATGGGCAACGAGGTTTCCAGTCGCACCAAGGTCGCCTTCGAACGGACACTGACCGAGATCACGTCGGCCCTGGACAACAGCTTGGAGTCAGAGAAGGACAAGAATGACTTCCTGAGCGGCGTGCCGGCGATCGTGAATGCGCTGAAGTCCGGGAAGATCACCTGCCGCGTCTACCGCAAGGAGAAGTTCCACGCGAAGGCGTACATCACGCACGCCCGACTGGAAGTAGTTGGCTCGTCGGCGCTTGTCGGATCGTCCAACTTCACCGTCCCCGGCCTGACGCAGAACATAGAACTCAACGTGCAGATCACCGGCGGCCCGGTCAAGGTGCTGCAGGAGTGGTACGAGCACCACTGGGAGAACGCAGAGGACGTGACCCCTGAGATTCTCCGCGTGATCGAGCGTCACGTTCGGGAGCAGTCACCGTTCGAGGTGTTTGCCAAAGCGCTGGAGCAGCTTTTTGCCGGGTACCAGCAGACTGTGACGGACTGGGAGAGCGGCAACGGTGGCCGCGGATCGGTGATGTTCCCCAAGTTGGATCAGTACCAGAAGGACGGATACAAGCAACTCCAGAAGATCGCGTCTCGCTACAGCGGAGCGTTCCTCTGCGACGGCGTAGGCTTGGGCAAGACCTACGTCGGGCTCATGCTCATCGAATGGCTCGTGAGGTACGAGCGCAAGCGAGTAGCACTATTCGTTCCCAAAGCAGGTCGGGAGCCAGTCTGGGAAGCGGCGCTGAACCGTGAACTCCCCGATCTCGGTGACGCCTATGGACCGGGCGTGCTCATCTTCAATCATACGGATTTGACGCGTGAGCATGCGGCGCTGCAGAAAAGGCTCGATGACGTCGCCCGCAACGCCGACGTCATCATCATCGACGAGGCACACCATTTCCGCAATCCCGGAACACGCGGCGGCGATACGCCCCCGAATGTCTCCGATCCCCTCAAGCCCGGGCCCGCCTACATCCCTGGAGAGGGCAAGGTCAAGCCCTCGCGATATCGCAAACTCTATGAAATCGCTGCCGGAAAGACGCTTTTCCTGCTGACAGCAACGCCGGTCAACAACAAGCTGATCGATCTGCAACACATGATCGAACTGTTCAGTAGGCGCGAGCCTGACTACTTCAAGGCTGCCCCGCTCGGCATCCAGTCACTGCCTGGGTACTTCCGACGCATCGAAGCGGCGCTGCAAAAGAAGCTTGGGCTCAAGTCTACTGGTGCCGAAGACTCCGACACATCAGACATCACCGATGAGGCCGTCGAGGCCGCCCGCTTCCTCGGCGATGACGCGCTGTTCCAAGCCCTCGTCGTCCAGCGCAGTCGGGCATACGTCCGCAAGTCCCAGCTCGCGGCCGGCGCCGCCATCACCAGCTTCCCAACGCGTCAGCCGCCCCAAGTCGCCGCGTATGAGCTCAAGAAGACCTACGGCAAGTTGCTGAACATGGTCGAGACGGCGTTCGAGAAGGAGTCTCCGCTTTTTTACCTGCCGATCTATTACCCGTTGAACTACTGGATCGGCCCGGCCGAGGAGCGCGAGGCTCAGAAGTTTGCCGAAGGTCGGCAGGGTCAGGTCGTGGGCCTCGTCCGCACCGCCTTTCTTAAGCGGTTCGAAAGCTCCGTCGATGCCTTTACCAACTCCTGCGTGAACCTTCTTCGTCGGGTGCTTGCCTGGGTCGAGGTGCATGCGTCTACGCCTGTGGAAAAGAAGCACTTCGCCGACTGGCAGAAGAAGCACGCCGACCTCGTGGGCGCGATCGACCGCGAGGTGACTCTTTTCGACGATCCTGACGCCGATGACGATGTTCACCTTGTTCCGCAGGACATGCTCGACGACGTTGAGCGCCTCGACCGCGCGAAGTACGACGTGCCGAAGATGCTGCACGAGTGCTACTCCGACCTGAACCAGCTCGCCGACTTCCTGAAGGAAGCCGCACGGTTCAAGCCCTCCCACGACGACAAACTGCAGACGCTGGTCAGACTTCTCAAGAAGGACCC
>CAZPPG010000220.1:0-2815 GCA_964588385.1 uncultured Phycisphaeraceae bacterium
CCTCATCCTCTTCCTGGAGCGAGCCGGGGAGCACGATGTCGGCGTGCCGGGCCGTCTCGTTCATGAAGAAGTCGATGGCGGCGTAGAACTCGAGTTTGCCCAGCGCCTTGGCCACGAAGTTGTTGTCCGGGAGCGAGACCATCGGGTTGAAGCAGAGCGAGATGAGGCCTTTGATCTCGCCCTTGTCGATCTTGCGGAACATCTCGTAGCAATCGACGCCGGGGCCGGGCATGTCCGGTTCGGCGATGCCCCAGATCCCGGCGATGTGCTCGCGGTCGGCCTTGTTCGAGATGTCGCGCCAGCCGGGCAACTGGTCGCACTTCTGCCCGTGCTCGCGCCCGCCCTGGCCGTTGGCCTGGCCGGTGATCGTGGCGTACCCGCACCCCTCGCGTCCGATGCGTCCCGAGGCCAGCACGATGTTGATCGCGCCCAGCACGTTCTGCACGCCATGCGAATGGTGCTCGATCCCACGTGCGTGCATGAGGAAGCTGGACCTGGCCGTGCCCCACCACTCCGCCGCCTGGCGGATCAGCCGCTCGGGGATCCCGGTGACCTCGGACGTCTTGGCCGGGTTCCAGGTGGCCACGTGCTCGCCGACCTTGTCGAAGCCGACGGTGAACGCCTCGATGAAGGGCCGGTCGATCCATCCCTTCTCGATCATCAGGTGCAGCACGCCGTTGAAGAGCGCGATGTCGCGGCCCGGCTTGACGGGGAGGAACAGGTCGCACGTCCGGGCGAGCGGCGTGATGCGCGGATCGACGACGATGATGCGGGCTCCGTTCTCCCGCGCCTGCCAGACGTACTCGGTGGTGATGGGGGCGCATTCGGCGACGTTGGCCCCACTGATCCATACAAGCTCAGCCTTCGGGATGTCGCTCCACGGGTTCGCGGCTCGGTCGATGCCGAACGCCTTCTTGTTGCCCGCGCCCGCGCTCACCATGCACAGCCGGCCGTTGTAGTCGATATAGGGCGTCTTGAGACAGACCCGGGCGAACTTGCCCATGAGGTAGGCCTTCTCGACCGTCAAGCTGGCGCCGCTGAGGACGCCGACCGCGGCGTTGCCGTAGGTCTTCTGGATCCGGGCGATCTCGCCGGCGACGCGGGTAATCGCGTCCTGGTATCCGATCGGGCTGAATCCCTCAGGGACGCTTGGATTCCGCTGGAACGCGGTCAGCAGCCGATCGGGGTGGGCGCCTTGGAGGTAACGCTTCACCCCTTTGGGACACAGCATGCCCCGGTTGAAGGGAAAGTCGTACCACGGCTCAAAGCCCGTCACGACGTTGTCCTTGACCTTGAGCTGGATGCCGCACTGTTGCCCGCAGAAGCAGCAATGGGTCTTGACGAGCCGGTCTGGTTCTGCGTCGGTGGCGAGGCGCGCCGGGCTTGCGCGGTTGAGGTGCGGCCCGAAGCGGTCGAGAACCGGGAGCAGGTTGGGAGGTGGCTTGCTCATGCGTGTCCTTGTCGCCAGTTACATCCGACCCGACTCCGGCGCAGGCGCCGAGACCGCGTTCATTATCGCCGCGACATCGACGATGCCCGGGCGGTCGGTGACCTCGCGTCCCCGCCCCGTTTGCCACAGCCTGCCCTGCGCCAGCGCCATGCTCAGCCGGCGGCACCGCGGGCAGACGAACTGGTAGTGGCCCGCCGGATCGCTCGCGTGCCCCGCCATCTCGTACGAGTACCCCAGTTCCCGCTCAACCTTGATGAGGTCCTCAACGTGCATCTTGGAGGCGAACGGTTGCGAGCAGTTGCGGCACACCGCCCGCTCGCCCGCTACGCCCGCGTCCTTGTAGAACGACACGCCGAGCTGGGCCGGCCTTTGGAAGATGTGGAAAAACTTGCCGAACGGCAGCCACAGCAGCGTGAAGATCACGCACGCGGCATGCACGATGGCCAGAAAGTCGTAGGCGTACCCCTTCATCCAAGTGTAGCTGGCCGTGAGCATGAGGCCGGTGATGCTCACCGCGAACAGCAGGATAAGCGGGAGGAAATCCTCCCCGAACTGCTGGACCGCCCCCGCGCCGTGGTCGCGCATGCGACGCCGCATGGCAATCATCACGCCCGCGATCACCAGGAACGAAGCCCACACCAGGCCGTGGAAAATGAGCCCTCCCAGCACGCTGCCGATCCGGAAGCTGAACGTGGGGAACCCGAAGACGTAGACCTGGTACCGCTCGAAATCGTCGGCGGGCGTCTGGAAGTGGATCCACCCGAAGACCAGCGGGAAGGTGATCCCCGCGGCCATCACGCACCCCCACATGATGAGCCAGTGCGCGGCCCAGCGAGGGCGGCTGCGCCGGAAGATGAAGTTGTTGAGCGCGAACACACCGACGATGCGCCGGGGCCACGCCGCGAGATTCGCCAGCAGCCGGTCACCGGAGAAGAACACCTGCCACCCACGCCTCCAGTACAGCGCGGTCGGCGGGCGCTGGAGCCACATTGAGTAGCGATAGGTGATCGCGAAAACCGCGAACAGCGTGGCGAACGTGTATCCGACGAGGGCGGCATCGAAGTGAGCAAGGTTGCGTGAACCGATCGCGACGAGTACCGCCAACAGCAGCGTCGCCACAATCCCGCAGACTGCCGCACGGCCCACTTCTCGACTCAGAAATCGCATCGTGACCTCGCGTTCGGGCTCCCCCGGCCGTGCCGGTTACTGTCGAGCGGAATAGGTGAGTGTATTCACGTGCCCTGAACTGGCGCAACGAGGCTCGGACCACAAGCAGACGGGCTCTGGCGATGCCGTCGCTCCTCAACCACTTGGGCTGTGTCAAGCCCAGGGCACGCGTCGATGGCACCGCTGGTCTGGGCGGTC
>CAZPPG010000221.1:0-2746 GCA_964588385.1 uncultured Phycisphaeraceae bacterium
GACCGCGAGAAGCTCGAGGAGCGCCTCGCCAAGCTCGCCGGCGGCGTCGCCCAGGTCAACGTCGGCGCGGCAACCGAGGTCGAAATGAAGGAGAAGAAGGCCCGCGTCGAGGACGCCCTCCACGCCTGCCGCGCTGCCGTCGAGGAAGGCATCCTCCCCGGCGGCGGTGTCGCCGTCCTGCGTGCCCGCGCCGCGATCGACAAGCTCAAGAAGAAGCTCGACGGCGTCGAGCGCGCCGGCGCCGACATCGTCAGCCGCGCCATCTCGGCCCCGATCAAGCAGATCGCGAGCAACTGCGGCCTCGACGGCAGCGTGATCGCCAGCAAGGTCGAGGAAGGCTCAACCGACGGCAAGGCCAACAACTTCGGCTTCAACGCCCTCACCCACGAGTACGGCGACCTCGTCAAGATGGGCGTCATCGTCCCGACCAAGGTCGAGCGCATCGCGCTGCAGAACGCGGCGTCGATCGCGGGGCTCTTGCTCACGACCGAGGCGGCGATTGTGGAGATCAAGGAGAAGAAGAAGGCCGCGGGTGGGCATGACCACGACCATGGGGATATGGACTATTGATCGCGGACCAAGAAGGACGAAAGTCCTTCTTGGTCATTATGCCCGACGGCACTGGCATTGCGGTGGTTGTGTTGCTCGCCCTGCCCGGCTTTCTGGCGCTGGGGGTCTTCAGCACGCTTGCTCCGTGCCGAGACCGCGATTTCTCGGTTACGACGGTCCTCGTCGTTGGCTTGGCGATTCTCAGCTACTTGGCCACACACGGACTTTCCTTGCTCTTTTGCTGGGTCCCCAGCCCCAGCGTCCTGCTTTCGGCGTCCACGGCTGATCTACACACCGTGTTCAATACACAATCGCTCCGGTGTGTGCTCGTCGCAAGTGGTGTTGGAGTTTTCTGTGGCGTTATCCTGACATTTTCGTCGCATCACGAGATCTTCCATCGCCTTTGTCGAACCATTGGCATTTCGAGACGATTCGGCTATTCGAGCCATTGGGATGCCGTGCTACACACAACCGGACGCAAGGCGTGGATATCTGTCAAATTCGAAGACGGTGACGAGTATGTCGGTTGGCTCTCTAGCAATAGCGACGCATCTGAAGAAAGATCACTGTCGCTCTGTCGCGTTGCCAAGTATGGGGAAAACGAGAAGATGATCGAATGGGCTGAAGACGAATTGCTCTTCTTGCCAGATCTTTCTCGCGTTCGGTCTGTCCGATTGAGACCAATCCGAAAGGAAAGAGTGAACCATGGCAAACAACAGTGGTGGAAACGGTGGCGGTCGCCCGTCTGAACCACCTCGACGACCGCAGCGACCCACATTTGAACCGCGGCGACCTGAAACGGGCGATCGGATCAACGAATCTGCGGGCTCCAGCGGCAACAGAAAGCCGCCACCTGGTCCGCCGCCGACGGACATGCGCCAGTAGGTGGATAAGTGGCTGCCGGCGGGTGGCATCGAAGTGACCCTTGGCCGTGCCATCGAAGTCCAGTTTTTCTGGACTTCGATGCTCCGTCAGGTGACGTGATCGGCCCCTCACCCGCACAAGCTCGCTGGCACCCAATGGGTGGCGTGGCCAGTTTCCTCTGCTGACCACGCTTCACGCCGGGTGCCGTGGTCAATCCCACGCCCCCTGAAGCTCACTGACGCCCCAATGGGTGCCGTGGTCAGCCCTCCCCGCTGACCACGCTTCACGCTCCACCCCCTCTCCGCCCTGGCTGGGCGTGTTGCCCTCCACGCGGCCAAGAGGCAATTGACCACGCCACTCAGCCGACCCCAGGGTGGCGTGTTCAGATCAGTACGTGCAGCGCCCGCCTTGCCAAATTGCGCGCATCGCTCGATCTTGATCGCCTGGTAGAATGGAATCGCGATGACTCCTATCAGTCTGCACTCGCTTGCGCCGGTGATGCGGGACGTTCGGCACGCGGTCGAGAACTCCAAGCCCTTCTACGACATGCTTTCGGACGCCCTCGTATGGTCCGATGAACTACCGCCCACGTTCGTCCGCGAGTTTCACCTGCTGCGGCCGGTCCTGAGACATCGCACAAGCCTGATCCTTGTCGAGCGCTCGGAGTTTGAGCCGTGATGGGTTGAAGCCAAGAGGCTGTTTCCCGAGTGGATCGGGTTTCATCCGGAGAGGTCTACCCCGTCACCGGTCTTGCAGCAGATCTATCGGGATGGATGCGACGAAGCCAAGGCATCGATCAAGGGACACATCTCTCCGTGAATGGACGCCGGGTGCCGTGGTCGATTCCTCGCGCCCACAAGCTCGCTTACGCCCAATGGGTGGCGTGGTCAGCCCCCCCTGCTGACCACGCTACACGTCCTACCCGTCCTCTGCCTTGTCCGCCTTCGCCCCTCCGCGTGGTCAATCAGAGCCTTGACCACGCCACCCTCCCCACCGCATCCCCACCCCGCCTCACGAATCCACCGCCCTGAGTCTCGGGATGCTTCCAAAGTCAATCGAGAGCGGTCCCGACCCGCGCTTCTCGTACTCCCTCGCGCTCGACCAGGGCCACTCCGCCGCCCGCCTGACCAGCCCTTCCTCCACCGGGTTGTTGTGGATGTAGTGGACCACGTCCCAGATACGCCTGGCCGTGATCATGTTCCTGTCGTACCCGCCGTTGCGCTGCCAGAACCTCCTCGACTCCTTCCCGCTCGGCTGCCGGTCCGTCATCCGCGCCAAGAACTCGGGCGCGTTCACCTCCACCCACGCGACCGCCCGGTTCGTCACGCTCTGC
>CAZPPG010000222.1:0-2711 GCA_964588385.1 uncultured Phycisphaeraceae bacterium
CTGCCCCGCAAGACCCTGGCCGACGGTCGGGTGTCGGCCGTTCGACTCGTGCCGTTCTACGACCGCACGACCATCGTGCAGGAGACGATCGACACGCTCAAGGAGGCGCTGTTCGAGGAAGCGTTGATCGCAGGGTTCGTCGTGCTGTTCTTCCTGATGCACCTGCGCTCGACGGCAACCGTGCTCCCGACGCTGCCTCTGGCGCTGGCCGGCTCGTTCATCCTGATGTACGCGTTCGGCGTCGACAGCAACATCATGTCGCTCGCCGGGCTGGCGATCGCCATCGGCGACATCGCCGACATGGGCATCATCATGACGGAGAACATCTACCGCCGCATCGCGGGCGCGACGCCCGAGGAACGCCGGGAGAAGGGCCACTTCGGGCTGGTGTACGAGGGCGCGACCGAGGTTGGGGGTGCCATCATCACGGCGGTCACCAACACCATCGTCTCGTTCATCCCGGTTTTCTTCCTGACCGACCAGGAAGGGAAGCTCTTTCAGCCTTTGGCCTTCACCAAGACCTTTGCGATCGGATCATCGGTCGTGCTCGCCATCACGGTGGTCCCGTTCCTGTGCTACCTGCTCTACCGGCCCGTGACCTGGAAGCTCCGCACGACGCTTGCCTTGGCCGGCGGAGTGGGCGTGCTGGCGGCATTCGCGACCCATTTCGCGTTCATGTGGGGCCTCGGAGGTGCGCACGATCGGGGCTGGCTGGTCGCGGCCGCGGTGGGGATCGGCGTCGCGCTGTGCGTGATCCGGATGACGCGCGAGAAGTTCCTGCCGCTGGAGCAGAACCCGGTGTCGCGGGTCATTGCCCGCGCGTACGTCCCGACACTCCGCTGGATCCTCGACCACAAGAAGTCGTTCCTGGTGGTTCCGGTCCTCATCCTCTTCGTTGGGCTCTCGGTCTGGCTGGGCATTCATCGCACGCTCGCGCCGCTGGAGTGGGGCGTGAACGCGTTTGCGCACAAGCCGGCCTCGCCCGAACTCAAGCGTCTCATGTACGCCGACCCGGACTCGGACTTGACGCGTCCCTTGATCGAGCTCGACCAACTCCGGTGGCAGCGCATCCGCTCTGCCGACGGTTCGGAGCGCACGCGGCTTCAGTGGCGTCGCCAGGACCCTGCGGAGAGAGATGCCGAATCGGCCGCGGGCCTGGCCGTGCTCAAGGAGGGCCGCATTCTGCCCGGCCTGGGCCGGGAGTTCATGCCACCACTTGACGAGGGCTCGCTGCTCTACATGCCGTCGCTCTTGCCGCAGGCGTCGCTGTCACAGGCGGTCGAGGTCAACAGCAAGCAGGACCTGGCCATCGCAAGCGTGCCGGAGGTTGAGAGCGTGGTCGGCAAGATCGGACGGGCGGAGTCCGCGCTGGACCCCGCGCCGATCGGGATGATGGAGTCCATCGTGATCCTCAAGCCGGAGAGCCAGTGGCGGACGCGCGAGGTCGAGCGGTTCTTCTCCGACTGGCCCGCTGCCCTGCGCAAGCCTCTTTCCTTGGTGTGGCCGGAGGAGCGTCGCATCACCAAGCAGGAGATCCTCGCCGAGCTCCAAGAGAAGACCGCGATCCCCGGTGTGCTCCCCACCTGGCTGCAACCGATCCAGACCCGATTGGTCATGCTCCAGACCGGCTTCCGGGCGATGATGGGCGTCAAGATCTACGGGAGCGATCTCCGCGAGATCGAGAGGGTGGGCCTGCAGATCGAGCAGCTCCTGCGGGAGGTGCCCGGCGCTACGGACATCATCGCCGACCGCATCGTCGGCAAGCCCTACATCCAGATCGAGATCGACCGAGAGCGGATCGCCCGCTACGGCGTCAACATCCGCGACGTGCAGGATGTGATCGAGGTTGCGCTGGGCGGCACGAATCTCATGGAGTCGGTCGAGGGCCGCGAGCGGTATCCGATCCGCGTCCGGCTGGCCCGCGACTTCCGCGAGGACATGGATGCGATTCAGCGGATCAACGTCCCCTCCTCCACCGGGGCGCAGGTGCCGCTCGCGCAACTGGCCTCGATCTCCACGGTCCTGGGCCCGCAGGAGATCAAGGGCGAGCGCGGCCTGCTCGTCGGCTACGTGACCATGAACACGCGCGACCGGGACGAGGTCTCGGTGGTGCAGGACGCGGAGCGCGTGCTCCAGCAGGCCCTCAAGGACGGGCGGCTGACGCTCCCTCCCGGCACCTACTGGGAATGGTCCGGCCAGTTCGAGAACCAGGTCCGCGCCACCAAGCGGATGCAGATCCTCGTTCCGATCACGCTGGGCATCATGTTCGTGATGCTCTACCTCGGCTTCTCTCGCTGGTGGATCGCCCCGATCATCTTCTTCGGCGTGCTCGTGTCGGCGTGCGGAGGGTTCATTATGCTCGCCTTGTGGGGCGTGAACCTCTCGGTGGCGGTGTGGGTTGGGTTCCTCGTCCTCTTCGGCGTCGTTGACGACGATGGTGTGGTCATCTCGACCTATCTCGAAGGTGTCTTTAAGGATCGGACGTTCGCCTCGAAGCGAGAGATCCGCGACGCGGTCATCGAAGCGGGGCTCAAACGTATTCGCCCTTGCCTCATGACGATCGCGACGACGGTCTTCGGCTTGATGCCGATCTTCTGGGCGACAGGCCGCGGCTCGGACGTGATGCAGCCCATGGCCATCCCGTCGATGGGCGGGATGACCGTGTCGCTCATCACGTTGTTCATCGTGCCGTGCGTCTTCAGCGCCGTCGA
>CAZPPG010000223.1:0-2701 GCA_964588385.1 uncultured Phycisphaeraceae bacterium
GTCCGAGACCCCGTCGCCGGGCAAGGGTCTCTTCCGCGTGCCGCTCCCGAGCGAAGTGCTGGAGACCGCCGTCCAGCCGATCATCGTCAGCCCGGGCGGGAAGAACCTCGTGCACGAGGAGTACAACGTTGTCGATGACGACGGCTATCAGGGCGAGGTGATCAACCAGATCACCTTGAACGCCATGACGCCCGGGGAGTTCGTCGACACGTCCGACGGCCAGAGCAAGACCCTGCCGAAGTGCCCGACGATGGCCGAGTTCGCGTACCGCATCCGCACGCCCCGGAACGATTCAGACCCCACCACCGGCCGGAACTTCATCACGCACGTCCACGTGTCATCGGAAACCGATACTTCTTGGAACGATCTTAATACCGCATGGCAGGTCGGGCCGAGGATCCGGCGCTACCGCGCGTGGGTCATGGACAACTCATACGGGTATCTGTCGTCGCACTTCCTGCCGAATTCGACGGTGCAGTTGTCCTCGTACTTCCTGAACGCGGAGACGGACATCGACGTCAACAAGCCGGGCTACACGGTGTACTCCTGCCGCGACCGGTGGATCCCGTTCACGTTTCATGCGTACCACGAGTTCGAGTCGTTCGACCACGACAGCAACCCGATCACTCCCGAAATCGCGCTCGCCCTGGGCATTCAATTGAAGTCGGTATGGAGCGGCGAGGCCGACACCACCGACGACAACGACTTCTACTTTGTTGTGGACTCCGCACTGGATGGTTTCGGCTCAATGCCGTATCCGATGCTCCACGACGATGGGGATGGTGCGGTCACGGAAGGCTCGCCGAAATTGCTCACCGTAACGGCTGGCGTCGGCGGACCGGTGATGGACGGGGCAAGCGAATGGTCGCTCCGCGTCGCCGGGCTCTTGCCCGAAGGAGACTGGGACCAGTTTGCAGAACGGATCGCTGATGATGACGACTTGCTCACAGACCGCCGGTTTTGGCCCCTCTTCACGCTCTGGGCGAACAACGACAACTACATCGAGTTTCGCGCAGACTGCAAGAATCAGCGGTTCGAGGTGCGGACGGTCAAGGCGGGCACGCACCATCACAGAACCTTTGGCGGCACGAATCAGCGCTGGTTGCCCAACTCCCAGTTCTATGCTGTCATCAGCTTCGTGAAGACGACGTCAGGGAGTCCGCCGCAGAACACCTACAAACTCTATTTTGGCGCGAGCCTCGGGGGCGGGCCGGTGGCGCACGACAGCACCAGCAGCCCGCTTACGTTCACCGGTCTCTGGACCGACGATCCGTTCTCGCAGCTGCGCTTCCGCGGCGGTCCGGACGCCGAGTCGGAGTTGGCCGAGACCCCCAATGAAGTCGTCACGATGCGCTGGATCGGCGGCGAGTTCCTGACCGGGTCCGGCGCGGCGTTCGACACCGATATGGAAATTCAGCACGCTTTCGAGGAAGAAGACCTGGGCTGGATGCTTGGACCGTGAACGCCTGTTCGGAGAGATTCCAATGTCAAAGGCTAGCTATTCCATTTTCGCGTTCGCGATTATCGCTTGCTTCGCCGTCTCATCGGTCGCCCAGCCTTTCACTTTCACGCGAATACTTGACAGCAACACTGTCATCCCCGACTCGGGTGGAAAGAGATTCCAGGGCGACGCCTTCAGCAACTTGTCATTTTCCCAAGGTCGTCTTGCTTTTCAGGGCTCAGGCCCAGGTATCGCGGGTGTGTATGAATGGCACGCCGGCGCGCTCGAAAGAGTTGCCGATACGACTACTCCGACCCCAAACACAGGTAATCCATTCGAGATACTTGGCATGCGGACGACAAACAGTGGCGATCATATCGCGTTTCTCGGCAACGACGGGAACATCGGAGGCCTGTACCACCGCCGTGAAGGCGCGCTCAGCGCGGTCTTCGATACGCAAACCGCGGCGCCGAACGGCGGAACGTTCTTCGGCGGCGGCCAGGCATCAGTCGAAGGAGACGCCGTCGCATTTGACAGTCGGCATACCTCCGAATCTGGAACGCTTCCTTCTGTCTACCGTTGGGACAACGGCGTGATCACAACCGTCGCCGACACCTCGACCCCCGTGCCTGGCGGGACGGGCAACTTCAGTTCGAGCGCGGGGGGATTGCAGTTTGCGACGGTCCGTCTCGACAACAACGCCGTGTGGTTCAAGGGCGTCGACAGCACGAACAGGACCGGAATCTACAAGCGCGACGCCAACGGCCTGTCCGTGGTGCTCGACTCCAACTCCGACGGCCCCCCCGGCATGGGCACGTTCTCCACCTTCAGCGACTTTGCCGTGGACGGCGACGACCTGCTCATCCGCGGCTCCACCATCATCGGCAACCCCGTCGCCACCGGTCTCTTCACGCGTGTCAACGGCGAGATCACCAAGATCGCCTCGACCAACGACCCCGCGCCCGGCGGGGCTACGTTCCGCCTCTTCCGCGAGCTGACCATCGAC
The DNA here is from genome assembly GCA_964588385.1 of uncultured Phycisphaeraceae bacterium. Taxonomy (GTDB): domain Bacteria; phylum Planctomycetota; class Phycisphaerae; order Phycisphaerales; family UBA1924; genus JAHBWV01. The sequence goes on from CAZPPG010000223.1 coordinate 2,448, forward strand.
GGCGGCGTCTCCGTGTTCAGCGCCGAGGACGAGTACGTGAGCATCTACACCGACCTCGGCGGCGAACTCCAGCGCATCCTCGGCACCGGCGACCTGCTCGACGGCAAGACGGTGCGCACCACTGACTTTGCCCGCAACGGCAACCAACTGGCAATCCACGTCACCTTCACCGACCACGCCCCCTCCGAGGGGCAGTTCAGCGAGGCGGTCTACCTCACCACCATCCCCGGCCCCGGCGCGATGCTCCCCTTCGG
>CAZPPG010000224.1:0-2696 GCA_964588385.1 uncultured Phycisphaeraceae bacterium
CGGCCCGCAGCGGCCCTCCGCGTCGAGTCCTCTTCGCCTTCCCCCTCTGTCCCTTTCCCCCTCAGTCCCTATGCCCCTTCTTCTCCGTCCCCTTTGCCCCTACGCCCCTCTGATCCTCTACCCCTTCCTCAGTCCCCCATCCGCGCCGCAACCGGGCCGCCACCCTTCCGACAGCCCACATAATTCTTCTGACACCTTCGCTGAACCTCCCCGGCCCCTCCGTATCCATGGGGAAAGAGCCGACCATGCGGCCGTGGAGACCCCCATGCCCGACCCACAGCTCCTGCAGACGGACACGCATTCAACCTTTTGCCCCAGCAGTGAGTGCCCGCACCCGCTCCGCTCCGGCTTCGCTCTCATCGAACTCCTCATCCTCTCACTCACGAGCGTGCTCGCGTTGGCGGTCTTCCTGCTCTGGTCCGGCGACTCCCGCCGCAACGCGCGGCTCGGCCAGGACCTCGCCAGTCTCCGCCGCTACAGCATGGGCACGGTCTCGTATGCCGCGGACAATGCGGATCTGATGTGGGGCTTCTCGTGGAAAGCGGGCGTCACGGCGCACGGTGATCCCGACCTGCGTTCGAACTCCTCTGGTCTGGAGGCCGCCGCGAGCCAGGCGGTACAGATCCTGCGTGATCGTGGCGGACGCGAGGACATCAACCGCATTCCGCTCTGGCTGCCGCACGTGGGGTACTCGCACCTCGTGATCGCGGACTATCTCGGGGAATCGCTGCCGGACCACGCCGCGGTCAGTTCCGGCGATGAGCACCGCATCCGCTGGCGCAACGATCCTGTGGGATTCGATCTTGGCCAATACGAGCCGCGTCCCTACTCCGCCGCGTCAGCATCGAACAACGACAAGCGCTGGCCCTATTCGTCTTCATGGCAACTGGGCGTCGCGTTCTTCGATCTTTCAACAGTGCTCGGCAGTCGGATCTCGTGGGGCTCGACACAGTCGCTGTACATCATCCCGGGCAACGTCATCCTCGGGCAGCCGCGTCTGGCCGACATCGCATCTCCGTCACAAAAGGCCATGATGATCGACCGCTTCCAGCGTCATCACGGCGATCGCCATGCGTACCACGGGTATCGCGAGGCGAGAGTTCCCGTGCTGGCGGCTGACGGCGCGGTCGCGGTCCGCACCTCCGGCGAGGGCAACCCGCCGTGGGCCCCGAACTCGCCGTCACTTCCGTATCCCGGGGTCGGGTCGTACGCGTATCAGTGGCCCTCGACGCCCATCCTGCGATGGGAGCCCGCGCCGCTCAACGGCCTCACGAGCGACGTCAACATCGTGGACCGATTTATGTGGACACGAGGGGGTCTGCTCGGACGCGACTTTGACGGGCCGGAGATCGATACGGGGCAATGGTGAACGCGGGCTGAGGATCAGATTCCATATCTGCTGTCTTGGGATGCACGCCCGGTTGCTGAGGACCGGGCGTGCAACTCTTTGCCCGCCGAATCGCTACAGTGGAAGCCCCGGTGCGCCCGCGTTCTGCAGCGGATCGGACCCGACCAGGAGCGATTCCTTTGAATACCGACCTTCTGAAGCGACTCTGCCAGACCCCCGGCGTCCCCGGCCGCGAGGAACGCGTCCGCGCCCTCATCCAGTCGGAAGTGAAGGGCCTCTTCGACGAGGTCCGCATCGACGCCATGGGCTCCCTGATCTGCACCCGCGCTCCCAGAGGCGGAAAGGAGAAGCCCAAGCCCCGAAAGGTCGGCTCCGAGAAGACCGCCACCAAGCGACCCCTCCGGGTCATGCAGCTCTGCCACATGGACGAGATCGGCTTCTACGTCACCTACGTCGACGACAAGGGATTCATCTGGCTGAATGCCGCCGGCGGCTTCGATCCCCGCAACCTCTTCTCACGCCGCGTGCTCGTCTGCACCGACGGGGGCGACCTCGTCGGCGTCATGAACCCCGGCGGCCGTCCGATCCACATCTCCGCGCCAGAGGAACGCACAAAGGTCCCCGAGGTCAAGGAGTTCTTCGTCGACATCGGCCTCCCCGCCGACAAGGTCAAAAAGCAGGTCAAGATCGGCGACTACGTCGTCATGCACGAGCCCTTCGAAGAAGTGGGGGACAAGCTTGTCAGCAAGGCCATGGACAACCGCGTCGCCTGCTGGCTCGGCATCGAGTCCGTTCGCGAGCTGGACAAGCTCGGCACCGGACACGGCTGTGAGATCGTCGTCGCCTTCACCGTTCAGGAGGAAGTGGGGCTCCGCGGCGCTCGCACCGCCGCCCACGCCGTTCTGCCGGATGTCGGCCTCGGCATCGACGTGACCCTCGCCTGCGACACGCCCGGCGTTCCCGACAAGGAAGCCGTCTCCGTCCACGGCAAGGGCTTCGCGCTCCACGTCAAAGACGGCTCATTCATCAGCGACCACACGCTCGTGACCGAGATCGAGACCCTGGCCAAGAAGCACAAGATCCCATACCAGCGGTCCATCCTCGCCGCAGGCGGACAGGACGGCGCGGCCGCCCAGCAGGTCGCCGCCGGCGCGCGAGCCGTCGGCATCACTGTCGGCACGCGCTATATCCACACCGTCACCGAGATGATCGACAAGACCGACCTCAAGGCCGCCCGCGACATCCTCGCTCGCTACATGTCCGTCGCGACCTGACGCAGGGCGCCCGCTGCAAAAACAAAGCTCGCGGCGCGAGTGAACGCTGCCGCGAGCATGGGGTGGGGGTGTCC
>CAZPPG010000225.1:0-2629 GCA_964588385.1 uncultured Phycisphaeraceae bacterium
TCGCGGAATGGGGCTACCTCGGCAAAGGCAAGTTCCAGAGGCGCGACTTCCGTCTCCACGATCTCGCCCTGTCATCCACCTTCAGCGCGGAGGGCTCGCTCTTCGCCCATCTTGGGAAGCATGAGATCTTCACGCCGACCAAGACGTACCCGCCGATGACAGTGAGTGAGCTGGCCGCCGCCATCGCTGGTAGTGCTGCGGAGGCGACCCCATGAGCGCCCAGGCCAGCTTCGCGCTCCGCGGTCGCAACCCGGATGTTCTGACGTGCATTGCGAATCTGTCGAACGACGAAGTCTTCACGCCGCCTGAATTGGCGAACCGCATGCTGGACACACTGGCCGACGCGTGGGCCGCCGCCAACGGCGGCGCGGATATCTGGGCGGACAAGACGGTGACATTCCTCGACCCGTGCACCAAGTCGGGCGTCTTCCTGCGCGAGATCACCATCCGTCTCACGAAGGGGCTGGCGGACGAAATGCCGGACCTCGAAGAGCGCGTCAACCACATCCTGACCAAGCAGGTGTTCGGCATCGGGATTACGCATCTCACGAGCTTGCTGGCACGGCGGAGCCTGTACTGCTCGAAGCATGCCCAAGGCAAGCACTCGATCGCCAAGGGCTTCAGCAGCGACGCCGGAAACATCTGGTTCGAACGCATGGAGCACACGTGGGCGGATGACAGGTGCACATTCTGCGGGGCAAGCCAGAAGGCGCTCGACCGTGGCGAAGGGCTGGAAAGCCACGCATATGCGTTCATTCACACAAACGACATCAAGACTCGGGTTGCCGAGTTGTTTGGAGGCTACATGCAGTTCGACGTCATCATTGGCAATCCGCCGTACCAGTTGGAGGACTCCGGCTACGGCAAGAGCGCGGCGCCGATCTACCACCTCTTTGTAGAGCAGGCGAAGGGGCTTGAACCCCGGTATCTGTCGCTGGTCATTCCTGCTCGTTGGTTTGCTGGCGGCAAGGGACTCGACGAGTTCAGGGAGTCGATGCTCACTGACAACCGTGTGCGTTCGATCGACGACTATCTCAGCGCCTCGGATGTCTTCCCCGGGGTCGGGCTCAAGGGCGGCGTGTGCTTCTTCCTCTGGGATCGGGATAGCCCCGGACCTTGTCGGGTCACCACCCACCACAAGAACGAGACGCCCTCGAGAGCAACTCGCCAGCTCCGCGAGAATGGCGTGGACGTTTTCATCCGGTTCAACGAGGGGCTGGCAATCCTCAGGAAGGTAGTTGCCGTCGAGACGGGGGGGTCCGAATCACTGGCGCTGCCTGAAATTAAGCGCTTCGACCGGCTGGTCAGCTCCCGAAAGCCATTCGGGCTAGAGACGACGTTCAACGGCAAGGCCGCCAAGTCGCCCGGTGACGTACTCGTCTATCAAAACGGCGGCACGGGGTACATCGCCAGAAGAGCCATTACCACTGCCACTGACCTCATCGACAAGTGGAAGGTCTTCGCAGGCTATGCGGCGCCTGGAACCGGCAACAAGGACACCTATCCGCACAGGATCATCAGCACGCCCTTCATCGGGGAACCGGGGACCATCTCTTCTGAAACCTACCTCTGCATCGGCCCCTTTGACTCCAAGAGTCAGGCCGAGAGCGCCTTGTCCTATCTCTCGTGTCGGCTGACGCGACTCCTCATCCTTCTGCACAAGCCATCACAGCATGTTACGCGCAAGGTGTACTCCTTCGTGCCAACCCAGGCGTGGACCAGGCAGTGGACGGACAAGGACCTATACGCGAAGTACCGGCTGTCGGCTGACGAGATCGCGTTCGTCGAGAAGATAGTCCGTCCGATGGACCTCACTAACAACGCGGCCGACGACGCTGTGTCCGACGACGATGAGTAGAACGATTGAGGACATCCTCGCGCCCAGGCCGGAGGCCCGGCCGCGCATCTATGCCTACGCCATCGCCGACAAGGCGCACGCGGGTCTCCTCAAGATCGGTCAGACCACACGCGACGTAAAGCGGCGCGTCGCCGAGCAGCTCAAGACCGCTGCGATCAAGAACTACAGAATCGAACTGGACGAGCCCGCCGAGCGCCACGACGGGACCATCTTCACTGACCACGAGGTGCGCGCGGCGCTTGTCAGGAAGGGCTTCGAAAGCGCTGAACTGGAGTGGGTGCGTTGCTCGGTCAAGGATGTGAAGACCGCGCTCACGGAGCTGCGCACCGGGCAGCGCTACACCGGCACGCATCACGAGACGTTCACGCTGCGGCGGGAGCAGGCCGAGGCCGTGAACAAGACGCACGCCTACTTCCACTCCATCTGGAAGGAGGACATGCACGCCGTCCCGCGGTTCCTCTGGAACGCGAAGATGCGCTTCGGCAAGACGTTCACCACCTACCAGCTCGCCCGGAAGCTCGGCGCCAAACGCGTCCTCGTGGTGACCTTCAAGCCCGCCGTCGAGGATGCGTGGCAGACGGACCTCGAGAATCACGTGGACTTCGATGGCTGGCAGTACCTCTCCCGCAACTCCGACGGCGACCCGAGGAAGATCAGCCCGCGGAAGCCGGTGGTGTACTTCGGCTCGTTCCAGGACCTGCTCGGCCGCGATGCGGCGGGGAACATCAAGCCCAAGAACGAATGGCTCCACAAGGTGAAGTGGGACCTCGT
>CAZPPG010000226.1:0-353 GCA_964588385.1 uncultured Phycisphaeraceae bacterium
TCGCAGGCTGATGTCGATCAGGCGGCAGCGTACGCACGCGACCTTCAGTGTTACCATCGCGCCTGCGATGGACGGCGCGTCGTGCCGATCCTCGTGCCGATGCGTGCAAAGGGGCGTCTCGGTACACGCTCCGGCGTCGAGATCATGGGACCGGATGCGGTCGACGGTGCGGTCGAAGAGCTGACGACTTCCGCGAGCGAGCCGGCAGTCGCAGCACACGACTTCCTCGCAGAAGCAGCGTACCGACCGCTGCCGACCCTGGTCGAGGCTGCGCGGGAGCTGATGCAGCGGGGAGACCTCCGACGTATCCACCGGGCCGCTGCGACGACGGACCCTGCGGTTGCGGAGTTGTC
>CAZPPG010000226.1:363-2629 GCA_964588385.1 uncultured Phycisphaeraceae bacterium
CGGCGGCTGGTTCTGCTGACGGGTTTGCCGGGAGCGGGCAAGACCCTCGTCGGTCTTCGAACCGTCCACGCGCACTTCCTCGACGACCTCGCCGTGCCGCGCGACGGGACGAAGCCCACCGCTCCCGCTGTCTTCCTCTCTGGGAATGGGCCGCTGGTCGAGGTGCTGCAGTACGAGCTACGAGCTGCAGGGGGCGGAGGCAAGACCTTCGTTCGAGACGTGAAGAACTACGTGAAGCGCTACTCGTCGCGAAGGAACCACGTCCCGCCGGAGCACGTACTGGTTTTCGATGAGGCGCAGCGCGCGTACGACGCCGAGCAGGTGCAGGCAAAGCATGCGAGGACGCACGGATTCGAGGCCGGCAAGTCGGAGCCCGAGCACTTCATCGAGTTTGCCGATCGCATTCCCGATTGGTGCGTCGTGCTAGGTCTCATCGGGCAGGGGCAAGAAATCCATGTCGGTGAGGAGGGCGGCATCGTCCAGTGGCGCGTGGCCATCGAAGGCTCAGAGAATCGGGACGCGTGGCAGATTCATGGCCCCCCTGCGCTTGCGACCGAATTCGCGGGAGGCTCGACAGGCTTCGTCGTGTGCGCCGACCTGAACCTCGACACCGAGATCCGGTTTCATCTCGCCAGCGACATTCACCGCTTCGTGTGTGGCCTCCTCGAATCCGCACAGGAATGTGAGAACGCCACGATCGCAGCGCGACTCGAGCGCGACGGATATCACCTGCGGATCGCACGCGATCTGGACTGCTGCAGGGAGTATCTTCGTGAACGTTATGCAGAGGATCCGGGCGCACGCTTCGGACTGGTCGCCTCATCGCGCGACAGAGATCTCGAGGGATTTGGCGTGCCCAACGGGTACCAGGACACCAAACGAGTACGTCACGGCCCGTGGTATGGAGACGCCGAGAATGCCGAGGGGCGGTTCTCTTGCCGGCATCTTCGCACGTGTCTCACGGAGTTCGGAGCACAGGGACTCGAGCTCGACGCCGTACTGCTGGCCTGGGGCACGGACCTCGCCCGTACCCGTGGATCCTGGTCGATCGCGCGAGCGAGAGCCTATGCGCGCCGGAACCGCGTGCGAGATGCCTTTCAGCTGCGCCTGAATGCCTATCGCGTGCTGATGACTCGGGGCCGCGATGCCACGGTGGTGTTCGTGCCGCCGCTTTCGGCGCTCGACGAGACGTTCCGGTACCTCGTCGAGAGCGGTTACCGAGAGCTATGACAGGCTGCTCGACTCCTCGAAGCGGTGATCGGCCCGGGCAACGGCAAGCTCGGTCACACGACTAGACGGCGCCCACGAGGGTCTCCGCACGCATGCACCGATCAGCCGCGGCGCTCTCGGAGCAGGTCGCGGATCTCCGCGAGCAGCTTCTCCTGTGCCGGCGGCTCGGCGGGCGCCGCTTCGGGCGCCGGCCTTCGCAGCGCGTTCACGCCCTTCACGAGCAAGAACACACAGAAGGCGATGATGAGGAAGTCGATCGAGGTCTGAATGAGGTTGCCGTAGTTGATCGTGACGGGAGCTTCGGGCGTGCCTCCGATCATGAGCTTCATGCTCTTGAAGTCCATGCCGCCGGTGGCGAGGCCGATGGGGGGCATCAGCAGGTCTCCGACGAGCGACGTCACGATCTTCCCGAAGGCGGCGCCGATGATGACGCCGACGGCCATGTCGACCACGTTGCCCTTCTGGATGAACTCCTTGAACTCGGAAGCGATGCTCACGGAGGCTCCTTTCGTCGCACGGCAGCTTCCGGCCGCACTGTGGCGGCTCGGATTGTGACACGCGACGACGACACGTCGAACCAATTTCCACGGGAGAGGGCCGCGAGCGAGTGGGCGGCCGTCCGAGCGATCAGCGCGCCGCGCCTTGTGCCGGGTGGCCTCCCTCGCGGGGAGGCACCCCGAGTGCGCGCCGTGCGAGGCCGTTCACGACCCGCTCGAGCAGCCCCGAACCCCAGGCGAGGAAAACGAGTACCAGCCCGCCCGCCAGGACGAAGGGCCCGAGCGAGAGGTCCCGGAGCCGCTCTCCCGCCCACAGCACGTACGGCTGGTGCAGCAGATAGAAGCCGTAGGAGTACGCACCGAGAAAGAGCAGCGGGCGTCGCAGACCGGGCAGTACGAGCAGGGCCCGCGCGAGGTGCGCGAGCAGGGCGAACAGACCCATTCCGACGAGGCCATCGGTACAGGTGAAGCTCGGTCCGGGCCGGTAGCTGAGAAATCCGGCGGTGTAGAGAGCGGCGCCGGCGAGAAGCCCCGGAAGG
>CAZPPG010000227.1:0-2616 GCA_964588385.1 uncultured Phycisphaeraceae bacterium
TGCCATGGAGCGGGCCGCACGACAACGACCGCTCGAACGTCTACGGGTACGACCCCCTCGAGCGCCTCGCGGCGGTCGGGCACGGGTCGCTCAACGCAGCCAACACCGACGTCGAGCCTAGCGCCCAGGTGCCGACGCCGCGCCGGACGTCGTGGGCCCTCGATCGATTGGGCAATTGGATGGGAACCCCGGCCGGCGGCGGCAACCCCGCTGTGGCGGGCCGGACGATCACGGGCCTGCTCGCGGGCGACCCCAACTACGACGATGCCGAACTCACCCACGTCACCGACGAGCAGAACCGCATCACTCAGATGAACCGGGCGAACGGCGCCGTGCCCCCGGTGCACGCCACCACGCCGGTGGTCCACGATCGCGCCGGCAATCTCGTCTGCGACGGGGACAACTTCTACCAGTACGACGGCTGGAACCGGCTGCTGGAGGTCCGGCGCGCGGGGTCGCTCCTCTTCGATGAGGAGGGCGAGATTCAGGGCGGCGAGCCCGGCGCGTGGGTCGTCCACTTCACCTACGACGGGCTGGGCCGGCTCATCCGCACCCAGCGGCCGATGCTCGACCTGAACGGCCAGCCCAACGGCCAGACGCAGTCGCGCCGCTTCTACTACGACGGCGCCCGCCGCATCCAGGAGACCGTGACGGGCGGCTTGACCGGAATCGGCGAAGAGCCCATCCCGATCGAGGAGGAGGGGGAACAAACCGGCAACCCCGTGGGCGGCACCAACCCGCCCGGCACGCCGGAGAACCCGCCGACGAACCCACCCGCGCAGATCCTTCAGCATCTCGACCGCGAGTACGTCTACCACCCCGGCTACGTCGACCACTTCGCGGCGGAGTATGTCATCCCCAACGGCGTGAATCTGCTGACGACTCAGCGTCACCGCTACCTGATCCAGGACGCGAGCTACGACCTGGCGGCGGTCATCGCCCCGCCCGCATCCCCCGGCGGGGAGGCGACGGTGCTGGCCCAGTATTCGTGGGATCCCTACGGGGAACTGCTGCACTTCGACACGGACCTCGAGCCCGAGCAGCAGACCAGGCTGGGCCACCACGGGCTTTTCTTCGAGCGGACGGACGTGGCCGGTGTCGGCGGTGCTTCCCTCAACGCCTTCTGGCCGCAGGAGGAGGGGGCCGAGGGGCTGGACTACAACCGCGGCCGGTGGTACAGGCCATCTTCCGGGCGGTTCCTGCAGAAAGACACTATCGGTACCGGACTCCCAGTTTCCATTGCGACTCCATTTGGCGGTTCGACGCCAACCTTTCGAGCGACAGGGCCGGTCGGGTCTCTGCTCTACAAGGACGGCCTTAGCATCTACCAATACATTCGATCACAACCGCAGGTTTCGACAGATCCGTCGGGGTATCTTGTTTCCAGCGTCGAGACCGGCGTGTCCGCCACAACCCAAGCGGGCATGTGGGCCTCGCCCGCCGGTACCGTCCTCGCGTCGGTGCAGTCGGTGCAGTCGGTCGGCCTGGGCAACTTCGTGTCCATGATGATCGGAGGGGCGGCCGCTTCTACGGAGGTGCAGATTGCGGTTGTGGGAACGTCGCTGATCGCGATGTCTTGGGCAACTATTGAACTGGCAGATGAAATCACGGGCGGCGGTGATCGCCAATTTCTATATCGAGTTTGGGGGGACGGCGTACCGAATAGTTCTGAAATGTGGGGTCCCTTCTGGAGTCCTGTAGATCCTCGGAATGTTCCAAATTACAGGCAAGCTGCTGGCTTGCCCGACAAGAACACTGGCACCAATTTGACAGTTGGACTCCTTGTTGATCGCTCTGGAATCAAGGGTATTCAATCAGCCAAATCGGCGGATGGCAACTCCGGCGGCTTGATTGAATATGAGTTCTATAGACCTGTAGAACGATACATAAAGCACATCAAAACAATCACAATGAACGAATCTATGTTTCCAAAGGAATAGCCCATGAGTCAGTATGATTTTTATCTTTCATCGAGCGAACACGGCGACCTGTCCGGCGTTTTCGCGTGCCGCCGGCTGGCACATATTGCCTACAAGAAGAATGGCGATGTTTTGCTGATTGAGTGTACGCCGTCATTGCCGCTTGGCCCCAGCGGTACCATGATCAGCCGTGCCGCAATCGCAGCGCGTCACGTCGGATTCACCCTGTCACCCGTTAGCCAATTTCCGATGCACGTCCACGTGCTCCCAGTGCGTCAGAGCATCGATATACGTGACGGAGGAACACTGGATAACAATGACATAGTTGGAGCCACTGCTTGGGCCACGATTTATGCGTCTTCACAAGACGCGCGGGATAAGAACGATCCCCCGCACATCTCAAGCAGCTAGAGCTTGCCCTGATCCCCACCTATGCCGCTTTCGTCGCTTGCCGGGGTGGCCTGCCGTGGTTTTATGTACCACCCCGAGTGAGAGGAACTGAGCATATGGTCTTGACCCCGTCTTCGGTCCAACTCGAATGAGAGTCGAGGGCTTCAACCGGCCATGACTCCCTGGCTCGTTGTAGCGAACTCCCTGGGAGCAAAGTTGCCCAGGGCGCTGTGTGGTCGCTCCTCATTGTAATCGTGCTCCGTCCCCCATAAGCGCTGGGCGCTCAACAATGGGAGGGCAGGAGGCA
>CAZPPG010000228.1:0-1049 GCA_964588385.1 uncultured Phycisphaeraceae bacterium
CCGCTCCTCACTCCCCCCACGCCCCTACCCGCCCCAGCCCCACGGGCTCAAAGACCTCCGATCCCCTGCAACTGATCGACGTCGATCACGTCCGCTTCCACGTGGGGAACGCCAAGCAAGCCGCGTTCTTCTACGCCCACTGCTTCGGCTTCCAGATCGAGCAGGTCTGCGACCTCACCACCGGCTCGCGCGACGCCTCCCACTACCTCCTCACGCAGGGCAACATCCGCTTCCTCCTCACCAGCGGCCTCACGTACGAGCACCCCGCCTCCACCGAGGTCGCCCTCTACGGCGACGGCGTCAAGGACGTCGCATTCACCGTCTTCGATGCCGAGAAGGCCTTCGATCGCGCCATCAAAAACGGCGCCACCCCCGCGCCCGGCGGCGAGCCCCGCACCCATCGCGACGACCACGGCACCGTCACCGTCGCCTCCATCCGCACCTACGGCCGCTGCATCCACTCCTTTGTCTCACGCACCGGCGAGTACGAACTCACGAAGGTCAAGCAGGGTGCCAGGTTCATGCCCCGCTTCCGCCACATCGACGGCTCCTGTGCCGCCGCAGGTGCCTGCGCCCCCCAACTCGGCGCCGGCTCCTCCATCCTCGCCATCAACGACTACAACAAGAAGAACCCGTGCGGCCTCAAGTACGTCGACCACCTCGTCGGCAATGTCGAGATGGGCAAGATGAACCACTGGGTCGCCTTCTACGAGAACGTGCTCGAGTTCAGCATGTTCAAGCACTTCGACGACAAGGACATCTCCACCGAGTACTCCGCCCTGATGTCCAAGGTCATGGCCAGCGGCAACAACCTCATCAAGATGCCCATCAACGAGCCCGCCGAGGGCAAGAAGAAGTCGCAGGTCCAGGAATACCTCGACTGGCACATGAACACCCCCGGCGTCCAGCACCTGGCCCTCCGCACCGACGACGAGCTCCACTCCATCGCCGCCCTCCGCGCCCGTGGCGTCGACTTCCTCACCCTCCCCGACGCGTACTACGAGCAGGTCTGGGGGCGTGTGAACAAGATGCTCACCGAGAACGGCCAC
>CAZPPG010000228.1:1059-2596 GCA_964588385.1 uncultured Phycisphaeraceae bacterium
GACGATGAGGGATACCTCCTCCAGCTCTTCACGAAGCCGCTCCAGGACCGCCCCACCCTCTTCTTCGAGATCATCTGCCGCCGCGGCAGCCAGTCCTTCGGCAAGGGCAACTTCAAGGCCCTCTTCGAGGCGCTGGAACTCGAGCAGGAGAAGCGCGGGAATCTGTAAGTACTGCGGACTCGACACAAAGCGCCAGAGCGTGGGAAGATCACGCACTGGCTGCCCCATGAGCAATACTGTTTATTGGATGCTGTGGCGACGCTCGCTGATAGGTTGGCCACCGCCCCGGTCGGAGCAATGACGGTGCTGATGGAGGCGAACCATGGCTGAGGTTGTGTCATTCGAGAAGGCATTGACGCAGAGCGCCGGCGCGAAGCACCGACACGTTCTGCTCGGTAACGGTTTCAGCCGCGCATGGCGCGATGAGGTCTTTTCGTATCAGGCACTCTTCGCGCAGGCCGTGAAGGAGGGCTTGAGCGATACTGCAAAGCGCGCGTTCAAGGCGTTGGGGACGACTGACTTCGAGCAAGTCATGCGCCTGCTTCGCCAAACTTCTCTGCTCGCCAAAGAATTCAAGTACGACAAGCTTGCTGGCGCTCTCGGTGGGGTCGCGGACGAACTTCGCGAGGTCTTGGTAAAGACCATCGCCAGCAACCACCCCGACCGCCCTCACGCCATCAGTCCGGATCAGTACACGGCGTGCCGTACGTTCCTCAGTCATTTCAAGAGCATTTACACGGTGAACTACGACCTGCTCCTCTATTGGGCGTTGATGCAAGAGCATGGTCCCGAGTGTGAATGCGATGACGGATTCCGCCAGCCCTATGATGGTCCGGACGAGTACGTGACGTGGGAGATCGAGAACACAAATGAGCAGAACGTGCATTACCTCCACGGAGCTCTGCACGTATTCGACGCCGGGCACGAGGTTCAGAAGTACACATGGTCGAACACCAACATCGCACTGATTGACCAGATCCGCGGGGCACTGAAGGCGAATAAATACCCGCTCTTTGTCTCCGAGGGAACGGCACGGTCCAAACTCGACCGAATCCAGCACAGCAGCTATCTCGGCCGCGCGTACCGCAGCTTTGCCAACTGCCAGCACGCGTTGTTCGTGTTCGGCGTCTCGATGGCGGATAACGATGAGCACATCCTCCGGCTCATCGACCGCGGGAAGTTTTCTCACGTTTGCGTGGGTCTTTACGGCGATCCGAACAGCGCGGCCAACAAGAAGATTAGCACGCGAGCTGCGCAGTTCGGGTCGAAACGAAAGGCTCCGCCGACAATCATCTACTACGACGCGATTTCCGCAAAGGTGTGGGCAGCATAATCATGCCCAGCTTCGGACCCATGCCGCCCTGGGCACGCATAACCGATTCACAGCATCCTCAATGGAGCGGCGCGTCCGGCTCGGCTTGAACTCACCACGTCGCCGCACGCTGCTCATTTGGAGCTCTCGTCCTAAAACACCTCCACCCTCTGGCCTGCCCCCCAGAACCTGATCCACCAACTATGAGAGTCCCGACGGGCCGCG
>CAZPPG010000229.1:0-2584 GCA_964588385.1 uncultured Phycisphaeraceae bacterium
AACTCTGTGCGAGGGACAGAGAAGAGCAGTTCGACGTTGACGTTGGGCGGCATGCTCAGCGTCCCCCCGCTTCAGCGCATTCCGGGCTCTGAACGCTGATCTGACCGTTCAGCAGTTGGGGAACGAGGTAGTCACGGAGCGCTGCGAGCTTGCGTGTCTCATCCATTCCCACGCGAATGCGGTCGAACAGCGGCTGAACGATCTCGCCGAATGCGATGGCCAGGTCCTCGGGTGGCACAGCGAGCCGGAAGTGATCCATTGCAGTCGGGGCGACGCGCTGCCGGCCGCTGGTCCCAGTCATGTTCTGGATCGCAAAGTTGCGAAACTCAGAGGTTCTTGCGAGGCAGTACGCAAACTCGGGCGGCAGAGGCGGCTTAGGCCGAAGCACGATGTACTCTGTGGAGCCCCATGCAACCTGCCCGTCCTGTAGGAAATCGACGAACGCGGTCTTGCCGTTCTCCAGGCAAGGCGTGATCCGAGCAACCAGCGTGTCGCCATTCGTGAATCGTGTACCGGAGCTAAAGGGGCGCTCCTCCCAGGCATCGGGAGCGTGCCCATGCGTGGGCATGTACTTCATCTCAAGACAAGGGGCAAGCACGCCTTTGCGAAGTGGGCGCGGCGGATTAACCTCGCACATCTCGGAAACGACAGCAACATCCCACCTCTCCGGCACGGGGCCGAGGTCGGAGTTGGTGAAAGTGGTGGGGAGGGTGTCGAATACCTTCTCAATGGACCGGATCGTGCCGGCCTTGGCCTCGCGCATGAGCCAGTCCCAGTAGCCGGGGACGAAGTCCAGGCCGTAGAAGCGGCGCTTGGCTTCGATGAAGATGCCGGTGTCGAGCAGGTAGGCCATCAGACCGCTCCCCCACGGAGGTAGGCGGTCATGCCGAGGCGATCGCCGAGGGATTCGAGGGTCTTGACGTTGCGGCAACCGAGCAGGCGGAACGCCTCGGTGAAGGTGGAACGCCCCTCCCAGGTGCTGGAGAGCACGGCGCGGGCGAAGCGCTCGCTGACGCGGACGCTGGTCGTGGCGTAATAGTCACCGCCGCTGCTGGCTTCCTTCCTCCTGGCGAGTTCCGCCCTGAGGCGCTTGAGTTCAGCGTCGAACGCAGCCTGAAACGCTTCGCGTGAGAGGCCGCCGGCGTCGAGCATCCGGCGGAGGATGACGAGCGTGCTGACCTTGTACTGGCGGCTGAGGCGCTGCATCTCAGGCTTCAGTTCGGCGCGGCGGCTGTAGGCCTGGCGGAAACCACTGAGCGGAACCAGCATCTCCGCGGCGACGGCGTTGCACCATCGCTCTACGGTCGCCCGCTGGGGAAGCGACGACGCGGGCGTGACATCCGAGATGCCCGATTCGCCGAGCCAGAGGTGGGCCAGTTCGTGTGCGAGGGTGAACATCTGGCCGGACTTGGTGTCGGTGCCGTTGATGAAGATGAGCGGGGCGAGGTGGGGGGCGTCGTCGCAGAGGGCGAAGCCGCGGAACTCGGCGGTGTCGAGCGGGCGGTGGGAGTTGTGCCCGACGATGCCGCTGATCATGACGAGAATGCCCGCCTGATCGGCGGCGTCGATCATCATGCGCAGGGCATCGAGGAACGTGGGCGCCTCAGCGCGGGCGTCGAGATCAAACCCTACGGCCCGGCGGATGCGTGCGGCGGTGGCAATCACTTCGCTCTGCACGGTGGCGGAGCTGATGAAGTCGAGCGGCGGCTCGCCCAGCACGAGAGCATTCTGGCGGTACCAATCCTGGCGCTGCTGACAGAGATAGATCGTGTCGAGCAGGTCCGGCGAGGGATGTTGGACCCGTTCGCTGCCGACGGTGCGGAAGTCCGGTATTGGGATGGTCTCGACCGGCGGCTCCGGGAGGAAGAAGAAGCCGAAGGGTGTGCGGGTCGCCTTGGCGAAATCCTCCAGTTGCTTAAACGTGGGGGCCTTCTCACCGGTCAGCCAGTCTGGGAATGCCGAGAACTTCTCGGCCAGCGCAGACTCCGGCTTGCCTGCGCGCTCGCAGGCCCAGCGAAGGAGTTCAGGCTTGACCGGCACTCGCGTCACGACGATCTCCAGGACGGTGGAGGCTTACGCCCCGTTGCCAACACGACGAAGGTTCTCACGGATGACTTGGGTCAGACGCTCTGACTCGGCGAAATGCTTCTCCAGTTCGGCGAGCAGACGAGGGTATTTCTCGGTGAACGGCTCGCCGTCGGCTTCCTGCTCCTCCGCGCCGACATATCGGCCAGGGGTGAGCACGAAGCCGTGCTTCTTGATCTCCTCAAGCGTCGCGGCCTTAGCGAAGCCGGGCACGGGCTCGAAGGCCCACGGGCCGTGCTCGCGCTCGGCCCACCACTCGGGCTTGGGCTCGCCGCGCCACTGGCGGAAAGCGTACACGATGCGCCCGATGTCGCTCGTGGGGAGCGGGTCGCCCATGCCGTCGGGCTGCGTGGTTTCGCCGTCGTCGCCCCCGGTGAGGCGGCGGAGCGTGCGGGTCTCCATCGTGCCGAGCTTGCGGGCGTCGATGAAGAGCGTCTCGCCCTTGCGGCCGCCGGGGCGATTGGGGCAACCCTTCTTGATGTTGCGGCCGGACTTGTCG
>CAZPPG010000230.1:0-2566 GCA_964588385.1 uncultured Phycisphaeraceae bacterium
TCGGGCCCGAGAACGCGTCCCCGGTCCCGGTCATGATCACGGCCTTGTTCTCCCGGTCGCGGGCAATGTTGAGAAAGGCTTCCTCGATCTCGGCGTGCGGAACCCTTCCCCACCGAAGCGAATCGCCCTCCGAGTGGAGCGTGATCTCGAGAATGCCGTCTTCCCGCCGCATGCGAATCGTTTCGTACTTGTCGGCGTAGTCGTTGAAGTTCGCCCTGAGGTGCCTGAGGTCCATCTTCTCCATTCTTGCCTCGCCGGACGGTATCGATTCTGAGGATGACGTGGGCCAGCCGCCGCTCGTGTTCAGGCGGCGGTGGTGGCTCCGTCGATGGTCCAAGCCACTCCGCGCACCTCGTCAGCGGCGTCGGAGCACATGAACAGGGTCAACGCGGCGATCTGTTCGATCGTCACGAATCGCCCGGAAGGCTGTCGCGCCCCGATCAGCGCCGTGATCGCAGCCTCGTTGTCCAATCCTTCCCGAGCCGCCAAGGCATCGACCTGCCGCTGTACCAGCGGAGTGTGAACCCAGCCCGGACAAATCGCGTTGCACGTAATGCCCGTCGCAGCGGTCTCCAACGCGACGGCCTTGGTCAGACCGACGAGCCCGTGTTTCGTTGCGTTGTAGCCGCTCTTCATCGCGCGACCGCGCAGGCCGCTGATGCTCGCCATGTTGATGATGCGCCCCCAATTGCGCAGTCGCATGGACGGAAGCGCCAGTCGGATGGTGTGGAAGCTCGCCGACAGGTTCACCGCGACCATTCGATCCCACACGGCGGGCGGAAACTCTTCGATGGGGCTGACATGCTGAATGCCCGCGTTGTTCACCAGAATGTCGAGCGATCCACGGCTGGAAAGTACCGTGGAGATCATTTCCTCGATCTGCCTTGGATCACTCACGTCTGCTGCGACGAAGCTGACGTCGGTTCCCGCCTCCGCTCCAACCTGGCGACAAAGTTCCCTTGCCTGGTCGTCCGTTTCCAGACCGTTCATGACCACGGCTGCGCCGTTGCAGGCCAACGCGCGCGCCAATGCAAGGCCTATTCCGCTCGTGGACCCCGTTACCAGCGCAGTCCGTCCTGACAGTTGCTTCATCCGATGCCGCTCGCCTGTCGACCGGGGCGAAGATCGGCGCGCCGATCGCCGGCCCCCTTTACCATCGCAATCGGCCCGCCGGACCTCACTCCGTCGCGGCGGATGTCGTCGATGCGTCCGCCGGCGTGCCGGAAGGTCGTCTGCCGACGCTCGACTCCCGAACCGATGGCGACGCACTGTCCACGCGCTGCATTCTGGAACGCGAACATGCCGCTGTCGATTGGCTTCTGTTCATGCGCCTATTCCCGTCTGGAATACGCGAAAGCGCGGCCCCTTCCACATCCTGAACGCGTGCGGCGCGGCAGCACTCCGACGCGGCGCGCACTTCTCGTCGCTCTGCCCGTCCGATGAGTCATGGATGCTCGACGCCTTCGTTCTCGGCACGGAGAGCTCGTTCAAACTGCTCGATCAACGCCGGATCGCGCGGATTGACGCGATGAACGATCCCGGTTTCGAATTTCCAGAAGGTTCCCCGTATCGGGATCCTCACGAGGCCCAGTGGCTCCCCGCGTTTCAGCCATTGCCGGGCGAGGCTCGCCACGAACTCCCCCGTGGCAAGCAGCGACAGAATCATCTCGATCGACGTTGCCTCCGCGCGAACCACCGGAGGTTGATGTCCGCGCAACGCGAAGAAGCGCTGCATGCGCTCCATCCCATGATAGTCGCCGACCAGCCCCACGAATCGATGCTCGGCAAGTTGGGCGAGGCTGACGGTCTTCAACTGGGCGAGCGGGTGCCGGCGATGTGCGAGCAGGATGTGGTCGCTCGTCAGGATCGGCTTGCGAACGATCTCGGCCTGCGGGGGGAAGTCCAACGCGGTGCAAACCACGTCGAGATCGCCCTTCAGCAGCGGAGGAATCAGGGTTGAGAGAACGCCCGAGACGATCCTGACTTGCAGTTGCGCCCTCTGCTTGACCAGTCTGGCTACCGCGGTCGGCAGACCATAGACGGTCCACAGCGGTGCGATGCCGATCGCCAGCGTGCCGCTTCCGCCCCCCCGGAGTATTCCCAGTTCCGCGCGCGCCGCGTCGGACTCGGCCCTGATGACATACGCATGGCGAGCGAGCGTCAATGCGTACTTCGTCGGCGCCATGCCGTCCTGGCGACGATCGAACAGCTGAACCTCCAGCTTCTCCTCCAGGCGCTGGATGCTCTTCGACAGCGCGGGCTGAGTAATGCACAGTTCATCCGCCGCCACGGTCAATCGCCTGTGCTTCATGACCGCGAGAAAGCAGCTGAGCAGGTTCGAGTTGATGAGATCTTCCATAGTGCGGCGCGCGACCTCCAGCTCATGAACCCGCGGGATGGGCAGCGATCCCGGGGTCCGTCACGGCATCACCCCAACGGAGCTGACGCGTTTCCCACGACAGAAACCCCGCCGGGGCGCGGCGCCTCGCCCCAGGGTCTGCATCCGCAGCAGCGCCCCCGAGCCCCCGTCTCCGTGCTTCTGATCCACTTGGCTCTGGAGCGAACG
>CAZPPG010000231.1:0-2538 GCA_964588385.1 uncultured Phycisphaeraceae bacterium
TGACGGAGTGACGGAGTGACGGAGTGACGGAGTGACGGAGTGACGGAGTGACGGCCAGAATTGAACGGCTGTGTCACAGTGTCACTGAGGCAAGGAGCGGGCGTTGAAGTTGTCATCGTTGACGGGTGCGGGCGGCGAGCGGAATCTGAAGCCGGTCATTGTGCTTGGCGCGGTGGTCGTGATCGGCGGGGGGCTGGTGGCGTGGCGCTGGATGGCGTCCGGGCCTGAGCCGCTGGACCCGGCCGTGGTGCAGCGCGATCGAGAGATGCAGGCGGCGATCGAGCGCGAGGGGTTGAAGGACACGGCGGCGGCCGAGGAGGAATCCGAAGAGGATCAAGGGCCGCCGACGCGAGCGGCGAGACGGACGCCGAACGGCGGGTGATGCGGCGAACGCCCACGCCTTCGGCGTGAAGAGGCACGGCCCGCAGCGATCGCGCATGTCCGACGTTCGGGTGCACGGAAGATGGCCGCCAACGCGCAGGCATGTAAGTATTTTGATAGGTGTGTGGGGTCAAATCCCTACGCGTGGTGCTTGCCATTGCATCCGTCTGTGTTAGGATGCGAAGAGGTTTGGCAGCCGCCCGCGCGGGGTGGCGTGGTGTTTCAGCGCGGAGCTGCGGAGGCGCCGGCTGAACATCGCGGGTTGCTACGTATGAATCTGCGGAGCCGCGCCGGCGTAATCCCGGCAGGCGATGCAAGCACCTGCTTCGTTCGAGGGAGCATTTTCATGAACCGGATACGTCGTGGATTCACGCTGATCGAGTTGCTGGTGGTGATTGCGATCATCGCCTTGCTGATCGGCATCCTGTTGCCTGCACTGGGCGAGGCCCGACGTGCGGCCCAGAACACGGTGAGCATCGCGAACCTGAGCTCACTGAACAAGATTCAGTACGCGTATCAGGGCGAGAACAACGCGGAGTTCATGAACCCGTTCTGGGGCAAGCAGCCGCCCGACTCGGCGTACAAGTGGTACGACGTCCACGCTGAAAGCCCGCCGTATCCGGGCGTGCCGACCTGGCGGTTCCAGAACGGCACGGTCTGGCGGAGCGAGATGTATGCGTTCCACTGGTACTCGCGCATGGGCAACTGGGTTGCGCCGGGCGACTTCGCCTCGAAGGTGCAGTTCTCGCCCGCGGATGTCGGTCCTTACCAGCGGTTCCAAGAGGTCATCGTTGACGGCGGCGGCAGTCTTGATAACTGGATCTGGGACACGTCGTACGTGTACTCACCGACATTCTGGTTCGCGGCCTCTCGCTACGCCAGCAGCCCTCGCCTCCCTGCGAACTCTGACGATGTGATTACGGCGAGGGTGCGCAGAAATGCGTTGTCGGACGTGCTGTATCCGAGCGCCAAGGTCATTCTGTGGGAGCGGTTCGACTTCACAAAGAAGTCGCGCACGCAGCAGATCTACAACATCGACGGGACCGGTGCGGGCGCGGGCTCCGGCGCCAAACTGCCCCCGACCTGGAACAATCCGAGCGCGACCCCCAACGTCGCGACCGTCGATGGCAGTGTGAGCCGGGTGGACATGCAGAACGAGCTGTATCCGTTCCTGACAGATACGGAGATCTCGCGCAAGAACACGTACACGCCCACGGATCTTTGGAACGTTACCGACAGCATCCTGAATCAATACGGGATGGGCAACGACGGGCTTGAGAACGGCGGCGCAAAGGTTCCGTCGGTCTATCCGGCTTACTTCTGGGCGACCAAGAAGGGCGTTCAGGGTCGAGACCTGCCTCGCTGAGTACGAACGAATCATCCAACTCGCGTATGATTGCGTGTCCCCCGGGAAGCCGGGGGACACGTCGTTCACGGACACGGATACTCACACGCACTGCCGAGCTTCTGCCGGCGCCAGACGGAGACATCGAAATGGAAATGCCCAACTGGAATCAGATGGACCAGAAACAGCGCATCATGGCCATCGGCGGCGGCGTGGTGCTGCTGATCGCGGTGGTGCTGATCGCACGCGGCTTGTTCGGGGGACCGGCTCCCGCACCGATCGATCCGGCGGCGATGAAGGGCGTCCAAGGGGCTGTGAACGACGGCACGATCAAGGCAACGCCGCCCGTGGACGAGCCGGAGGATCTGGCTCCGGTGCAACGCAAGGGCGCGGTACCAACCGGTGGTTGAACGCGTGCGAGCGCGCTCAGCACTCCACGACGATCTTCATCGCATCGGGCTCTGACGCGGCCCGCATGGCGGCGACGGCGTCGTCGAGCTTGAAGCGGCGCGTGATGAGCGAGCCGACGTCGTAGCGTTTGGCTTCGAGGGCGGCGATGGCGTCGGCGATGCGCCCGCCGCGGGCGCCGATGACTTCCAGCTCATTGGTGATGATGGGGGAAAGATCGATCCCCCCACCGTGGCCGGCCTGAACGTGTGCATCCCGGCGTGAGGCGTCGCCGGGGCTGCTTGCAAGCGAGAGACTGCCACGGAGGACGATCTTGCCGCGGGGACGAACGAGCCCCATGGCCAGATCGAGCATGGCGGCATCGGGCGAGGAGCAGACGACGACATCCTGATCGGCGCGGCGGC
>CAZPPG010000232.1:0-2537 GCA_964588385.1 uncultured Phycisphaeraceae bacterium
CTGCGAGAACACCTTGTCAACGAAGTTGAGGATGCCCGGGGTCGAACGGTAGTTCTTAGTCAGCGTCAGGCTCGTGTGCTCGTCGCTTTCCTTCCGGTTCACGAACAACTGCCGGTCGGCGAGGCGAAAGCCGTAGATCGACTGCTGGGCGTCACCTACCATCAGCTCCGTCTCGATGCCGAGCCCGGTTAGCAGCCGGTATTGGACGGGGTTCAGGTCCTGCGCCTCGTCCACAAAAACAACCCGATACTGCTCGCGTAGCCGAGCCCGCACCGACGCGTTGTTTTCGACCAAATCAACCGCCAGCTGCTCCAAGAGCGTGAAATCGAGCTCACCTTTGCGGCGCATCTCCGACTCCAACCGCCGCCATACCGCAACGACTAGCCGCACAAAGGCCGAGGTCTGCCATGCGGCCTCACCGTCCTCCTGCCCTTTCTTGAGCCACGCCGGCTTCTTGATCCTGAGCTGGCTGAATAGCCCAAGCAGCTGTGCCTCGAGCGGTTGCTCTGGATCGATCTCGGCGACGATGCGTGCGTCGAGGGTCTCAAGCAGGGTCCGATTCCAGGTCTCGCGAGTTGCCTCCGGCGTGGCATATCGCCGCTCGAGCTCTGCGGCGGTGATGCCGGTCCCGCGTAGGTTGCTGAGCACCCGTTCGATGGCTCGTTGCAGCGCAGCTTGTGGCCCGGAGGTGCCGTACACCTGATTACCCGCAAGCATCTCGAGCAGTGCGGCGATTTCGGGCTCGTCGTCATACGGGTCGGCGAGCACCTCCAGCACGATGTCCCGCTTCAGCCGGGCGCTGTCTGCGTCGGCCATGATCCCGCAATCAGGGTCGAGTCCCGCCGCCAGGGAGTTCTCCTTCAGCACCCGCTGGCAGAAGGAGTGGATGGTCTGGATAGGTCCCGTCTCGGCGATCTGCGCGTCATGCTCCAGCCCCGCCTCGTGCAATCGCTTGACGATGCGGCTCTTCATCTCGGCCGCGGCCTTGCGCGTGAACGTAATCGTCAAGATGTGGTCGGGCCGCAGCGCATCCGCGTGCGAGCGTTCCTGGAGGAGCCGCAAGTAGCGCTCGACCAGCACGTACGTCTTCCCTGCACCCGCCGCCGCTGATACGACAATGCGACTGGCGTCCGATCCGATGACGAGTTCCTGTTCGCCGGAAGGCTCAAGCCTCATTGCCGCCTCCGAAGTCGAACGGATCGTCGATATCGCTGAAGTCGCGCGAGCGGCGGCAGATTTCGCCGAACTCGCAGTTGCGGCACGGATCGCCGGGAGTCGGATTGATCCGCCCCTGCGCCACTCGCTGGGTCGCTTGCTCGAGCTGCTGGATCACGTTGCGCCGCACTTCGATCTGCTCGGCGGGCTCGACTCGTGAACTCACGAGCGTCCCGAAGTTTGGCGCGAAGTGGCCGTCGCCCTCGCGGAAGATCATGCGCCGCCTTCCGGTCGCCGCGCAGTCGATCTCAAGCGCGGCATTCGCCCGAGCTGGCCGAATCGCAAGCATCGCCAGCCCGAGCTCAAGTTGGTCCTCGGGAGCCATCTCGCCGAAGACACTCTGATCGGATTTCCGCGTGACGGGGTCGGTCTGCCGAAACACGTGGAGCACGCGGTAGCCCTGCTGAACCGTCATCGCCGGGTATTCGCCTCGGAAACGAATCGTCCGGCCATCTTCGAACTTGATGGACGAGCGCAAGTGCTCATCGTCGAAACCCACGCCGTGGCCGACGACCTCATCCCGCGGCCACCGCTCCCTTGCCTCGAACTCGCGATCTACCCACTCGCGAATCAGCCGCTTTCCTCCCGCCCGCATCAGCGCTAGATCCGCCGCTGTACTCTCGCTGTACAGGTCGGTCAGCATCGTGTCGAGTTCTTCAAGCAGCTTGTTCGAGGCCGACTCACGATCCGGTTGGCTAGCGAGCGCCGCCACCTGCGGCAGGTTGAGCAGCCGATTCCACCGGGTCGTCAGCCTCGGCCCGTGGATGCGCAGCCGCGACGATGCCGCATACCGGAAAGGGCACTGAAGGACGTACACCAACTCTCGCATCGAGAACGGCTCTTCGAGGTCTCGCTGGATCGCCAGCTTCGCCTCCTCGGAAGCGAGGTCGAGGGACGTAGGTTTGGACCTCGGCCCCGACAGAGCCTCGGCAAGCTGCACATCGCTCAGCAGGGTCGGCGAATCCGGCACAAACTGCTGACGCGAGTAGGTCTGCTCGGTGACCGCCATCAGGCGCTGCACCTCCTGCAGATAGTAGGCGGGCACGTTATCGCGCTCCTCTCCGGTCTGCGGATAGCTCAGCAGTAGCCGGCGGCTTGGCGCGCAGGCCACACGGTAGAACTCATCACGTTCTTCTCGCGCCTGCCGATGGCTGTCGGGGAGCGAGACTCCGAAGTAGCCGCTCATCCACTTCAAGTCGGTATCGAAGAGGATCGGGTTCTCGGAGCGCCGCCGCGGGAAAACCCCTTCGAGCATGCCCAGCACCCAAACGACTTCCACGTCCCCCAGCGACTCCGCGGCGCTCACCACCGCCACCCCGTCC
>CAZPPG010000233.1:0-2534 GCA_964588385.1 uncultured Phycisphaeraceae bacterium
GCCGCCTCGTCGCTCTCCTCAATGCGAGTCATCGGTTCTCTGCAGTGGTGGGGTTCTTGACCGAAGAGGGCGTGTCGCTGATCGAGGGCCCCCTCGCCGCGAGACCACACGTGGTTTCCAACCTGGTGGTCGGGGCCGCGACCCTCAAGGCGTGCGACGGAATCGACCGGCTGCGCGCGGTGGGTGTGCAGCCCGACCGCCTGCGCATTCATCTCGGGCACAGCCGCCGGACCAGGGGAGGCTTCGTCAAGTACCACCCGATGATGCACAGCAAGGTTTATCTCTTCGAGGGTCCCGAGCGGTGCACGGCCATCGTCGGCTCCCACAATCTGACGGGCTTCGCCATCGGCGGTCAGAACACCGAGGCGTCGGTTCTTGTTGAGGGGCCTCCGGACGACCCTCTGATTCAGCAAGCGCGCGACCACATCGCGGCGGTGTCGGCGGAGTCGCAGCCGTACGACCCAAACATGCGGGCGGCCTACGCGTGGTGGTTCAAGCAGGCGTTTGACGGGATGCGTTACAAGGTGCTCTACGGCACGGGTGAGGATGACGTGGAGCACGAGCGCAACGTGCTGGCCATCGCCGTGCGCCCGGCGCAGGGGCTGCCACAGCCCGGCGAGGTCGTGTACCTCGAGGTTCCAAGCGCGTTCAAAATGCTCAAGGCTCTCGGGGAGCCGGTGCACTTCTATCTGCTCGCAAAGCCCCCGGTGTCCGTGGCTGCCGCGCTGGATCAGTTGCCATCGTGCGATCTCGCTTTCCACGGGGAGGTAATCGGGACCAACGAACGGGTGGTGAAGAACGGGGAGGCACACTGGCGCATCCGGGACTTGATGAACCCAGTCTTGGAGCGGACGAACGGCCGCGTATCGCCGACAACCGGACCGGGCGAGGTACAGGCCTTCGTCGAGATCAAGGGACCGCTCGACGATCGGTATGTCTACATCTTCGAGTCACCGGGCAGATGGCAGCCTGTGTACGACGATTCAGCCGACGGCACCATTCTCGCGGCCAGCGACCTGTGTTCCCGACTCGCCGAACTGAATCTGATACCCGCAGAGCACCTTCCCTGGCACAAGGTGGTTGGGCTCACGACCGATCAGGGATCGAGTGGCAAGATTGCGCTGGAGCGCGACGTGTCGCCAGAAAGCGGGCGATACCTGCTGTTCTCCAAGGGGCGCAAGTCGCTCCATGCCGAAACCCGCGCGGATGATGCTCCGCGGCTGGCTGCGCAGACGGCGGGTGTGCCTGGCGAAGTCTGGTTCGCTGTGGCCGCTTGGGCGAAAGAAAAGCAATTGCTTCACGGAAAGCAGCGAGGGATCGCTTACTCGTTGGGCGAACTCGTCCGCGATCGCAGGGCGCCGTCAGATCGCCAGGCAGCTGCGGGCAAGAAGTTGCTGCTGGAGGCCGTGCGTCTTGGCTTCACGCACCCCGCCCTCACCGAGGACATCCTGAAAACTGTCCGTGCACAACCATGACCAACAGTGTTCATGAAACCCTCGTGGAGGACGCCGCGGCCGAGTACTTCGGCACGCTGAACTACGCCGTCAAGCGCGGCGTGGAGATCGACGATGCGAGCGAGCGGGCGAATGCGTCGCAGGTGGTGCTGACCAGCCGTCTGATCACAGCTGTGCATCGTCTCAATCCGGAACTGCCGCACGAGCAGTGCGAGCAGGTGGCCCGCACGCTTACGCGCCCTCCGCACCCGACGCTGATCCAGAACAACCGCTGGTTCCACAACCTACTGACCGACGGCGTGGAGGTGGAGTACCGCGATGCGGCCACAGGCGAGACCCGCGGCGGGCGTGCGCGGCTCATCAACTTCGAGCAGCCAGAGAAGAATGACCTCCTGGTCGTGCGGCAGTTGACGGTCGTCGGTCCGGCGGGCAAGGCGATCCGCCCGGACCTGACGGTGTTCCTGAATGGCCTGCCGATCGCGGTGATCGAGCTGAAGGACCCCACCGACACCGAAGCGGACTTGGGCGTGGCGATCGACCAGCTGGATCGGTACATGTCCGCCGATCGTGGTGCGCTCGATTTCTTCGTGCCGAACCTTCTGCTGGCAGTTTCGGACGGGTTGCTGACGCGGGTGGGGTCGATCACCAGCGGGCGGAGCCGGTTCATGCCGTGGCGGCCGTCCGAAGGTGGCAAGCCGAGTCTGGAGGCGCTCATCCGCGGGCTCTTCGCGCCGGCGCTCCTGCTGGACTACCTGCGGACGTGCGTGACGTTCGAGGAGGATGCCCGGGGTGAGGTCGCGAAGAAGATCGCCGGGTATCACCAGTTCCGCGCGATCCGCAACGCGCGGGCGAGCGTGGTCTCGCATCTCAAGCCCAGCGGCGACGGCCGCGGCGGCGTGGTCTGGCACACGCAGGGCTCGGGCAAGAGCCTCACGATGCTGATGCTCGCGGGTGCGCTGGTCCGCGAGCCAGCGATGGCCAACCCGACGATCGTGATGGTCACCGACCGGAACGATCTGGACGATCAGTTGTTCGGCACGTTCGCCGCTGGGCGGGCGCTGCTGCGTCAGGACCCGGTGC
>CAZPPG010000234.1:0-2519 GCA_964588385.1 uncultured Phycisphaeraceae bacterium
GAGCAGATCGTCATTCGTCACCAGCACACGCCGCGGGAACATCGGGAAGAGCCGAAGCCCGATGACATACCCCACGCCGAAGGCCAGCGTGCCCATGATGAGCGACTGCTGGAGGATCAGCCCGGCGATGGTGTGGTTGGGAGCGCCGATCAGTTTCAGAAGGGCGATAGGGTGGAGCTTGTCGAGCGTCAGGGTGTAGATGATCAGAGCCATGATCACCGCGGAGATGAGGGTGAGCAACACGCGGA
The DNA here is from genome assembly GCA_964588385.1 of uncultured Phycisphaeraceae bacterium. Lineage (GTDB taxonomy): Bacteria > Planctomycetota > Phycisphaerae > Phycisphaerales > UBA1924 > JAHBWV01. The sequence goes on from CAZPPG010000234.1 coordinate 249, forward strand.
AGAGCAGGATCTGTCGGCGGGCGCGGTCCACGCTTCCCTTGAGGAGCAACTCCTCCTGCTGGGCTTTGGTGTAGGTGGTGACATCGCCCCAGCCCCCCATGCGCCTCTGTACCTCGCCCGCGTCGGCTCCGGGCGCGAGCCGAGCAATCACGGCGCTCACCGCCGGGCCGGGAAGCGCGGCGATAGTGCCGGAGGGGCCCGCGGCGCGCTCCAGAACCGAAGGCTGCGTGCGCCCGAAATCAACCTCGCTCGCGCGGCCCCGGCGTGCCTGCCGCTCCAGGCGAACGGACTCGCCGGGTTCGTCGAACTGGATGGCTTGCGCATCGCGGCTGGTGAAGCACGCGATTCCGTCGCCGCCGGACGCGACCAGCCATCGCGTCAGCCCGACAACCTTATAGGTGTCCTTGCCGAGGCGGAGCCTCTCGCCCAGCGACAGGCCCAGCGACTCGTCCGCGATCATCTCGAAGTGGCTCTGCGCCAGCGGGCGGCCAGCCACAAGCGGCAGCCCTTGTCCCTTGTCGGTGGGCCACCCCAGCCCAAGGACACCCATGCGCAGCGGCTTGCCCCCGTGCTCTCGCTGGATCGTGTGAAAGACGAACTCGCGGGCCTCCAGCACACCGGGAACAGCGGCGACGCGGTCCACCACGCTCCGCGGCAGGCGCGAAACTTCGGCAAACGGCCCTCGCGTGTCGCGCTGCACGACCCAGAGATCGGCACCAACCCCGCGTGTGACGACTAGGGCATCATCGACGAGACCGCGGTAAATGCCGCCCATCCCCATCACCACCATGAGCAGCATCCCTACGCCGATCGTCGTGAGGACGAAGCGGCCCATGCTGTGCCGGATGTCGCGGACGGCAAGGTTCATCTGCGGGTGATCCTCCGCCCGTCCCGGATGGTGCCGTCGCTCGCGGTCGCAGGGATCACGACGACATCGCCCGGCGAGAGCCCGCTCAGGACTTCGACGCTCTCCCGACCCCGGAGCCCCACGACGATGTCGCGCCAGCGGGCCCTGCCGCCTTCGTCCACCATGACGCCAGCTTGTCCCCCGCGCCGGAGCACCAGCCCCGCGGGGAGCACCGCGACCTGCTCCCGCCGATCCACGCGGACATAGACCTCCGCCCGTTGCCCGACCGCCCAAGTTGCCGGCAGCCGATCGACGCGCACGTCCAGCACAATCTCGCGCGTCTCGCGGTCGGCCTCGCGTCCCAAGCGGGCGACGACGCCCGGGTACTCGGTGCCCGGCTCGGACCGGAAGACCACGCGGGCCGCCTGCCCTTCGGCGAGGCGGGAGAGTTCCGTTTCGTCAACCCACGCCGTGATCCACATCTCATCGAGCGAGACCAGTTGCAAGACCGATGAGCCCGCGGTGACGACATCTCCGGCGTCGCGGTCGCGCCGCACCACCAGCCCGTCGAACGGCGCCTCGATGGTCGTGTCGTGCAGGCGTGCTCGCTGGTAGTCGAGCGAGCGCTCCGCAGCCACTTGGCGCTTCTGTCCCTCGACGATCGCGGTCGCGGCGCGGGCCAGCTCTGCTTCGGCGATGGCGAGGGCCTCGACAGCCTTGTCCAGTTCCTGCTGAGAGGAGGCGTTCGCGGCGGCGGCCTGCGCCAGCCGCTGGTGGGTGAGTCGCGCCTGCGAGAGCACCGCCTCGGCTCGCCGCTGGTCGGCGTTCATCCTATCGATCGCCGCGGACGCCGCCGCCACATCCGCCTCGGCCACCCCAACCTGCTGCTTGTAGTCGGTGTCCTCGAGATAGATGACCGTGTGACCCGCCTTGACCCTGTCTCCTTGATCCACCATCAAGCGAGTGATCAGTCCCGCCATCTTCGGCCCCACCGCGACGCCCACGCGGGCCTCCAGCGTTCCGGTGCCCAGCACCTCGGCATCGATCGTTCCGGTGACCACCGTGTGCCTTGTAACCGAGACCGGCGAGAGCAACAGCCACCAACCAACGCCGGCGAGCACGGCGAGCACGCACGCCACGCGGACCGCCAGCCACACGCGCCGCGCGTGGCGTTGCCACCACGTCACCGACGGAACGGTCGCACCAGAATCAGAAGCAGCGGCGTCGGTGGTCATCAGTCAATCCTATTCGACCCGACCGCGACTCCTCGGTCGCACTCAGCATGTGAATGCGCGACAGAAACGGCGCTGATTCCCGACCTCGAAGTTCATGGCAGGCCCCCGAGAGCAACCCTCCAGTTAAGCTCAGGCCACCCGTCAACCAGAGAGCGCGAGAGTCCGAGAGGGTTGCCGCCGGTGGGGCGA
>CAZPPG010000235.1:0-2496 GCA_964588385.1 uncultured Phycisphaeraceae bacterium
GTTACCATCACCCGACTCTCATAGCGACTGGTACAGAAAACGGGGGCAGGTCACCAGCCCTGCGACTACGAGTACCAGGGTTCCACCGACACCGACACCCCCATCATGGCCCGTAGCGACATCGACCTCTTGATGATCCGCACGGGATGGGTGTGGAACGAGCCCCCGCAGGTGACGGCCATTCCCTATGCGGGCGACCCGGTCGCTGATATGCGGCAGCTGCGGAGGGATGCAGCGGGCGCCCTCATCAGTGCGTTCCATGCGGCCACGCTCGACCAGAGTCGCCCACGGGCTCTCAAGCTCTCCGGCGGGAGCCTGACCCGGGAGGTGGATGTGGTCCCGGCCAGTTGGTTCGATACCAATGACTATGCTCGGACAGGCGAGAAGGTGTACCGCGGCATCAAGGTCTTTGATAACGACACGGGAGCGTTCATCCCAAACACGCCGTTCCTCCACAAGCGCCAGATCGAGTTGCGGGACCAAGAGTCCCGGAGCGGCCTTCGCAAGGCGATCCGCCTGATGAAGACGCTGAGGTACGACTCCGAGGGGCGGGTGCGGATGTCGAGCTACGACATCTGCGGTATCGCCTACAACATCCCCGCCGACAAGCTCACTGTGCAACGGCCCCGGGAGCTGGCGATCCTTGAAGCGTGCTTTGAGTACTGCCAGCACCTGCAATGGAACACGATGGCGAGGGAATCGATCAGAGTGGCCAATGGAAGCCGCACGGTGTTCGGCGGCAGCGACGGGACCACGCTCTCAGAGCTGACAGCATTGACTAAGGAACTCTCGGATCTGCGCTCCGAGATCCTGCGAGAGAATGTCCACTCGCTCCGAAGCCTGATCGAGGCCAGTGTGCCCTACACCGGTGAGGTGCTGGAGTATCGCTAAATGCCACCCGACGGGACGATTCAAGCATGAGACCAGAACGACCCGGCCTCCTGGTACGGACCGGGTCGATCTTTTGGGGTGAAGGCCGACGAGGCGCGACGACGGCAGAAGGAGCTGAAGGTCGAGGACGTTCGGCTCAAGCTTGGGTTTCTGTCATGCTGGAATGGTATGTCGGACCGTCTTCGTCCGACACGATGCAAGCATGCCGGCTTGGCCAAGATAGGTTCCCAGGGAAGCGGGCTCAGCGAGGCGCTTGGCCTCGAAGCGGAAGTTGGTGCTCGGCCGAGGATTGATGCGACGTATGGTAATGTCGATGCGTGAGCGATGCTTACCGACATTGCCGCCGGTGCTGCCGGGTGGATCTTCGAGCACCGTGAAATGTATGGTCCACGAGGGAGCATCGGGCGCGTCTAAGGCGGCCTCCATTGCATCGACGAGGAGTTCGGTGATCGCGGGCTCGTGCGTGTTGGCGAGCGCCTTCGAATCCGGCCGACGGTAGCCAATGTCAACGATCTCGTGACATCGCTGCACGAAGGCCTGCTCGTACGCCTGTACGAACGCGTCCGGATGGGCTCCGTCGCTGGTCATGCGTGCACCTCGGCGATGTCGAGAACCTGACCTATGACTTCCGTCGCGTCAAGAAGGGCCTGGCTCTGAGTCCAATGGAAGCGTTGCACGGACTTGAAGAGACAGACTCGGTCGTCGGTAAACAGCCGGAGGTTGCGGTTGAAATACCGCCATTGGGAAAAGCGCGACTCCAATGCGCCGCGGATCCCTGTGCGGAGCCGCCATTGACTCGTCTCTTGATCTCAATAGGCTTCATTCTTGAGCCCCGAGTCACGAGCACAACGCCGTCCGTCGTGTCGTGTTGAATAAAGATACTGTGCCTCCATGAAGATGGACCATTGACGAAGTCATCGAGGCCTTTTTGGAGCGATTCAGCATATCGACGCAAATCCGGTTCGCTCGGAGGCCTGACTGCGGCCTCTCCCAACTGACCATCCATGAGCGACATCTGGACATTCACGAGGTCGCTCACCCTGACGCGCTCACACTCGGTCAGTCCCAGCGCCAACGAAACAGTGCGTTCCAGTCGTGCAAGCAATCGCTCGCGTGTTTGCGCGATCCTGTCAGCATCCAAGGCACGCTTGGGAGGGCGTTCAGTTTCCACGAGTTCGTCATGCAGAGCCGCCTACTCCCCCACGAAAGTTGGATCGCCATCGCCGCTGAGACACTTCGGAGGCGGAAGAGAACGGAGTGCGGATAGGGTCGCTACCGGGCGTTTTGCGCTTCGTTGTGGCGAGGCAAAGAACTGGTGGTACTGCACAAAGTCCGAGTTGAGGTACAAGGTAAGTGGCTTCTCCGCGATGGGTATGCCCGCAGCGCAGCGAGGAGCATCGCCTGCGGCTGTCCGGGGCTCTGCACCGCTGTCGATCACCGCGTCGGGGCCCGGCTTCGAGGCGCAGTCTCCGCGAACACCGCGGGCGGCGCGAATCCCAGCGACGAGTGCGGACGGTGTCGCACCGGATGTGCCCGGGCACACCGCGGTTGGTGAGCAGGTCGATCAGCACATCCGCCACGCCCCGGGCTGTAATGCTTCGGTTA
>CAZPPG010000236.1:0-2347 GCA_964588385.1 uncultured Phycisphaeraceae bacterium
CGCACTTGCGGGCGGCGTCGAGCACCATCCGCTCCGCCTCGTCCCGCGGGAAGCCGTTGGCGTGCAACTCGCACGCGGCGGAGAACGCGCTGTTGTTCCGCTCGCCCTCGGGCGCGCCGAACGCGAGAAACTTCATGGTCTCGCGGCCGAGATTCTCCGGGCGCTTCTGCGTCGTCGCGGCCGGGGTGTGGCCGGCGTGTCGGTCCGCCGGCCCTTTGGCGCTCTGTGCGGGGGTCAAAGCAGAGAGCGCGTACACCCGGCCGGCGTCCGCGGAGACGAGGCGAGACTTCACGCTCCGCTTGTGATTCAGGAAGCCCGGAAGCCGCATGACCCTCGGCGGGTCGTGGATCACCTTGTCCGACCGCAGGGCGCGGATGAGCAGCTTCTGGCGCGAGGTCCAGGCGGCCAGGTCGGTCATCGGTTCGAGCAACCGCCAGTAGGCGTGAACGCCGCCGCCCGAAAAGAGCAGGAGAGTCGGCTCGGGGAGCCCGGCGTCGGCGATGCGTCGGCGGGCCTCCTCGATCGAGCAGTTGTCGATGTCCACGAACACGCACCGCGCGATCGCCACGTCCTCGGCCGTCCCGCCCTCGCGGCACCTGGGGTTCGCGCCGACGAAGATGTGATCGCCGCTGGCGTTGGTCGCCAGCAGGGCAGGCACACAGTCGGCCAGCGCGGACGCCTTCACCCATTCCTGCCGCCCCGAGGGCAGCGGCCGGATCTCGACGAGGTCGTCGGGGTCGAACACGACCGTCGCGAAGACCCGGACCTGAAACTCGGGCGTATTATCTTGGGCAGCGTTCTTGTTGTCCGACGGCTCCGTTGGCGCGGGGCCGCCGGGATTCTCGGGGGTGCTCATGGGGCACCCCCCGCAGCCACGAACTGCTCAACGCTCTCTCGGGTGACGCGCACGGCGCGGCCGATTCGCACGGCCCGCAGCGCCCCCTTCTCCATCAATCTCCGCGTGCTCTTCGTCGAGCAGTTCAACTCGCCCGCGGTCTGCTGAATAGTCAGCAGCCGCAGGGGTGGCCCGTGGGGCCTGGTCGTTGCCTGTGCCATTCCGTGGTCTCCGACTTGGACCACACGATCCTCGTGTGGACTCGGAGAACTGGAGGCATGCGGCGCTGTCTAGGGCGTAAGCCGAACATAACTTATGTTGGCCTGACGCGGCGCTTACGTTTGGGCCTACAGGTGTTCCAATCGGGCGGCGCGTTAGGGCGCCAATACCCGTAGTCTGGGTGTCGCATAATCGCCTCCTTCCCAAAGACGCGTCGTATGGCCTGGACGTGCCCTCTGATCGTCTGTGGGCTCGTGTTCACGAGATCCGGCCGCGCCAATTCCTCTGCATCCCGTGCTGCGCCGTGCAGAAAATCCCAAACCTTTCGTTGGCCTCCGGTCAGACGTTCCACACCGAAAATAGCCGTACCTGGTTTGGCGTTCGCTATGGGGGGCGACTGGCGCATTGGCGTCAGCCGAGGTGCCTTCTTTCTCTTTGCTACCGTTCTGTTGTCGTAGCCACGGCGTTGTTCTGCCTGTTTGCTGGAGTATCTCCTTTCAAGTTCCTGGGCAGCACAGAGGTCGTCGTACGCCTTCTTGAGGAAGTTGGAAAACCGATCAAGTCTTTTGGTGTAGCCATCCATTACGGCGTTCGGCACCGCCAGCGCGGTGAGAACGGCGCGGAGCAGTCGCTCTCCCTTGATGAGTCCGTTAGTCAGGTCTATGGGCCGGAGCGTTCTTCCTGAGGTCGTTGGGAGATCCAAGGACGTGGCGCCTCCGGAGCGGATCAGATCTCGCGCCGCTTGACATCGTCTTGAGATGTCGCGCACGAACGCCTTGGCGTACTCCACAGCAATCGGATTGTCGTGTGATTCCCTGCTGAGATCGGCATGCTCCTTGATTGCGTGTGGGTCGATGCGACTCAATGTGCGCACACTGTCCGCAAGGGTGCGCCGCACGGCCGCTCGATGGTCGGCGACTGTCACAACAGTGTTTCGGTTGTACAGCGCGGCGTTGAGCCCCACGAGTTCATGGGCAAGGGCGAGCGCGGGGTTTCGAGGGCGTCGGGGGGGGCTGGGGCGATGCACTATGTCCAACGCCAGCTTTGCAAGCGACGCCCATGGTTCCCTCGCCGCGAGTATGGCCTCGGACTCCGGCGACATCGATCGGCCGAAGACCGTGCCATTGGCATGCCACGGAAGCGACCCAAGGACGGTCAGCTTGGACGAATAGGCGGAGGCGTCTCGATCCGAGAGAATGGCAACAACCAGCAGGATCCGCCGTGCCCAGAGTAGTTGATCGCTGAAATCAGACCCGCCCATCACGAGCAGCGGAAGGCGAGGACGCAGATCGA
>CAZPPG010000237.1:0-2268 GCA_964588385.1 uncultured Phycisphaeraceae bacterium
GGCAATGTATTTGAGCGTATTGGCAAAAGTGCGCCGCCCGTCTTCCACGCCGCGACCGCCTCATCGAACGACACCCAGGTCGCGGGGTCGGTCGAGTCCGCGGGCCCGCCGCCCCGAGCGTTGACGGGGCATTTGGTCTGCTTGCCGCCCCGCGTGACGTACTTCCAGCAGACCCACTGCGAACGCTCTCGTAGCGAGGCTGGGATGCGGGAAACATCAAGGGGTGCGACGGGTCGGGATGTCTCGCGGCCCGTCGGCGGGTCGTGCGGCTCCGCGTCGCCAAGGGACTCGTTCATCACGATGCAGCAGCAACCTCCCTCGGGACCGTGCCCTCGCTCCGGAGCACGCGGAAGGCGTCCTCCCCGAGGTCGTGCGAGCACATTCCCACGAACACTCGCGCGACGGCCAGCGCGAGCGGGGCACCGGCGTCGAGCACCACGAGGCGCTCGTCGACGTTTATGGCGTATCCCGCCTCCAGTCGGACCGCCGCTTCGCCATGAAGGCAGCCGACGGCGAGAATCGCAAGGAGCAGGGTGTCTTCGACCGCGCCCATGTCGGTTGGCGCGTTGAACTGGATGCGATACACGGAACGACTGGGACGTTCGTCCTTGGTGGTCATGTTGAGCCTCCTGAGCACATCTACGCGAACAGGGAAACGAGTGGCGGGTGAGTTCACAGGTACTCCTCAAGCCCGGCATCGCGGAATACCTCCCGGATGCGGGCGCACTGGTCACGCAGGGTGCGACGCGGGATGCCCATCTGCTCAGCGATCGGGGCCAGAGCGTCACGCTGGAGGAGGTCCACGAGTTGGCGTTGGAGGGGTGTCAACAGCGGCATGACACCGGCGAGATCGATCCGCAGGTTGATGATGTGCTGCTGCCTACCTTCGGATGTCGCGTGATCCACAAGCACGTCAGTCAGACCATCGAGCGACTGGGTCGTGCCACGGCGCTTCTGAGCATGTCTCTCTCGGAGCAAAGAGGCTTTCTGACTGCTCACGACGATGTTGACAAACGCTTCGCGGGGCGCGCGAGCGGGGTCGTAGGTGTCCCAGACGGCGAGGAGCCGAGCCATGAGCTCGGCGGCGAATGCCTCCATCTCGCCACTGCGGATGATGCCGCGCTGGTTGAGGTCCTTGACTTCGGTGGCTATGACCATATTGGCGAACTGGAGGTCTTTGGGGTCGATTTGCATGGAGGCGAGTCCTTGATGAGCGCAGCCACAGCGCCGGGGCGCGCGGCCACGTTGAGAGCGGTCGGGAATGGACGGTCAACTACGAGTCAGCGGCCGCGGAGGGGAGACGTGCATCGAGCGATGCACGGAGCGGCCGGGCGAGCGCGGCAAGGAACGGGGTCGCTATGGACCTCGGCCCGCACACGGAGGCGGGAGAGCCAGTGAATCGGGAGGTCGAGGGCGTGGGATCACGTTGCGGCCTTTCTGGTTCGTCATCGCACTATCACGATGAGGACCAGAGTTTCCGCGCGTGTGGGGTGTAGGTTCGTGCAGATCAAGGTGCCGATAGGTGCAGGCGCTCGCCGCTGCGACTATTGGCGGATGCGATATCGCCCGTTGGTTTGTCCGGCCATGATGATCACGGCGGCCCAGTCCTCGTCGGAGTCGCGTAGTCGCTTGAGGATTTCCCGTGCGCTCGACCGCTCCGCTTCGATCGCGTCCTTGGTCAACCCCTCCACACCAGCAATGATGAGCGCTGAGACTACGGCGTGCTGACCGTCGGTCAGGGCTTTCTTCTGCTTGCCCCTGACCACGCTCGGCTCGCCAGGCTTCCCGAGCACCACCAGCGGAGATTGCGCACTCTTCAAGGTGGCCGTTGTGCCGTTCGATGCAGCAGCGGGCGGGGCCAACTCGGCCTGTGCAGTGAGCGCCTCAAACGCTGCTTGGAGTCGTTGTCCTCTGTCACAAAGGCTGCTCGCCGCACCAACGACGAATGACTCCTCGTTCTCGCCACCGTTCGAGTAGATGAGGCCGTCAAGCTGATCCTTGAGAGTGCGGATTGCGAGCCGCGTATCAACCTCCCAGGCGACAGGCTCGGCGATGAGACCAATGAGATGCGGCCCGACGCCATTGCTAGCGGTTTCGGCGTCTTTCAGATGCTGTACGATTGGGTCAATCCACTTGTGAAGCTGCTCCTGAACCTTCACGGTGAGAGCGTGCGTGTTCGCGGCACTGCCTCGAGCAGTCAGCGATTGCAATCTCGCGCCCAGCGACATGATGCCGTTGTCCACAGCAACGAGGGAGGACAAGAGCGGA
>CAZPPG010000238.1:0-2263 GCA_964588385.1 uncultured Phycisphaeraceae bacterium
GTCGTGCTCCTGGTCGCTCGCAGGCCCGTGAACCGCCCAACGCGGGCGGCGGCAAAGGACAGCGAGGCCGCGACCATGACGGCCGGAGCATGGGCGACAGGCAAGGCCGGTTCGCAGCAATCTCGGCAGATTCAGAGCGCACGCGGCATCCACGCGTCATGACCCGCCACGTGTGAGCCACGGGGGCGTCTTTCTGCGGATTGCCCACTGGTTGCCCACATCGCAGGTCCGGACACGGGGCTTCGCGATCGGCTACCCCCTCTGCCCTGCTAGATGTACATGATCCCGCCGCCACATGGTTTGTTCGCCATCGTGACCGCCATCTCCAGGGCATCGGGGCCGTCGTCGTGTTTCCCGCCCGGGAACGAGCGCAACTGCTCCAAGAGCAGCGAGTGCCGCTTGCTGAAGGCGATCATGCCCTGGCTCACCTCGGCCTCGATGGCCATGATGCGCTGCTGCTTGTTGGATCGATTCTTGATGCTCTCGACATAGATCGACGTGTTCGCCTGGGAAGCGCGACGCTCGAGGTCGTTCACCATGAGTTCCTGGAACTGATTGCCCTCCACACCGAAGCGACGGAAGTCGTAGATGCGGGCGTACTGCACGATGCGGGCGATAGTCTCATCGGGCGTGCGACGCGCGATATCCGCCGCGATCACGTACTTGGTCCTGCGCTCCTCATCCTCGCTCTCAGGTGAGTACAGAATGACAATGGCGCTGTAGTCGCCGCGGTGCGGGTCGTTGCCGAGGCTGGGATCACAAGCGCCAAAGAACTGGCCGGACTGGTCGCTGCCATGCCCGAGCTTGATGAGCAGGTCTTCGGGCGATGCCGCGACCTCGTCCCAGTAGCGCAGCTTGGCGTGTGCGAAGATACAGGCCTGCGGGTCCAGCGGCTGGTTCTGGAACTCGGCCTGGAACGCGGCCTCGCCCTCACGCAGACGCACATGCATCAAGTGGTGGTAGTCGTACTGCTGGGGCCAGAGCACCGCAGCGCCCTCGGCCATGCGTTCGCGATGGTCATCCAGGAACGCCCGAGCACCCTTCTCACCCCACTGGCCACCGATAGCGGGTGGGGCTGGATACGGCTCCTGGCCAGACGTAATGGCGCTGTACCGGTCCCACAGCTCGGGATGGTCGCAGAAACGCTCGACCGCCTGATACCGGAACGTCCGCCAGCCCGGGCATTTGGTGCCGTCGAGCAGGTTGGCGAGCAGCGAGTCGTGGTGCAGCACGGTGCCAACGACGATGACGTTGGTATCGGGCGAGCCAGCCTTGAGCAGCGTGCTGTGGAACCAGTCGCTGAGCTTGGCGCGTTGCTCCTCATACACCACGCTCTGCTTGTCCTCGATGTCGTCGACGACGATGAGCGTGGGACGGTGCTTGCCGAAGCGGATGCCGCGCAGGTTCTGGCCGGAGGAGAAGGCCATGAGCAGGCTGCCCGTGGGAAGCCTGAGCGTGTCCTTCCGCCAGGGCGCGATGCGGCGGACCTCGGCGAGTTCGGGGAAGTCCTGGCGCAGGAGTGGATTGGACTCCAGGTGCACACGGACGTGCTCAACCAGCCGTGCGGCCTGCTGCTCGGTGCCGGATGCGATGACCACGAACGGCTCGACGCCGTAGAGCAGGCACCAGAGCACATAGGCGAGCGTCACGACGGTGCTCTTGGCGTGGCCACGGGGCGCACCGATGACGACATGCGTGCCGCGGCGCTGGTGGAGGGCTTGCAGGCACGTGAAGGTCTCCGTGTGCATGCGAGACGGCGCCGCACTGAAGGCGCTACCGAGGTAGATCTTGGCAAACAGGTGCGGCGACGTGGAAGCGATCCTCCGGCGCTGGGCGGACATCTCTCGCTGCAGGGCTGGCATGTACTCGGGGGCTATCTGCATGGGATTCGTGCCGTCGTAATCAACCAGATAAGGCGGGTCGGTCGCGAACAGCACCGCCCGCTGCCCGTCCATCACGCGCTGGACATTCGCGGCGACGGTGCAGTCGCCGCAGAGCAGCCGGTGCTCGCCCAGTTGGATTAGCTCGCCCGGCTTGGTCACGGCGCGCTTCGCGGCTTGCAGGTTGGCGGCGACATCGAACGCGGCGTCGTCGTTGGCGAGACCATCCGTCGTCGTGACGTTCGCGAGGACGTGGTCGATCTCATCGCTATCAAAGCCGGTGAGGCCGATATCGAGAGACGGACCGGCGATCAGGTCCTTGAGCAGGTCCGCCAGCTTGCCCTCGTCCCACTCCCCCACGATGCGGTTGAGCGCGAGGTTGA
>CAZPPG010000239.1:0-2258 GCA_964588385.1 uncultured Phycisphaeraceae bacterium
CTCGCCACCGTCCCCGTTCTGTGATGGCTGCATGTCGAACAAACGCCCGAGCACATCAAACACACGGCCGCCAAGCGCCACACGCTGCGCCTCCAGCTTCTCAAGCAGCTTGTAGTACACATCGCCTTCGCGGGTCTCGGCTGCGACCATGTTCCAGAGATGGCACACCTCGGTCTGACCGATGCGGTGGATGCGACCGAATCGCTGCTCGATGCGGTTCGGATTCCACGGCAGGTCGTAGTTGACCATCAAGTGAGCGCGTTGAAGATTGATGCCTTCGCCAGCCGCATCGGTGGCGAGTAGAATCTGAATCTCTTTGTCCTGCTTGAACGCTTCCTCAGCCGCGCGCCGTTGATCTCGGCCCATCCCGCCCTGAATCGTCACGATCGCTTCGGGCTTACCCAGAAGGGCTGATATGCGCTCTTTCAGATACGAGAGAGTGTCTCGATGCTCGGTGAAGATGATGAGTTTTCGGCGGTGGCCGTCTGGATCGAACATCTCCGGGGTGTCCTGAAGGATCTTCGAGAGCTCGTCCCACTTGCGGTCCACACCGCTACGGCGCACCGTGAGTGCCTGCGCCTCCAGATGCTTCAGGATGTCGATCTCGACCTGCAACTCTTCAAGCGTCCGTGCTGCTGTGGCGTCGTTGACGATCTGCTCCTCCGCGACTTCCAGTTCCTCCCCTGGAGATTCGTCGCCTGCTTCTAGATCCTCGATCTCCTCCGCCAATACAGGCCGCGCTTTGAGTTCTTCCAGGAGAACGGACGTGCCGCCGCGCTGAAGTAGTCGTGCCTCGCGCAAGTGCGACTCAAGTCGCTCGCGGCGACGACGAAGGCTTTGGTAGATGGCTTCAGGCGACGACGCGAGGCGGCGTTGAAGTACAGTCAATGCGAACCCCACAGTGCCCTTTCGCCCGTCGTTCTCGAACTGGTCCGCCCGATTGAACTCCTCGCGGACGTACTCTGTCACGTCCTTGTAGAGCTGCGCCTCGGGCTGCGAGAGCGTGTAAGCCATCGTGGATGCGCGTCGCTCAGGGAATAGTGGAGTCCCGTCGAACTTGAGCAACTGCTCCTTTACTAGCCGTCGCATCATGTCCGAGCAGTCAATGGTGTGCGCAGCATCACGTTGCTGGCCCTCAAACCGATCTCCATCAAGGAGAGCCATGAACAGTTGGAAGTCTTCTTCCTTGCCATTGTGCGGCGTGGCAGTCATCAACAGAAAGTGCCGACACAAGCCCGACAGGAATCGGCCGAGGTGGTATCGCTTGGTGTACTTAGCTTCGCCGCCAAAGAATGTAGCGGACATTTTGTGAGCCTCATCAACGACGACCAAATCCCACTGCGTGAGCGAGAGTTTGCGCTGCAGGTCTTCGTTGCGGCTGAGCTTGTCGAGGCGGGCGATTGCAAGGGGATGCTCTAGAAACCAGTTACCGCTGCGGGCAGCCTCCAGGTTGTCATTCGTCGCAATCTCAAACGGGAGCTGGAACTTCTGGTTCAGTTCGTCCTGCCACTGCTCGACCAGGCTGCCGGGTGCAACGATCAAGCATCGTTCGAGGTCGGCGCGCGCAATGAGTTCCTTGATGAGCAGCCCAGCCATAATCGTTTTGCCCGCACCGGGATCGTCCGCGAGGAGGAATCTGAGCGGTTGCCTCGAAAGCATGCTCTCATAGACAGCAACGATCTGGTGGGGGAGAGGCTGGACCAGCGACGTGTGCACCGCAAGGAGCGGGTCAAATAGCGCCGCAAGATTGATCCGATGGGCCTCCGACACCAACCGAAACATTTCGCCGGGAGAGTCAAACGCCCACGGCCGGGTCTTCGAGGACAGCACGAGTCGCGGCTCGTCTGTGCGATAAAGCATCGATTCCTCAACGCGGCCACTCAGCAAGCGGAATGTCACCTGCAGCACAGTGGTGGCGTGCCAATGCGTGCTCACGACGGTCACTGGCTCGTTAGGCAAGAGTCCCTGCACCGTCGCACCCGGAATGATCTCTTCGAGTCGAGCCATCTCACTAGGACCTCCAGCAGTCGCCCATACTCCTCAATCGCCTCACGACCGGCAGGTCCTCGTGCAAACCGCGCGCCGGAAGCGGACCGGCTGCATCCGGTTCGATCGCGGCGCTCGATCGATGGTGACAGCAGTCCAAGATCAGCATGAGTGCAGTCTAACGAAAAGAAGGCGAATGGGAAGGGCGGCCAACGAGTGGCTGGTGGATGGTCGGTGTTCCAATGACAGAAGTCTGTCAGTGGAGGGGACAT
>CAZPPG010000240.1:0-2257 GCA_964588385.1 uncultured Phycisphaeraceae bacterium
GGTCCTGCGAGAGGCATGGGCTTCGCCGCGTGCGGATCTGGAGCGTGACCAGATGGAGTGGCTCGCCGCTTCACTCGACGCCGAGCACCCCGGCGCGGCGGCCGCGCTTCGCGAGGGCCTGGAGCAGACCCTCACGCGGCTCGATCCCGGAATCGAGAGAGCGCTCTACCGCACCCTGCGCAGCACAAACTCGAGCACGGCGTGCGCACCAGAGAGGACGCCGCCTAAGATCCCTGTTGGGCGGCATCGCCATCGCCTTCTCGTTCGAGAAAGGGAGACAAGAAGTGACGAGACTAACGAGATTCCTGGCAGCGTCGCTCGCCGCCGGGTACATGCTGTTCAGTCCCTCTGCCGATGCTGATTCAGTTCGCGAAGCAGTTGAATCCGGAAACCGCGCATTCATCGCTGCGTTCCTTCGCGGCGACGCTCGCGCGGTCGCTGAACTCTATACAGAAGACGCACAAGTCCTCGCTCCAGGCGCACCCATCGCGTCCGGCCGCTCAGCCATCGCGGCTGCTTGGCAAGCCACCATCAACACGGGGGTCAAGGATCTCACTCTGCAGACGGCCCAGGTTGAATCGTCGGGTGAGCTTGCGTGCGAGACGGGAATCGTCCGGCTCGTTGCCAAGGACGGAAAGGTCACGGAGGGTCGCTACGTAGTGGTCTGGAAGCGAGAGGGTGAACAGTGGAAGCTTCATCGCGACATCTGGAACTCCGCGAGCTGACGTCCTCCCCAGGCATGCCGCCCAACAAGCCGCTGAAGCTGCCGGCCGCGGGCATCAGCCACGCGAGCAGCTGTGCTCGACACGCGTCGTGGTAGCCTCACGCGCGGCCGCAGCTTAGCGGCCATCCGTTATGCGCGCAGAACCAGGACCCGCGGTAGGCTCGTGCAATGCGCCCCTTCCGGGTTTACGTCGATACCTCGGTTCTCGGGGGCTACTTCGATCCCGAGTTTGCAGAGTGGTCGCGCAGTCTCATTCAAGACTTTCGGCTCGGTCGGCTGAAGCCGGTCCTGTCCGAAGTGGTAGCTACGGAGATTGAGCCGGCACCGAGCCACGTGCGCGAGATCCACGCGGAACTCGTGCGCTTACCGGCGGAGATCGTCGACGTGACGGTCGAGGCGGTTGATCTTGTAGATCAGTACGCACGTCGAGGCGTGCTCGGCGAGCGGTACCGGAACGACATGCTGCACATCGCAGTCGCTACTATCGCTCGGGTGGACGTACTCGTGAGCTGGAACTTCCGCCACATCGTTCGGCTCGACAAGATCGAGTCGTTCAATGCGGTGAATCGGGAGCGTGGGCTCGGCACGCTCAACATCTATTCGCCGCGGGAGGTGACCTTCCATGGAGAAGACTGAGGTTCACGCAGTCGAGATGATTCGCAAGATTCGCGACGAGCAGGCCGCTCTTCTCGCCACGAAGTCGAAAGAAGAAGTCGTGGAGTATTTCCACAAAGCCGGTCAGAGGGTCATCGAGGAGGCCCGTCAGGCGCAGTCCGATCAGCCCGCTGCAGAGGAAGGCGCATAACAAGCTGCTGCACCTGACGGCCGCGGGCTTCTGGTGCGCGAGCGGCCGTACTCGCCACGGATCGTGGTAGTCTCGCGTGCGGCCGCAGCTCAGCGGCCAACCGCTGGGCGGCGGACCGATGGAACTCTACGACTCGATCGGCCGAGGGTACGGCCAACGGCGGAGGCAGGACCCTCGGATCGCCGAGCGCATCGCCTGGGCCCTGGGGAGGTCCGAGAGCGTCGTCAACGTCGGCGCAGGCACGGGCTCCTACGAGCCGCGCGACCGAAAGCTCATCGCGGTAGAGCCATCCATGGTCATGATTCGTCAGCGTCCACCCGAGGCGTCGCCAGCGGTGCGTGCTTCGGCGACCAATCTGCCATTTCGTGACGAGAGCTTCGACGCGGCACTTGCGGTTCTCACACTCCACCATTGGCCCGACCTCTCGCGCGGCATCGACGAACTGCGGCGCGCTGCTCGGAGAACCGTGGTCATTCTCACCTTCGACACGTCCGTGGGTGGCTTCTGGCTCACGGACTACTTCCCCGAGATTCTGGAGGTGGATCACCGTACGATGCCGGCTCTGTCGGCGATTCAGCGCTGTCTTGGCACGTCGGAGATCTTCGATGTTCCCGTTCCGTACGACTGTACGGACGGATTCCTCGGAGCGTACTGGCGGCGCCCGCATGCGTATCTCGACGCCGGCGTTCGCTCGGCGATCTCCGTCTTCTCCCGAATTGGAGATCTCG
>CAZPPG010000241.1:0-2240 GCA_964588385.1 uncultured Phycisphaeraceae bacterium
GGATATCCTCGAGGAGCACCTTGAGAATCAGG
Organism: uncultured Phycisphaeraceae bacterium; assembly: GCA_964588385.1. Lineage (GTDB taxonomy): Bacteria > Planctomycetota > Phycisphaerae > Phycisphaerales > UBA1924 > JAHBWV01. The sequence continues at coordinate 33 of CAZPPG010000241.1, forward strand.
CCTGCGACAGGGTTGAGATCACCCGCGATAGCGTCGGCCCCCAACCTCAGTGCCTCAAGCGGGATGGACCCTCCACCAGCGAAGGGGTCCACAACGACCGGCGGCTCCGCGTGGCCACCACCTGCGGACTCGTGGGCCGAGGCAACCAACGCACGAGCTACATCAACGTATGTACCTCGGGACGCGTTGTCCCAGCTCGAGAAGTCGGCAATGAACTGCAACAACGCCCGGCGAAGCCCCGCATCCGTTGAACCGGGATTGCAATCAGGAACTTCCCGCAGACGGCTTCTGGCTTGATCCTTGAACGACTTTGGACAGAGAGGGTCGCAAGGGTCCGGCCAAAGCAGAGCGAGCAGAATCGCTCGGCTCGAACCCAGTGGACGCCGTGCCCACCACATGTGCAGGACTTTGGGGTGGGCATCGTGTTGCTCCTGCTCGTGGATCGCATGACGGGACACGGCGGCAATTGGGAAGTCAACCTCCGCGAGGCGCTTGCAGTCCTTGGGAATCATGACTCCTCTCCGTGCGCCTGCGGGTTTTCGCGCACCTGCATCGGTTGGCTCATTGCGTCCACCGACAGGTAGTAGTGAGCGACCTTGGTCACCTCGTGCCAGCCGAGACGTGCGGGGTCTCGTATCGGCTCCTGTAGCACGGGCGTCGTGCTGCAGTTCGTGACGACGTATAGCCAGAAGCAATCGCGCCGATCCTCGGCAACTCGGCGTTCGTTGGGCGTGAGCAACACGGTCCCAGTCGCAGCACCAATACCCTTCACTTCGATCAGCCGCAGTTCCCCTGAGGCAAGGTCGAGGCTGGTCACGTCGTAACCGAGGTTCTTCTCGGACACGTCGTAGACCTGGCGCCCAAGCGCCTGTTCGTGTTCGATCACCACGCGCATGGCAAGGGCTTCGGTCTCGAAGTTCGGCTTGAGACGGCGCACTTCGGGCGCCTCGCGTTCAGGATGCGGAAGCACCAGCACGCTGGTGAGCCGTTCAACGGCCTGAAGCGTCAGCGCACGCTCCCGCTCGAGTTCGACGCGACGCCGATCGCGGCGAGCAAGCAGTTCAGAGTGGCGTGCCTCTGCCATCGTGAGGCGTCCCTCGGCGCCTGCCAGCTTCTGGTCGACATCCGAGGCCGCCCTGCCGATTTCGTCGTCGGCGCGCTGTAGCAGTTCCGTGAGCGACAGATCGACATGTGCGCTGATGCGGTCGACTTCGCTCAGACGGTCCGCGCGCGCTTCTTCCAGGAATGGGGCAAGTGCGTGCGCATGCAGCCACGCCGTGGCCTCTGGCAGCTGTGCGACCTCCGGCAGTTCAGTAAGCACCGCGGCAGGAGTGAAGTTGCCCAGCAGCCCCGGCTCCTGCAGTCGCGGCTCGTTCGTCCCTTCGATCTCCACTGCAAACATCCGCTCATGGACGACGTGTCCAAGTCCATCCACGATGCGGGCGCGATAGAAGTCGATGCGTGCCGGAGCCTCGTGCTGGAGTGAGTAGAAGGCGGCACCCTTGCCAAGGTCGCCCATGGCGCTCACGCGCGTGTGGCGGCGCAACGCCTCAAAGAGCGGATGGCCCGGCGTCACCCATTCCAGCTTCTCTGTTTCTGCTGTGTCGCGGTCGGTCGAGCACCGCGGGTACCGGTCGGCCAGGGCCGGCAGCTTCCAGTCTGCGTCTTTCTCGTAGCGGCGCAGCATCGTCGGCGTGCGTGCCGGTTCGAACGCATGCGGAACGGTGGGCACGAGCTTGAGTGTCCAAGGCACGAAGTCGGCTGCTTCACGCAGGAAGCGCGCAATGGTCTCCGGCACTACGCGGCGTTCCTGCGCGCGCGCCCGGCGCTCGATGAGCATCTCGAGGTTCAGCTTCTTGCTCGCCAAGCCTTCCAAGGCGTTCTGGCAAATGGCGCGGAACTGATGCTCGTCCACGTTTCGCAGCAGTCGATCTTCGAGGTCGGCATCGCCCAAGGACCCCGAGTAGTATTCGCGGAGCACCCGTTCAACATGCGCAGCGGGCAGCACCTCACCTACCACGTTGAAGACCGCGTCGTCATCCAAGGCATCCCTGATCTCCTGCAGCTTCTCGAGTAGCCGCTGCAGGACCTTGCCTTCGATCGTGTTGGTCGCGACGAAGTTGAAGATCAGGCAGTCCTTGCGCTGACCGTAGCGGTGGATGCGGCCCATGCGCTGCTCGAGCCGGTTCGGGTTCCAGGGGATGTCGT
>CAZPPG010000242.1:0-2194 GCA_964588385.1 uncultured Phycisphaeraceae bacterium
CGTGGACGATCTGCCCGATGTAGATTGCGTTCGTGAGGATGCGGCTGATGACCGATGTCTCCCATGGCCTTCTTCTGGGCAAAGCGGCCTTCTCAGCCGACCAACGCGGCGGGAGGATTCCCTCGGCGTCGAGTTGTTTCGCCACGTCGAGCGGCGAGCCGTGTTCCAGGTAGAGGGCGAAGATGCGCCGGACGATCGCGGCCTCCTCCGGAACGACACGGAGGACCTTGTTGGCGGGGTTCGGGTCTCCCGCCAAGGGTCTGCGGTAACCCAGGGCCGGGACGCCGCCCACGAAGAGGCCCTTGCGCTTGGTCGCGGCCACCTTGTCGCGGATGCGCTCACCGGCGACCTCGCGCTCGAACTGGGCGAATGACAGGAGCATGTTGAGCGTCAGTCGCCCCATCGACGTCGTGGTGTTGAACTGCTGGGTGACCGACACGAACGAGACCTGATGGTCGTCGAAGAGCTGCATGAGGCGGGCGAAGTCGTTCAGCGAGCGCGAGAGGCGGTCGACCTTGTAGACGACCACGATGTCGACGCGCTGAGCCCGGATGTCGGCGAGGAGCCGCTTGAGCCCCGGGCGTTCGGTGTTGCCGCCGGAGAACCCGCCGTCGTCGTACGGGTCATCGATGGCGACCCAGCCGTGGCTCCGCTGGCTCTTGATGTAGTCGAGGCCCGCTTCGCGCTGGGCGTCGAGCGAGTTGAAGACCATGTCGAGGCCCTCCTCGCTGGACTTCCTCGTGTAGACGGCACATCGGTACTGTCGGGCGTTGGAGCCGATGGCGGGGACGGATGGGCCAGGACCGCCGTGAGAGTGGGGGGGCAAGCGCGTCATGGGCGACGTCCTTTCTGCGAGCGGGTGGCGCAACTGGAGATGCCGAAGAACTTCGGTCCCGACCAGACCGAGCCCGTGATGACCGAGGCCACGCGCGAGAGCGATCGGTATGTGGTCCCGTCGTAAACGAAGGCCTTGCCGTTCTCGACGACCGTGACCTCATACGTGCGGCCCCGCCAATGCCGCACGAGTCGAGCTCCTGAGGGCAGCGCGGCATTGACGGCTGGCACCGTCCTGCGACGCGGCCGCGCGGCCGCGTCGGGGTTTGCAGGCGATGCAGGGCGATCCACGAACGCGTCACGCATCGCAGCCTTGAGCAGACGCCGGGTCAACGGGTCGAAGTCGCCGTAAACATGCGCCTGCGCTCGGAACGCGATGTCGCGGATCATGAAGCGACGCTGGGGCGGCTTGCCGCGCCCTCCGTACGCACGCCAGAGGTCGAGGAGTTCAGCGTGCCCGAGCGAATCGAGCCGCGCGAGATCAACGAGGGGCTTGGATGCGGGCGTGCGTGCGGCCTTGCGAGTTCGCTGGCGGCTCATGCGCCTCCCTTCTGCGAGACGGCCTTGGCAGGCGTCGGCTTGGTCTGCCGGGGCTTCGATGGGGCGGATGACGAAGTGGTGGTGGTGCGAGGTGCAGCCGACGCGGCAAAGCGTCCGCGTGCGCCATCGGTGGCTTCGAGCCGCACGAAGCGCGAGTCGATGCCCTTCGCGGCGATCTCGCGGATCATCGCGGCGTACAAGGTGGCGGCTGGTGTTCGGCCGCCGGGGCTCGACCACAATCCGGCCGCGGCCATGCGATCGATGAGTTCCTGGGACGAGAGTCCCGTCCGTGCTTCCTTCGCAGGCAAGCCCTGAAGCACCTGAGCCGCCGCGTCGAGCGCGGAGAGGCGTTTGGCCGCGGGCTTGGCGGTGGGCTTGCCTGCAGGCGTGGTCGCTGATTTCGTGACGGGCTTCGTGCCGCGCTTGGTGGCGTCCTTGGGCGTCGCGGGCTTGGCGTTCAACTTGGCGAGCGCGTCGGCGCGGGCATTGTCGTTGGCCGTTGCGTCCGGCGCGGGCCTGCTGGCGGGCTTGGACTTCGTCGTGGGGGTCTTCTTCGACATGATGGTCTCCGTCTTGAGGATGGAACCCGGCGCACATCGCTCCGGGGAAACGCGTCGCGAGCGGTGTCCCGCGCGGACGCGTGGGGGCCGTCACCTGCTCTGCACGATCGAGATCTGGAAGATCGAGCCGTCGCCGAAGCGCAGCACGATCCCCGCGTTGGTGGTCAGCAGCCCGGCACGCTCGAAGGTGGTGACGTTCGCGAGATCGTCAAGGTCGTTGACCATGTCGCGGGCGATCTCGGCCAGCGCGATGTCGTCGT
>CAZPPG010000243.1:0-2182 GCA_964588385.1 uncultured Phycisphaeraceae bacterium
AGCGACTTAACAGGCGTTGCGTCGAGGGCTAGGATGGCCATTCGCTCAACGGGTGCCAGTCCTTCCGGGTCGAGCACGAGCGCCCGGACGTTCGCGACTTCGACCCCTCGTCTACTGATGCGAATCGCGCTGTTGAACTCCTCGCCGGAGAGGAACGAGGACAGCTCGGCGCGCAGAGCCTCGACCAGCCGCGCAAGGCTTCCAGGCACGGCGGCTTCGACGTCCTCCAGCGCCAGCGGCGCACCGATGGTGCCCGCGACAGGGTCGACGTCGAACCAGTCCGGCATGGATGACACGACCATGTCGACTTCGAGCTCGTGCCGCGCCCCGACGGCCGCGAGGTGGTCCCACAGATGGGGGCCGAAGATCGGTTTGTCTGGCGCCTCTTCGACCGCCCAGATCAGAAGCCTGAGCAGTCGCCGGGCCGCGCCGCCGGGGAAGCGGTCGAGGGCGCGATTCAACGCCTCCGGCTTGAGCAGATGCCGCGCGAGCATCGCCCTCGGCAGATCTGCGTCATCGACGATTAGGAGGTCTGCCCTCGCGAGGAAGTGGCGGTTGTACATCTGTTCCGAGGCGCCCACGAGATGCCCGCCGCCGCGGAACTGATCGTAGTACGCACACGTAAGCCGGAACGGGCACCTGGGTTTTCCCTCAAGCCCGCAGGCGAGTCTGGCGACATCGTGGCCGGATTCCCCCAGCGCGTTGACCACCTCATAGCGCTGACAGTTCTCGCGGTTACGCCCTTCCACCAGTCGAAGGCGCTGCCCGGTGGCCATCTCGCGCGCGAGCGCCTTTGTGCCAACGACGATCCGTGCCTGCCCCCGCATCGACCCGAGCGCTTCTGCGAGCGCGTATGACTTGCCCGAGCCGGGAGGCGTGGACACCAGCAGCGCCTTCCGGCGGTGCTGCTCCACATCGCCGACGAACTCACTAATTACGGTAGCGGTCGTCTTGCGCACTTCAGCCAGCGTCTTGCCCACGGGCACCGGCGCAGCGCCCCTCGTCCGCGTCGGCACGCGGCGGGTGCCCAGTTCACGTGGCGCCCGGTGGTATGCCCGAAGCCGGGGCTGCCCTTCGATCAACATCAGGTCGTCGAGTCCCTTGGCGTGCTTCATGCGACTTCGGCCTCCCAGACCACGTCGTAGACGGGCAGCCCCGCATCCCAGAGCGCATCGAGCCACCGCTCGCGGGCCCGGTCCGTGCTGGAGTTGACCTCGCGGTCGAGTGCGACCGCCACGCGTTCCGGTGCAAGCCTCCGGACGACTTCGATGTGCTCCGCCTGCAGCGCCTGGCCGGGGATACCCATCACCCAGAGGCTGCCAAGGGTCGCTGCCACCTCGGCCTTCAGACCGCCCTCTGTGACGTACAGGTCCCGCTGGCGCCGGCCCGCGACGTGGTAGATCTCCGAGACCAGCGCGCCGCTGGCGGTCAGGTACTTGTCGCCAAGCAGCTTCAACTGCAGCCCGGTGATTCGCCCTCCCTCGTCGACGTACGGGACGATGTACCCATCCCGCTCCCCGATCGCGGACCAGATCGTCAGCCGCCCGTTCTTGTCGTGGAAGCCGGGGCAGGCGAGCAGCAATTGCTCTCCCGCGAACGAGACCATCTCGGCCTTCACGCGAGCGAGGTCCTGGCCTTTCCGTGGAATCGACCGAAACACTGAACCCTGAATGTGTTCGTCGGTCAGTCCGCGCCGGCGAAGGTCGTCCTTTGCCTCGGCCCGGATGTCGAGGTGCTGCAGGAGTTCGCGATAGAGCGCATCGCGCGTCCCCACGGGGATCGTCGTCCTTGCCGCTGTGGAGCGCCGTGTTGGCTCACGTCCGCCTTCTGGCTCCAGCCGGGGCCCGTGCTCGATTCCGCAACCGCACTCGCCGTACAGGCGATGCATGAAGCTCGGCGGCGATGTGGTGACGGTGAGCTTCAGGGAGCCCGCGTGCTCTTCGCGCGTGCAGAAGGCAACCGTATCAAGGCTGAACCCGGCGCAACGCGTGCCGTATCCTTGGGGGAGACGCGAGTGACCTCCGCAGATCGGGCAGGGCGCCGGCGGCAGATGGCGGCTCAGCTTCCCCGCCATCACAGCACCACCACCCGCGTGTACCGCACCACCCGACCTGTGTAGTCGCGGTCGCAATCCGTGCCCGTGTGGTTACTACGGTGACCCGGAGCGGGACTGCATCTGCCC
>CAZPPG010000244.1:0-2144 GCA_964588385.1 uncultured Phycisphaeraceae bacterium
TCGCGGTAAGTATGGACCCCGCGACAAGCTGATCGCCGATCGCGAACTCGGCGTATGTGGTGTTTGGCGCTGTGGAGAGCTCGGCGTGGATCTCATCCTCGTCATCGAGCACAACCGTGAAGTAGTCTTCGTTGTCGGAGCGGTCGCTCCAGCTCACCCTGACGGTGCCGGGCGTCGGAAAGGTGATCGCAAGATTCCCAGGAGAGGTCGGCAATGTGGGAAGGTCGCACCCTTCACCGAACGACTGCATGAAGTCCAGGAAGTCCAGGATATCGACGTGTGTGTCTCCGTTGATGTCCGTATCACCCATGGTCCCGCACGGGGCGGGCTGCTGCTCACACACCGAGAAGTCGTCGATGAAAGCGAGGAAGTCGATAATGTCCAGCTCAAAGTCGCCGTTGTAGTTGGCCGGGCATGCAGACGGCGGAGTTGTTCTTGTCACGCTGACTGTGTACGCACCGGCGACCCCGTGTGGGTAGCCGTCATCAAGGCCGTCAAAGTCCGTGTCCGGATACGCACTCACCGCGAGGCGGACGCGGCCAAGCGAGTCCGCTTCGACAAGTAGGACCGCCGGCCCGTCATCCCCTGCCCACGCCTCCTCGTTCCACAGCCCGTCGAATGACGCAACGTACACGTTCGACAGGCCGAACACACTCATGTTGTATGACGCGCCGGGCTCAAGGCCGTTGATGACCATGAAGTCGACGTCGCTGCCGGCGCAATTGCCTGTTCCCCCACCGTACCACTCAGTGTACACCTCTGCTTCCGCAGCGCCCGGCGGCGCGTTGAATGACCAAGAGAAGACCTCCGAGCCGGTGACAAATCGTTCGGACTCCTTCTGATCAGTGTCTATGTCCATATACTCGCCCGTGGCGTCGAGGTACCACACCTCGATGTCAAGATCCCCGAGCAGACCATGGCCGAACGAAGTAGCAACATCGTTCTTGCCATCAAAGTTCAGGTCGTTCGAGCCGGTGACCCTGAACGTCCGCGCTGATGCCAGCGAGATCTCGTCCAGGTAGTCGATGTCAGACTTGATCAAGCCACCGGACGCGTTGAACACGCCCACGAGGGGCGCGAGCTCCTCGCAGTCAGGACGCGCTTCCAGCGAGAGATGGAACATGCCACCTTCCGGTCCCGCCATCAGCTGGTCCGCCCCTGATGACGTGTCGTTACCCGGCTCCGAAGCCAGTGCCGTCGTCCCAGCCACCGCGACCAGCGCGAGCAACGCGATCGAGCGAGAATGCCGCGCCCGCTTCCGCTGCACGGCTCCGTTGTTCCCGTGATGCAAACCCAGTGTCTCGGTGCGATACATGCCTTTCTCCTTATCGTGCGTGGCGACGCCGCTCAAACGCTGGCGACGCCGCTCAAACGCTGGCGACGCCGCCAAAGACAAGGCGACGCCGCTTATGGTGGCCTGCACGACATCGCAGAAATATCCACCCGTCTACCGAAGGCGCGGTGAGGCACCCCTCCCTGCGATCAACCCAAGCCCAAGACTCTGCCACGCGGACAGGCGGTTCTAAGGGGTCTCTCTGCTTTCCTTCCGCCATCCCCAACCCAACGCCCAATCCTCTGACCGGGGCTGCTGCGTCGAAGAATGAGCTGCCGCGAACCGGCCTTGCCTCGTGCGGCGATAGTCATGTCACACCCGTGACGTGCGAAATGGCGTAAGTGTTTAATCAGTGTGCAGTTATGTCGATTCGGACACGCTCAACCAATGACAAAACTGCCACGGTTGGTCCCTTCGGAGCCTGATATTTCGGGACATTTCCAGACACTCTGTGTCTTCCCGAGGTTGCCGTTTCCTGCCAGATTGTGCCGATTTGGGCGATCTTGATCGGTCTCTGATCGCCCTACCGAGGGGCGAGTTCTGTTTGTCAAAACACCGAGCGTCGCACTGTCTGTGACTCGGCGATAAGTTTGGTGAAGGCAGCCTAGATACGACGGTCTGAGGTCTTCTCCGTTAAGAACTCAGACTCGGCGTTCGCCGATCTCTGGGTCTCGGATTGTGTGCCAGTTCCTCGCGGATTTGCGCGAGGTTTCCCAGACACGCAAGCCACAGAATCCCATCCAGAACGCCAGATCCGCCCGCGTCGCGGCCGGATTCTGAGTGCGCCAGTTTGGCGGTGACTCGGGCCGCA
>CAZPPG010000245.1:0-2071 GCA_964588385.1 uncultured Phycisphaeraceae bacterium
CGGACTTATGTTCATCGCAAGTCAGCCTCGCCAGGCTCTCGGTGAACGTGTCCGAGATTCGGAATTCCATTGGATCAACTTATCCGGCCGGTGCCACATCGAACAGCGTTGGCTCACCGCTCACCGGCGCAAGAAATCGTTCGATCTCCTGCCGATGGGCCTCCAACAAAGGCGCACCCTTGACCCGCTCGTGGAGCTTCAGCATTCGGCTTTTCGCTCTCTGGAGAACCGTCACGAAGAGCATCGGGACTATCTCTACGGTGCCCTGCATCTCGGATCGGCTGTCGCTCTCGATGCTCTCCATTTCCGATCCAAGCACAAAGCAGGTCACGCGGGTTCTTCCCTGTTGCAGCATCCCTCGCCGGAACAGCTCTCGCACGTACTTCCAACACTGCGTCTTCTCTTCTTCGCCGAGCCTTATGCCAGGTTTCTTGAGCTCAATCACGACCATGCGATCGATTCCGTTCTCTCCGCCGTCTTTGTCATAGCTGGGGTAGGCGTAGAGCCCCGCCGTCGAATCCGGCAGGACGACGAAGTCGGGTCTGTTTTTGCTCCCCGTCTCCTGCACGCCGAACAGTTCCTGGATCACCCTCGACATGCCGGCGTTCGATGTGTATTCGATCGTCTCGAACTCAGGACCGAAGATCCAAAGCCCCTTCTTGAACAGCGGCTGCAGGTGCTGGACTTCCCGCGTCGTATCATCGTTGGCGCGAGCCTCTAGCTCGTCAATCAGCTTTAGCCGAGTAGCTATCTCGTCGAGCACGATCTTCACCATGTCCAGCGTCCAGTCTTCGAGGACCCCGTACAGGTCGTCGAGTTGGTCGGGCCCGTACTCGCTGAGCTTATGCAGCAGGGAATACCCCGACGTCGAGAGCTCAAGATTGGCCACGATCTCAGAGAGTTTCAGAATGTCGTCCTCACGAATGCGAGGGCATTTCTCCTGGGCCTCATTGACAAACGAGAGCCAACGTTCGCGATTCAGGGGTGTCATCTCGCGGAGCGCGGCGCTGTTATGTGCCTGCGCCTCTCCGAGCGTCCGTTCCCGGTCTGCCTCAGAGACACTGAGCAGGTGGCGATCGACCGCGTCATAGACAATGTCTGCGGTACGCCTGTAGGCCTCGTTGTCCTCGTCGAATCCCGACCAATCTTGCTTGATGGCTTCAGTCCCGGAGAGGTGGTCGGCTCGGACGATGAACGTGAAGCGCCTCGCGGCGATTCGACGACGATCGATGATCGCCTCGGCCCGCGGTCCATCCCATGAGCATTTCCCCACCAGCCGGCCGTCGACATGCCAAGCAATCCCCTTCTGCTGGGATGTCCGATCCGTGATGTGTGTGTCGATGATGATCAGTTCGACCGAATGCCCATCGCCGACGTTGAGAGTCAGAAACTCGAGGTGTTGACCGTCAATATCCTCGAAGGTCACGACCTCGTCGTTTACGAACACGGCGAAGTCAGGATCGGTCAGGAAGCGCATGCCAAGCTGTGCTCGGATCATGCTTGGAGGCAACATTGCATGCTGGCCAGCCGTCACTCGGATCTCGGTGCCGTGGCCCGTCGCCGGCTCGTCATCCAATTGCTGAGTGATCTCGAACGGCTCTGACGTCCCTCTCGCGACCCGATAGCGATTGCGTAGGCCCGTCGATGTGGTGTCCACGATATACGAGGCATCGAAGCAGAAGGCGGCCCATCGCCCGATGCCATTCCGCCCGAAGGACGGGCGGTTCTGGTACGTGATTGCGGCGTCGGGAGGAAAGCGAACGACATCGCCTTGGTCGGCTCTGCGGTTGTAGTTCATGGTGCGCCATCGTCGCTGGAACTCCTCGTCGGTCATTCCGGTCCCGTTATCCTGAACGGCTATGGTGCCGTTGTCCTGAGTCGGCCATGCAATGCGCACGCGAGTGGCACCCGCATCCCAGGCATTTGCAACCAGCTCGACGAGCGCCGCGATCGGATCACTGAGCAGCGTGCGGCCCACGTGGGCATCCATGAACCGAGCGTCGTACAGCACGGACTGCAGGCCGAGGGTGAGCTGACGCTTTGGCAGATCGCGATGAAGCCGGGCAAGCCG
>CAZPPG010000246.1:0-2031 GCA_964588385.1 uncultured Phycisphaeraceae bacterium
CACAGTGTTGTCCCGTCCTGGTAGATAACATCAACATAGAGCGAGTAGTCTGCACCGGGCGCGCCAACCACGCCCTCCGCGCGGCTCCACGCGCTGATCAGCAGCGGTCGCACCTCGCGTCGATCGAGTTGCAGGACCTGGCCGAGCCCGAAGTCGCCTTCGCCGGTCGGGTTCTCGCAGGTGGCTGCCTGCGCCCCGGAGCGGACCTGGTCCGAAGCCACCGTGTACCCGCGGGCGTAGGGGCTCCATGCCGCCTGCAGCACCGCCAGCTTCGCCTCCAGGTCCCCGTGGGCCAGCAGTTCCCGTCCGTCCGCGGCCGTGGTCACCGTCTTTGCGACAGGGGTTGCGGCAACCGGTGTCCACAGCAGCAGGGCCACAAATCCGGCAGTGGTCAGGGTCATGTGCGAAGGCTCCGTCTGGTGGTCTGGTAACGGGCGAATGATACGGCAAACACCCCGTCGAGCTACGCCGGTTCGCGAATTTGCTGGATCAGCGGATCGCGGCTAAAATCCGCCCCTGCTGGTCTCGGGGTTGTTTCCCGTCGGCCACCTGAATCGCCGCTCACGACATGCTGGGGTGACGCCGTTCGCCTCAGATTCTGTACGGGTACCTCCCGTCTCCACGTCGTTGAAGGCTGTTTCCTGCAAAATGCGAGGATCGCATGACGAATAACCGGCAGCTCAAGACGTGGATTGATGAAATGGCGGCCATGTGCCGGCCGGAGAGCGTCGTCTGGATCGACGGCAGCCCGGAGCAGGCGGACGCGCTGCGGGCCGAGGCGGTTGCATCCGGAGAGTTGCTCGAGCTCAACCAGAACAAGCTGCCCGGCTGCTACTATCACCGGACCGCGCGGAACGATGTGGCCCGCACCGAGCATCTCACGTACATCTGCTCCCGGACGAAGGAAGAGGCGGGTCCGACCAACAACTGGCTGAGCCCGGAAGACGGCTATGCCCGTGCGCGTCAGATCTTCGAAGGCTCGATGCGCGGGCGGACCATGTACGTCATCCCGTTTTCGCTGGGCCCGGTCGGATCCGTGTTCTCGAAGATCGGGGTCGAACTCACCGACAGTATCTACGTTGTCCTCAACATGCTGATCATGGTCCGCTGCGGCCAGGCCGTGCTGGACAAGCTGGGGCAGGATGGCGAGTTCACGCGCTGCCTGCACGGCAAGGCCGATCTCGACGAAAAGCGCCGGCTGATCCTGCACTTCCCCGACGACAATACCATCTGGAGCGTCGGCTCGGGCTACGGCGGCAACGTCCTGCTCAGCAAGAAGTGCATGGCCCTGCGCGTCGCCAGCGAACGTGCCCGGGCGGAGGGATGGCTTGCGGAGCACATGCTGATCCTCGGCGTCGAGAATCCCGCCGGCCGGATCGAGTATGTGGCTGCGGCCTTCCCGAGCGCGTGCGGCAAGACCAACCTGGCGATGCTGGTGCCGCCCGAGGGGCTGACCCGCAAGGGATATCGAATCTGGACCGTCGGCGACGACATCGCCTGGATGCGGATTGATACGGACGGCGGGCTCTGGGCGGTGAACCCGGAGACCGGCTTCTTCGGAGTGGCTCCCGGCACCAACTCGCGGACCAACCCGAACGCCATGGCCACGGTCCGCAAGAACACCATCTTCACCAACGTGCTCCTGAAGGATAACGGTACGGTCTGGTGGGAAGGGCACGACGACGATCCGCCGGCCCACGGGATCGACTGGAAGGGCGACCCCTGGAAGCCGGGTGTGCCCGGCCCGGACGGCAAGCCCCTGCCTGGCGCGCACCCGAACTCACGGTTCACCGCGCCGATCACCCAGTGCCCGTCTGTGAGCTACCGCATCGAGCACCACCACGGCGTGCCGATCTCCGCGATCATTTTCGGCGGGCGCCGGGCGCGGCTCGCGCCGCTCGTCTACCAGTCGTACAGTTGGCAACATGGTGTATTCATGGGCGCGACAATGGCCTCGGAGCGCACCGCCGCGCAGTACGGCAAGCAGGGCGAGATCCGGCGCGACCCCATGGCCATGCTCCCGTTCTGCGG
>CAZPPG010000247.1:0-2017 GCA_964588385.1 uncultured Phycisphaeraceae bacterium
CCCGCGAACCTCCTTCCCGGGACCACCAAGGATGCCCGGCGCGAACCGCGCGGCCGCGGCGGCAAGGGCTCGCTTGCCCCCCGGTCTCGCCCAGCGGTGCCGGAGGCGCGGGCAGCGGTGCGCGCCGCAGCCGACCCCAACGGTCAGGATCCGGTCCTGTCGTCTGCGGCCATTCGCAACACTGCGCGCAGGGGTGGCCATGCTCGTCAGACAGCAGGCCTCGTTCGCCGACAAGCGCGATCAGCGCGCCGGTTCCCTACCTTCCGCTGCCGCCGGTGCCCTGCTACACGCTCATCGCCGTCACGCGCCCCTGGCCGCCCGGGCGGGGCCCGATGATCCCGATGCCCGAATTCGCCCGGCTCCGGAAAAAGCGCCTTTTCACGATCTCGACGACGATCAGGTAGCCGAGCACCATCGCAGCCAGGATGAGATAAAAGCGGGCGGGGGGCGCTACGAAGTGGAAGTACCGGCCGAGTGCCGTCAATGGAAGCAGGACGGCGATGCCGACGACGACGAGGGACAGGCCGATCAGGAATGGGTGCGGCCGGCTCTTCAGTGGATTGCCGCGCGTGCGAATGATGAAAATCACCATTGTCTGCGTGGCGAGGGATTCGATAAACCAGCCCGTCTGAAACAGGGATTCGTTCGCCTTGAAAACGACGAGCATCACGTAGAAGGTGAGGAAGTCGAACACCGAACTGACCGGGCCGATGGTCAGCATGAAATCGCGGATGAAGGTCATGTCCCAGACACGGGGACGGGCGACCTCCTCCCGATCGACCTCGTCCAGCGGGATCGGAAGCTCGGACAGATCGTACAGAATGTTGTTGAGAAGGATCTGCGTCGGGAGCATCGGCAGAAAAGGCAGGAACAGCGCCGCTCCGGCCATGCTGAACATGTTCCCGAAGTTCGAGCTGGTGCCCATCATGAGGTACTTCATGATGTTCGCGTAGGTGCGTCGCCCTTCCATTGCGCCATCGCACAGGACGTGCAGATCGTGCTCCAGCAGGATCATGTCGGCAGCCTCTTTCGCGACGTCCACCGCGCTGTCGACGGAAATGCCGACATCGGCGGAATGCAATGGAGGCGAATCGTTGATGCCGTCCCCCAGAAAGCCGACCACGTAGCCGCGGGCCTTGAGCGCCAGGACGATTCTGTTCTTCTGGGAAGGATTCATGCGGCAGAAGAGGTTGGTCGCTTCAACGCGCGCAAGCAGTGCATGATCGTCCATGCGTCCGAGCTCCGCGCCCGTCAGCGTTCCGGTGATCGCGATACGCAGCATGGCGCAGACATGCTGCGTCACCAGCTCGCTGTCGCCGGTCACGATCTTCAGTTCCACACCGCTCGCGGCGAGCGCTTCCAGGGCGCCTGCGGCGCTTTCCTTGGGTGGATCGAGAAACGCGGCAAACCCCGCGAAGATCAATTCCGTCTCGTCACCGACCATGGCATGCAGGTGGTCCGGCGTCGACTTGCGCCAGGCGATACCCAGGGTGCGGAAGCCATCCCGCTCGAGCGATCCTCGCAGGTCGTCGATGCGCTTCATCGCCCGCCCGTCGATGGCGCGCGGAGCTTCCGCGCCGGGGACTTCGCATGTCTTGCACGGGGCCAATATGTCCTCGGGGGCTCCCTTGACCACCAAGATGCGTGACACTCCGTCGTCGACCAGCACGGAGACCCGGCGCCGCTCGAAATCGAACGGGACTTCGTCGATCTTGGTCCAGCCGGAAACGTCGATGCGCTCATGGTTGAGGATGGCTTCGTCGAGCGGGCTCCGGAGGCCCGTCTCGAAGTAGCTGTTGAGGTAGGCGAGCTTCAGTACGCGCGGACTCTCGCAACCACAGGGATCGATGTGCCGCTCCAGCCGTATCCTGGCTTCGGTGAGCGTGCCTGTCTTGTCGGTGCACAGGACGTTCATCGAGCCGAGATTCTGGATCGCCGCCAGCTTCTTGACGATGACGCGCTTCCGGGCCATCCGCACGGCTCCCCGCGACAGGGTGACGGAGACGACCATGGGCAA
>CAZPPG010000248.1:0-1977 GCA_964588385.1 uncultured Phycisphaeraceae bacterium
CGATTGACCCGCGCAAACTCAAGCCCGGTGAGCTCGCGCGGCTGCTCAACAGCACGCCGCTGGGCGAGGTTGTCAGCGAGCGGCAGCTCCACCGGCACCGCACGCGCGCCGGGTTCCGCGTTGCGGCGGACGGGGATGGCGGCAAGGTTGACCTGTTCCGGTACGTCGCGTGGCTGGTGACTACGCGACACGAGGCGCTCGCCGAGGCCGCCCGTCAGCCCGAGGGGCTCACCGGCTACGAGGCGATGAAGGAGCGGGCACGGCTGCGCAACGCCATGCTCTCGCTCTCGGGGCGCGACATCGGCGACCTACCTCCGGTGGCCGATCCGGCGCGGCGGGAACGGGCAGCGCGGAACTTTCGGTATTTCTGTGAAACGTACTTCCTGCAGACGTTCCATCTCAAGTGGTCGGACGACCACCTCAAGGTCATCGCCAAGATCGAGCAAGCCGTCCTCGAGGGCGGGCTGTTTGCGATGGCCATGCCGCGTGGCAGCGGCAAGACGTCTCTCTGTGAGGTCGCATGCCTGTGGGCCATGCTCTACGGTCACCGCGACTTCGTCGCGCTGATCGGCTCCGACGAAGAGCACGCCGCCGGGATGCTCGAGTCCATCAAGGCGGAACTGGAGAACAGCGAACTCCTCGCCGGCGACTTCCCGGAAGTCTGCCACCCGATCCGGTCGCTGGAGGGCATCCATCAGCGCGCGTCAGGGCAGCTCTACCAGGGCAAGCAGACGCACATCGGCTGGACAGCGCGTGAACTCGTGCTGCCAACGATCTCCGGCTCCGCGGCGGCGGGCGCCATCATCCGCGTCGCCGGGATCACCGGCCGCATCCGCGGCATGAAGCACAAGCGAGCGGACGGGACGTCCGCACGACCCTCGCTGGTTCTCATCGACGATCCACAGACCGACGAGAGCGCCCGGTCGCCCTCGCAGTGCGCCAACCGTGAACGCATCCTCGCCGGCGCGATCCTGGGCCTGGCCGGACCGGGCAAGAAGATCGCCGGGTTGATGACGCTGACGGTCGTCCGCCCCGACGATCTGGCCGACCGCATCCTCGACCGCGACAAGCACCCGCAGTGGCAGGGCGAGCGGACCAAGATGATGTACGCCTTCCCGGTGCGGGATGCGCTTTGGCAGAAGTACGCCGAGCTGCGCGCCGATGGCCTGCGGAACGACCGCGGCATCAAAGCCGCCACGGAGTTCTACCGCCAGCACCGCACCGCGATGGACGAGGGCGCGGTGATCGCGTGGCCCGATCGCTTCAACCACGACGAGCTCTCGGCAATCCAGCACGCGATGAACCTCAGGCTCCAGGACGAGGCGGCCTTCTTCGCGGAGTACCAGAACGAGCCGTTGCCGGAGATCCAGGCGGCCGACGACCTCCTGAGCGCGGATCAGATCGCCGCCAAGCTCAACGGCCAGGCCCGCGCTGAGGTGCCCATCGGCTGTACGCGCCTGACGATGTTCGTGGACGTGCAGGGCAAGGCCCTGTTCTACCTCGTGGCGGCGTGGGAGGACGACTTTACGGGGTATGTGATCGACTATGGCACTGAGCCGGATCAGAAGGCCCCGGGCGGATACTTCACGCTCCGCGACATGCGCCGCACGCTGGCGGCTGCGGCACCTCGCGCCGGCGTCGAAGGGGCGATCTATGCCGGGCTGGAGCGTCTGGTGGCCTCGCATTTGGCACGCGAATGGCGGCGCGACGACGGAGCAATGGTCCGCATCGACCGCTGCCTGATCGATGCCAACTGGGGTTCGTCCACGGACGTGGTGTACCAGTTCTGCCGCCAAAGCCCTAACGCGGGCGTGCTCATGCCTAGTCACGGGCGCTACGTCGGGGCGTCGAGCATTCCCTTCAGCGACTACAAGCGCAAACGGGGCGACCGGCTCGGGCTCAACTGGCGAATCCCGGTCGTTACCGGCAAGCGCGCCGTGCGGCACGTCGTGTTCGACACCAACTACTGGAAGTCGT
>CAZPPG010000249.1:0-1945 GCA_964588385.1 uncultured Phycisphaeraceae bacterium
TGCCACGCGCGTGGACGACCTGGAGCGATCGGTGAAGGACGAGCAGGACAAGGTGGCGCAGGCGAGCGCCACGTCCGGCGCGTGGGGGGACCGAGCATGCGTCTGAGTAGCCGCCTCAACCGGCTTGAGAAGCACCGGCGCGAGGCCGGGGTCTGCCCACGCTGCGACGGGAGGGGCTGGCCGCAGCACTTCGTGCAGGGGCCGCCGGACCAGGACCTGACCACCAGGCCGGGTGACCCGATCGGGTGCGACCGGTGCGGGCGCGTGAGCCAGGCGCGGATGGTGGTGATCGACGCCAGTGCGCCCAACCCGCTGGAGCAGTGGCTCGCGGCGGGCGGCGTGATCACGCCCGCCTGACCGGGGAGGAGCCGCCCATGCGATCGCTGCGCTCACGCCTGACTCGGATGGAGGAGCGCGCCAAGCGCGACGAGAACGCGAGCCGGGCCCACGATCGCCTGCTCTCGCACCGAATCGGGGCGCTGATTGTCTTCAAGGAGCCGGGGCTGGCGCAGGTGCGGCCCGAACACACCGATGGCGAGACGTACCGGCGTATCCAAGAGACACTCGCGTGGGCCCGTGGGGACTTTCGGGAGGCAGAGCGCCTGGCGGACCTTGATCCCAACAAACCCGTCGCACCACCGCCCGGCACGTCATGGGAGGAGCAGATGCGGCTGGCGCGGGAAGCGCTGGACGCCACGTTCCGCGAGGCGGGTGACGAGACCGAGCGCGTGAACGCGGCTGTTCGGGCCGCTACGGGTGCGGATGTTTGACCTTCGCGTCGCGTGCTGTGCGTCGGGTAATACCGCCCGAGAACAGCGAGGTGGAACATGGCGATTATCGCCAAGGTTCTGTCTGCAACCCGGAAGTACTCCCACTGACGGGAGTCCGCCGCCCTCCGGGGGAACCAGCGGGTAGACGTTGAGGCAGCGCGAGGTACCTCTCGGCCTGCCAAGGGAAGCATCGGCGTCGTCGTGGCATGGCAAGTCGAGCCCGACACGGGCAAGCAACTCCCGGCCTCTACCAGCCGGGAGTTGTCACTTGAACCACACACGAGCGGGCTACGTTCGCCCACTCAAGGCGATACCGAGGGATGACGCATCAGCAACCGGTGCCAAACGCCTCAAGGAAGTCCAGGAAGTCGAGGATATCGATGATGGTGTCGCCGTTCACATCCGGATTGCCGAGAGTACCACAGGGAGCTGGTTGCGCTTCGCATGCACCGAAGTCCTGAAAGAAATCAAGAAAGTCGAGAACATCGCCTGCATCAGGGATGCCGTTGTAATCCGCAATGCAAGGACGTGTATTCAACGCTTTCCATTTAGCGATATAGTTGACGACCGTGATCCCCGCACCCCAGAATTCCCCTCCAACGTACAACGCTGGGCCGTTCCCATCGTCAAACACGTCGAGACAGAACACGGGGCCACTCACTCCAGGTATGCCACTGGAATCCATCAATGCCGACCACGCGGAACCATCCCATTTAGCAATATTCTCGACTCGCACGCCCCCCGCCATCGTAAATGCTCCTCCGACATAGAGGGCGGGCCCTGCTCCATCATCGAACACTTCCAAAGCATTCACGGCTCCGTTGAGGCCAGAGCCACCCGGATCAGAAAGCAACGACCATTCGGAACCATTCCATCTCGCAATGCGGCTGGCACCCAATCCTCCAGCATTCGTGAATGTGCCTCCGACGTACAAGGCTGGGCCAGTGCCGTCATCGAAGACAGATATTGCACGGACTTCGGCGTTGAGTCCTGTCCCGCTCGGGTCCGTGAGTGAAGACCACTCAACTCCATCCCACTGTGCCACGTATTGGGCAGTTGTGTGGCCCGACGTAATGAAGGAACCCGCGATGAAGAGCGCCGGGTCCATGTCACTATCTGAAACCCCAAGCGCTTTGACCTCTACTCCAACCTCTGTGTTGTGTGAACCGGTCACT
>CAZPPG010000250.1:0-850 GCA_964588385.1 uncultured Phycisphaeraceae bacterium
GGATCTTCACAAGCCGCGAGTAATTCTCGTCCTCGTCGTGGACATACTCGTCCTCGTAGTAGTAGTGCACCCACTGTGTCTCGCCCGCGGGGGCCCCGAGCCCCGCGGTCGTGACTTCGTCGATGGGGTTCTGGTAGATCGCTTGAACGCGCCAGAGATCGTCGTAGGCGTACATCACTTCGTTGCGGACTTGCGTGCCTGTAGTGTTTGCGTAAGACGTGATGCGGTCGACGCGCCCAAGGTCGTCGAAGCTCGTTCCGATCCGCTGGATGGCGTCGTCGATGTCTGTCCCGAAATCGGTCACGACATCGGCGATCACGCGACCTGCTTCATCCCTGGTGTAAGTGTGCTCGGTGCCGTTCTGGTCGATCAGCTTGACGATCTCCCCCAGGCGGTTGTAGGTGTACTTCACCTTGTACGCGTCTGTGGAGCCCGGCGCGCCCGTGGACTCGTCGGGGTAGCGTACCTCATGAAGAAGGTTGTTGGAGACGATGATCGCGCTATACGTCGTTCCAACCGACTCGTCGCGAACATACTCGGTCACCTGGACCACGACATCGGTCGCCGCCGCCATCGGATCGGGATCGGGGAGATGTGCGGTCTGCTTCCATACGCCGCCCGTGCTGTCATAGGCGAACGTCGTTACGCGGTCCTTGTCGGGCTCCGCCCTGTCGAGATTGGCGACCTCCCAGTTCAAGTCGCCCACGTTCCATGAGACCGTCGCGTCCTCGTAGTTCTCGATCACCGCGATGCGGCGGCCGAGATCATCGAACAGGGTCCTCGTGATGCGCCCCTGCGGGTCGATGGACTCGAACGCTCGACCATGGTTGTCGTAGGCAACAGCCGAGAT
>CAZPPG010000250.1:860-1911 GCA_964588385.1 uncultured Phycisphaeraceae bacterium
AGATGATGGTGTTGGCGTGCGTCACATAGGTGTCGTCACCCGGCGATGCCCGTTCGATGTATCCGCTGGCCAGAGGCTTTGCGATCACCTCGGCGCCGTGTGTGTTCAGGAACCGTTTCGCGGTGTCCGCATCGCTTGTCACGAGCCACGCCGGCACGGTCAATCCGCACGCACGGGCGCGCGTGAGTTGCTCGACCTTGTGCGAAGCCACGAAGTTGCGTGGCGGGTAAATCATTCATCTTTCCGGCGGCACGTGCGCCAGAAAACCCTCCATTGCTTCCGCCCATTCGTCCGAGGCGTGGCTCTGTTGTGCCGCGTCACCGCTCACGGGTGGCGCGAAGGGTTTGGGCCGACGGTACACGATGGTTCCCACTTCGCCCGGACGAATCGTCTGTCCGTTCCACGAGACGTGAAGGTCGCCGTCGGTCAAGGTCAGTCGAATCGCGGCAAGTGCGGAATCGGTGTCGAAGCGGCAATGCGGGACTTCGGCGCTAGACAACCGTCCACAGAGGTAGTCAGCCGTGGCGTCCGCGGAGTTGGTGAGGATCAATGCGATTGAGTCAGGCATGTACCCCGCCCGCGCGCGGGATTGTGGCGAGGCGCCGCACCGACTCATCTTGATCGGGTTCCTCCCGCTTTACCTCCGTCATCGTCTGCGTGTTCATTGCGGTGAATCGTGGGAGCGCGGCCAGGCCAGATCGGACAGGGTCTTGATCGCTCTCCTCTCGGGTCTTCGTTATCGTCTGGGTTGTCGTTGCGGTCGCCCGTGGGAAAGCGCCGAATCCTCGCGTGTCGGCGTCCTGGTCGTCTTCCTCGCGGGTGGCAGTCTTAGTGATCGTTGGGCCACTGAGATACCCGGCGCGCTGGTCAGGTTCCTCTCGCGCACGCGTCTGAGTCTTCGTAACGGCGTCGAGCCCCTGTTCGTCGCTCGCCTCTTCAAACGCTGCCCAGAATGTGGGATGAATCACGGGAGCCTCCACGGTTGACGGCATTTTAGGGCGCTTCCGGACATCCGGAACAAACTCTACTGCCAAGCGCGGCCGTTCCCGTG
>CAZPPG010000251.1:0-1903 GCA_964588385.1 uncultured Phycisphaeraceae bacterium
ATGCCCTGGAGATGGCGGTCACGATGGCGAACAAACCATGTGGCGGCGGAATCATGTACATCTAGCAAGGTTCAGTGACTCGAACTGCCACGACGCGATCGCACCGTCTGTCGGTGTTCCCGAAACAGATTGTGTCGCCACTCTCGGCTGTCGCCGCGAGCGATGTGGTCGGCCGTGCTTCAAACACGTCCGCGATCCTTTCGCACGGCTGCTGCCGACGGCAACTCCTGACCTCGTGTTTCGCGGAACGAAATGGTCTTCACAGGCGAAGAGTAAGGCGGCATGCCAGACCCACCTACCCGACCTGGCGATGTGGGCAACCAGTGGTCATCCGCGCTTTGTCTGATATTCCGCGCAAACCCTCTCGTCAATGAGTACCTCGCCGGCGCAACGGGCCTCTCGGTGGACACGATACCCACCGCGCCATAACTCAATCGCGGCGACGCACACCGCGATGGTGATCTGCGAAGCGGGCAAGCCGATCCACAAGAATGCGAACGACGTCGTCCGCCGAGTCCGCACCGAAGACTCGATCATCTGTTTCGTTCGAATAACGAGTGCGCTCGTCCACTCGCTGGTCGGCCATTCGTCCGCTCCAGCCCTCGACGCGCATGCCGATGATCAGCCGCTTGTATATCCAGGCGAAACAGATCTCGGACATCGTGCCCGCGCCCCCGCCGATGGCGATGACCGCATCGGCGTGCGCTACGACGGAGTTGCGGACATGGTCTAGGCCGGAGGCAAGCACGACACCCACGAATGCGTTTGCCTCGCCGGGGTCGTGGCCGGGTACGACGCCCACCGTATCGCCAGACCGGTACCTCGAGGACGAGCGGGCACCTCGAGAGGCCGCCTCCATCACGCCACCAAGCCCTCCCGTGAGCACGCGATAGCCCGCATCAACGAGGGCTCGACCAATGTCCTCTGCGAGCCTGTCCTTGACGGAACCCGGCTCCAGTTTGGCATCCCCGGTCACCGCGATGAGCGGCCGCCGGGTCGGGGGCTGAGGAGTGTGGCTGGACTCACTCATTGGATGACCTCCGGCTTGCACATGATCTGGGCCTCGTCGAGGCTGACAAACACACCACCAAGGTACGGCACCGCCGTCACCCGAACGCCCCGGAGCGAAGCGAGCAGCGCCATGATCATGAAATCGTGGGTGACGGCGACCACGCGCGAGCGTTCTGCCGCCTCGGCCGCCGTCAGGGCCGCATCGATTGCCGAACGGGCAACGTCGTGGCACGGGATGAGGATGTCCCGGTCAAGCGACCCATCCATCCACGCGGTCATCAGGCCGGCCCAACCCAGCCGTCGCTTCACCAACTCATAGGTCTCCGAGTCAGCAATCCGGAAGTTCACCAGCGCGTCGAACTGGCGGACTTCGGATTCGCTCACGCCCACCGCCGCGGCGATCGCGGAAGCGGTTTCAACGGCTCGGAGCACGGGGCTCGATGCTATCACCACCCCATCGCCAAGAGACCTCCCCAGGCATAGCGCGGCATCGCGCCCCTGATCTGTCAGTCTGACCGCGTCCTTCTGCGCGGCGTTCAGACCCGCAAACGAGGGACGTTCACCGTGGCGAAGAAATAGGACTCCCCCGTCTTGGGGCCACACATCGGCCGACATGTGCTGCGGGTCCAGGACGATCGTCTTCGACGTGCTGGGTTGGCGTCGGCGTGGCGGCTTGGCAACGATCGCCGCGATCTGCCGCTCACGGGCGATTCGCTCGGTCCCCTTTCCGAGCCCCGAGGGCTCATACAGGTAGAGGGGCTCACGAATCCAAGCGGGCCGTTCCGCCATCTCAACGATCGGAATCATAAAGGCCCAGTCGACGGCGATGTCGACGTAGCGATTGCCGAGCTTCAGATCGTGGTCGGGGATGGCGTCGAACAAACGCCTGCGG
>CAZPPG010000252.1:0-1845 GCA_964588385.1 uncultured Phycisphaeraceae bacterium
ACCCCGCAACACAGGTTACCTGCTCCTCCGGGGCTGGTCACAATGCGCATCTCGACGGAAACAGGTGGTCCCGCCGGGCCGGGTGAATCGGGAACGATTTTTGAAACCTTCCTCGCGGGCCACACACCGGGCAGTGACGTCAACGGAGACGAGCAGGACAGCTCTTCGCGAGAAGGCGGTGATGGCAAACCGCTCTTCTAAAACGGACGTGCGCAGCCTCCAGGTCGCCTCGACACCCTCATGAGCAAAAGGAGCAACCCTCGCGCCGAGCACCTCAGGCGCGCGTTGGCGCAGGAGGCAGCGAGGCTGATGGCGGAACAGGGCATAGACGATTTCCTGCTCGCCAAGCGGAAGGCAGCTGAACGGCTGGGCGCAACAGACATCTCCGTACTGCCGCGAAACACGGAAATCGAAGCAGCCCTCGCGGAGTACCACCGGCTCTTCGACAACCACACGCACACTGCAGCGCTGAGTGAACTGCGCCGGACCGCGCTCAAGACGATGGAGTTGTTCGAGGGGTTCGAGCCCAGGCTCGTGGGACCGGTCCTGAGCGGCACGGCGTCGGCGCATTCGGAAATCAACCTGCACGTGTTTGCCGACAGGGCAGAAAGCGTGTCTCTCAGGCTGCTGGAACGGGACATTCCCCACCAATCGGCCGAGCGGCGACTGCGATACGATCCGGACAGGATCGTCCCCTACCCAGCGTTCAGGTTCGTGGCGGGACACCAGCCCATAGACGTAGTGGTATTCCCGGTGGACGGGATTCGCCAGGCACCCAGCAGCCCCGTGGACGGCAAGCCCATGCGAAGGGGTGACGCCGCCGAGGTGCGTACACTGCTTCTCGGGGTTGAAACACCGCCCGCCACTCGCTGGAGCGCGTGACCCGGCGAGGGCAACATGCTCGGAACACCGGGTCGTCGCGGCGATCCGAGAGCCGCGATCGCCATCAACCGCGCTTGGGCATCTCCGTGTAATCCCTGCGCGTCGGGCCCGCGTACAGCTGACGCGGCCTGCCGATCTTCATGCCAGGGTCGGAGATCATCTCCTGCCAATGCGCGACCCAGCCAACCGTGCGGGCGATCGCGAACATCACGGTGAACATCGACTGCGGGATCTTGATCGCGCTGTAGATGATGCCGGAATAGAAGTCGACGTTCGGGTACAGCTTGCGCTCGACGAAATACTCGTCCTTGAGCGCGACCTCCTCGAGCCGCAGGGCAAGCTCAAAGAGCGGGTTGTCGGACTTCCCGAGCTTGGCGAGTACCTTGTGGCACATCGCGCGGATGATGGTCGCCCGCGGATCGCGGTTCTTGTAGACGCGATGACCGAAGCCCATCAGCTTGAAGTTGTCGTTCTTGTCCTTGGCCTTGGCAACGTACTTGGGAATGTTCTCGGCGGTACCGATCTGCTCGAGCATGGCCAGCACGGCCTCATTGGCGCCACCGTGTGCCGGGCCCCAGAGCGCGGAAATGCCCGCCGAAATCGCGGCATACGGATTCGTGCCGGTGCTGCCCGCCAGCCTGACGGTCGAGGTACTCGCGTTCTGCTCGTGGTCGGCATGGAGGATGAACAGCAGGTCGAGCGCCTGTGCGGCGACGGGATCGACCTGGTAGTTCTCGCACGGGACGGAGAAGAACATGTTCAGGAGATTGGCGCAGTAGTCGTGGTCGTTGCGCGGGTACATGAACGGCTGGCCCGTCGAATGCTTGTACGCAGCGGCGGCTATCGTCGGGATTTTCGCGATGATCCGGTGCGCGAAAATCTCGCGGTGACGCGGATTATTGATGTCCATCGAATCGTGGTAGAACGCCGCCATCGATGCCACGACACCGGACAGCATTGCCA
>CAZPPG010000253.1:0-1810 GCA_964588385.1 uncultured Phycisphaeraceae bacterium
CTCAGCAAGCAACTGGTCGGTGTGGGTCACGTCCTCCGTGCCGTATAACTTGTTGGACAGCCGCAGCACAAGAAAGCGCCCGGCGAGCGCCGTGCTGGCGTCGTTGAGGCGGGGCAGTTCGTTTGTCAGGAACATGAACCGCGTCGCCAGTTTCATGCTGACGGACCCCAGGAACTTGCGGTCGATGGTCAGGGTGTCCTCGCCGGAGATGCAAAGCAGGCGCTCGACCACGGTGCCGACGTTGTCGCCGCCGAAGCGGGCATCGCTAACGATGGCCAGAGACTTCTCGATCAGGGGTTGAAGGCCGAAGTTCCCGGCCAGACTGCTGGTCGTTGGCCCGACGACATTGCCAGCGCCGACCAGCCGGGTCACGATGCGTCCGATCGTGCCCTTGCCCGACCTTCTCGGCCCCACGAGGAGCAGCATCTTCTGCTGGCTCGTGTCGCCAGTGAGGCAGTAACCCATCCACTCCTGGAGCAGTTCCACAGATTCGAGGTCATCGCCGAACAACTGCTCGAGGAACTTGATCCACCGCTCCGGCGGCTCAGGGTTGGGCTCGTAGTCGAAGTCGAGCGCGTTGATGGTGAACAGCGCGGGCGTTGGGGCCAACACTCGCCCGGTCGGGATATGCAGGTTCAATGACCTGCACGGCAACAGTTCGAGCGCGGGCGGACGGTCCTTGCCGCCGTCGAGCCACGACGGGGAAACCGTCGAGGCCGGAAGATGGACGTACGCGCGGATCGTGTCGAGCGCCTGCTTGACCGTCGTCGGGTTGGACTCAAAGTCCACAAGCTCCATCTCGCCCGTCTGCTTGTTGAGCACATACCGCAGCGCCTTGTGCAGCCACGGCTGGAGCCGCTGCTTCAGCCATTCCTCCTCGACTTGGCAGTAGCGGTTCCCTCGCCAGTCCATGAGCAAACCGCCGTATCCATGCAGCGTGCGGCCGTCGGTGTGCTGGTTGAACTCGCGGGCGTATGCCTCAGCAGTGGGGAGCGTGCGTCGGGGTGAGAGCACCAACCGACCCGTCGCTGGGTCCTTTTGCCCGAGAGCGACAAGGAGGTCGTCACCATCACCTGGCTCGGGCGCATCGCCCGACGCGGATGCCTCGGATCGGGCTGGGATGCCGCGACGCGGTGAATACGTCTCCTGGCAATCCGCGATAGCCTTCTCGATGGTCATCTGCCCGTAGGTGCGGGCACCACGTTTCTCGTCCCACTTCTCACGGAACAGGCCCGACCGCCGGAACAGCCGGTCCATGCGTTCAGCGTCCTTGCCGGTCCAGAACGCCAGGGAGTTGCACAGCGCCTGATCGGCCCCGCTGGCGTCATCACCGTGCATGGACGTGTCGCCCGCCCAGAGTTTGGCGAAGCGATCACCGTTCTTCGCGGCGCTGGCTCGTTTGATGAGGGCCTCGTCATCTCCGCCGAATCCGGCCGACGCGAGGGTCCCGTTCAGGTGCGGCTTCTGCTTCTTGGGCCACAGCCGCATGCAGAGCGCGTCGAGAGCGGCCTGCCGCTCCTCGACACCGCCGGGCGTGCCCGTCAGGTGCTGGCCGGTGACGGTGAAGAACCGCTCCCGGTCGTACACCTCGGTTTCCTTGAACCCGGCGATGATCTTCGACTTGCAGCCCACCCCGCCCGGCTTCCGCCCGGCGATGAACACCTTCACGCCGCGACCGCTCGGCGAGATCTCGGTGTAGGAGCCCAGCGCGTCGATGACCTCTCTGGCGGCGGGAACAGCGGCACCGGCGTCGTCGATGCAGCCGTCGAGATCGATGCCGCAATAGGGGTCGTCTCCCGCGAAGACGTAG
>CAZPPG010000254.1:0-1782 GCA_964588385.1 uncultured Phycisphaeraceae bacterium
CTGGCGCAACGCCTACCAGCCCGGCGGATTCATCCAGTACCAGTCGTTTGTTCCCAAAGAGCATGCGCGACGCGTGTTCGCCGAGCAGTTCCGACTTGCCCAAGAAGTGAAGCAAGAGCCCTTCCTTGCCGTCATGAAGCGCCACCGCCCCGACCGTTTCTTGTTCTCACACGCGGTCGACGGGTACTCGTTGGCCTTGGACTTCAAACATACGGCGAAGCGGCACGACGACCTTTGGCGGCTCTGCCACCGAATGAACGACCTCGTCCTTGCAGCGGGCGGGCGGTTTTACTTTGCGAAGGACTCGACGCTACGCCCGTCTGACGTGACGCAGTATCTGGGTGAGGAGACGATAGCCCGCTTCCGAGCGCGTAAGGCAGAGTGGGATCCAGAGGGCATGCTCACTTCTGGGCTCGCCCAGCGGGTCGGGCTGGTCTAGGCGAACCAACGGCGCACGTGTGCGCCCTGAAGCTCACCGTCGAGCAGAAACGCGTCGTGCCCGTACGGCAGGTCGATCTCGACCCATTCACTCTGGCAGCCCGCCGCCTGCGCCATCGCGTGCAGTTCACGGCTCTGATGCGAGGGGTAGAGCCAGTCGCTGACGAAGCTCACAAACAGGTATCGGGTCGAGCAGCCGGCCAATGAGTCGCACGCGTAGTCGTCGATCGCCCGCGACAAAACCACCAAGCTGTTGGCGTCAAACCGGTGCGTGAACTTGTCGCCTTGGTAGTTCAAGTAGCTCTCGACCTGAAAGCGCTCGGGGGGCTCATACGCAGGCCGTTCGGTGTCCCGGGCCGGTTCGTCTTGGATCTCGCGGCCGAACTTGGCCTGGAACGCTGACTCGCTGAGATACGACAGGTGGCCGATCATCCGCGCGACGGCCAGCCCATCCGCAGGAGGAGCGCCCTCGTAGTAGTCACCACCTCGCCAATTCGGGTCTCGCAGGACCGCCTGCCGAGCCGCCTCGTTGAAACCAATCTGCATGGCGCTGTGCGCCGCGGCACTAGCGGTGATGAACGCCCGGTCGACCGGGAACCGCCGGGTCCACTCGAGCGCCATCATCCCGCCCATGCTGCCTCCCGCAACCCCCAGCAGCCGCTCGATGCCCAGATGCCCCATCAGCCGCATCTGCGCCTCGATCATGTCCCCAACGGTCACGCGAGGAAACCGGGACCCCCATGGTCGTCCGTCGGGAGCCACCGACGCAGGGCCTGTCGAGCCCTGACACCCGCCAAGCGCGTTCGTGCCGATGACGAAGAACCGATCGGTGTCGATCGGCCTGCCTGGCCCGACCAGGCGGTCCCACCATCCCGCCGCATGAGAATCGCCGGAGAGTGCGTGGCAGATCACGATCGCGTTGTCAGCCGCAGGAGAAAGTTCGCCCCAAGTCTCGTAGGCAATTGTGGCCTCGGGCAGTTCCCCGCCTCGCTCCAAGGCAAGCGGGCCCACCGACACGTACTGGCGGTCATCGGCTTTCGGGGCCGTGCGCTGGTTTTCCTGAAACAGGGCGGGATCGAGCGACATGCGGAACCGAGATTCTACTCTCCAGAAACAGAAAACCCTCCCCAGGTAACTGGGGAGGGCACTGTGCGCTCTCGGACGAGCCTAGCGATAGACCGTGATGGGTGCCACCTTCGTGACTCCACCGGCGGTCGCCCGTATCGTCCCTTCGATGATCGGGTTGGCTCCCGGCACGAAGGTTCGAATCGTGAACTCCGCCCAACGCATCCCTTGCGGAATGGTGACGGTAGCCGGAACCGTGCAGTAGCTGTTGGTCTTGTT
>CAZPPG010000255.1:0-1759 GCA_964588385.1 uncultured Phycisphaeraceae bacterium
ACCTCCGGCCTGGTGACTGTCGGGGAGCGGTACAACAAGGTTGTGGATATCTGGGGTCGGGCAGGCGACCAGGTCGGCAAGGCAATGATGGACCAGTTGTCCTCGGAGGAGGTCCTCGACCGCGAGGGCCGGCGCGTCAGGCAGGAATCGTTCAATTCCATCTACATGATGGCTGATTCGGGCGCTCGTGGATCCGCCGCGCAGATCCGCCAGCTGGCGGGGATGCGCGGACTCATGGCGAAGCCGGATGGCTCGATCATCGAGACGCCGATCACGGCGAACTTCCGCGAGGGGTTGAACGTGCTTCAGTACTTCATCTCTACGCACGGTGCGCGCAAGGGTCTTGCGGACACGGCGCTGAAGACCGCCAACTCCGGGTATCTCACGCGCCGCCTTGTGGACGTGACCCAGGACCTCGTGGTCACCGAGGAAGACTGCGACACGAGCAACGGGGTCGCCATGAAGCCGCTGGTGGAAGGCGGCGAGATCGTCGAGCCGCTGCGCGAGCGGATTCTGGGCAGGGTCACTGCATCGGACGTGCTGCACCCGGAGACCCAGGACACCCTGTTCGGGGCGGGCATCCTGCTGAACGAGGACGAGGTTGAAAGAATCGAGGAACTGGGTATCGACGAGGTACGGGTGCGTACGCCCCTGACCTGCGAAACGCGCTGGGGGCTGTGCAGTAAGTGCTACGGTCGAGACCTCGCGCGGGGAACGCTGGTCAATGTCGGCGAAGCGATCGGCGTGATCGCCGCACAGTCGATCGGAGAACCGGGTACGCAGCTCACCATGCGCACGTTCCATATCGGCGGCGCCGCGTCGCGCACCGCGGTGGCGAGCCAGGTCGAAGCCAAGTCGAGCGGTGTCATCCGGTTCACCTCGCAGATGCGCTATGTCGCCAATCCGAAGAACGAGAAAGTCGTCATATCCAGGACCGGCGAGGTGCTGGTGACCGACGACAACGGGAGGGAGCGCGAGCGTCACAAGGCTCCCTACGGCGCGACGCTCATGGTGGACGATGGCACGCCCGTCAAGGCCGGCCAGCTTCTCGCGAGCTGGGACCCGCACACGCGTCCCATCATCACCGAATACGGCGGCGTCATCCGGTTCGAGAACGTCGAAGAGGGAGCCACCGTTCAGCGTCAGATCGACGAAGTCACCGGGCTTTCGACACTGGTCGTGATCGATCCCAAGCGGCGCGTGACCATGGGCAAGGGTCTGCGACCTCAGGTGAAGCTGCTCAACGACGACGGCCAGGAAATCAAGATCGCCGGCACCGAGCATCCGGTCAACATCACCTTCCAGGTGGGCTCACTCATCACCGTCAAGGACGGCCAGAAGGTGGCGGTGGGCGAGGTACTGGCGCGGATTCCGCAGGAGACGTCCAAGACCCGGGACATCACGGGCGGTCTGCCGCGAGTGGCCGAGCTGTTCGAGGCCCGTGCGCCGAAGGATGCGGGCATGTTGGCAGAGGTCACCGGAACCGTGTCGTTCGGCAAGGACACCAAGGGCAAGCAGCGGCTCATCATTACCGACGTGGAGAACGTGGCGCACGAGTTCCTGATCCCCAAGGACAAGCACGTCATGGTCCACGACGGGCAGGTGGTGAACGCGGGCGAGACGATCGTCGATGGACCGGCCGACCCGCACGACATCCTCAGGCTGCAAGGGGTGGAAGCGCTGGCCCGGTACGTCATCGACGAGGTGCAGGACGTCTACCGGCTGCAGGGCGTGCGCATCAACGACAAGCACATTGAAG
>CAZPPG010000256.1:0-1648 GCA_964588385.1 uncultured Phycisphaeraceae bacterium
GGCCAGTACACCGTCGCCACCACGCCGACGCAGGCGATCCTCACCGTCGTGGCCCCCTGCTCCGCCTTCGTGGGTCCCGATTTCGATCAGGATTGCGACGTCGACAGCGCCGACTCTGATGCGCTCGTTGCGTGCGCGTCAGGCGCGTCAGTCCCTCCGGGCGGTGGCTGCGCCGGTAAGGATCTCGACATGGATGGCGACGTGGACGCGGACGACTTCGGTATCCTGCAGCGATGTTTCAATGGAGCCGGTCGCGGCGTCGCACCCGACTGCGACGGTTGAGACCGCTTGTGATGCCGTAGTCCTGCGCGGTCGTGTGGCACCGGCGTCTCGCCGGTGTGGCCCGGGGCATCTCGCCCCGGCCTGACAGCATATGGCAGGAACGAAGAGCCATCCATGCGCCTGGTCAGGCGCATTGCAGGACACTCGCATGTCACGACGCAAGCGCAAGAGACGGATTCACAAGCCGGGCACGGCGCCTGGAACCATCACCCCGGACCCCAGTGCACCACCACCATTGATGCGCGTGCTCGCGTTCGGTCCGGATACATTCGTCGAGCGGCAGATCGAGCATGTAGACGAGATCACCGCGTTCCTCCCGCAGCACCGCGTGACCTGGCTTGACGTGAACGGCGTCGGTGATGCCGCAACGCTGCGCCGGCTGGGGGAGATCTTTCACCTGCATCCGCTCGCGCTCGAAGACGCCGCGCACGTGCAGCAGCGACCGAAGGTCGAAGCCTACGACCAGCAACTCTTCATCGTGGCACGCATCATCACGCTTCGCGACGAGCTCGAGACCGAGCAGGTCAGCATCTTCCTGGGCTCGAACTTCGTGGTGACGGTGCAGGAAGGCGCACCGGGCGACCCGTTCGAGCCGGTGCGGGAGCGCGTGCGGCGCAGCATCGGCCAGATTCGCCGGGCCGGGCCGGACCATCTCGCGTACGCGCTGCTGGACGCAGTGATCGACGGGTATTTCCCGGTGCTCGAGGAATACGGCGAGCGGCTCGAGAACATCGAGGAGTGCATCCTGGCCCGTCCCGATCGGCGCCTGATGGCGGACCTGTACGGAGTCAAGCGGGGCCTCCTGACACTGCGGCGGGCGGCCTGGCCTTTCCGCGAAGCGGTCAACGCGCTGATCCGTGACCCCAACCCGCTGGTCACCGATGATACGCGCCTGCACCTGCGCGACTGCTACGACCACACCGTGCGGATCATCGACTTCACCGAGACGTACCGCGAACTCGCGTCGGACCTGTCGGACGTGTACCTGTCGAGCGCCAGCCACCGCATGACCGAGGTGATGAAGGTTCTGACCATCATCGCGACGCTGTTCATCCCGCTGACGTTCATCTCCAGCATCTACGGCATGAACTTCGACCCGCGGCGCTCCCCATGGAACATGCCGGAGCTCGAGTGGTACTGGGGCTATCCCTTCGCGCTGGGACTCATGGCGATCACGGCCATCGCCCTGGTGCTCTACTTCTGGTGGAAGGGATGGCTCGCATCCGAGGCGGCCCCGCGCAGGCAGGGCCGGCTCAACGACCAGGCTGAGCACACCCACGACGCTCCGGGCCCGGGCTGCGACAACCTCAAGACCTCTTGAGCAGCTGCGCGACGATGTTGTCCTGGGGGTACGAGTGCCCCAGGT
>CAZPPG010000257.1:0-1632 GCA_964588385.1 uncultured Phycisphaeraceae bacterium
GACAGCGTCACCAACTTGACGGGGTCACCACTGGCAATCCAGATCGGCGACTCAGCGAAGCTTGTGTATGCGTTTGATTCAATGCCCCGCCTAGCAGCCCGTGGTGAAAGTCCTCTTGACAGGGCGGCCAATGTAGAATATATTGGAGGCTCGAGGTCAGGGAGGACCGGGCATGGCGATGGGCAAGCGGGATCAGGCGAGGCAGGATGACTTCTGGGTTCCGACGGCGTCGCTTCCGCCGGCTCCGGCGCATCCCTTCTACGTGCATATCAACAAGATTCTGGACGAGCGGGGCTTCGACGCGTTCGTGGAAGGCCTGTGCCGCCGATTCTACGCGGACCGCATGGGCCGGCCGTCGCTGCCGCCGACGGTGTACTTCCGGCTGCTCCTGATCGGGTACTTCGAGGGCATCGACAGCGAACGGGGCATCGCCTGGCGGGTGGCGGACTCCCTGGGGCTGCGGCGGTTCCTGGGCTACCGGCTGACTGACAGCACGCCGGACCACTCGACCATCAGCCGCAACCGCCGGCTGATCGATCTGGAGACGCACCAGCAGGTGTTCACCTGGATGCTGGGTGTGCTGGCCGAGTCGGGTCTGCTGACCGCGAAAACGGTCGGCGTCGATGCCACGACGCTGGAGGCCAACGCGGCCATGCGGAGCATCGTCCGCAAGGACACCGGCGAAGCCTACCCGGCGTTCCTGGAGCGACTGGCGAAGGAGTCGGGGATCGAGACGCCGACGCGGGAGGATCTCGCGAAACTGGACCGAAACCGCAAGAACAAGGCGTCCAATGACGACTGGCAGAATCCCCACGATTCGGACGCCCGGGTCGCGAAGATGAAGGATGGCCGGACGCACCTGGCCCATAAATCCGAGCACGCGGTAGACATGGATTCGGGGGCGATCCTGGCCGTCAC
Organism: uncultured Phycisphaeraceae bacterium; assembly: GCA_964588385.1. GTDB lineage: Bacteria > Planctomycetota > Phycisphaerae > Phycisphaerales > UBA1924 > JAHBWV01. The sequence continues at coordinate 919 of CAZPPG010000257.1, forward strand.
GCTGCAGCCGGCCGACCGCGGCGATACGACCAGCATCGAAGAAACACTCGTGCGAGCCGGCGACAACATCGTCGACGTCCTGGCCCGGGGCGCGGATGGTCAGGTCAGCCCGCAGGCACTGTCTGAGGTTGTCGCCGACAAGGGATATCACAGCAACGCGGTCCTGGTGGAGCGGCATCCCGGCATCCGGACATACATTGCCGAGCCGGATCGGGGCCGCCGCAACTGGAAAGGCAGGACGGCGGAGCGCGAGGCGGTGTATGCCAATCGTCGGCGGATCCGGGGGGCACGCGGCCGGCGGCTGATGCGCAAGCGCGGCGAGTTGATCGAACGGAGCTTCGCCCACTGTTACGACACGGGCGGGATGCGGCGCACGCATCTGCGGCATCACGAGAACATCCTGAAGCGGCTGCTGATCCACACGGCCGGGTTCAACCTGTCGCTGGTGCTGCGCAAACAATTCGGACTGGGTACCGCGAGAGGCCTGCAGGGCCTCCCTGCGCGGATTCTGCACAGCCTGGAGCGGCTGATGTGCCTTGCCAGGGCGGTCCTGCGTCCACTGCGCTGTACGGCGGCCGTCCGCGCCAGCAGCACCATCATTACGCTGGCGGCATGACGGCGCAGGACAGGTCGGCAAAAGCTACTTGTACCACGGGCTGCTATCCCGTCTTGCAGGAGTGGCCCGATGTCTTCCATGTCGCATGCGGCGAACGA
>CAZPPG010000258.1:0-1613 GCA_964588385.1 uncultured Phycisphaeraceae bacterium
TTCGAGTTGCAACCAAGGGAAGGAGCGCAACCCGCTATGTATCCCGAGCCTGAACACCATCCGACGGCTTCGCTGCATCTTTGCAGGTCGGCTCCGTTTCTCTCCGTGCGCGGGGAGGAATCGGAGAGGTATGCAAACAAGCAATCATCTCTCCCTTCAATCCACACTCCTCGAATTCCCCACGGGAAACCGGTCGGCTCCCGGCGCGCGGGTCCCGCCAACCGAACTTCATTGAAGCACAGCATGGCAATCCCGGGTGCGAGCCTTACAGCCGGAAGCCTTACGGCCAGGGAGAAGGCGGGGTCGGGGGTCGGTAGGTACTTCCCGGGCCAGGACGCGGTGCGACGCCCGCGGGAACAGCCGCGCTTGGCGACAGAGTTTGTTTCGCGCGTCCGGGCGCGGGTTGGCCCGGTGGCGGGATTGGTACGCCGCCCCGCCAGGTACGCGACGTGGGCCAACGTGGGCGAACCCGTGGCCAAAGGGCGCGGCCCGTAGCGCGGGGGAATCGGGGCGCTTCGCCGCCCCCGGACGGGCCCGTCAGCCCGAGCGATCCAGCCAACGAACAAGCGAGCCAGCGATCCCCGGACCTGCCGCGCCGCGGCGGGCCACCACGCCTTCCGCGCGGCGCGATGTCATGCCGCGTCAACCACGGAGATCGCTGTGAACATCGAGACGCTCCCTATCGATGCGGTCAAGGAATACGACCGCAATCCTCGCACCATCAACGACGCCGCGATCGACGCGGTTGCCAAGTCGATCCAGGCCTTCGGCTTCAAGATCCCGATCCTCATCGACGGCGACGGCATCATCATCGCTGGCCACACCCGCCTCCGTGCGGCGCGGAAGCTCGGGCTGAAGGAAGTGCCGACGATTCGCGCGTCGGACCTGACGCCCGACCAGGTCAAGGCACTCCGCATCGCCGACAACAAGGTCGCGTCGCTCACGGCGTGGGACATGGAGCTCCTGCCCATCGAGCTTGCCGACCTCAAGGGCGTGGACTTCGACCTGGCGGTGCTCGGTTTCAGCGCCGAGGACCTCGCCGCGATCATGGCCCCCGCAGGGAATGAGGGCCTCATCGACCCCGACGATGTGCCGGCGCCGCCGGACGCCGCGACGACAGTGCCCGGCGACATCTGGATGCTCGGCAACCACCGGCTGATGTGCGGCGACAGCAGCAAACCCGCGGACCTGGACCGACTGCTTGACGGCCAGCCGATCCACCTCGTGAACACCGACCCGCCATACAACGTGAAGGTCGAGCCGCGCTCGAACAACGCGATCGTCGCGGGCATGAGTTCGTTCGCGTTGCCCGGCAAGGCCGACCAGCACGACCAGCAGAGCGCCGACCTCAACCGCTACCCGGAGAAGAGCCGCGCCACGCACAAGAAGCTCCGCGCGAAGGACCGCCCCCTGGCCAACGATTTTGTGTCCGACGACGAGTTCGACCGGCTGCTCGCGGCGTGGTTCGGGAACATCACCCGCGTGCTGATCCCCGGCGGCACGTTCTACATCTGGGGCGGATACGCCAACTGCGGGAACTACCCGCCCGTGCTCAAACGCTGCGAGCTCTACTTCGCGCAGGCGATCATCTGGATCAAGGAGCACCCGGTCCT
>CAZPPG010000259.1:0-1611 GCA_964588385.1 uncultured Phycisphaeraceae bacterium
CGGGTGGTGCCAGTCCATGATCGAGTGGTACCAGCACATACTGACCTTCAGCGATGCGCAGGCGTCGGCCAACTCCTTCATGATGTCGCGCTTGAAGGGCGTCGCCATCACGTCGTAGTCCGACACCTTCGAGTCGAACAGCGCAAACCCGTCGTGGTGCTTGCTCGTGATGACGATGTACCCCATCCCCGCGTCCTTGGCGGCCTTCACGATCGCCCGGGCATCGAACTTCACAGGGTTGAACTGCCCGAGGAACTTCTCGTACTCCTCGACCGGGATGTGCCCGGTGTTCATGATCCACTCGCCGTGGTCGGTTCGGTCCTTCCACTTGCCCGCGGGCACGGCGTAGAGCCCCCAGTGAATGAACATGCCGAAGCGGGCCTGGCGCCACCACTTCATGCGGGCGTCGCGCTGGGCGGGGGTCTCGCCGGGGGGCGGGGTGAGCGTGGTCACGGAAAGGCCGTCGGGGCTCGCTGAGAGAGCCGCGGCAGGGGCGTGCGCGGCAGCGCCGGCGATGAGAGCGAGAACAAGCGAGCGGGCGATGGTGGACATGGGAAGCCCTCGGTACGTGCGGTGTGGAGAGCGGCCGCAGCATACCGGGGCGAGGGCCTGTGCGCGGCGCGTCGCTGCATCTCCCCCTCACCCCCCGCTCGGCATCCTGAACCAATGCACTCCGGCCCAGCGAACCCCCTTCATCGACTACGATAAGTCCGCAACACTTGCCAAGGAGGCGTTCGAGTCGGGGAAGACGGTGCGGCAGCTCGCGTACGAGACGGTGGTCGGGCAGAAGGACAACGCGGGGAAGAGCATCACGCGCGAGGACATCGACTCGTATTTGGAACCGCTTCAATGAAGATGCTGGGCGGTGAGGGCGTGCGGGAGGGTAACACGAGGGGAGGAGGACTGGGTGCGAGATACGCCCGTGATTCCGTCTTGGATCAAGTCGTTCCGCGACAACCGGCGGCCACCGCTTGTTCTCAACGCATTCGACGAAGATCAATTTCCAACAGCCTGGCGGCTCCATGACGATGTCCATCCCGCGTTGTTTCCCAGCGAGAGTATCTACGGGCGATGGTTCGATTCGCGCGTGCTTTTCATGGCTCGAGATCCTGGCACGAAATGGCCCTTCCTACCAACAAGAGTTGGTGGCGGCAATTTCCCGTGGGTAGCAAATGAATCCAGACCGACAAACCGCAATCTACGTCGCTATGGCGATGCGATGGCGTGCCCCAAGCTCTACGCCTCAGCCCTGGGTTGTCTGACTCTCAACACAAACACGCCCAAAAAGGAGCGCATCCCACTCAGGCCGTTCCTAAACGACCATGTTCGGGCATTCGTTTCCGCGCTTCTTCAATGGACGATGGCCCGCCTCCCGACCAACGACTTGGTTGTATGCCTCGGCGAGGACTCCTGGGACCTGACGATGCAGGCGATCGGAGATCCCGCAATGGTTGGGTTGTTTCACAGGTACCGCGGCCAGACCCCAAAGACAATGCCGAACGCGAGACTCAAGTCCACGAGGTTCGGCGCGGTTTACCACACCGCATATGTTCAAAAGAACCGAGATGCGGAGTGGAAGCCAATCATGGCTGCCGTTTAGGAAGGCAGGTG
>CAZPPG010000260.1:0-1569 GCA_964588385.1 uncultured Phycisphaeraceae bacterium
GGTTATTCGGGGATTTTAGTGGGTCTAGAGGGGGAAAGGTGCTGGGAAGGAAGAGGAGCCAGGAGTGAATAATATTGAAGGGCGGAGCTCGGCCTTTCTTCGGATCGCAGGGCGATCCTGGCCGTCGCCCGCGAGACGGGCAACGCTGGACGGAAAGCCGGAAGACGACAGGATGGGAGTATGAGAAACAACCCAGAGGCGAAGAAGGAAGCGGAAGCGGCGGTGGCGGCGCACTACGGATTGCTGCTAGGAATCAAGTCGCCGTGGCAGGTGCGGAGGGTGGATTTGCAGCTGGCGGCGAGGCGGGTGGAGATAGAAGTGGAACACGAAGGCGAGGGGGCGGTGGCGTGCCCGCAGTGCGCCCGGGCGTGCCCGCGCTACGATCACGCGCCGCAACGGCAGTGGCGGCACCTGGACGTGATGCATCTGACGACGATCATTCGTGCGCGGGTGCCGCGCTGCCAGTGTCCGGAGCACGGCGTGGTGACCGCGCAGGTGCCGTGGGCGGAGCCGCATGGGCGCTTCACGCTGATGTTCGAGGCGTTCGCCATCACGGTGATCGAGGCCGCCCGCTCCTTCACGCAGGCGATGGAGATCCTGAAGGTGGACTGGCACACGATTCAGCAGATTGTCCGCCGGGCGGTGGAACGCGGCATTTCCCGCCGCTCGACCGAAGAGGTCAAACTGGTGGGCATGGACGAGAAGAGTTTCGGCCGGGGACAGGACTACGTGTCGGTGATGAGCGATCTGAGCGGCCGGCGGGTGCTGGACGTGGTCAAGGACCGCGACACCGTGAGTGCCCTCCGACTGTGGGACAGCCTGCCCCCGCCGCAACGCGAGCGCGTCGAGGCGGTGGCCATCGACATGAGCTCCGAGTTCACCGCCGCCGCGCAGCAGGCCGCTCGCAACGCGGTGATCGTCTTCGACAAGTTTCATATCTCCAAGCACCTCAACGAGGCCGTGGACAAGGTTCGCCGCGAAGAGCATCGCCGGCTACTCGAGGCCGACGACAAAAGCCTCACCGCTACCAAATACCTTTGGCTCCAGGGCGCCTGCCCCGAAGGCGAGCGGGCGCTCACCTTCTCCGAGCTGTGCGAACGCAACCTGAAGACCTCCCGCGCCTGGTTTCACAAGGAGAGCTTCAATGAGTTCTGGGCGCAGCCCAGCGCGCAACACGCCGCCCAGTTCTTTCAGCAGTGGTTCCGCGCAGCGCGTCGCTCCAAGCTCGAGCCAATCAAAAAGACCGCGCTGACGCTGAAGACCCATCTGTTCGGACTGCTCAACTACTTCGCTCATCCCATCACCAACGCCATCTCCGAGGGCTTCAACTCGAAGATTCAGGCCATCAAGGCCGACGCCCGCGGCTTCCGCCGCTTCGAAAACTACCGCTATAGGATTCTCTTCCACTGCGGAAAACTCGATCTGCGTCCCGCTATATCATAATTTCACCCACTAAGATCCCCGGAGAACCCAAAAACAGCTTCGCACCTCGCAACGCCGGCAGCACACGGTACTCTCGGATCACGTGGCGATCCGGGATCAGTTGCCCATGCCACCCGAGGCACTGCA
>CAZPPG010000261.1:0-1542 GCA_964588385.1 uncultured Phycisphaeraceae bacterium
GAGATATGCCCGGAGCCGCGCGTTCGTCAGGAGAGAGCGGGCGTAGATTGCCAGGCGCAGCAGGTCGATGGTGTACTGTTTGTAGAGTTGTGAGTAGAAATCGTGCTTCTGCTCGGCATCGGCGAGCTTCCTTAAGAGGTCGTTCTTCTGCTGGGAGGTCTTGTTCCAAGGTGTGAGCTTGCGGCCGCGGCTATCGCGCTGCTGGGGTGGAGTCTTGACCACCAGTGTTCTCGCAAACGTAATTGAGAAATCTTTGTACCCCTCCATCGCTTCGAGGATCTCCTTCTGACGGGGTGCTTTAACATGCGTAAGTTCCTTCGCGCACGCGCGAGTGATCTTGCCCGCGTCGTACGCCGCAGCGACATCAGCATGGAGTTGCTTGAGCAGTGACTTCTTCAGGCGATGGTGCAGAGTGGTGATGCCTAGCGCGGCGGCGATGACCTTCTCGTCAACCTCGTCGAGCGCCTTCTCGATCATCCGGTGTTCCTGCAGGGGCGACACTCGGTTCACCATCCGGTTGCCGGTGAACGCCTCACGCTGCTTGCCCATGATGCACGGAGCGACCTCGATGCCGAGTTCCGTCAGCGCCCGGTAGCGCTGAACGCCATCGAGGATGAGATAATGACCGTTCTCGGGGAAGACGATCAGTGGCTCAACCAGCCCAACCGTCTTGATGCTCGCCAGGATGCGGTCGTACTCTCGCTTGGCCACCGTGCGATCACGTAGCGGACGGAGCTTGGCGATAGGGACATCGAGCGCCACAGACTCGCTCATGAGGACACCTTCTCAATCTGCATGCTGCGGGCCCCGACGCTGTACTTGCCGGTCAGTTCGGGACGATTTGCGAGACCTTCACCCTGCAGCAGGCGGACAAACTCTGTGTCATGCCAGAGGTCAGCCAAGCCGTCCAGCAGGGTGTACAGGCGGCTTTCCTTGCTTTGCGCCTCTCGCGCAAAGGAGTTCTTGGCCTGTGTGGCCGTGGTGATGTCCTCGGTCAGGGTCGCAACCGTGTACTCCTTCGGCCCGGCTCTTTTGTTGTTACGCCGATCCATGCGAGCCTTGATGATGGCGCGTGCCCGTGCGAAGTTTGTGCTGTTGACGATTCCCTGGTCAAACGCATCCATGAGCACATGCTGGATGGTCGCGTCATCGGATTGGGCGACGAGGATGGCGAACGAGATCGGGATGACGTTCTGTTCGACGCCTTGGATCAGGCGGTCCTCACCGTTCTCCACGAGCTTGATGTACTGACGGATGTACTCGACGCTCCTGCAGGCGACCTTGGCGATTCGGGGATAGTCCCAGCCCTCATCGTGGAGTGATTTGAGTTCCCGGGCAAAGTGCATTGTGCCCGGCCGCGTTCGAGCAAGGTTCTCGACAAGCGATTCGAGATAGGCCTGCTTGCGAGTGCAGGTCACCACTTCGGCACGAATGTGTGACTTGCCCAGACGCTGGTGGGCGATCAGACGACCCTCGCCGCAGATCAACTCGTAGAAGCCGTCCTTGGCCAGGAACTTGTCATTGACGCGGATGTCCTTGATC
>CAZPPG010000262.1:0-1514 GCA_964588385.1 uncultured Phycisphaeraceae bacterium
CGTGGCGATCTTCAACGGCGTCGCGGCGATCGCCGGTCAGAACGACTTCGTCGGGCTCCTGCGGGCCACGGCGGTACTCGGACTCATCATCGCCGCCATCGCCTCGCTCCTGCGGATGCGCGGTGAGGACCTCGGTACCTGGATGATCTTCCTCGTCATCTTCTACGCCGGCCTCTTCCTCCCGAAAGTCACCGTCACCGTCATCGACCGGACGAGCACAAATCCGCCCGCGGTGGTGGCGAACGTGCCCCTGGGCGTGGCTTTCTTCGCCTCGATGACGAGCCACGTGGGCGACTGGCTGACGCGAAGCTTCGAGACCGTGTTCTCGCTCCCCACCGAAGTTCGGTTTCAGGGTGGGGGACTCCTATTCGGCAGCCGGGTCATGCAAGAGGCCCGACGTGCCGCGATCGACCAGCCGGTCCTCCAGCGCGACATGATCCAGTTCGTCAAGGAGTGCGTCGTCCCGGAGCTCATCAACCGCACCCTAGATATCGACACGCTGGTCGGGAGCACAAACATCTGGGGTGACATTGGTGCCCCAGGCGTCCTGAATCCCGGGCGATTCGTCACCTACGACCTGGGCGCGAACGTCGACACGTGTCCCGCGGTGTACGGCGTGCTCAACACGCGGATCACTGGCGCGGCCGCACGGGAACAGACCCGGCTCGGCCGGCTGCTCAACCCGCACGAACCCAACGCATTGAGCGCCTCGGCGCTGGTCGCCGCCCAGCTCCCCGTCGTCACGAACCTTCTCCTCGCCGCATCGGCGACGGCGAGCGAAACGATTCGCCAGAACATGATGATCAACCTCATGCGGGACTCGTCCGTGGCGATTCCGCAGCTCCTCGCCGACCCCGCCGCCGTCCAGGCCGCGCTCGCCCAGGCGCAGGCCGAGGTCACGGCGGACTCGGCTTTTGTGACGATGGCCAAGATGGCCGAGTCCGCGCTCCCGAAGATCCGCAACGTCGTCGAGATCCTCGTGATCGCCGTCTTCCCGATCATCGTCCTGCTGATCGTCGCCGCCGGCAGCAAAGCCGGCCTCGTGATCAAGACTTACGTGGTGGCCTTCGTGTGGGTCCAGCTCTGGGCGCCGCTCTACGCGGTGCTGAATTACGTCGCCACATTGGAGAGCGCGACCAACGTCCAGGCCGCGGCGCAGGGGGTTGCAGGGTGGACGCTTTCAACAACGGCGATCATCGGCTCGACGCTGATTTCCGACCAAGCGGTCGCCGGGATGATGACGCTCGCGGTGCCGGTGATCGCCACCATGATCGTCGCGGGAGGCGCGCAGTCGCTCACCAGCATGACCGGGACCGTCATGGGCCCCGCGCAGTCGAGCGCGCAGAGCGCTGGCGCCGCTGCCGGCGCTGGCAATGTGGGATTCGGCAATGCGACGTGGGAGACCGCAAGCTGGGACAACCGAAACGCACACAACTGGTCTCTTTCGAGATCCACGACGTCGCCGTCCCGGTCCAGCTTTACCGACGTGACGGGAACCGTCGAGACTGGGGTAG
>CAZPPG010000263.1:0-1508 GCA_964588385.1 uncultured Phycisphaeraceae bacterium
ACCGCCACTTCAAGCACGGCGAATTCTGCACGGTTCTGGAGCAGGTGGTGGACCGCCTGTTCGTCTTCCGGGGCCAGATCGTGCACGGGGCCAGCTCCAGCGGCAGCCGGCTGAACCGAACAACGCTCCGCTACTGCACGGAGATACTGCGGATGCTGGTCCCGGTGATCATCCAGATCGTGATGGAGCAGGGCTGCGGCGACGACTGGCCGGAACTGTGCTATCCGCCCGTCGGGTGAGTGGCGCGGGCATGGGCATGAGGATGGGTTGGCAGTTCGACACACATGACCTTACAACCGGTAATCCGGTCAGTGCTGACGCGGGACACGGTGTCCTGGCCTGAGCTGGTGGTTGTTCGCGCGGGCGACGACCATCTTCCGCTTGGAGCAAGTCCCGGACGACGAGATCCACTACCCTGCAGCAGTCGCTAGGTCGACGCCACCGTGTGCGGCGGCGACCTATACGGAGCCTGCCTCGCGAGCGGCCCGGAATCACGACAACTTCTTGCTCAACGTCATTCTGCTCTGCTCTTTCGACCACACGTACTCGGGTTGCTTCCTGTCCGCATCCGCGGACTCGATGAGAGCCCGCGCGGCATCGGGACGGCAGGCCGTCAGGACAGCTCCGGCGAACGCCATGATCCTGGGCTGGCTGGCGTTGATCTTGCCGTCCCACTCGCTGCCGTAGTCGGGGCCGGCGCCCCGCTCCGGGGCATGGAAGGAGACTTGGCCTGTCGGCAACTCGACGTAGAGCACGTGCTGGCACAGGAGGTTCTTCTCGTCGATTCCCCAGCCCCAGATGATCGTCTCCTGGCGAACCAGGATGGAGCACACGACGCCGAGCGCAGCCTCCTTGCTGGCGTAGGCGTGGTCATGCGCACTGCCGCGGTAGCCCTTGGCCCGCGACGAGGTCTTCTGGGCGCGGAGAAGCCAAGCGGCCAGAGGGCCGCAATCCCCCGCGTCCTCAAGGACTTGGTAAAGCTGTCGCGATGCCTTCGCGTTGGAGCCGCAGTAGAACCATTCAATGGCGTCCGTCGCGGCCCGAGACACATCCGCGGTCAGATGCTGGCCGATAGCTTTCACGCTCTCGGCAGTGGGAGCCGGAAGCTCCGCGTTGCGCGCCGCCCGGCGATCTGCGGCCTGCTCTCGTTTTACCCGCTTCTGCTGCTGCTCCTCTGCCCTCTCGCGATCCGCACGCTCCGCCCTGGCACGGAGGTCATCGAGCCCCATGGCTTCGATTTTCTTGATGGCCGCCAGCGAGTAAAGCGATGCGAATCTGTATTTCCGGCCGAGTTGCCCTTCGGGTTCCAGGTTTGCCAGCGCCACCATCGTCCGGGTCCATCCGGGGCGGTCGGCAATCTGATTGGCCGTCAGACATTCGTCGGGCTCGTCCGGGGTGTCGCCGGTGGTGCACGGGCCGCCAGCAGCCTGATCGGCGTCGCCGACCGTGGCCGCCGGTGAAACTGATGTTTTCTGCTTGCTCCTCTTGGTCTTTGTCGCCTCCTGCTG